>CAKOKQ010000009.1 GCA_934095825.1 uncultured Bacilli bacterium | reverse complement strand
CTTTTAGCAAAATTCACAAATAAATTTAAAAAAATAGGCACATTCTTTTTAGAACATGCCATTTTGTCAACAATCTGGGTATTAATATAATTAATAGTATTAGTATTGTATCCATTTTACTCCTATTTTACTTAAAGTATTTCTTTTTTTACTAAATTTTCTCTTAATTCATCGGCTTTATTATAATCTTTATTAGCTTTCGCTTCTAACCACTCTTGATAAATATTCTTGTCATCAACACTTAAAGTTTTTAAGTCATAATGAAGTCCTAAAATATTAATGATTAAGTTAATTTTATCATAAAGTGAACCAATTTCTCCATTACTGCGAAGAGCCATATTTAATTCTTTTAAAAGTTCTAAAAGATAGGTAATTAAATTTGGGGTATTAAAGTCTTCGTCCATAATCTTGTTAATATTTTCATCTTGAGTTATTTGATTAATTAAAGTGCCATCTATTTGAATTTGGAGATTAGCTTGTTTTAAGGTATTATAAATTTTATCATCTAGCATGCTACATTCTTTAAATAATTCTTCTTTGATATTGAATGGTAATCGATAATGGGTTTTAAACATAGCAAGTTTTACAACATTAGCCTTATTATTTTGAATAAAATCTTTAGCTAAAATAAAGTTTCCTAGGGATTTACTCATCTTAATGCCTTCTACATTAATATGTCCATTATGCATCCAAAATGTGGCAAGGTGATTATTATTCAAGGCCATACTTTGGGCAATTTCGTTTTCATGATGAGGAAATTTCAAATCAACGCCACCACCGTGAATATCTATCTTTTCACCGAAAAGACTATTTATCATAACGACACATTCTGTATGCCATCCCGGAATACCCTCGCCCCAAGGAGATGTAAAATGTTCGCCTTCGGTTGATTTACGCCATAAAGCAAAATCTAATGGGTCTTCTTTTTTTTCATCAATTTCTAAACGAGCACCACTTTCTAACTCAGATAAAGTATTGTTAGAAAGACAACCATAATCTTTAATTTTACTTACTCGGAAATAAACATCACCATCAACTTCATAAGCAAAACCTTTTTCAATTAGTTTTTGAATAAAAGTGTAAATGTTATCTAAATTTTCTATAACTGTTGGATGAACATCAATTTTACCACATTGATAATTTTCTAAATCTTTTAAATAGGCGGCAATAAATTTGTCGGCAACTTCTCTTTCAGTAATTCCAAGTTCTTGGGCCGCTTTAATAATTTTAGGATTGATATCGGTAAAGTTAGAAGCATAGGTTACTTTGTATCCTAAATATTCCAAATAATTTCTTACCATATCAAAGGTTATAACTGGACGCATGTTTCCAATGTGAACATAGTTATAGACAGTTGGTCCACATACATACATGCTTACTTGGCCTTCTTTTATAGGCTTAAATTCTTCTAATTTATCAGTAAGTGAATTATAAATACGCATATTATTCCCTCTTTCTAATTAAGAAAATCATACCATTAATTTATGAAATTTAAAAGAAAAATTACCATATTCTATATTAATCTGTTAATTTTTTGGTAATTTCTTGATAATTTTTAGTAATGTTTCATAAATTTTTAAGCCATGAGTGTAAGCAAAATAGGCTCTCTTGTTTATAACTAAATCAAATTCGCCAATATATTCGATTACAAAACCACCATAACCCCTTTTATATTCATATACACCATATTCGGGAGTATTAGGAATAAAATTACCGGAAATGCCGCCAAAGTCATAGTAGTTCATCTTTTTTTCAAGGGCATATTTTATCATTTCTACCTGCATTTTATAAGGGGCCATAAAAGGAAAATACTTAGCATAAGTTCCCCCATATACATAATTAAAACGGTCTTTATCAAAAATAAACACGCCGGCACTTAAAGGTATCATGTTTCTTTCATCTTGTTTTACATTTTCCAAAACATTTTCATCAATACTATATTTACCCATCTTAATATCTTCTAAAAATTTTTCTTTATCTAAATAGATTAGACACATTCGTATAATATCTTTTAAATTGTCTTTTAAAGTTTGATAATAACAGAGTGCTCTATCACTATGATGTTGCCTTTGGGCAGTACTTTCCATAATATCTTTAAAATCTTTGATTGTCTCATCAGTTACATCTTGAATAACTAAGGGATATTTTAAGGCCTTTTTGATACTGCGTTTACATCTAGTATTCATATCCTTAGTTAAATCAGCAAATGTTTTATTTTGAATGTCTAAGGCATAAGACCATCTAAATTGAGCCTCATCGGTGTATCCAATAGTAAATCCTCGATGTTTTGCTCCTTGTTTTTCTAGGAATTCAACAAAATTTTGTTCGGTTTCATTACCTATAGTTTGACCTTCTTTATCATGTTTGGCATATAGAATTAAAGGGTCAAATTTAAACATAATAGCTTTTTTATTTTTTAAATAATTTTTCATTTCTTGCAAGTAAAACTGATAAACTTTTTTGCGATCAGTACCATTTTTCAAAAGAGGTCCCCGAGGAGCATAATATAGATATTTATTTAAAATTTTTTTGACTAAAACTAAGCTTAGAAGAATTGGCCTATTTTTATCATCAAAAACGGCTGTATAAAAGTTATTCCAGCCTGTTTCTTTTTTTACCTCGCCCCATGAAGGGTTTTGGTAAAAGTTATAATTAAAATTATCACGATAAGCTAAAAATTCTTCCTTGGTAATTATTTTAAATTGCAAGGTAATTCCCCTTTTCTAATTAAAATTGTTTATATTTTAAACATTAAAACGGAATAGAACAATATCGCCATCTTGCATGATGTAGTCTTTACCTTCTAAGCGTAGCTTACCAGCTTCTTGAACGGCTTTTTCACTACCTAATTTTTCTAAATCATTAAAGCTGGTAACTTCGGCTTTTATAAATCCTCTTTGAAAATCACTGTGAATTAAACCGGCACATTCGGGAGCCTTCATTCCTTTTTTAAAGGTCCAAGCACGGCATTCATCTTTGCCAACGGTAAAGAAGGTTTGTAAACCAAGTAAATAATAAGTGGCAAAAATCAATTTATCAAGGCCACTATTAGCAAGTCCTAAATCGGCCATAAAGGCTTTTTTATCGTCATCACTTAGTTCAGCTAGTTCGCTTTCCATTTTTGCACACATGACAATAACTTGAGCATCATCATTTTTAGCATACTCTTTAACTAATTTTGTATACTCATTTTCACCAATTATACAATCATCTTCGGAGACATTAGCAGCATAAATGATAGGTTTTTGGGTAATAAAATTAAAGTTTTTAATCAATAATAATTCATCATCATTAAACTCAACTCTTCTTAAAGGAATATTATTCATTAAAGAATTTTCGCATTTTTTTAAGGTTTCATATTCTAAAACAGCATCTTTTTCCTTAGTAGTTTGAGCTTTCTTTTCAATCTTAGAAATTCGATTAGTTACAATTTCTAAATCAGCTAAAATAAGTTCAACATTAATAATTTCGATATCACGAATTGGGTCGGTTTTTCCTTCAACATGAATGATATCAGCATCATCAAAGCAACGAACAACCTCAACAAGACAGTCGCATTCACGAATATGGGATAAAAATTTATTCCCTAGTCCTTCGCCTTTAGCTGCTCCTTTTACTAAACCAGCTATATCCGTAAATTCAAAAGTTGTAGGAATTGTTCTTGATGGTAAATACATATTTTCTAAAAATTCTAAACGCGTATCAGGAACAGTTACAACGCCAACATTTGGTTCGATAGTTGCAAACGGATAGTTAGCTGCCAATATATTCTTTTTTGTAATTGCATTAAATAAAGTAGATTTACCAACATTTGGTAGGCCTACGATTCCGGCTTTCAAAGCCATAATACCACTTCCTCTTTGTTAATTATAAATAAAATGGACTAAAAAGGCAATTTATTTAACCATTTTTACCTAATAATTTATATCATTTAGTTTTTTTGCGCCTTTTTATTACTTTTCTAATTATTTATTTTTCGCATAGTTATTTTAAAATCTTGAAATCCAAGTGATTTATATAGGTTTCTAGCTATTTTATTAGCATATAAAACATTTATTTCAATAAAGGCAGGATTTTCTTTTTTTAATAAATTTAAAGAATATTCTAAAAGTTCTTTAGCATATCCTTTACGACGATAGGTTTCTTCAATATAAAGTCCATCTATTAGATAACCAGTATTTTCATCTTTTATTATTTTTTTTAAGAATGTATATCCGATTATTTTTTTATCAACAATATAACCAAGTAATATATTTTTTTCATCTTTTATAACATTTTGAAAATAATCCTGCACCACAAAGTTTTTGGGTAGCAATTTATCATATTCACTTTCGTTTAGTATCAATTTAGTTAGAAGACCATCGCATATCTTAGCATCTTTGGTTGTTATTATTCTTTTAATCATATTTTTCTCTTGTTTCTATTTCTTATATCTTTTCTATAATTTTTTTCTATATTAAATTATAAATTTTATTTATAGTTTTATTATTCTTTGGGTAAATCAATATTGGCAAGACCACCCATATTGTATGCGGTGTAACCTAATTCTTTTAATTTTTCTAAAGCCGTGGCTGCTCTTTTTCCCGAACGACAATAAACTAATATGGTTTTATCTTTATCTATCTTAACGGTTTGGGCGGATATTTTATCATAAGGTATCAAGATGCTGTTAACTATATGTTTTTCGTTATATTCTTCTTGGGTTCTAACATCTAAAATTATATAATTGTCTTCAGCTTGAATATTTTTTATGGCTTCTTTGGTTAGAAAGCCATTATTATCGAATGTAATTTTAGTATCGCTATTTTTATTACTACTACATGCACAAAGTAGGCAAATTCCTGACAAAAGTAGTAATCCTTTAATAATTTTTTTCATTTTTTAACACTTCCTATTACTATTATAACATTTATTTTATTTAAGTTTTAAAATAAAAAAAAGATTTAACCATCTATTAGTTAAATCTAAACTGTAGGCATTACACCAATACCAATTGGCAAACCAACTAAGTACCAAATAATTGATAAGACTAGGAAGACAACGCCAGCTGCTAAGGCATATTTCTTTTGATAATTTAAAATCTTAAATATACCAATTGGATTATCAGCGGTATTGTATTTTTCCATATAAGCTAAATAGATTACAAAGTAAGCCATAATTGGGGTTAAACCGTAAGTCATACTTTCCGCAAAACGGAAAATCACTTGAATAAATTCTGGACTGAAGCCGACATTCATTAAAGTTGGAACACAAGTTGGAGCAAGAATAGTCCATTTATTAACGGTGTTTGGCAAAAGAATAGTTGCTAAAGCAGTGCCAAAGAAGAACATTAACAGTAAAGGTATGCCTGTAAATTTGCAGTTACTTATTAAGTTGCCAATTAATGAAGTGGCAACAATACCAATATTAGTCTTTTTAAACACATTAATTAAGATGGAAGATAACAATATTAAAATAATTGTTCGACCTATGCCATCTAAAGAATGGGTTAAGTAATCGCAGAAATCATTACTACTCTTAATACTTCTAGAACCAAGACCATAAAATAAGCCAAGGATAACAAACCAAATGGTTACAATGAAAACAAAGCCTTGGGAAAAGAAGGAATTAGGATTAAATAATTTATCTATATAAAGTTTTTGAGAATAATCTAGTAAGTTTCCACTTAAAGGTAGATTTGGAATTATATTATAGATAAAGATTAAAAGATATATGATCCCAAAAGTTCCCGCAAAAATTAAGCCTCTAATATCTCTTTTAGCTAACTTGAATTCTTTTTTTTCATCTTTAAATTCGTATTTAGGAACATCATTTACACTAAATTTTTCAGCAATATAGGTTATAACGGCCGAAGAAGCAAAAATAGCAGCTGTCATAATAATAAAGTAACCTAAATAATTTAAAGTATAAGAAGAATCTAAAATATGAGCAGCATCTAAAGTTAGAGCATCTAGGCTAGAATCTACGCTTGTTTTAAATACACTCAATCCAGTTCCGCAAGTAAGGGCAGCAAAGCTTATAACAATACCATGCAAAGGGTTGCGGCGGCCATAGTAGAACAGTAACGCACTTAATGGTATCATAACCACATAAGCAAGATCGCCACCGATTGATGAAATTATACAGATAAGCGCTAAGACAAAAGTTATTGTTTTCTTTTGAAATTTTCTTGTTAGTAGTGAAAATGTTGTTTTTAAGAATCCACTTTTATCCATTATACCAATACCGATTAAAATAATAATTAGCATTGATAAAGGGGTAAAGGATGCAAAGTTAGAAACGGTTGACTGGAAAATATATTTTATACCGCGAAGGCTTAGCAAAGATTCTACAGCAACCCAATTACCTTCTGCGGGATTAGTAGCGCCCACACCAAATAAGGCAAGAATCCCACTTAGTAAAATAGCTAAGCCAATTAGAATCATTAAAGTCATTATGGGATTTAAAGATACTTTATCTTTTTTATTTTGCATCGTTATCACCTAGAACTTTCTTTAATTTTTTATTAAATTCTAAACGGTCAAGCATAACTTCACGGCCACAATTGACGCATTTTATTTTAATATCAACACCTGTTCTTACGATTTGCCAAAGATTAGTCCCACAAGCATGAGGCTTTTTCATTATTACTTGGTCGTTTAATTTATATGTCTTGTCCATGGTGCACCTCGATTTGTGGATATGGAATTTTTATATTATCTTCTTCAAATGTATTTTTTATAATTCTTAAAGCATCTCTTTTAATTTGCCATTGTCTATCTGGGAGACTTTGAATTTTTATAAGATAAGTAACGGCTGAATCACTTAAAGATGATATTCCTAAGTATGCTACTGATTTTTTGACAACATAATTAATTTTTTCAATTTCCGGTATAATTTTTTTTAGGGAATTTTCAACTTTTTCAGTTGGTTCTTCATATGCCACACTAACTTCTAAGAAAATACTTTGTTTAGCTTGAGATAAGTTAATTACTTGATTAACATTACGGTTAGCAAGGATTAAAATTTTGCCATTAAAATCTTTAATTTTAGTGCTTTTTAAACCTAATTCAATTACTTCCCCAGTAAAGTTACCAAATGTTACATAATCACCTACTACATAATAATTTTCTAAAATAATACTTACGCCCCCAACAAAATCTTTTAAGGTATCTTGAAGTGCTAAACCTAAAACGGCTGATAAAACACCTAATCCCGCAATGATTGATTTTGTATCAATACCATAAGCATCAAGAATTATAATAACAACAATAACAATTATGACATATTTAAAAATATTGGAACATAAGTCAATAATAGTTCTTTTTTTCTTTTGTTCATAAGAGTTTTTGCCATCGTTTAATTTCAACATTTTTTGTAAAGCACTGTTTATTCCCTTACAAGCTATAATTCCTAAAAAGATAGCAATTATAGGAGTATAAACTTGCTTAGTTCTAATAATTTTTAAAATCGTTTCTAATATTTTCATAACTATCCTTCAATTTTAACATCCATTAATTCTAAAATTCTTTGTAGTTCCAATTGTGAAGAGTATGGTATTTCTATTTTTTTACCAGTTATTTTTACTTTGATACCGAATTTTTCACGCATGGCATCTTCATAGATATGGTTAGTATTTAAAGTGTCATATTGTTTAAACTCGAATAAAGTATTTTCGTCTTTTTCTTTTTTAATTTCTTGGTCATGAATATCACGAGTAATATTTTCAATAGCGCGAACATTTAAATTTTCATTAACTATTTTGTTAGCAAGACGATTAATCTGGTCATTATCTTCTAATTTTGATAAAGCTCTAGCATGCGACATTGATAGTTTGTTATCTTCAACATATTTTTTCGTATCATCAGGAAGTCTTAGAAGTCCTAAGCTATTTGTAATGTAGCTGCGGCTTTTGCCAAATTTTTTAGCTAATTCATCTTGAGTAATATTACTGCTTCTTAAGATACTATCATAAGCCATAGCTTCTTCAATTGGATTTAAATTTTCTCTTTGAATGTTCTCGATTAGAGCAATTTCCATCATTTGTTCATCATCGAAATCTTTAACGATTGCAGGGACGGTTTCTAAGCCCGCTATTTTAGCAGCTTTAGTACGGCGTTCACCAGCAACTAATTCATACCCTTTTATACTTTTTTTAACAATAATTGGTTGAACAATACCATGTTCTTTTATAGATGAGGCTAACTCGTTTAGAGCTTCTTCATCAAAAATTTTACGAGGTTGGTAAGGGTTGGAACGAATTTCACTGATTTTTATTTCAACAATTTCATTTGGTTTAGCTTCTTCGACTAAGCCTTTTTCAAAATTATCAAAATCAATGCGTTCATTGGTAAATAATTGTTCTAAACCTTTACCTAAGGCTTTTCTTTTAGTTTCCATCTCTACTAATAACCTCCTTTGCTAAATTTTGGTAAGCAAGTGTTGCTCTGCTATCTGGGTCGTAGTCGCTTATTGGTTTGCCATGACTTGGGGCCTCAACTAAACGAACTAAACGAGGAATAATGGTATTGAAAACTTTATTTTTAAAGTAACCACGAATTTCTTCGATTACTTCTAGACCAATATTAGTACGACCATCTAACATCGTAAGCAAAACTCCTTCAATCCGAAGACCTGGGTTCATATTAGATTGGACCATAATTATAGAGTTTAATAATTGAGTTATACCTTCTAAAGCAAAGAATTCGCATTGAACAGGAATAATTACGGAGTTACTTGCAACTAAAGCATTCATTGTTGTGATACCAAGCGATGGCTGGCAATCAATAATAATGTAATCATAGGTTCCCATTAATGGTTCTAAACTCAATTTTAATTGTTCGTTTTGACGAAAGTTAGAGTCTTCTAACATAGCTTTCACAAACTCAACATCAACACCAGCTAGATTTAAGGTTGCGGGAATCATGGATAAATTTTTAAATTTAGTTTTTATTACAGCACTTTTTACATCACAAGCGCCAGTCATTACATCATAAATATCATGTTTAATGTCGCCATTATTAATTCCAAGACCAGTCGTTGCATTTCCTTGCGGGTCTAAATCGATTAATAAAGTATTTTTACCTTCTTTTCCTAAAGCTGCTGATAAATTAATACTAGATGTTGTCTTACCAACACCACCTTTTTGATTTACTAAAGCAATTATTTTTGTCATTTTAATACCACCTTCGTCAAAACTTCTGCTACTTTATTTTAACATATAAAAATTATTTTGTCTTAATTTTTTAGCATTCCTAAGTATTTAGAGATAATTTCCTCTATCTTAGGAATAGAACACTCATCAAATTGGAAGCCTGCCGCTCTTTTATGACCACCACCATTAGGAGTAAATTCTTGAGCAATTTGGCCTAAATCATGCTTATCGTTATTAATTCTTAAAGAACAAGTCAAACGATAAAAGTTAATAATTAAGGCAAAATCGGCCTCGGGATACATTTTCATAAGTTCGTTACCAACATAAGAACGATAGCCTTCACTAATTGAAACGATAATTTTATAATTGTTATATTCAATTAATCGGGCTTTCTTAACATAATTTGAAACATCATAATCTTTAGTCGCGTTTTGGCTGGTTATTATATCTTCATATGCTTTAGGAAGGTAAAAATCACCAGTACAATTTAGATTAGATATCACATCGATAAATGTTGTTGCTCCTAGAAAAGCATGAAGGGTTGCTAAGTCAGGTCCTAAAGTATTATTTTCAGCTTCAAAAACCCAAGTATCTTCACAACGAATAGCATTAACCATCTTTTTAAAGAAATCGCTTTTTAAAAAATCACTATTAGGTAAAGTTAATAAATAATTATAGAACAACTCGGTAGCACAGGTTAAACGACCATCTAATTTAATAACTTCATTTACAAAGGGATACTTATTTTTTGCTTCTTCTGACTCATGATGGTCAAAATTTTTTATTTTATTAGCAATTTCGGGATGATTTAAACAGTAATTTAAATTTTTATCAGAAAATCCTAAATCACAAATATAGATAGTTTCATAGTTTTCAGCCTCAATATCGGTTTCTAAGTCATAATTTTGATTATTATCCGCAAGTAAAAAATCAAAGTTTTTAAAATAGAATTTACCAAGTATTATTGAACCCATACCATCAATATCAGCCAAGTGGCTAATTATTAAGATTTTATTATTATTTATTTGTTTTATCATTTTAGCTCCTATTTCTTTTTCTAACAAAAGTATAACATTTCTCTTAAGGTATGTAAATTAAAGCATAAAGTATTTTTCGTTTTTATTAATTATATTCTAATTGCTGTTTTAATGGGGCATAGCAATTATTTCTATATTATATTTTTTCAGTTTAAACTTGGAAATCAAAAAAAACGATATAAAGACTTTATTAATAATCATTATATCGTTTATAATTATTTATTTTATTACTTTTCGGATTCTTCAATAGCTTTTTCTAATTCTTCTCTAGTCATTTTAGCATAACCTTTGATTCCCTTAGATTTAGCAACTTCTTTTAGTTTAACCATTGTTGGTTCAGCAGTTGGTTTAGGGTCTACTGGACACATTTTACCTGTTTCAACTAAACATTCGATTTGCTCTTTAGTTAAAGTTTCATTTTCCATTAAAGCATCTGCAAGTAAATTAACTAATTTTTCGTTTTTCTTCAAGATTTCAACAGCTTTATCGTAGCAGTCATCAACTATTTTACGAACTGCTTTATCTATTTCTAAAGCTACTTGATCAGAGAAGTTCTTAGTCTTATTGTAATCGCGACCTAAGAAGACACCTTCTTGTTCTTCTTCTAATTGCATTGGTCCTAAATCAGACATTCCGTATTTAGTTACCATACTTCTAGCAATATGTGTAGCTTTTTTAAAGTCGTCAGAAGCTCCTGTGGTTGTTGCGTTTAAGAAGATTTTTTCAGCAGCACGGCCACCCATTAAACCAATAATTTGGCTTTCTAGTTCTTCTTTAGTCATAATACCCATTTTTTCTTCTTTTGGAAGCATCATAGTATAGCCACCAGCCATACCTCTTGGGATAATGGTGATTTTATGAACTTCTTGGGCATCAGCAAGTTTAATACCGATTACAGCATGACCTGATTCATGAATAGCCACAAGATGTTTTTCTTTATCAGAAATTTTACGAGATGTCTTAGCAGGTCCCATTAAGACACGGTCGGTTGCTTCATCAATTTCATCCATGGTAATAGCTTCTTTGTTACGACGAACAGCAAGTAAAGCTGCTTCATTTAATAAGTTTTCTAAGTCAGCCCCACTAAATCCTGGGGTTCTTTGGGATAATGCTTTTAAGTTAACATCATCAGCAAATACTTTGTTACGAGCATGAACTCCTAAGATTTCTTCACGAGCCTTAGCATCTGGTAGACTAACTGTTACTTGTCTATCGAAACGACCAGGGCGTAATAAGGCTGGGTCTAAAACATCAGGACGGTTAGTAGCTGCTATGATAATAATACCTTCGTTAGCGCCGAAGCCATCCATTTCTGTTAATAATTGGTTAAGGGTTTGTTCGCGTTCATCATGACCGCCACCGATACCAGAACCTCTTTGACGACCAACGGCATCAATTTCATCAATGAAAATTAAACATGGGGCAGATTGTTTAGCTTGTTTGAACATATCTCTCACACGAGAGGCACCAACGCCAACAAATAATTCAACAAAATCAGAACCCGATATGTAGTAGAATGGCACATTGGCCTCACCTGCTACAGCTTTAGCAAGTAATGTTTTACCAGTTCCGGGAGGCCCTACTAAAAGAACGCCTTTAGGAATTCTGGCTCCTAATTTTTGGAACTTTTTAGGATTTTTAAGGAAGTCAATTAACTCGCTTACCTCTTCTTTTTCTTCATCTAAACCCGCAACATCGGTAAATCTTACTTTACCACCGTCTTCGCTTAATTTAGCACGAGAACGACCAAAGTCCATTGATTTATTGTTACCTGCTGACATTTTCATAAATAGAACATATCCACAAGCACAAATAACAACGATTGGAAGTACATTAACAACGATATATGGAATAACGCTACTTCCCGGGTCTTTATTAGTATCATAAAGATTTAGACTATGACTTGTAGCATAAGCCGTTACCGTATCTAATTGTTCCCCAACGATACGAACAGTAAAGGTTTCTTTATCGCTATAACCATCAATTTTACCAGTAATATAGTAAACCGATTCATCACTCTTAGGAGTAATAGTCATTTCGGTAACTTTACCTTCATTTATATATTTTAAAAACTCACCAGTTTTTAATTCATGTACCTTTGTTGCCGTACCACTATATAGGAATAACATGGCACAAATTATCAAGATTAGAACTAAATAAGGTGTAAACTGTTTGACAGCATTCTGTCTTTTTTTATTCATATTTATTCTCCTTCTTTTACAAACATTAGTATTATATCATACTTTTCATTAATTTCTTTATCAAATTTTGATTTTTTTAAAGCGGGTAACCAAATGATATTATCATCATTATCACAAACTAAGAGCCACGAATTTCTTTTCGCCATGGGAACTTTACTATCAATAAAAATATCCTTTATCTTTTTAGAGCCAGTCATATTTTTGATAGTCATTTTATCGCCATCTTTTCTGGTCCTGATATATAGAGGCAGATTAAGCTCGCTACTATCTAGTCTTGTTAAATAATTTGAAGTATCACTACACTCACCAACTATTTTGATTATTTGATTATTGTAGTTATTAACAGCTTTTAGTTTATGTTTCTTATTATCTATTTTTACTTCTTTACAATCTTTTTTATTAAAATATAATTCGTTATAATTTTTCATCGCTATAAAACCATTGGGTAATAACAAAGTTTCATTAGGTTTTTTGCGGTAAATCATAGCAATAATGTTAGTAACTTGCTTATTGGTTATGATATTAATATTGTCTTTATATAAATCTTTTAAAATCAATTTAATTATTCGCTCTTCTATCACCTTGTCTTGTTTTAAAAATGCGGGTATTAGTAACCTATTATTATTATATACTTGTTTTATAATTTCATTAGTAAGGTTTTGTAAAACTTTGTCAGCTGCCACTAATTCTTCGCTAAATTGCAAATATTTTAAGTGAACATTAGGATTTTCTTTTTTTAAAGTGGGTAAAATATTTTGACGAATACGGTTACGAAGGTGATCATCTAAAAAGTTGGTATTATCTACAAAATATTTAATGTTATTTAAAGAGGCAAATTCAAGAATATCTTCCTTCGTATAGAAAAGAAGAGGTCTTACCAAGCTGAAATTTTCATAAGAGGTTTGCAAACTCATACCAGCATAACCTTTTAAGGACGCTCCTCTTAGTTGACGCATTAAAATAGTTTCGATTAAATCATCACCATGGTGAGCGGTCATTAAGTAATTAGCTTGATATTTTTGAATTAGTTTTTTAAAAAAAGCATAGCGAAACTCGTGAGCAACGGCTTCAAAATTATTTTTTACTGGTTTAAGATTAGCAACTTCACAGATAATTTGATGGCTTTGACAATATTTTTTGATATATTCTTCTTCGGTAATTGCTTCTTTACGAACATGGTGATTTACATGGGCAACAATGATTTTAATGGGAATTTCTTTTTGAATTTTTTCTAAAAGATATAATAAGCACATAGAATCTGGTCCCGTAGAAACACCAATGACGATAGTATCGCCTTGTTTTAAAATTTGTTTTAAATAAAGGTATGATTTTTCTAAATTCATGTGCAATCACCTATACCGTATAATACACTAATTGATTAATATTAGCAATGAGTATTTTCTTGAAAGTTTTGTGAAATGTTTTGAAATGAATATCTAGGTTTTTTATGATTACTTCCCAACCCGCCCACCCTTGATATTACTTTAAGGACGAAATTAGTTTGGGGATAAAAATAATACCTATATATAATAATGAAAATACTATATAATTAAGTATATATATATTATATAGTAAGAAAGATTTAAGAAAATGGTGAAAAAGCAAGGATATTTTGCTAGCCATGGAGCGTTATTTATTGTATAATCTAAGTTAAGAAAAGAGGTTTTTTATGAGAGTTGAAGTTAAGTCTTACAATAACAATAGTTCTCTAGTTAGTGCCATTTTGTTTTTTATCTTGGGCGCCATCATGTTTACGAATCCAGATACAATGGTTGTAGTTATATCCCGAATCTTAGGGGGCATTTTAATTTTGTTTGGATTATATTCTTGTATTAAAAATTATATTTTAGTAAGACAAAATCCCCAAGTGTCAGCCATACCTATGGTAGCGGGAATTTCTTGTATGGCAATCGGTTCGGTGTTTTTCTTTGCCGCTGGTTTTGTGGAAGCTATGGTTCGTTTTGTTATTGGCGGTTGGATTTTATTAAGTGGGATTATGCGTTTTGCAAGTGCCATGCAAATAGATAAAAAAAATAATCCTAAGTTCTTTAGTCTATTAATTATTTCTCTTCTTTTAATTTTAGCGGGACTTTATACCATTTTAGAAGCTAACTTAGCTTTTCAAACGATTGGTATTGTCTTAATGATATATGCTGGTTTAGAAATTTTTGGCTGGTTAACTAATAAAAGCGTGGTAAAAGAAACCATGACTAAGGAAGAAAAAAAGAAAAAGAGAAGTAAAAATAAAGATGTAGTTGATGCTGTTATTATAAAAGATGATACAGATGAAAAAAAGAACTCTAAGAAGTAGTATTAACTTCAGAGTCCTTTTTCATTTCTTTAACACTAAGTAATATGTTGATAATTAGGTAGCCTAAGCAAATAAAGACTGTAATAAAATATATGATAATGTGCTTAGCATTTAAGATAACAACTTGTTTACCTTTAATATCGGCATTGCTAATAGGACAGTATTCTTTATTAGTATTATCTTTAATATAAGTTAAATATTCGGTAGTATTTTTAACTTTAGCTAAAGAATATTTATTTTGAATATTATAAACAATGATGTCATTTTCTTGATAAGTTTTTTGCTTCTGATAAATTAATAAATCATTTATTTTAACCTCAGGGCTTAATTCATCAGTTGCTGATTTTATCATACCAAGACCAGCAAGGTGAACATTAATTAGAAAGACTACAACAAGGTTGGTTATTAGAAAGATAGTAACAAGTATGCTAAGTATTTTATTAATTATTTTCATAACTATTTAGTGATTTCTTCTATTTTTGCTTCTAACTTTTTTAAATAATTAGCTAGCTCTTGGAGTTGCTCTTGCGTCGTATATTGTTTATTATTTGTCGAATGATTGTTGGCATCGCTCCTAATTCTACTACCATTATTATTTTGATAGCGGCCATTTATTAATTGTTGCTGAGCAGCAGTTGTTAACATAAACTGACCCACCAGAATTATCCAGTTACCAATGGAGTTTAACTCGTTAGCAGTATAATCACCTTCAACAATAATGCCAGTTACGGCACCAAGAATAGAAAAAAGTTCTGGATTAATGTTAGGAGGAAAACCCATAAATATCACCCTTCCTACAATTATCCACATACTTAATTTTATGCAAGTTAGAAACTTTTGGTGTTAGAAGAAATCTTATCCTTTCTAAAATCATTTTAAGTTATTTACGAAAAAATAGCAATATGGTAGAATATAGTTTATCAAAAAGGAAAGGAATCAATCTTGAGATTGATAAAGAATAAATGAAAAAGAAATTATTATTAAAAATAAAGAATTTTGTTGTAAGCTTAAGAAAAGTTTATAATAACCAAAAAGAAATAATTGTTGATTTTTTAAAAAGTGATTTAACTGATTATTTAGAAAGTGATAATTGTAAAAAGCAAATGGAAGACTTGAATGTTCAAGATGAAACTGGTTTAAAGCTAGCAACATTAAAAATTTACGAGGGATATTTTTCGGATGAAGAGCACCAAAAATGGTATAACTATATAATTAAATCAGCAAAAAAGAGTCCTAAAAAGAAATTAGTTCAAGAAAATTTTCCAACTTTATAATTTTATGATATAATACTTGAGAAATTTATATTGTTTGTGAGGTGAAAAAGATGAAAGTATATAAAAAGAACTTACCAGAAGGCGTTAAAAAATGCTTTGCTTATGAAAAAGGTGTTAAAGTAAAATTAATCAACAAGTTATATTTAGATGAAAAAAAGAGAAATAAAAAACTTGAAAACGCTAAAAAAGCTAACTAATTAGAATGTATTTAAACATTCTTTTTTTTATAATATTTAAAGAAGGCATAAAAAAAGCCATATATGACTATTAATTGCGATTATAGCATTTACGGCGTCTTAATTCTTCTAAATAACAACTTTGAGTACTGTAAAGATTAACTATTTCATTACCGATAAGAAGAATATTATCTTCTAATTTCTTATTTGGTAAATTTTTAATGAAAGCCATTTCTTCGGCACTCAAAACCTTTACAGACATTAATTTACCATGCACTTTCTAGTTGTTTCAACATTTTTGGCTTGTAGTCCCTTAGGGGTTTCTACTAGATTAAAAGTTACATAATCACCTTCTTTTAAAGTTTTATAACCGTCCATAACAATTTGTGAATAATGAACAAAAATATCTTCTTTACCTTGATTTTCTAAAAACCCAAAACCCTTTTCATTGTTAAACCATTTTACTCTACTTTCCATTTCTTATTCTCCCTTCGCTTAACATAGTTATATTATCCCATAAATAACTTTAAATAACATGTAAACAAACTGTAATAAATATGTAAGAAAACTGTAATTTTTAGATGGAGTTTTTAATTAAAAAATTGGACTTAAAGCCTTATAAACACTAACTTTGAAAAAAATTAAGAAAATAAAAGTAAACGCCGTTTTTATAAAAAAAATATTTTCAAAAAGCATATGTAAAAAAGAAAGCAATCACGAAAACAGACTGCTTATTTACTTATTATTCTTTTTAAAGAACTCACCGACATCTTTTTCAAGGACAATTGAAATACGATACAAAGTTTCAATTGAAAAGCCCCTTTCACCTAGCTCTGATTCTATACGACGAACAAACTCTGGTGAGCGTTCAGCATATACGGCAAGTTGTTCTTGAGTATATCCTTTTTCTAATCTGAATTTACGGATATTTTCCGCAATTACTTGTTTAATATCAGGATTAAAGTTAAATTTTTTATCGTTATAAACCATCTAATACCACCTATAAATATTTTGCCATTTTTTTCCAATTAAGTATGTAGCCCAGAATGACCGCTTTTTTGTAATAAAAATTATTATTTTGTGCTATAATAAATGTAGTGATGAGAGAGAATTTTTAATGTAAAACTTATTAACACTATAGCATAGAGAAAGGATGTAATGTAATGAATAAAAAAAGCAGTTTAATTAATACAAAAGTTGAGGGAAAGGAATTGAATAAGTTTCTTAATAAGACTACAAAAGAATTAAAAAAAATCACTTTGGAAACAGTTAATTTATATAATAGACAATGTCAAATTTTAAAGAAACAAATTAAAGCATTGATTAAGCTAGAACCTAATAGGAATTTTGAAAGTGCCCATATGAAATGGGAAAAAGAACTGGGAGTCTTGGAGGATAATTATAATTTAATTTTTGATAAGTATCTTAAAGAAAAAAAAGAACTTGATAAAGTTACTAGACTTAATCTTTATTAATAACAGTTATAATTTTATTTATATAGCACTTTGTAAAGTTTTATTTTGCGAATAATGGTCTTTTTTAGACTATAATCAACATAATGGCTTTGTTGATTGATTTATTATAGCATAATTAATTTTAAAAGATAGGGAAAAAGTTAAGACTCATTTATCTTAACTTTTAATATGCTATTATTGCGTAAAAATTAAATATTTAAATTTTAACTGTTTTTAGTTATTTAAAAAGGCAATACTAATTATGAAGATATAACCTAGTATTGCTCTTTTTTTGACTATCATTATTATTTGCACATATGATTCTTATAGTATAAGGCATAATCACCTATATAAACATCTCTATTACCATCTAAAGTATTACAGGCTATTATCGTTATATTTTTGTCTTTATCTTTATAAATAGTAGTGCCACCGTCATCTAAAGCAGCAGTTTTCTCTAGTTTATTAGTTAAATCTTTTATACTTCTATCCAAGGTTTTGTTAAGACCGTTGGCATAATCTTTAAAAGACATTTTCCGACCGGCATCAGTTACATATAAATCACTAACATTTTCTTCTAAATATACTTTTATATTATCATTATTTAAGTATTCATTAAATTCAATATTACCACAGGTTTGATCGGCCACAACAGATAATTCTATATCGATATCATTATCCTCATAAGGGCCACCTTTCTTAAATTCTATATACTTTTCATCAACATTAGTAAGTTTTAAAAAGTTTTTTTGATTTGGGGTGTTATTTTCAACTAATTCAACGATGATTACATGTTTTTCGCTGTCAACATAAAAAGCACTTAAATTTGATTTATCAGCGCGCGAAGTGCTAAAGTAGGCATTGATGGCCTTATAGGTATCTTCTAGGTTAGTAGGTTTATCTTGGGTTTTATGTTCACAAGCACTTGTTATTACTAATAATAAAAAGCATAATATGATAGTTAAAATATTTTTTTTCATTAATTACTTTCTTTCCGTACTAAAATTTTGTTATTTACACATATTATCTTTAAAACTTAACTGATAGTCGCCAATATAAACATCTTTATTGCCACTTAAAGTATTGCAAGCAATTATTGTCATATTTTTGTCTTTATTTTTATAAATAGCGGTGCCCCCATCTTTTAAATTTGCTTCTTTTTCTAATAAGTCAGTTACTGATTTAAGACTATTTTCTAATGATTGATTAGTGTTAGTTACATAATATTTAAAAGTCCAACGCCTTTGATGATCAAATATATATAATTCTTTAATATTATTTTCTAAATAGATAGTTCTATTTTCTTTAGTTAGATATTTGTTAAAACTAATTTTATCTTCTTTAACACTATCTAAAGTAACTATTTTAGTATCAAAAGTATTGTAAGTACCACCCTGTTCAAATTCAATATATTTTTTATCGACATTAACATTACTTAAAAACTTTTCTTGGTTTTCTTTGCTATTATCAACTAGCGTTACTACTATTACCTGTTTTTCATCGTCATAAGAAATAGCAGCGATATTTTCATCTTTTTTAGTACTTTGAAAATAGTTATAAACAGCACTAGATGTATCTTTATAATTATTTGGTTTATTTTTAGTCTGACTATTACAACCGTTAGTCATTAATATTAGTGATATACATAAAACAATTATTAAAATATTTTTTTTCATTTAAATTTTTCCTTTTCCTTTGTCGCAAGTAAAATCCAAGGAGATTTATTTTTTACTTCGTTACCTTAACTCTAACTATTTTTCTAACTTCTTAGGAATATCTTTTTTAGTAATAGGTATTACTTCTTTAAAATCGAGGCTGGTCTTACCGTAACTGTCTTCTCTGTTAGCATATTCATAATAGATATAATTATCATAAATACCTAAAACTAGGCCTATCATACCAGTATCAGCATTAGATATTCTAGAATCTCCCTCATCTATTATTTGCCCGTTTGTTAAATCATAAGAAGCAATGGTAAAACCAAATATAAACAATCTATCATCGGTCCAGCATACTAATCCACTCCAAAGATCATTTGTTAATTGTAAATCAAATACTTTTTGATAGTTATTATAATTAACATTTTTATAAACAGCATAAGTTGGCAATTCGTAATCTTCATTTTCAACCGCTAAAGCATACGCATTATGTTCAGATATAATCTTTAAACTTTTACGACTTACCATTTTAGAATAATCAACCATAGTCTTAGTACAACTAGCGATTAAAACTATGATACCAACTAAAACTAATATAAATATTACTTTAACAAGATTCTTGATTTTCATATGATTTTCCTCCTTTTTAATAGATTATAACATAATAACTAAAAGAAATGTTCTACCGTTAGTAGAGTTAATATCCCATTAAATTATTTTTCCAATACAATCCCTCTTTTCTAATTAAAATTTAACATAATTAAGTTTTTAAAAAAAGAAAGTCTAACTTGCAAAGACTAAAATATTGGGAAGTTAAACTTTATTTAATAATTTTATCTAAATAATTTAAGATAGTTCTAAAATTATTATTATATTCTTCTTTAGATAAATTCTTTATTTGAGATTCATCATAATTAGATATTATTTCATTTTTAATGATTTTCATATATATTATAAAGGCTTTATCTTTTAAACTGTATTGCCATATTTTAACGGTATTATTATTATTATTATTTAAGATAGTTATAATGCCTTTATTAACATTATACTGAATATTATAGTTATTATCTTGATAGTTTTCAGAAGAATAGTATAGTTCTTTATCAGGATTATATTTAAAATTATCTCTTATATATTTAGGAACTTCGATATATATATCATAATCTTTTTTAGAATCAGAACCATTAGAAGAGTTATTATTATTGAATATTAATTCATCGTTAACGAAGGTTTCATTAACATCTAATTTTATTTTAATATTATCAGTACCTATATATAAGTTATTTATATAATCATTAAAGTCCTTAGTTAAAATATACTTATCTGTCCCTAATTTTTCTTGAAATTTTATCGTTTTAGTACCTTTGGGACATAATATTTCTAAATCATTATAATAAAGACAAATGTAACTAGTATTACTATTATATACCATTAAGTCAAAATAAATAGTTCGGTTAATTTTTAGAATATTACCAGCAAGTTCAAAGGAATTATTGTTAGTATTTATAGAGTATACGCGGGTTTTTTTATAGGAATTAAGAAAATAGTAAATAAAGAAGGATAGTAAAAAAGTAAATATAGTAATTAAAAGAGTTATAATATATTTTCTTTTTTGAATATTAATTTTGTTAATAAATATTTCATTTGATTTATGAGGACTCTTTAAGTTGCCACCAGCATAAATTTCTTCGATAGTTAAGTCATAAAGGTTGGCTAAATCATAAATTTTTTCAATATCAGGAATAAAGCGACCATTTTCCCAAGAGGAGATGGCTTGTCTAGTAATATGGAGTTTTTCTGCTAAGTCTTCCTGAGTATAATTATGTTTAACTCGTAATTTTTTTAAATATTTACCGATATTTTCAGCATTCATATAAACACGCTCCATGGGATTACTATATCATTTTTTTAATATAAAAAGAAGATTTAAAAATTTGATTTATAATATAGACATAAAAGTCTATAAGTTTGACAGAAAGTGTCCTACTATTTGTTAATAAATTTAGTTATATTTATCCTAGGAGGAGGAAATATGAATCAAGAAAAAATAGGTAAATTTATTGCGGAGTGCCGAAAAAAGAAAAAATTAACGCAAGAAGAATTAGCCGAAAAACTTAATGTTAATATTAGAACAGTATCGCGTTGGGAAACAGGAGTTTGTATGCCGGACTTGGCATTATATGAATCATTATGTAATACATTAGGTATAACAATTAATGAGTTATTATCAGGAACTTATTTAACTAAAGAAGATTATCTTAAAACTTTTGAAAAAAATATTATTAAGGTTGTCGATGAGACAGATAAGAAGAAAAAAGTTATAGGAATAGTTAGAAATAGTTTGACCGTTATTTTAAGTATATATATTATAGTTTTAATTTTGGCAATACTTGCTAATGCAGTTACTTTTAGACAAGAATTTAAAGATGGTAATATTAGTATTGAAAAAACTAGTGGTAGTCCAATTAGATTCAATGTTGATGCGGTATCTAATGGTCAAGTAAAATATGGTTATTTAACTAAAGATGATTATACAATAATATTTATTACTAGATATCAAACTATTATGGAGAAACTAAGCAGGGAAAAATATCATGATATTACAGGATATGATTTAAATAATAAAAGGTTTGGCGAAGGTATTGAAATTAATGGTTTTGATTTAAAAGATAAGATTAAAGTTTATTATACTAAGGTTAATTTCAAGAAAATTGCGAGCGCTGATAATGAAACTTTAACTAATATTATTAATGATTCTAAATTGTTATATACTGATTAGACCTATAAAAGGTCTTTTTAGTTAGAGATAACTTTAAATAGTTTTTATTAAATTACGAAAAAAAGAGCCATCATGTGCTCTAACTTAATCTTAATATCCTATGGTGTACGCGTTATACCATAAATGTTTTTCAATCGTATAAGAAATCTGACGGTCGCTATTGTTAGAATTATAATTATCTACAATTTTTTGAAGTTTAGCATTTAAAGAGTCATAATTTTCATGAGTTCTAAACCTATGACAAATCATACAACAAGTATTTACAAAGCAACTATTCTCAGGAATATCAATTTTAAAGCCATCACTATATTCATAATGACTTAGATTGTAAGCAGTTTGGCAATTTTTCCCAAAAATATCTTTAGGATTGTAGACAAAAAAGTAAAAAACAGCGGCTAATATGGCAAGGGTAACACAAACAATTAAAATTATCTTTTGCTTTTTGTTCATCAGTTAAAATTCCTTTCTTGGCGTTATTATATCATGTTTTTGATTAATGAAGTAAAAATTTGGAAACATCACTACTTATTATCATATATAGAAATATTATTTTTAATTTAATTGAATACTTTAGGACATTAATTATTTTTTATGCTATCATAAAATCAGGTGATAATTATGATATTGTTTATACACTTTTGTTTCTTATTTATTTGGATTATGTATGATGGACTTATTGCTACGCCAATAACTTTATTTATACCATTTAGTTTAAAAATGCAAAAATTAGTTGCAGAAAAGAAGTATCTTTTAAGTACATTTATATCTTTAATACCGGTGGGGATATTCTATTCTTCTAATGCATCTTCGTACGAATTATATATTGATATACTTATTTTATTTATAGCGATAATACCGCTATTTATACTGACTTATTTTATTCTTTATTTACTTGGATTTCTTAATTTTTATTTGAGTTCAAAGTTTTATAATAGTACTATACCTAATGCTATTTTTTATTTGTTATATTTATCATATATGACTGTTATTTATTTTAGTAGCAATGGAGTAGTTAAGATACTATATAATTTTTTATTTAAAATTCTTTAATAAATGATTAAAAAAATACATCTAATTTTTTATATAAATTAAATGTATTTCATATGATACTCCAATACATGGAGTTAATTTTTATTTGGCAGGGACAGAAGGATTTGAACCCTCGCGAGCGATTTTGGAGAGATTAACCACATTGGTTAAAATCGTTATTATTATTCATTTTAATATCAAATAGTATATTTGTTATACTATAAGTGTTTATCTATCATAATTCAAATTTTATTTATAACTACTAATAGTACATTCATGTGTTGATAGCAAGCAATTTATTAGAGCACGACTATTTTTTCCATCAATAGTTGCACTACCGTAATACAGTATTTCATCATTATTTATTTTTTTAATATCTCCAATTAAAAATGGATTAATTTTACCTTCTACATTATACTTAAGTTCAACTATTTTACTGTTTCTTCCATCTAAATTAATTTCAAATACCATTGGACTTTCTTCACCAGTTCCAACTCCATATAGCTTATCACCATAAAATTGATAAACGCTTTTCATTTTATAAGCATCTATTTGATTTGAAGTTAAAGTTTTTAATAAGATGTAATCATTATTTGCAACCTTATAAAATAAACCTGTTTGTGTTTCTTCTGAATCTTGTGGAGTTAAATCAGCTAAGGCATATACTTCATCATAACCATTATTATTATATATATATATATTTAAGTCCTTATCAATCAATGAATAATGTTCAAAATCCTTCTGTTTTGTACACCCAGTAGTAATAAAACATAACGATATTAAAATTAGTAATAAAAACTTTTTCATAGTACCTCCATATTCATTCTAATTGTAACATAAAATGCTAAAAGTTTTAATAATGCTCTTAGATAGTGTAAGAACATTTTGGAAAAAGACATAAAAAAAGAAGAAACTCTTGGTATAATATACCTAAACAATCAGAAAAGGAGTTTCTTCTATGAACCCAATAACACAAAATATCGAAAATGGCATCAAAAATATTTTAAGAATCGTGGACAAATTTTAAAAAAAGAACTCTGTTAGAGAATACTTTAATTAAATTAACATATAAATGATTGAGATTGTTTTCTTTTGAATTTTAAAATGCTAATTGTACATAATATTATAAATATCATAATTAATATAAAACATACATAAATTTTTTTTAAATCTCTTTTAATATGCGTTTCCAGATAGACGCTTTCAGTATAAATTATCTTATCTTTATAATAAATGTTAATATCACCCAATTTACTACTTTTTTCATCTCTAAATGATATATCATTTTTTCCAATATATTCTATATTTAAATCATTAAAGTTGTAATCATTGGGTAAATACGCGTAAATATCATTTGATATTTTAATATCATAACTTTTTACAGTACTATCTAAAACATCTAAAGTTTTTATATAACTATCTTTTGACAAAACTAATTTATTACTGTAGTTAGTATCTATAAAATCTATTAAAGAAAGCGTATCAGTTAAATTATACACATTATCATCTTTTATTGCCCCCAAAGTTACAATTAAAATTTCTTGCTCTTTTGATATAAAATAAGCTCCTATACATAAACCTGCATTTAAAGTAAAACCAGTTTTACTTCCAAGTATTCTTGAAAAATCTTTATTTATTTTTTTATTATATGTATATAATGTGCTTTTAATTTCCAATCCGTTTGACAATTTATATTCTTTTGTTGTAAATACCTGTTTAAATATTTCATTATTTAAAGCATATTTTAATAAAGTTAAAATATCACTTGCAGTGCTATAATGATTTATATCATCTAATCCGACAACATTAGTAAAATGAGAATTGTGCATTCCAATTTTCAAAGCATTTTCGTTCATTTTATTTACAAAATTTTGAATATTGCCAGATAAAGATATTGCAAGGGCAATCGCAGCATCGGCTCCAGAAGGCATAATTGAAGCATAAAGTAAATCTAAATACGAAACTTCATCGCCAATTTTTAAGCCTGCTTTCGATGTATCCCATCTAACCAAATTATTCATATCTTTTGTATAAATTATTTTGGCATTTAAATCATCAATTAAATCTAAAGAAGTTATTACGGTTAATATTTTAGTTAAAGACGCAACACTTGCCTTCTCACTTTCTCCCAAACTATACATTACCTCGTTTTCGCTTAAATTATATACGATTGCATTATGGTAATGTAATTTAGGATATTCTAAAGCATACACATATGTTGGAAAAATGACTATTAACATGAACATTATTAACCGTAAATATTTCATAATTACCTCATATTTAATATATCATTAATGGATAATATTGTAAATTTAAAACAATCTAACAAAATTTTGTAAGTAAAATGAGAGAAAATGAAAATTCAGAATGGAAATACTTAGACTCTCAAAATAACGATATTGTATTCGTAAATTTAGATATGAAAAATGATGTTAACGGTTACAATAGAGCTTTATGATAAGATTAAAAAAGAGAAAGTACTAATTTGTATCTTCTCTTTTGTTTAATTAATTAGAAACTTTGGAACTTCATCTTTTTCAATAGATACAACATTTTTAAAATCCAGACTAACTTTCTTATATCCTGTTATACTACCTGCGGTATATCTGTAATAAATATATCCTTTATAGACTCCAAAAACACGATCGATGGATCCAGTCGAGTTACCAGTCAAATCTTTTAAACCACTAGTATCAACTGTATTACCAGTTGCTAAATCATATGATGCAATCACAAAGCTAAATGTGTATATCTTATCGTCGGTCCAGCAAGTTAGTCTTGACTCAATATTATCTCCGCCAGGTAAGGAAAAAACTTTCTCATAGTTACCATAGTCTATTTTTTTGTAAACCGAGAATGTTGATGAATTTGGTTCTTGACTATCAACTAAAATATATTCACCATTTGATGACACAACTTTTAAATCGTTAATATTTCTTACTTCTGGTTTGGTATTTTGTGATTGATTATAAAAGAAAACAATTAGTAACACTGCCATTACAAATATAATTAATAAATATAGAAACTTTTTATATTTCATAATTTACCTCTTGAGCTTATTATAGCATAGCAGATATTTATAATAAATACTTTTATTTCAATGTAAAAGAAGGTATAACTTTGAAAAATACAATCATTAAAAAATAATGCTAGTATTCAAATAGAATAATGGTGGTTTTACAAAAAAACATTAAGACAGGCTTCATTATATATACTAAACCACTTAAAAGCGGTATATGGTCATGACAGGTGCAGAAGAATTTGAACCATCACGAACGGTTTTAGAGAGATTAGCACTTTGGTTAAAATAGGTCAAAACAATAGTAGAATGTGGTTTTCTTGCAATAATTCAGGACATTTCTAAAGTGCCACCTTAAAATAACTTTAAGTAGTTTTTATTAAACCATGAAAAAAGGAGCATATCACGAGCTCCTTACTTAATCTTAATATCCTATGGTGTACTCGTTATACCATAAATGTTTTTCAATCGTATAAGAAATCTGACGCTCGCTATTGTTAGAATTATAATTATCCACAATTTTTTGAAGTTTAGCATTTAAAGAGTCATAATTTTCATGAGTTCTAAACCTATGGCCAATCATACAGCAAGTGTTTATAAAGCAACTATTCTCAGGAATATCAATTTTAAAGCCATCACTATATTCATAATGACTTAGATTGTAAGCAGTTTGGCAATTTTTCCCAAAAATATCTTTAGGATTGTAGACAAAAAAGTAAAAAACAATGGCTAATATGGCAATGGTAACACAGACAATTAAAATTATCTTTTGCTTTTTGTTCATCAGTTAAAATTCCTTTCTTGGCGCTATTATATCATGTTTTGGGTTAATAAAGAAATACAGGCATTGGGTATCCCTATAACCCTGTTACTATTTCGGCTTTTAACATTTTTCTCGACAATTCGATAATTTGGTACACCACTTTTTGTTGAAATTGTAGCAACCGCCTTATTTATATTTATTGTTTTCTTTTCAAAATCTATATTTCTCCAAGTTAATCCTAAAAGTTCTTCACAGCGAGATCCTGTATCCATGATAATAAACATGGCAGTTTTAAGCCTAATGTTAGTCGTAGATAGTAACTCTTTAACATAATCCATTTCCTCAGTGGGTAGAGTATTCTTTTTCATCAGGTTTCTCTATTGGTTTTTTTTGACAAAATTGCAAGGGTTTTCTTTTAATATTCTTTCTAACTTTGCAAAATTAAACATGTTGCTTAATACTTTAAAAATAATGAAAAGATTTAAGGAAGAGAATTAATAATGAATTTACAGAAACTAGATTTAGAAGAATTTTTTCAGAAAGGTAATGGTGGTTATACGGCGTATGAATTGGCTTATCCTGAAGGTTTAGGAGCATCTATTTTAATAACGCCTAAGAAAATGATAGAAGTCTATAACAATCCAGCCTTGGATAAAGCCAAAGCTTTGTTGTCAGGTATTGGCAGTCATGGCGATACGTTAGAAATAATTTTGGCTGCTATATTTAATTTGGAATTACAAGGTAGCTATTTAAAAAAGCAAAGAATTTTGAATGATGCTATCGGGGGCGAAGTTTTTAATTATATTTTTGTGAGATTGTTAATCAAATCGATAATCTTTATATAACAGTGGAATGTCCGTGGTGTATAAATAGTAAAGAATATGATTGTTTAAAGAATTTAAATGACATGATAAAGGCTTTAAGTTTTAGAATTATACCAATGGTTACCATATATAATTATGATCCTGCAAAGGGAGATTTTGGGTCTTGTGATAAGAAAGAACTTTATAGTGGTATTTCTTTAGATGAGGCTTTAGCTTATTTTGAAAATAAAGTTGTTTCTAATAATGAATATTTTATTAAGACAGCTAATTTTATCTATTTAGAAGAGGAACAAGAAGAAAAGAGTGTTTATAAAAGAGAAAAAAATTAGGGAGATTTCCTTTTTTGTTGCTATGAATAGTATGATGTAGTAGAATACTAGTACGACATGGGATTTAAAAAAATATGATTACTTTGGCAAACGAGGGATTATTTGCGTGAAAATTCAATGGACTGCTGTAATTAAATAAAAGTTAAGAAAGATGTGGATTTATGGAAAACGAAGAAATAATAAAGAAATACTTTTCACTGATTGAAAGAATTAAAAGAGATTATTTTTTCTTAAATTTGAGTAGCAAAGAATATATGGATATTGTTGATAAAGCCATTAAGATTAGTAAAGAAGAATTAGGTGACCAAGAAGATTTCTTATTATACGAATATTTAAAAGATAATTTAGAGATATTATTAAGACAGGAAACTGGAAAACAACTTAGAAATGATAGTTTAAATGTTTTAAATAGTTATTTTAAAACTTTAGTGATTAATACTTCTAGTTATGAAGCTTTTAGCCGTGGTATAAATAAGTTCTTTGACTTTTTAAATAATTATAATGTTAAGTTAAAGAGTAATGATATTGATAGTTTACTTAAAAATAACCAGCAGGCCTATCTTTTAGCAAAAGGAATTTTTAAATACTTAAAGGAAATTAAGTTAACTAGTTTGGGAAAAGATATTAATTTGAATACAATGTTATTATCTTATTACTTAGTAGATGAAAATTCATTAAAACTTGAGGATGCTGCTAGTCAAGATACTTACTCTAGAGAAGAAGTAAGAAAGGTGTTTGCTTGGTTAATATATGACTTTAAGAAGAAATTTGCTTTCTTAGAGATAAAGGATATAGATAGTTTAGTCGATAAGGCTATTGATGAAAGTCTTAAGACAGCTAAGGGAAAAGATGATTTTAATAATATTTTAAGACAGCATTTAGAAGAAAACTTTCTTGGACTTAGTAGAGGAGCTTTAGAAGAAAAACTTAATGATACTTTAGAAAAATATTTTAATTCTTTAGAGATAGATATTTCAAACTTTTCTTCTTTTAGTAAGATACTAAGGAATGTTTTATATTTCTTAAATAAAAATAATGTAGATTTAAGATTGTCAGATATAGATTTGCTAGTAAAAAATACTGATAACTTAAGGTTATTAGGTAGGGGCATTTGTAAGTATTTAGAACAAATAAAGAAGAGTAGTATTTATAATAATAATAATCTTAGGACATTATTAGAAGCTTATTTTGTTGTTTATAAAAATACTTTTAGATTAGATGATACTGAACAGAAGAGTCTTTATGAATTTTATGAAGGCTATAGTAAAGATGAAGTAGATAAAGCTCTTAAGATGCTATCAGTTGAAGAGATTGAACTTTTAAGAGAAAGATATGCGACTGATGGTAGTTACTTAGAAAATGGTAGTACTTCAAAAAAAATAGATAAGCTTTTAAAGAAAGTAATTCCCGAGTATTTGGAAAGAATTGTAAAACAAGAAAAAGAAGAAGTTATATATTGTTTATTTTCAGGTATTGATAAATCCTTAGTTGATGTGGCTCTTAAAAGATTGCCTCTTTCTTATCAAGGTAAAATTGCTGAATTAAAAAAAATATACTATCAACAAAGTGATGATACAATTTTTGATAATAAAGAGTTCAAAGATAATATTTATCCCTATTTACTAAATATTCTTAGCAAATTATCAGTTAATTCTTTAGAAGGTTTGAAAGACCAAAAAAGCTTGTTGGAAATATTCGAGGGGTATTCGGAATCTCAGATAAAGAGAATTATTTCTTATTTACCAAAAGAAGAGAGAAATATTTTAACTTTAAAATACAATCGAACTACTTTAAAAGTTAGAAATGGTTTTAGTGGTTTAAATGAAGAATATGCTAGAAGTTTAGATGAATTAATTAATAAGAAGATGATGAAGCTTTTGCAAAAGGAAGCAGCTCGTAAACCGCTCACAGAAAAAATAAATAAATTTCCAAAAGAAGAAATAAAAAGAGTAGTAGGGGAATTATCAGAAGAAAAACAAGAATTATTTTATTTAAGATATGATAAAGATTTAAACCTTAGAGATGATTATGAAGCTTTAAATCATAAAACAAAATGTAAAATATCAAATTTATTGAGCAAAATTATTGTTAAATTAAATAGAGGGAGTGAAACTAAATTTAATGGTCGTGCTAAAAATTTCTATCATAGATTAGGAATGCATTCAAAAGAGAAAATTGATAAGGCAATCAATTGTTTGCCACTTAATGATAAAGAACTTTATCATTTATATTATGATAAAAATGGTGATGCTTTAGCAGGCTTTTATACTCTAGATAAGGATACTAAACTTAGAGTTAAATCATTAGCTTTAAAAGTTAAGTATATTATTAATAAAAATAGTGATGAACTAGGAGAGGAACGGTCTTTAACGACTCTGTATCAGCTTTTAAGTGATTATTCTAAAGAAGAAATTGCAATAGCAATTAAGAGGTTATCGGAAGAAGAAAAGGTAACTTTTGATTTACGTTTTGATGAATTGGGAAACACAAAAGAAAGCTATCGAACTTTAGATATTAAAACTAAAATGAAAATCAAAAATTTACTTATTAAGATTAAAAAAATGATAAATAATAAGTCTGAGTTGCATACCGGCCGAAAAGTAAAGAACTTATATAGTCGTTTGGAAGGGTATTCTAAAGAAGAAGTTGATTTAATAATAAAGGCATTATCTTTGAAAGAACAGCAGTTTTTAGCTAGTGTTTATGACAAGGATGGTAATCCCACAAGCAAATTTTATGAACTTTCAAGTAAAGAAAAAAATCATATTACTAATTTAATTTTGAAGATAAAGGGATATTTGAAACCTAGATATGCTTTAGATGCTCCTTACGGAAGAAAAAGGAAAAATTTCTATAATCGTTTTAAAGTATTTTCCAAAGAAGAAATTGATAAGAGAATAAAATATTTACCACTAAAAGATCAACAATTTTTAGCTAGTGTTTATGACAAGGATGGCAATCCTACAAACAAATTTTATGAACTTTCAAGTAAAGAAAAAAATCATATTCCTAATTTAATTTTGAAGATAAAGGGATATTTGAAACCTAGATATGCTTTAGATGCTCCTTACGGAAGAAAAAGGAAAAATTTTTATAATCGCTTTAATGGCTTTTCAAAGGAAGAAATTGATATTAAGGTGAAGGAGCTTTATTTAGAAGAACAACAATTTATAGCTGGTATTTATGACTCGAATGGAAAGATTATTGTTAATGTTTTAAGTAAAAACAGTGAACGAAAAATGAATTATCTTGTTGTTAAAATAAAAAATAATTTGCAAATACAAGAAGATAGTAAGAAAGAACGGACAGCTTTGGAGAACAATGCAGATAATTTCTATACTAATTTTGAGAGTTATGATAAAAAACAAGTCGATGAAGCTAAAAGAAGTTTACCGATATCATATCAAGAATTACTTAACTCTATTTATGATGAGAGAGGAAAGCTTAGAGTTTCTAAGATGAAACTAACCAGTGATATACAAAAAGCTCTTGCCTTTATTTTTAAAAATATTAATGGTGTCTTAGAAAGCACTTGGAAAAATGAGGATAATAAAAAACTAGTTTATTTTATTAAGACTAATAGAATTTTAAATGAAGTTAATGATATTTTAAATAATGATTTAGTTATAATTATTATTATGAAGTATGGTCATTTAGATAAAGCGTATTCTTTAAAAGAGATAGCTAAGATGACTAATTATAGCCTAGAGGAAGTTGAAAAGTTAATTCAGTTATTTCTTAAAGTATATCAAAGTCCTAAGATTGGTTTTGGTAATAATTTAACTAGTACTTTTGATGGAGAGATAGAAGTTCATGAAGAAGACAAGGCGTTAGTAAGAATTAAGAAGTAAAAGACACTTTTGAACTTATTATAAATACAAAAATAGTAAATTTATTAAAAGAAAATTTCTTCGTCAGCTTAAAAGGGGTGCCTGTATGAAAAACTTACTTCTTTTTAATTACTAAATACTCATAAATGCGGTAAAATACTAACGATTAACAGTGGACTGGTTATGATATATATTAATATTTATAAATATTTTTCCCAATATGCAAAAGAAGAAGTAAAGTTAGCTATAAATAGTTTAAGAACATTAATAATATATACTTTTATATTTAATGAAATAATATCTATTTTAGAAAATAGTTCATCTTTAGGCATAAAAATTTCAAAGGCTCTTAAAAGCGCTTTAGAAAAGTTAAATCAAGAGCACCTAAAATAATAACTAAAAATTTTATGAATATAAAAGTTAGAAGAAATTAATAGTATGGCATATGCAAAAAGGGCACCACAAATTAAGATGAGTCTTACAGTTGATGAATATAATGCATTAGTTGGTATTTTAACAAAAAACAATGACGAACTTGAAAATTCAGAAGAAAAAGAATCAGCCCTAATAATAAAGGAAAAATTATTAAAATTTAGCATCTCAAATATAGAACAAGATAATAATATAGAAATTGATGTGAGATTATATATTAATGAAACTATGGATATTATCAATCAGTTGTTATTGTATATTAAAAAAGAACAAATTTGATTGATTATTATCAGATTTTATTTAAAGTAAGAGAAAATTTAAATAATTAACATCTAGTTTTATTTATAAGATTTGTTTTTTAATCAGCTATTTTATTAGCTGATTATTTTAATATAATAATTTCAAATAGTAAATTATTTGAAGAAAAAAATTCCAACTTTGGATTTTAAATATATATATAACTCGCAAAATTGCGTTATTTTTCATGGCAGGAAATGTAAGATTTGAACTTACGACATCAGGTTTTGGGGAGATTAGCACTTTGGTTAAAATAGATCAAAACAATAGTAGAATATGGTTTTCTTGCAATAATTCAGGACATTTCTAAAGTGCCACCTTAAAATAACTTTAAGTAGTTTTTATTAAACCATGAAAAAAGGAGCATATCACGGGCTCCTTACTTAATTTTAATATCCTATGGTGTACTCGTTATACCATAAATGTTTTTCAATCGTATAAGAAATCTGACGGTCGCTATTGTTAGAATTATAGTTATCTACAATTTTTTGAAGTTTAGTATTTAAAGAGTCATAATTTTCATGAGTTCTAAACCTATGGCCAATCATACAACAAGTGTTTACAAAGCAACTATTCTCAGGAATATCAATTTTAAAGCCATCACTATATTCATAATGACTTAGATTGTAAGCTGTTTGGCACTTTTCTCCTAAACTATTTTTAGGATTGTAGACAAAAAAGTAAAAAACAACGGCTAATATGGCAAGGGTTACACAGACAATTAAAATTATCTTTTGCTTTTTGTTCATCAGTTAAAATTCCTTTCTTGGCGCTATTATATCATATTCTTGTTTAATGAAGTAAAAATTTGGAAACATCATTACTTATTATCATATTTAGAAATATTATTTTTAATTTAATTGAATACTCTAGGACTTTAATTATTTTTTATGCCATAATAAAAAAGAACTCTGTTATAGAATTCTCTTGTAATAATTTCATAAAAACGGTAAATAAGTTTATCTACCCCTACCAGTTGATAGTTGGCTAGTTTTTTCAACTACTTTTCTTATAGTTTCAGCAGTTGGGGCATAATATTCTTGTAGAGTAATACCATAATCTTCCATTAGCTCTTCTTCATTTACATCTTCTAGTATTCCAATTAACTCGAGTAATTGGTCTTGGTAAATGTTTTTAGTACTTATTGTTTTATTAATAGCGCCTAAACTGCTTTTAACATCAAAATCATTTTCTTCTGGATTATTATATTCTTTAAACTCCATAAGTTACTCCCTTTAAATATCGATTAATATATTTTAACGAGATTTAACTCGATTAAATCTTAATGGCAGGGACAGAAGGATTTGAACCCTCGCGAACGGTTTTGGAGACCGTCATACTACCACTATATTATGTCCCTAATTTTTCCTTTGCTCTTCCATTATAATACATAATATATGATTTTAGCAAGGAAAAATTGCTTTTTACCTGTGGATAAGTCGTTAGTTATCCACAGGTTTTATTAAATTTATCAACTTTGAAGAAGGAATTACTATTTTAATTAGTCCACTTGCCCAAGGTGCTACTTGATATGGTGGGAAAGTTAAATGTAAACCTTCTTTATCAAAATAATATAAAGAGAAGTTTTCTAGTATTGGTTTAGTCCCTTCCTTTAACCAATTTTTATCTTCATTAGCGCCTATTTTTATTAATTCTTCATAACTTAATTTAGAAAGTATTTCTAAGTAATTATCATTATTAAAGAAATCTTTTAATTCTAGAATTTCACCACGCTTATTATAAGTAAATTGGTTATTTATTAGAAAATAATGAACACCACCAGTATAACTATATATAAAATATTGTAAATAATAAATACCATTATATTCGTGTAACTCATAATCAGTATAAAAGTCATTTTTTATTTCATTATAGTTTTCATACTGTTTAAATTCTTCTAACTTTTCATCTAACCAATCTTTAATCTTTTTATTAACATTAGGAAAAGGGGTTTCATAAATGTCTATTTTATAAGTATATTTATCAGTACTTTCTTTTACTTCATAAGCAAGAACAGGACTAGTTAAAATAAGAGATGATAGTATAAATAAAATCAATAATTTCATATAATCACCATTTATAGGATAACCAAAAAAGTAGAGATTATACTCTACTCTAGTTACAATATATTTTAACTATTTTTGATTAATTATTATCTTATCATTTTGATAATCAACTTCTAATTTAGCATTGGGTTTAACAGTATTTTCGATTAATTGTTTAGCAAGGACAGTTTCTAGTTCTCTACTTACTAGACGCTTTAATGGTCTTGCTCCGTAATATTCATCATAACCATTTTCAACAAAGTAATTTCTAGCGGCAGGTGTTAAAGTTATAGTTAGATTTAAGTCTTTTAGACGAGTTTCTATTTCTTTGATTAATTTATCTAAAATACTAGATAATACTTCTTTAGTTAATTTATTAAACATAATTACTTCATCAATACGGTTAATAAATTCTGGTTTAAAGTATTTATGTAATTCTTGTTCTACTTTTTCTGGTTCGTTATTTAAGATATATTCACTACCAACATTAGAAGTCATAATAATTATAGTATTTTTAAAGTCAACTGTACGACCATTAGAATCAGTTAATCTACCATCATCTAAGATTTGTAATAATAGATTTAAAACATCAGGATGGGCTTTTTCGATTTCATCAAATAGAACAATACTATAAGGATTACGACGAACAGCCTCGGTTAATTGACCGCCTTCTTCATACCCAACATACCCTGGAGCAGCCCCGACTAGACGAGATACAGAATATTTTTCCATATATTCACTCATATCAATTCTAATCATGTGTTTTTCATCATCAAATAGTTCATAAGCAAGAGCCTTAGCTACTTCGGTTTTACCTACACCAGTTGGTCCTAGAAAGATGAAGGACCCAATTGGACGGTTAGGATCTTTAATACCACTACGACTACGAATGATAGCCTCACTTACTAATCTTAAGGCTTCTTTTTGACCTTTTACTCTTTTACCTAAGTTTTCTTCTAAGTGTAAAAGTTTTTCTTTTTCACTACTTATTAATTTAGCAATAGGAATATTAGTCCATTTACTAATGACATTTGCTATATCATCAGAAGTTACAACATCACTTAGAATACGCGATTTTTCTTTACTATTTAGTTCTTCTAGTTCTTTTTCTAATCTTGGAATAGTACCATGACGAAGACGAGCAGCAGTTTCTAAATCATAACGATTTTCAGCCGTTTCTAAATCAAATTTGGCTTTAGATATTTCTTGTTTTTTATTCTTAATGTTTTCATTAAGATTTTTTTCTTTTTCCCAAGCACTTCTTAAATCTTGTTCTTGAAGTTTTAAGTCATATAATTCTTTATCAATTTCATCTTTACGACGAAGAGATAATTCATCTTTTTCTTTCTTAATGGCTTCTCTTTCGATTTCAAGACGCATAATTTTTCTGGTAAGTTCATCTAAGTTAGTAGGAACACTATCCATTTGAACTCTAATAGTAGCACAAGCCTCATCTACTAAATCTAAGGCTTTATCTGGTAAATAACGATCAGTTATATAACGGTTAGATAAAGTAGCGGCTGCTACTAAGGCTTTATCTTGAATAGTAACACCATGATGGATTTCAAATCTTTCTTTTAAACCCCTTAAGATAGTTATTGTATCTTCAAGAGTTGGTTCATGAACAATTATCTTTTGGAAACGACGTTCTAGGGCACCATCTTTTTCAATATATTTACGATATTCATTTAAGGTAGTGGCACCGATAACATGAATTTCACCACGCGCAAGCATTGGTTTTAAGATATTACCAGTATCCATGGCACCTTCAATTGCCCCCGTACCAACAATCATGTGAATTTCATCAATAAACATGATGATGTTACCTTCGCTCTTCTTGATTTCATCTAAAACTTTCTTTAGTCTTTCTTCAAATTCACCACGGTATTTAGCACCTGCGATTAAGGATGCCATATTAAGTTCCCAAATTGTTTTATCTTTTAAGGTACTTGGTACATCGCCTTTAACGATTCTTTGTGCAAGGCCTTCGACAATAGCAGTTTTACCAACGCCTGGTTCTCCGATTAAGACGGGATTATTCTTGGTTTTACGCGATAAGACTTTAGTTATACTTCTAATTTCTTCATCACGACCAATTACAGGGTCAATTTTTCTTTTCTTGACCTCTTCATTTATATTACGACCATATTTTTCTAATACATTTTCATTTTCTTCTGGATTATTATTAAACATATACATTCCCCTTTCGAGTATTAATTATACTCATTTTTTAGCACTTGTCAAGTGTGAGTGCTAATTAATTTATAAAAGAAAATAACACATAGTGTTAATAAGAAATTTATTAATATTTCTAATAATTATTATATGCTCTATTTAGATTTTTCTTTATCCTTTTTATATTCTTCAATATACTTTTTTAGTATGTAACAAATTTCGCCATTTATACTTCTTTCTTCTTCTAAGGCTATCTTTTTCAAATCATTATATAAGTCTATTGCCATACGCAATGTCATATTCATAGTATCACTTCCATATCAAAATTATACCAAGGTGATACTTATACCCAAAGTTGCACAATGGTATGATATTAGTATCATAAGGAGCAAAATATGAAGTCTAAATCAAGAATTTTATTAATTTCTACTATTATAATTTTTATATTAACTATATTTATAGGAACGAGCTATTCTCTATGGCAAACTATAAATACGCAAGATAGCGTTAATACGGCAACAACGAAGTGTTTTAATGTAGAAATTACTAGTCAAAAGAACAATATTTCTTTAGAAAATGCCTATCCCATAACTAATGAAAAAGGTAAAAAGTTAACACCATTTAGTTTTACCATTACTAATACTTGTGATATTTTTGCCAGTTATACAGTTAATTTAGAAAGTTTAAAAGGAACTACTTTATCTAGTAAATTTTTAAATGTGATGATTAATAATGAAGAGATTAAAAAATTAAGTGATTATGAATCAACAGATACGGTAAATGAGGGGAGTATTGAAAGTCATATTTTAGCCAAGGGTTCTTTAGGTAGTAGCGATAGTGAAGATTATACTTTAAGAGTTTGGATTGATTATGATACAACGATGGAAGATTTAAATAACGAAACTAAGACATTGAAATCTAAAATTGTTGTTAAAGCGCAACCTAGTAGTTGGAGTCCTGTAGATGAAGGTTATACAACTTTACATGATGCGATACTGGCTAATGAATATCAAAGTAGTCCAGAAACAGCAATTTCTAAAATTGAATCAAAAGGAACACCCGACTTAAGCAAAACGGCTCCAATTATTAACTGGGAAGAAAAACATAATGTTGCAACTACATATCTTACAGTTACCAAACTTGATGAGAAAGCAATAAAGAGCGACGAGGCTACGAGTGGCACTAGTAAATTTGATACTTTACCGCATTTAGCGAGTAATTATTCTTTTAATAACCAAACAGGAATTTTTAACCTTGAAAGCTTTGTAGAAATAGACCCAACCGAAATAGACTGGAACAACAGCAACAACAATTTTTTTATACATGATGAGAAAGTTCAATTTGACGCTTCTGGAAAAATATCGAGCGGATATTCAACAAGCGGAACGCTTATATATAAAGTAATTGGTGCTGAAAAATCAAACGGGAATATAAATCTAAATGGAAAAGACTATCCTGCAATTAACTATAAATTAAATGTCATTACATATGGTCAATCAATTAATGAAAGCGATAAATCAGACAAGGGACTTTATAAATCAAGTGATAATTATGGGGTTACTTATTACTATAGAGGCAATGTAAAAAACAATTTTGTTAAATTTGCTGATATGACTTGGCAAATCATCAGAATTAACGGCGATAATTCAATTAGAATTATGTATTACAATGACGATTCTAATACAACTTATAATTCGCAATTTAATGGCGGGTGGGATTCTCCTGCATTTACTGGTTATAAATATGGAAAAGATATTACATCAAAAGAAAATATTAATAAAAATGAAAATGATTCAACTATAAAATCTAGACTCGATACATGGTATAAGCAAAAAATTTTAACCAATGGCTTCAACTTATATGTGGCTGATAATGGATTTTGTAACAATAGAAATTTAGCTAGTAATAGTCAAGGCAACGGGGTTCAAACAAATGTAGATACAAAATATGAATCAAATTATAATTTATGGAATAACATTGCTAGCTTTAATTGTAATAATGAAAATGATTTTTTTACGACTAACAATTCAAACACAGGTAATAAATCTTTAGCCTATCCTATTGGACTAATTACATATGATGAGTTAATGTATTCTGGATTAAATGCAAGTATTTTAAACACATTGTCATGGACATATTCAGAAAATTTTTATTGGACTATGTCGCCATCTTTATTTAGTTCTTATTATAAGACTGCATATAATATTTGCTATAATATTGGTCGGGTAAGTGATTGGTGTTGGGTAAATTGGGACATGATGTTTAAACCTGTTATTTCGTTAAAATCTGATATTGAAATATCTGGTGGAATTGGCACTATTAATGACCCATTCGTAGTAAAAACTAATTAAAATTAAAGAGAACTATTTAACACCCTGTTAGTTAAGTTCTCTTTTTTAATCCAATAAATCTTTAACATCATATAGTATATTATCAATGTTGTCTATTATGTCGTTTACTTCATAAATGGTTTTACTATCTTTAATAAAGCCATTTTCGTCTCTAGGTATCTCTTGATTTCTAAACATATCTTGTTGATTATATAATTTTCCTTCACATAAATACTGAATATTATTATCATATCCCTTACATAAATCTCGACGCCATCTACTTAACTCTTCCAAGGCTAATACTAATTTGTGTCTACTTACAACTAAATTCATTTCAGAAGAAGAAGTTGTTTCAAAAGTATATTTATCTTCCATAATGTAACCCTCCAGCACCAGTATATCATATAAAGATTATTAATTTATACATATATATAAATTTTATAGCAAAAAAATTGTTAGATGTTTTAATCTAAACCTAACAATCTTTTTACTTTACTATCTCAGCCTTAACAACTTCATTACGATTACATTTTACGGTAAAAGAATTACCACATTCTGGACATTTAACCGTATGCGTACCTTTTTTTAAAGGTAATTTTAATACTTGATGACACTTTGGACATCTTTTATATAAGGCTTTATTATAGTTTTTAATTATATCTATATATAACTTAAATTTCTTTTTAGGATAACTTATTATCTTAACATAGATATTATTTTCTTTTCTTCTTTGTTTAACATTTTTAGATACTACTCTAAATATTAGAATAGCAATGCTAAAAACTAGGGCTAAACTTAAATAAATATTATTAATAAAGATATCCATTATACTTAAGATAATAATTATTATTAAGTTAAAGTTAAATAATTCATCAAAGCCATTTCTTTCAGGCATACTACGGTTTATTAAATCTTTATAAGACACAAAGACCTCCTTTATTTAGCAAGATATTCACAAATTAAATTGCTTATTTCGGTTGGATTTTCAATACTTAAGCCTTCGATTAATCTAGCCTCAGCATATAAAATCTTAGTATAATTCTTTAATTCTTCTTTATTATTAGCATATAAGTCTTTAATCTTCTTAGCAATTTCATGATTTTCATTTATTTCTAAGACTTTGTTAGCCGTTACCCCATTATCAAATGGCATATTTTTCATAGTCTTTTCCATTTCAACGGAAATATCGCCTTCACTGGATAAGCATACAGGGTGATTCTTTAATTTATTAGTAAATTTAATAGCTTTAACATCTGGTATAGACTCTTGCATGAAGGTAAACATTTCTTTAGCCTCAGTATTCTTTTCTTCTAATTCTTTCTTTTCTTCTTCAGTTTCTAAATTAGCATTTTCACTACATACATTCTTAAATTCTTTTTCTTCATAACTTCTTAAAGTCATAAGAGCAAATTCATCAACATATTCAGTGCAGTATAGAATTTCATAACCTTTTTCTTTAGCGGCTTCTACTTGTGGTAACAAGTCAATCTTATCAACAGATTCCCCACAGGCATAGAATATACCTTTTTGGTCTTCTTTCATACGACTAACATATTCTTTTAAGGTTGTATATTTTTTATCGTTTGATGAAATAAACATTACTAAATCTTTTACTTTATCTTTATCTATACCATAATTATTATATACTGCATACTTTATTTGCATACCAAAAGCCGTATAGAATTTTTCATATTTAGCACGGTCTTCATCACGCATAGTTTCTAATTCTTTTTTAATCTTACTTTCAATAGAATTAGCAATAGTCTTTAAGATACGATTTTGTTGTAAGGTTTCTCTCGAAATATTTAAAGATAAGTCAGGTGAATCTACAACACCTTTAACAAAACTAAAGTAGTCTGGTAATAAATCAGAACATTTATCTGTAATTAAAACGCCATTAGAATATAGTTGTAAACCTTTTTCGTACTCTTTTGTATAGTAATCAAAAGGAGCATGAGAAGGAATATAAACTAGGGAAGTATATTCGATAGTACCTTCAGCCTTAGTATGAATATGAGCAATTGGTTCTTCATAATCAAAGAATTTATCACTATAGAAAGTATTATATTCTTCATCAGTTATTTTTGATTTATCTTTCTTCCAAATAGGAATTAAAGAATTTAAAGTAGCAAGTTCGGTATGTTCTTCATACTCATCAGGATCTTTTTCATCTTTTTTAGGTTTTAAATGCTTATGAGTTTCATACATAGTAATTGGATAAGTTATATAATCGCTATATTTCTTAATTAAAGTTGAAATTTCATATTCTTCTAAGTACTTAGAATACTTTTCATCTTCAGTATCATCTTTTAAAGATAAAATAATATCAGTACCATAATTTTCTTTAGTAGCCGGTTCGATCTCATAACCATCTATACCACTAGAAGTCCATTTACTGGCTTTATCAGTACCATATTTTTTAGATATAACTTCTACTTTACTGGCTACCATGAAGGCTGAGTAGAAACCAACCCCGAATTTACCAATGATATCAATATTTTCTTTATGTTCATTATTTTCTTTAAAATCACTTGACCCACTCTTAGCAATGGTACCTAGGTTATTTTCTAATTCTTCTTCAGTCATACCAATACCATTATCACTGATAGTTAAGGTTTTACTTACTTTATCAGGGGTAATATGAATATTAAATTTAGAAGTATCTACTTTGATATCTTTATCAGTTAAAGACATATAATGTAGTTTATCTATAGCATCACTAGCATTAGATATAATCTCTCTTAAAAATATTTCTTTGTTTGTATAAATGGAATTAATCATTAAATCCATTAGTTTTTTAGATTCCGCTTTAAAGGCTTTTTTCTTCATATATATTATCTCCTTTTGTATAAATATATTATTTAGTGTTATCTTTTTGCTTTAGCAGTCATATTTCTTGAATGCTAAATAAAGTATAATGCTTTTTTTAGCACTTGTCAATTAGAGAGTGCTAAGTTTTTGATGAAAATTAGGCGAAGAAATTATGAAGTTGAAATGAAGTGACATAAGATATAGTAGAAATAAAATAACGAGGTGAATTTATGAATGATACATTTTTTCTATCTATCCTAACGGGATACGATACTCTTTTTAAAGCCTTACTAATATTTATTGTCTTAGATTATTTAAGTGGGGTAATGCGGGCTTTTTATACGGGAAAGTTAAGTAGTAAAGTAGGGGCGAAGGGAATTATTAAGAAAATTGGTTATATTATTTTAGTTATAGTAGTAGAAATATTAGATATTTTACTTAAAGATAATGGCTATTTAAGAAATATTGTTATTTATATGTTTATTGCTAATGAAGGAATAAGTATTTTAGAAAATTGGAGTGCTATGGGTATTAAGTTACCGACTATCATTAAGGATAAATTTAGTAATATGAAAGGAGGTGAGGAAAATGAGCAAAATAAGTAATTTAATCTTTCATAACAAAGGGCATTATATAACCCAGAAGTTTAGTAACAAACATAAAGCCGTTGATTATGGGACTTACAGGAAGAAAATAAAACAGTATGCAATCGAAGAAGGAATTGTAACTTTTACTGGCTTAATTACAGGGGCAAAAGCAGTTAAAATTAAATATCCAAGAATAAATAAAGAATTTATGCATGCCCATTTAGATAAAATTTTAGTAAAAAAAGGGCAAATGGTTAACAAGAATACTGCTATTGGGACAACTGGGATGACAGGTATTGCAACAGGTATTCACTTACATTTAAGGGTAAAAGATTTAAAAACCAATAAAATACTTGATCCTGAAGAATATTCATTAAATTATGATGAGGATAAGCATATTTATTATATTGTTAAAAGAAAAGATAATTTAACTAAGATTGCTAAAAAATATAAAATGACATGGCAAGAACTTTACCGCAAAAATAAAGAGATTATAGGTTCTAACCCAAATCTCATTCGTGTTGGTCAAAAGTTATTAATTAAATAACCACGGTTACTTTTTATATAAGTCTCTTATCTTTTATTTTTAGTTTCCTTTTTTTCTTGTTTCTTAAATAATTTTAAAGTCTTCTTTTCTCTGGCTGATACTTGTTTTTTATATTTTTCTAGATGTTCTTTAAGAGAAATATTTTGATTAAATGGTAAGATAAATGAATATTTCTCTTTTGCTTTTTCTTGGTGTTCACGGATAGATACTTTTAATTCTTCTAATTTAACTGGAATATCATTATCTTTAGCGTACTTTTTAATCTTATGGTATAAGTTAGTTGAATAAACATAGTCAATAACGATAACCCCAAAGAAAACACCAAGGACAAAGGAAAAGGCTAGGTTATTAGAAAACCATTTTAGGCCATTTAGGATAGGTTGAGCCAGTAAGAAGTAATAAAGAGCGGCAATACCAGTCCAGATAGCCGAAAATAACGGACAGATTATTCCTTTGTAGTTTCCCCATTCATTGGAATAATCCCAAAGTTTTGGTCCCTTCCCATCTACAAATGACAAACCGCCAATAAACTCAATGAGAGTCATCGTAGCGCCCATTAGTAAAATAACAACAATTGGGTGAACATTTAAATTATGAAATATTAAGTAAATAGCCGTTAAGGTCGTTAGACCAAAACCATATATTGGTAAGTAAGGGCCAACTAGAAATCCGGGGTTTACCCATTTACCGGAAACGGCTCGTCTAAAAAACAACTCCATAATCCAACCACAAGTACAGCCAATATAAAAAATAAACATAAAAGTTAAAAACCAATTCATTATAAACACTCCTTTAACTTATTAAAAGTAGAACAAATCGTTCTCTTTTTTCTTATCTTGATTTTAGCATAGATGGTTAAAAAAAGATAGTAATTAAAAGATAATGAGTTTTATTTTGGAGCATATAATTTTATAGGTGATTTTTTATGTTAATTAATTATACGACGAAGGAACTAGATTTACTGGCTAGAATTATGCGGGCTGAGGCTTTAGCGGAAGGTAATCTGGGGATGCTGATGGTTGGTAATGTTGTTATTAATAGAGCTATTGCCAACTGTCTAACTTTTAAAGATATTCGCACTATTACTGATGCTATTTATCAAAAAAATCAGTTTAGTGGGACAAAATCTAGTTTGTTTCAAGGAGGTGCGACTACTAAAGAAAAAGATTTAGCCAAAAGAGTTTTAAGGGGAGAATATTTCTATCCGGCGACCCATGCTTTATGGTTTTATGCTCCGAAAACTGGCGATTCTTGCAAAAATAAATGGTATGATCAGGCTCTAGCAGGAAGATATAAGAACCATTGCTTTTATAAACCTGATTCGGGAGTATGTGTAGAGTTATATTAGTCTTTAGGACTATTTAAATAAATATTATCTAAAGTTAGATTATTAATATCATCAATATTAAATGAAGAATTGTTTATAAGTTTATTATAACCAGTCTTCATTATTTTTTCGGTTAAACCAAAAACTTGGGCATAAGAAAGGTAATAATCCCATAATATTATCTCTTCGGGTTCTTTCCCTGCAAAAGCCCCAAAGTCATCTAAGAAGTTAGCAAAGGATTTTAATTTATAATATTCTTCTATCCCTTTAGGGGTTCTTTTTAAATTATTTCTCATTTCTTCATTATAAGAGTTAATACCCGCATTAATTACTTCTTGGAGAGAATAAACGATAAAACATAAGGCACTGTAGACAAGTTGAGCCATAAAACTAAGCATTATAAAGCATACTATTCCGGAAAAGATGGCCGAGATTATACTATAGGGGTTATCTACCTCAAGAGTAGCTATGGTCATTAAGATACTAATTAATAGAACTATTATATTTTTGATAATATTACCGACAGTCCCAAATTTTTCCAAAAAATTAAAATTATTCTTTTTTTCTTGAGAATCAGTATATAAATCTAATTTTTTTCCATCTTCTAAACATAATCTATACCATTCATTATAGTTAATATCTTTAACTTTATTTTGAGAAATATATTGCATTATATACTTTTCGTTTTCTAAAAGCTGATCATTTTGATAATTTAATACTTTGATAAAATATTTATTTCCTAATTTAAATAGTTTTAAATATTTTTTAGCACATAAATCGAGGATAACAGCAACGATGTCTTTTTCATTTTCGATTTTAGAATCTATTAGTAAGGTATTAACACCAATTCCAAAATGATTTGGTAACTCCCGATAATAGAGATATTTATTCTGTTTTTCGATTTTTTTATTAATTCTTTTAATATTAATTTTAGCCATAATTTGGCCAAACAGAAAGCTTATATTAATAAAAACTAGAGTCACTACTATAACACCAAAAATAAGGGTATAAAGTCTATGAAGGTTAGGATCTGATGAAGTATCTAAGGATTTACAATATTTTATGTACAAACAAATAATTACAGTATTAAATATTAAAACTGTAATTAAGTTTGCGAAAATGCTTTTAGCATATTTATTATATTTGGTTTCATGTTTTGCCATTTTACTCACCCTAAACTATTACTATTATTAATTTAATTATACCAGATTTTTAAATATTTTTAACTATTATTATTGGGTATTATTAATTCTTGACCAATTGCAAGATTAGATGTTTTTAAGTTATTACGATTAATTAATTCACTTACCGTAGTATTATATTTTCTGGCTATGGAATATAGATTATCGCCAGATTTTACCGTATAAGTTTTTTCCGTAGTATTTTGTGTTGATACGGGAATTTTTAAGGTCTGACCGATAGAAAGATTATTAGAAGTTAGGTTATTTAGGGTAGTTATAGCATTTACAGTGGTGTTATATTTTTTAGCGATAGAATACAAAGTATCACCAGATTTTACCGTATAAGTAGTAACATTAGTATTTTCTTTCGGGGTTTTCTTGGTTAATAAGGTTTGACCAACGGATAAGTTATCAGATGTCAAGTTATTTAAAGCTTTTAGTTCGGCAACGGATAAATTATTTTTTGCGGCTATGGAATATAGGGTATCTCCCTTCTTAACCGTGTAATATTCATTAGGTTGATCTACTTTAGTAGCGTTTATTTTTAATTTTTGACCGATTTGTAAAAGATTAGAAGAAAGGTTATTTAGTGATTTTAAGTTGGCAACTGTCGTATTAAATTTATTAGCAATACTCCATAGGGAATCGCCTTTTACAACCGTGTAATACTCATCCGTTTTGGAAGTATAAGGTACACCAATATAGGAGGCAACGGCTTTGACAACGGCCTCGGCTAGCTCCTCATAATTATTTTTTAATTGGGATACATCATCGCCAGTTGAATCTAGAAAACCATATTCTACTAAGAGAGCCTCGGTATTGGGAGTTTCTCTTATTATATAGTAATAGTCTTTAGAAGAATTACTAGGTAGACGACGCTGGTAATATTTGCGCACATTTTGCCCCGTATTTTCTATTTCTTGAGTTATTTTACGCGCTAAAGTATCGTTATTACGCAGAGCATAAACAATCTCAAAACCATCACCACCACCCGCATTAATATGATTTGACAAAACAATAACATCTTTACCGTCGCCATAAAAACTTAAAACTTTATTAACCCTATCAGTTGGATTTAAAGTTATATCTTCGGTTCTAGTCATTTGATTAGGGATACCTAGTTCGTCAAATCTTTGTTGCATATATTTAGAAATTTTTAAAGTTAAGTCTTTTTCAACAATTCCGTTGCCGCTAGCACCCCCATCTTCGCCACCGTGTCCACTATCAATCACAATCTTTTTAGACATATTTATCACCTAAAATATTGTATGTTTAAAAGAAAAAAGTGCTATTGTTTTAAAAGGGTTATTCCTAAAGTTTAAGTGCTTAAAAAATTAGAAAAGAGAAACGATGCTGCTGAAAAACCTGACAGAGATTCAATTTAACTAATTTATCCTGCAAAGAAAAATAAAAAAATAGGATTCCATATTGAACCAACAAAATATTATATCTAGAATAAATATCTTATAGTTTTGTTCAATATAGACTCCACGCAAAAATGATTTAACATTTTTTCCTCATATCAATATATATACCAAAGAATTTGATTGAAATCAACTATTTAATCTTTTTTATCAAATAGTTGTTCTACTATTAAGTCCTTTGAATGTAAATTATTGTTCTTACCTAATAACAAATTTTCGTAAAATTTAACTAAATAACTACTATCTTCTTTTATATTTAAATAATTGTTAAAATAATTACTTCGCACTAAAGCATTTCTAAAATAAACTGACTTATCTTTAAATAAAGTATTATTCACTTTATAACCTAAACTAATTAAATATTTTTCAATAAATAAAGCCGTTGTTCTAGTGTTACCTTCTCGAAAAGGGTGTACCTGCCAGATATTAGAAGAAAAGTTAGTTATGTTATTAATAACCTCTACTATGTTCATTTCTTCGTAATTTTTTTCTAATTCTTTGGATATATCGTATTCTAATGATGCCGTTAAAGTAGTACAATCTCCGTAGGCTACAGAATCATTGTTAAGTATTTTTTCATGTTTCGAAAAATCTATTTTCCTGAACTCGCCAGCAAATTCATAAACATCTTGAAATAAAAATTTATGAACATATTTTAAATAATCAACTGATAAATTAAAATTATCTTTATTTAATAATTCAACTATTCTAGTTGATACAAAATCGCATTCTAATTCACTATGATTTATTTCTTTTTTGTTTTCTTTTTCAATATAGTATTCTTTTAATTCTTTTTTTACCTCTTCTATAGTTAAATTACCTTCTATTTCTTTTTTTAATAATTTTTCTAAGTATTTAGAAGGATTTAAATTATCTACTTCTTGAAGGCCAATAGCCATATCCCATTGTAATTGTTTTACATAATTACTAGTTTTATATTTTCTTTCATATTCATTAACACTCGAATCTAATTCTTTCTCACTCACAATTTCGACCTCCTAACTATGTATAATTGTATCATAAATTTTATAAATAAGTATCTTTATAGAACTCCATTTCGGTTTGGAAAGATTTTCTAGTAGGAAAATTAACTTTAATATAATTAATAAGATTTAATACTTCATCTCTACCATTTGGAAATTTTAAAAGATAGTTAAGGTAATCATCAACTTTTTTATAAGCCGATGGTCCTTTAGCATCATTAATATAATCAATTAATCTTTTGGTATAAAGTTTCAATAATTCTTCTGGATAAATGGTAGCTAACTTATCTATATATATACCGATAAAATCGATTGAACTTTTATTTAAGACATCTAAAACATTGCTGTATTCTTTTTCTTCAAGACAAATATCACAATAAAGGTTAGTATTATTTTTAATTTTACTAAGAACTTCCGGTTTAATTTTATTCCATTCCTCTTTAATTAAGGTTTTCTTAATTTCTAAATATTTATCATAAGATGGTCTTTTATAAAAGCAATCTAATAAAATTTTTTGGTATTTTTGAATATCAGTCTTTTTATAAAGTTCTAAGAGTTTTTCAAAATAATTTGTAATATGCCAACCATTAGCTTTACGACAATATTTTTCTAGAATTTCTATTTGTTTTGGAATATTATCCTTATAAGTATCTAAGAGCCAATCTACTATTTTTCTATCTGTTAAATATTCATCTTTTTCTGCTTCTTTTAGAGCCTTTTCTTTATCAATGAAATTATAAATAATAGTTATCTTTTTAAATATATCTTTTTCTAAGATTTTTTCTAAGTCATTAAAATAAGAAACTAAATACTCAGCTTGCCATTTAGTTGATATATTTTCACACAAAGCCGAATCTATATCGTCATAAAAATAATGGTCTTTTTTAGTGCGTAAATCAACTAAAGTTGACAAGATTCTAGCAAATATATCTTTATCTTCTAATTGCTTTTTATAAGCAGTAATTAATATGGAATAAAGGTCCATACTAGAATAGTTATATGTAGTCAGACTACAATTATCAACAGCGTTTAAGAGTAATTTAAAAGTGGCAATTAAATAGTCATTATCATTATTAGCCTCTTTAATACTACGGGTTATATAACATCTTATAGTATTGGCAAAGTCATTATATTGGCTAGCTTCCTCTTCTTCAGTCATTTCGGGTTCATCATCATGATAATAATCATATTCATCATAGTAATCATACTCACTATACTTATGATTTAGAGCTTTAATAGATTTTTCTAAATCTTTCTGAAATCTCTCTAATGATGATAAGTTATCAAATTCACTTTGGATACTACCGGTTATTACTTTGGCACTGTCGTTTTTTAAACAATACAAAACAGCAGCTTCATGTTTACAATGATCACCATAAGGACAAGTACATGATAGGTTATAATCATCATTTGTCATATCAATAGTAACTTTATATTCTAAAGAACCTTTTACCAAGGCTTCATAAATATTACCAGATTTATGAATTTCTTGGACTTTATTATTTTTAAAGTAATCATAACCTCTTCTTAAAATTATTTCACTAAAATATTTATTTAAATTTTTAACTTCCATAGTTACTCCATTTCTATAAATATCATAACATACTCTAGTATAAATTAATAATATATGGTAGGATATTTTTAGAATAGGAAGTATAACGATGAATAGTAGTAGTGTTTTTTTAGAGAAATATCATAATAGAGAGTATATTTCTAAGTATATAGATGCCACAACTAGAAAAGAAGTAAAACCAAGAAATTTTAATTTAGATAATTATAACAACGAGATTTTAGAAGAAAAATATAAGAAATATAAATTATATTTTGAAACAATGTATAGTGGTATAGATGATAATATTAAGTTAGATGAAGAACAAATAAAGGCAATTTTAAGTGATGAAGATTATTCTTTAATTATTGCAGGTGCTGGTACAGGAAAAACTACGACCATGGCAGCGAAAGTAAAATATTTAGTTGATATTTGTGGAATTAATCCTAAAGAAATATGCGTCATGAGTTATACTAAGAAAGCAACAGAAGAATTAGATAAAAGAATTCGCCTAGATTTTGGAATACCAGCCTGTGTTACAACTTTTCACTCACTTGGACTTATGTATATTCGTTCTATTTTTAAAGATAGAAAATGTAGTGTGGTTGATGATAATACTAAAAATAAAATTTTTTTAGAGTATTTAACTACCAGACTTTTTCCAAAAAAGAATAGCTTAAAGAAACTTATTGAAGTATTTAGTCAGGATAATTTAGTAAAGTTTGGTGAATTTTTCAAGAAAAATTATATAAATTATGATTCTTATGAGGAATTTTTTAAGGCTTATAAAGATTATCGTATTTCGCAAATTACAGATTTAGATAGCCATATTAAAATGCAATTAGAACATGATTATAATCAAGAAAATATTTATACAATAAAAAATGAGCTTGTTAAGTCTAAAGGCGAAGCAATGATTGCTAACTTCCTTTTTATGCACAATATTTCTTATGACTATGAAAAAGTATATCCAGAGTTATTAGATAATAATAAACCTTATCACCCTGATTTTACAATTTATCTTGGTAATGAGGAAATTTATATTGAATATTTTGGATTATCTGAGGTTGAAGATGGTAAATATAATCGTTATAAAAAGAATATGTTAGAGAAAATTAAGTATCACAAGGCTCATCACAATAAATTCATTGGTCTTGATTATAATGAAGGACAAAATTTACTTAGTAATTTAAGAACATCATTAGAATATCTTGGGTTTAAATTAGAAAAAATAGATAACCGAGAAATAATAAGTAAACTTTTAGATAGACATTCTTTAGGGCAAGTTTATAATTTAAGAAATCTTTATTTTAATTGTATTGAAAAGATAAAATCATCAGTTAACAGGACTAAAGCCGAGACAATAATTAAAGATTGCTTAAGTAGGCTCACTAGTCAAGATGAACAAGATACTAGTGAGATACAATATCGTTTTATATGGGATTTTTATAAGTATTATCAAAAATATTTGTTTAGTAGTCCGAATGAATATAAATTTGATTTTCCTGATATGATTTATTATGCTAATAAATATATTAGTCGCGCTAATGATAAAGAGTTAAATTTTAAGTATTTAGTTATTGATGAGTATCAGGATATATCACAGGATAAATACACTTTAGTTAACAATATTATTATAAAAAATCATGCTAAGATAGTAGCAGTCGGTGATGATTGGCAGTCTATTTATGCATTTAACGGTTCTAAAATAAGTTATATTTATAATTTTCAAAAGTATTTTCCTTATGCGAAGATTTTATATATTTCGAGAACTTATCGTAATAGTAAAGAACTTATTGATTATAGTGGGAAGTTTGTTATGAAAAATCCCATGCAAATTAAAAAAGAATTGATTTCGGAAAAAAGTGTAGAAAAACCAATTCAGTTTATTGGGTTTGATGATGAGGTTCTAAAGGTTAAAGAGTTAATAGTAAATATTTATTTGCATCATCCTGATTATAGAGTATTAATCTTAGCCAGAAAAAACAAGAATATTAAGGAATTATTTAATGATGAAGATTTTAGAGATAGTGTTGGGACAAAAGTAACTTTGGCAGGTTTTGAAGATATCAAAATTGAGGCTATGAGTATTCATAAATCTAAGGGTCTTACTTATGACGAGGTTATTATTATTGGGTTAGATAGAGATTTCCCAATTGGAAATAGAAGTAATTTCTGGATGGAGGATTTATTTAGACCAAAAGATAATGAGGAAAGATATGCCTATGCAGAGGAAAGAAGAGTTTTCTATGTTGCTTTAACAAGAACTAAAAATCATGTGTACTTATTGGTTAATGAAGACGCTTCCTTAAGAAGTCCGTTTATTGAAGAGTTATATCAAATAATAAAGAAAGAAAACCAAAAGTAAAAAAGATAAGAAAAATTAGATAAAATAACTTTGTTCTTATCTTTTTAAATGGTATGCTTACTTTCTTCTGTATTTTGTTCATCATTTGCACTTATTGGTGTTGAAAATTTATTGGAAGCCGCAAAATAGGGTTTTTGTAAGGTAGGATTTTGTTTTAAAAATATCTCGATAATTTCGGAAGAAATATTAGGTAAATATAAGTATTTAAGATTATATACATGCCATAGTATATGAGTATAATCTTTAATATCATCGCCTGTTACTTGTAAACTTGGAAGTTGAAGTTCTAAAAGCATACTACTTTCAGCCAAGAATCCTTCATTAGTTTTTCTTAGTTTTGGTAAATTAACTTTTTGTAAGTTATTGGCGTTGCCAAGAAACGCCCTACCCGTAGACTCAAGGTTTGGCAAATCAAGTTCTGTAAGTAAATTGGCATGAAATAAGAATGAATGCCCAACCGTTTGTAAGTTTGGCAAAAACATCGTTTTAATGTTTGGATTACTTGATAAAAACGAACTTCCTACCTGATTTAATTTAGGTAAATTAATTTGTTGTAAACCTACATTATCCATAAGAAAATTATCGCCAATTTTAGTTACATTTGGTATATCAAGCTCTTTTAAAGAAAGATTTTTTCGCATAAAATTATCATGAATTTCTGTTAAATTATGATTCTTATATCCTATAATATTATTTTGATTATCAATAGTTATCTCTATTGTCGTTTCATCAGTGTTAATAATTTTAATTATTTTATTTGTTTGACCATCTTTGGTAACGGTTATTCTTTTAGCGTTTGCTAAGCTATTATCAAAGTCATTAGCAAAATGTTCGATTAAATTTATTATTCTCTTTTCTTTTAAGTCTAACACATATATATCCATGAAAATGTATCTTTCTGGTTCTTTAGCATATGCATCATCTAAATTGTAAATGTCTAAATAATTACCATTTTTAAATAGTTTTCTAATTAAATAGTTATTTTCACAGAAATAAATTCGATCAGAATAATCATAATTAAAGAAATGATGTTTTTTATCAGTTGCTGTTCTATAGTGTTTTAAGCTTAAAACGGAAGGTTTAACATTAACTAATTTTAAATTATAGTAATTTTCAAAACTATGAGTTAAACCCGGAATGATATTATCTAAATTATTAAAAAAAGTATCATCGGGATTTTCGACGGCATGGTTATAACGATTTTTAATCGAAACGGTATTAAATTCTGGGTCTTTGGAGAATTGAATGCTTATAACACTGGTGCCATATTCATCTTCGCGACGAGGGTCATGAAATTTTTTTCTTATTAATTCTTCCGCATTATCTTTTATAGCAAAATAAACATAATAACCGCTTAGTCTATTACCATTAAAAGTACAGATTTCTTCACCTTGATGGTAATATTTTTTAAAAGCTTGAATTTCCTCTTCGGTATGGCATTCGTATAAAGTATAACCTGCTTTCTTCATTAAGTCAGTGGGATTTTCATCTACGGTAATCAAATTATCAGCAGTGTAATAAAAACCATAAATATAGTTTTTAAATTCATTAACTTTATCTTCTTTAATAATTTCTTTAGCTAAAAATCTAGTGGGTGCAAAATGTTCGGCTAAGATATTTGATAATAGTCCTTCATGCTCTAGTATAGTAGGAAACAAGGTACGACAAAGTTTCATTGTTTCTTCACCGTATATTTTTTTGATTTGTTTTAATTCGCTATTCATTAAACTATCTCCTATCCATAATATCTTTGTAAGTAGTATTCATAATCCTTACCTACTACTTTTATAATATCGTCTTTGATATCCTTCTTTTTAGCATAAATACCCCCAATAAGTCCGAAAGTATAGTTGTTTGGTTCGTTTATAATGTTTTCTGGCAAATATAGATAATCGCCAACTTCTGGTTTCTTTTCTAAGCCTAAAAATTCTAAATGTACTCGGTATTCTTTGGTATTATCACTTAAAATGTAAGCATATGGCTCAATCGATTTAATTAATAGTTTAATCATTTTTATGTCCCCTTTTATTTATTCTTTATAATTCTTTTGCTCTATAAGTTGAAATAGTATACATTATCTTGGCAATATTTTCACAAGCGGCGGGTAAAAATTCATCATAAGTAATACGATTATTATTACCTGGACAATCTGATATGCTTCGTAGTACTAAACATGGTACTTGACATAAGAAACAGACTTGACCGATAGCGGCCCCTTCCATTTCAACACATAAAGCGTTAAATTTTTCATTTATTTTGCTAGCTATTTTAGCATCAGTACAAAAGATATCACCTGATGCTATACAGCCTAATTTATATGGTAAGCTTTTTTTCTCTAAAGCCTCAATACTGTTCATAACTAGTATTTTATCTACAGGTATAACATCACCTATATTTGGGATATAACCTTTTTTATGGTCAAAAGCGGTAATATCGAAATCATGTTGAACTAAAGAAGTTGATATTACAACTTCGCCTACTTTTAAGGATTTATCAACGCCACCAGCAACACCTATATTATAAATAGCACGCGGTTTATAATTATCAATTAGTATTTGTGTAGTACGACCAGCGTTTACTTTACCAACACCACTTTCAACTAGAACTAGTCTAGTTTCGATAAAATCTACTTCGTAAAAAGTTAAATCATATATTTTTGTAATTTTATCAATTGTAAAATATTTTTTCAAAGCTGTTAGCTCTTCATTCATAGCAAAAATTATACCTATTGTATCCATGTAATCACCAATTCTTATTTAATTATACTATATTTTTTATTTTATTTATTAAAACTTTGCCAAGGACTTTCGATTATACATCAATTTGTCAAAAAGAAAAAGTCCTAAAGTTGAAATTTTTTAGAACTTTTATCCATTTTTAGATATCAATTATAATTTTAAAAATTAATTAGTTTTCTTTTTTTTAATTATTAACTTATCAGCACATGCAAGCATACTTGGTAGAATAATAAGCATTAATAACATTGAACAGAAAGTACCAATTGAAATAGTCTTACATATCATGGCTGCAATATGGGATGCAAATTGACCTACTATTAAAGTAACAATTATTAAAATAGAAGCACTAGTTAAAATCGTATGAATTGATTTGTTATAAGAGTTAATTAAAGCCTCTTTTATATCCATAGTTCTTCTTGATTCTAAATAATATGATGTATAAAGGATAGCATAGTCGATAGTAGCGCCCATTAAGATACTTTGAACAATTAGTAAGGCAATGAAGTAGACAGAACCACCCGCAAAGGTTAATGTATCCATGGTAATATAGACTGCACATTGAATTAATAATACTAAAATAATTGGAATTAAAATTGATTTAAAGGTGAAGGCTACAACTACGAAAATGAAAATCATAGTTAGAACTGTTATTAAGTTCATTTCACCATCAAATGATTCACTCATTTCTAAAGCCATTGGTGAGTCGCCAATAACATAAGCATTTTTACCATTCATATGGTCTTTAACAGCACGAATGAAGCTATAAGTTTCATCACCTTCAGCATCTAAAGTAGTATTAAAGATAGCACGGTTATAATCTTTTCCTACTAATAATTCTTTAGCATCGCTAATAGTTGCTTTAGCATCACTTACTTTAGTACGCATTTCATTATCAATAAAATCATCGAAACGAGTATCAGTTAAAATATCATCGTTAATATAACGAACAAACTCTTCTACTGTTAAAGTCCAATCTTCATTATAATCATTAACACTACCATAATAGATGAATAATAAATCTATAGTATTCTTATCAATATTATCAGTTAGAGGATTAATAAGCGCTAACATTTCGGTTAGATTGAATTTTGTATTTTTCTTAGTAGCTCCCATAATAGCGCGAACGGTATTTAACTGAGTTTTCATATCATCAGTAAACATAGAAGCATATTTATTATCATTGACAACATTATCTAGTAAATAATTTACAAAAGCATCTAATGATAGAGTAATTTTTTTACCATTTTTCACTTCATATAATGAATATAATAATTTTAAATCATCTTTAGAAGCACTAATTAAATTAGCCATATCACTATAGTTATATTTAGTATCATTATAAACTGAGTTCATTACAGTATTTACAAGATTCAGTTTAGTTAGAGAGTCTTTATCAAGAGAGCCTTGTAACATTTCATCATTTTGATGATTTAGTAAGAACTTAGCAAATTCCATTGGTGTAACAGTAGTATTAGTGTTCATAACATGATATAGCGTATAAATTTGTTTAAGCATGGACTCATCAACACCAATTAACTTAGAAAGTTCAGTATAACTAAATGTTGTATCATTATTAGTAGATTCCATAATATTCTTAGCTAAGGTTAAAGTTTGAATAGTCTTTTCATCTAAGATTTTACTTAGAATAACATTATCTTTATTTTCTAGAATTAAATTAACAAATTCATAAGGAGTAACATAAATCTCTTTATTTTTGATTATAGTAATTATTTCATCAATTTTTTCTTCTGGAATTCCTAAGGCAGTAGCAATTTCTTTAATAGTCATTAGTTCTTCTTCTGTTATTTCATGATTTTGGATATAATCTTCTAATTTTGCTAAAATCTCATCAACATCGATACCGGTTTTTTCTTCAATTAATTCTTTATATTTAGTAATTAATTCTTTAATTTGAGCAGGAGTATAACCATTAATAGTAACATTTTTTAAATCTAAGATAGAATCAATATCATCTTTAGATAAGTCAAAGATTTTAGCTAACCCTTCGGCGTCCATCTTGGTATTAATAATATCTTTGTTACTTAAAACTTTTAGTAATTTTAAAGAAGCAAGGGTATCATCTGTAAATAGACCTTTATATTCGGGATTAGTATAAACTTTATCTAAGGTAAAGTTAACGAATTCATTGATAGTTAATTTTTCAGTTATAGGTTGTAATGATTCATAATACATAAATAACTTATCAACATCTTCTTTTGATAGTTCAAACATATTAGCAATATCGCTAGAATTCTTCTTAGTAGTAATATTAGTCTTACTCAAGAATGATTTAGCTTGTTTTAATAAAGCCTTTTGGTCATTTGAAATATAAGATTTATAAGTATCATTTTTTAAGACATAATTATTTATGAAGTTAGCAAGTTCAGGTAAAGTAATTTTAGTACTTGGGTTAGTTGCATTATATAGGATAAATAATTGGTCGACTTGGTCTTTAGATACTCCTAAGATACTAGCAATTTCGCTAGCAGTTCTCTTTTTATTTAAAGCCCCGACACTCGTAAAGTTTTTTAGTTTATTAATGTTTTCTCTTATTTCAGGAGTTATCTCTTTGGAAAGTTGAACATTAGGATAAACTTTGTTTTCAATAAAGGTAACTAAGTCATTAAAAGTCATCGTTGTTTCTTGTTTGTTGTAATAATTAAAATAAATTAATTTAAGAACATAGTCATCAATATCAACATCTTGACCTAAATCACTAAATTTATCTTTTAGTTCATCATATTTTAATGGTTCATTAATGGTATTACCATAACATAAAATTTGGTCAACTTTTGGAGTTCCTTCTAAAGAACGGCAATAAGCCCCAACATAATCTTCCTCACTACTTGGATAAATAAGGGCAATTTGGTTATTTTCTTTGAAAACTTTAGCAATATCATCTTGTTCGTTAGAAGTAAATTCATATTGTAAATTACCCTTTAAGAAGTAACTTAAGGCAAAGATAACAATAAACAAGAAAATAGCAATATGACGAATGCAAAAACTAAAGTTTCCTAACCAATCTAATTTCATAGAAAAATGTTTCTTCTTTGTTTTCTCAATTAAATCATCAAACATTAATATTAAGGCAGGTAGGGCTAAGAAAATACTTATTAAACTGAATATTACTCCTTTAGCCAGAACAATTCCTAAATCACGACCGATAGTAAAGCTCATGAAAACTAAAGCAAGTAATCCGACAATAGTAGTAATTGAACTACTAGAAATAGAACCGAAAGAATGATATAAAGCATTTTTCATAGCATCTTCTTTGTTTTTAGTATGCTCTTTTTCTTGGGTATATCTATTCATCAACATGATAGAGTAATCCATGGATAAAGCCATTTGTAAGATTGCACAAATAGAAGTAGTAATATTAGATACACTACTAAAAATGATATTAGTACCCTTATTTAAGAAAACAGCAAGACCAATAACAAATAGAAATAAGAATGGTTCAACATAACTATCACACATAATAATTAAGATAACCATAGCACAAAAAATAGCAAGGGCAATTACCGCAATATTAAGGACAGGGGCATTACGAGTAGCAACCGCTCCTGAGGTATAAACTTCATAGTCTTTGTAATTGTTTTTTACACTATTATAGACATTGGCAGCATTTTTTGAGTCGTCTGCACCATCGACTGTAATTTCATAAAGGGTATATTCATCTTTATTATATTTATCAGAATCATCATATGAAACCGAAGATACCCCTTCTATATTTTCTAATTCTTCTTTAATTTTATCTTTATCTTCCCCATTTAAGTCTTTAAACATAACATTTAACGCACTAGTATCTAATTTGGGAAACTCCTCGTTCATAATATCCATACCAATTCTAGTTTCCGATGTACTTGGTAGATACTCCGTTAAATCATAGTTAATATGCACTTTAGTTGAAAGATATAAAGAAACTACTGATAGAATTATAAAAATAGTTAATACATAATTTCTTTTTTCAATAATGAAATCAGTAACTTTTCGCATATTTTTTCCTCCCTTTAAACCCCATTTTTCTGGGACGCACAACAAATTATATGCAAACTATTATAATTTATAAAGTACATATTTATAGATAGTGTCTAAATTTTGACAAGTGTTTGCAATTTGTTTTCCTTTTTGCTATAATTTATCTAGTTTAAAGGTGGTTTAAATGAAAGTCAAGAATAAAAATAGGTCTTCGATAAAAACGAGACAAAGAATTAGAGAAGCATTTGCCGAGTTATTAAAAGAAAAAAATGAGTTGTCTAATATGACCGTTACGGAGTTAGTTAAACTAGCCGATATTACCCGTTCAACTTTTTATACCCATTATGATTCTATCTATGATGTAGCTAAAGATTTACAAGATGAAACTTTAGAGCTTATATCTATTTATGATAAAGATATTAGAAGTATAAATGATTTAGATAAGTATATTGATAGAGTTATTAAGAATTTAAAAGATAATGAAGAAATGTATAGAACCCTTCTTAGAAGTAGAGAACCTTTATTATTTATTGAGAAATTAAGTAATATGATTAATAGAAGACTAATGGATTTTAATATGTTTGCTAAGACTAATTATAATGATTTAATAGTTACTTTCTTTACTTATGGTTGCGTTAACTTATTTGTGCGCTATTTCATGGGGGATTTAAAGTGTTCACTAGATGATATCGGAGAATTTATAAAAGGCATGGTTAAAGAGTTACTAACTAATAAGAATGTTAATTATAAAATGTAAATATCAGGTAATTATTTCTTAATATTTTATGTTAAATGATTAAATGACTTAAAAATACTGCTAAGCAAATTTACTTAGCAGTATTACTTTTTACCGAGTTGTTTGATTTATTTAAATTATTTGTTTTGGAAGTGTTATTTTTTCTGTTGCTATTACCATTATTATAGTTTTTACTATTGTTATGATAGTTCTTTTTATTTGCAGTTGTTTTTTTATTTGTATTTTTGTTATTAAGATTATTTTTTGAATTATCTATTTTAGAATTATCACTAACTTGGCTATCTTTTTTCCTAGGCATTTCTACAATGTCTTTAGAAGTATCAGAACTCTTTGCTTCTTTATTATTCATATTTTGAAGAGTTAATAATTTTTCTGCATATTCTTTATTTATTTTCATTTGTTGATTTAAAATTACATCATCAGCATCGGGACGGAAGGCTAAATGAATAAAATACGCTCCGCAGTTAATTGTAACTAAAATTATAGCAAATCCAACTAAATAACATTTAATCAAAGCCTTAGGTTTAGTTTTTTCATCTAAAGTTTTTATTACTTCATTATATTCTTTACGAAGTTTATTTTTTTCAGTTAGCGAGGAATATTTTAACTGTTCTAGTTCTTCTATACGAACATTTATATCAGCTATTTTACTTTCTAATTCCGCTTTTTTCTCTGAATCACTAGAGTTTTTAGAAATTTCTGCTAACTCTTTTTGATAGTTTTGCTTATCAGTATTAAGAGATTTTTGCTCATCGACATATTGTGTATAATTATTATCATTTTCAGCAATCTCAACTTCTAAAATATATTTGTTCTCATCAGAATACTTATTTATATTGTTAACATATTTGTGTAAATTGATAATGATTGTTACTACACCAAGAGTAATTCCTAGGACTATCGTTAAGATACCAACATTTAATAGGGATTTATTATAAGGATTATTAGTTTTTTGCATATATAACCTCTTTATATTCTTATACCTATATCATAACACATGAGTTTTCATAATGCAAAACAATTTATAAAGATTAACTATTAAGTGTTTAGTTAAAAAAGTTTATTCTGTATCTATATGACCATATATAATAAGGAAATAATTCCTATGACTTATTATTTTTTATGTATATAGATATTACCTCATAATTTTAAGACATGCAAGATTTTTTTAGGCTAATTAGTTTTTTAATATTTTCTCTTTGTATTTTAGGATATGTGTGCTATAAATAGTGTAGAGAAAGTATGAGGTTGTAATGAAAAAAAGTTGGCAATTAGTAATAATTTATTTTCTGATGTTATTTTTGTGTAGTGGTTGCGGTAAAATGGAAGCTACTGTGGAGATAAAGGATAATTTAAGTTTTAAAGTTTATAATAAAATTAAATTAAGTGATTTGATAAAAGTTAATGATGGATTTATTAGTGATGATAAAGAAATATTTTTGGATAAAATTGGAGATAATAGTATTAGTATAAATTATCAGGACTATAAAAAGCACAAAAGTAATGTTAAAGTAAATTTTTGGGTCTATGATGATGTAGCACCGTTTCTTAGTATGAGTAACAATGTTTATAAAGAAATAAATAGTGATTTTGATTTATGTGATAGTGCGTTTTACGGTGATAATTATGACCGCAATGTTGCTTGTATTATTAATGGCGAATATGATAAAGAAAAAACAGGAGCTTATAAGTTAAAAATGACCGTAAGAGATGAAAGTGGAAATGAATCAGAAAAAGATTTTACGCTACATTTAATTGAGAAATTTAATACTTCTAATAACAACAATACACCTACGGGCTTAGATTTTAAGGAAGCTGCTGCTAAGTATAAAAATGATGAAACGATGTTAGGAATAGATGTATCTAGTTTTCAAGGGGAAATTGATTGGGAAAAAGTTAAAAATGCAGGAGTAGAATTTGCTATTATTAGACTAGGATTTGGTTACACGATTAATAATGAATTGGTCTTAGATAAATATTTTAAAGAAAATTTACAACAGGCCAAAGAACAAGGATTAAAAGTTGGCGTTTATTTTTACACATATGCTAATACTTTAGAAGAAATTGAAGAACAGGCTAAGTTTATAGTTAAAAATTTAGATGGGGCTGATTTAGAACTTGGAGTTGCGTTTGACTGGGAAAACTGGAATAATTTTCAAGATTATCATGTTAGTTTCTATGATTTAGATAATATGTATAATAATTTTAGCACTTTATTAAAAGAAAAGGGCTACGATGCGATGTTATATGGTAGTAAGTTTTATCTTAGTAATGTTTGGAATACAGAAAATAAAAATGTGTGGCTTGCTCATTATACTAGTATGACTAATTATGATAAAGACTATAAAATATGGCAATTTAGTGATAAAGGTTTAGTTGATGGTATTAGTGGTTTTGTGGATTTAGATGTTTTATACAAATGATTATTTAATATTCTAAATTCATATACTAATTGAAAACTTTAAAACTTTTTTTACACAGAAAAACTGAATAAAGTCTGGTAACTCTATTCAGTTTTTTGTTCACATTTTATAAGATAAATTATAATTATAACGATAAATGTAGTTTATTTTCATCATTATTTTGATTAGCGAGCATGTTAAGGTCTTCTTCATAAGATTCAGCAGAAATGTCAGCTAAATTGTTCAAGTATCTATCGTTAGCTGTTAAAGTTTGTTTTTTATAATTATATTCAGCTATTTTTCTATTTACATCGAACTCAATTTGAGCTATTTGAGTTAAGAAACTAGCTTCATTAACATATTTACCATCTTGGGCTATAGATACACGGTATCTAGTATATAAATCTTTTAATTTAGATAATTCTTCATTTAAATTACAATCAATATTTGCTGTAATTTTATTTACTAAATCATAGATTTGTTGAGCTACTTGTGTAGTACCTTTTAGACTTTCTTCTTTAGCTAAAATTGCTTGTTTTTCTTCTTCTTTTATTTCTTCTTGTTGGATATTTATAGAATCTTTTAGCTCATTGATATCTGAATCAATAATTTTTTTAGAAATCATTAACAATGTAATTGGTTACTATAAATTTATGAGGTTGCAATAATAAATCATTATCGACCATTTTTAATAATTCTTTTTTAGTAAACCATTTTATCGTATTAACCTCTTCTAATTGATGTTTTAACTTGCTAGTATCTATTTTGTCAGTTATTAAATAAATATTGAAAATAAAATTTTTTTCAGGATATTTAACCGTATCTAGCTTGGATATTTTTATATTTATTAATCCTAATTCTTCAAACAATTCTCTTTTTAGGGCAACAAGTGCGGCTTCGTTATGCTGCAAATGGCCACCTGCAAAACACCACTTATAGTCATTTCTAATTGTCGTTTGCTCTAGTAAAAACTTATTATCATTTTTAATAATGGCATAAGAAAGCATAATGTTGGTATTTTCTGGTATTTCATCTACCCTCCGAACAATTGTTTTATTTAATTTATTAAAATTATTGTCATATAAATCTAGTATTTCCATATTAGTATTATTCACTTTCTTTATAAAACCAACTCTAACCCATCATATGCAATGTGGTAGCCACTACTAAATGCATTTTTTTCTGCTAATTCATGATATGGCATACCATCATGTGAGATATGTGTTCCATAAATTTTAGTTGTATTATTTATTATATTTAACTTTTTCATTTTATTTAATTGGTCTAAGAAAAGATTAGTATTTAAATGAGAGAAGGAATAATTAACATTGCCGAAAGTATGATCCATAATAACACAATCTATATTATATTCTTTTAATTGTGTTAAGGCTAAATCTGTTAAAGCTGGTGTATCAGTCGCATAAAACAAAGTTTTATTTTTTGCTTGGATAACATATAATAGAGAGCCGTGCTTCATATCATGAGCAGAGTCGATAGCTCTAACTGTATAATCACCTATTGTAAACTTATCGCCAGAATTAACACTGTTACTTTCTATATTTAATTTTTCTTGTCCTTCTTTGCTAATTAAATCAGCGTGTTCATACTGACTAACTCTGTTGCTCATAATTTCTAAGCATTTTGGGTGAGCAAATATTTCTAATTTAAGATGATTTTTCATTGCCATATACGGTATTCTTGCACACAATAATCCTTGATCATAATGATCAGTGTGAATATGCGTTTGCAATAAATACTTAACTTTTCCCATGTTTTTATTGTACATCATCATCGCACTTTGAGTATCAGGTCCTAAGTCAATTAATAAATCATCGTTAATTAAAATTGAAGCTCTTTTTCTTAAACTTTTTCCACCATATTTTCTTGCATTTTGACAATTATTACAATTACAAAAAGCAAGTGGATACCCTATAGCTCCTGTCCCCAAAAAAGTTATTTTCATTTAAGTATTTCCTTTCTTTAGACCATTATGACATTTCCGTCAAGATTGCATATATAACAGTCTGGTAATAATTTCTTTATTTCTTTTAAAATATTTTCATCTTTTTCATATTTTCTTCCAACTAAAATTCCTTCAATTAAATTGCTAGGTACTCCAAAAAGAATTGAACTTTCTCTATTAGTAAAGAAGTCATTTTTCTTTGCTCTTTCTTTAATGAATTTTTCATAATAGTCTGGATTCACAAAATCTTTAACTAATTCATTATCAAAATTATTAGTATCCAAGATATCTCCTAATAATAAACCACTTTTCTTTACTAAATCAGCATTAAAAATTATGCCAATTTGCACATTATTTTGATTTAAACTTGGCATAAATCTTGCTTCTTTAGTTTGTTCCATTAACCACATATGGCAATCATATTTTTGAGATATATCATTTATATCAGACATTTCATCGTAAGGAATTACAGCAGTTTTACTAACTTCTTTCTTTTCATTTTCATCATAAACACCACAATACATGATTGTTCCACCAGAATAAAAATTAATGTAATCTTTTAAATAGTAGTCTCTTTGTAAATTCCACACGCCAACGGAGCTTGGATATTTAGATAACCTTCCGTCTATAAACCAACTGGAAATTAATCCGTTATTAGCAATTTCACTAAGGCCTTCAAAGTTTTTATAAGTGCCATGCAACAGTGTTCCTTTTGGCAAGAAAACACTATCTCCTATTGCATAGTTGTGCTTTAAATTGCCTAAATTCTTTGAATCATAGAATTTTTCTATTTGACTTAAGATAAATTTTTTTGAATTTTCATTTAATTTTTCGGTTGTTTGTTTTATAAAATCTTCTTTTTTCATATTTTCTCCAACTTTTTAAGTATTTTTAATGTTTAATTATTTTAACTATTTAGAGACTGATAGGACTTTACCATCTCTAGAACATATGTAACAATTAGGAAATAACTTTTGAATTATTAAGTAATCGTCATTATTTTTTATTTTATCACTAATTATAATACCCTCAATCATAGTTGCTGGAATACCAAAGATAATTGCCTTCTCTCGACCATTTTCATTCTTATCGTACTCTCTATTAACAATATATTTTTCAAAATACCAATTAGGTAAAATCTCATTGCTAACTTCTTTTGGAAACTTTAAGTCAAATATATCATTTTCAATTAATAAATTATCTTTTTGATATTTAATTATAAAAGCGACTGAACATTCGTTATTGTTAAGTTCATTTGGAAGGAAACGCTGTTCTTGATTCTGATAGATTATATAATTACGATATCCACTCTCGCGCTTTATTACTTCTTTTAAATTAGCAAACGAGGAAATTTCACTCTTATAAATTTTATCGGTATTATTATAAAAATCTATTGTTACCCCTGTGTTTTTTTCTAACCATTCTTTCAAGCTAATATTTTCTGTAATTTTCCATAACTCCACGACATACGGTTTCTTCTTTTTTATTGGCATATTGCTATAAAATTCACTTGCAATTAAACCAGTTTCAGAAATTATTTTTAATTCTTCTAAATTTGCTCGTGAGCCATGAATTAAAGTGTAATTATCTAAGGTTACAACATCGCCAATTTTATATTTGACATGCTTTTTTTGATTATAGCTTTGAAATAATTTAATTTGAGTCTGAAATAATTCTTTTGTCGTTGGCGAAAAATTAAAATAATCTAATTTTTTTCTATATTTTTCTATATCTACCATATCAACCACGGCAACCATTCTTAACCGTTAATAACTTATTTTGTATATCTTTAATAAATTTTACAGATTTGTCTCTTTTGCCATCACCGCCATAATTAAAAAAATCATTCCACTCTTCTAAATATTCATCAATATTTTCCTTTGAAACCTTATCTTTTAAAATTGCGTTAGCCGTCTTTTCATATCCCATAAGTGCTACAGCGCATAAGGCTTTAGGATAAGATTTTTCGGGAATATTGGCTTTTCTATAAAATTCATAGGCCATATCATCTGTTACTTTTCGAGGATTTTTAACTATAATCTTATTAGTTCGATAAATAATTGTAGCACCTTCTATTTTTATGTTTTCAGCGTCATCTGGGATTTCAACATCATAGATAGTATCGCCTCTATGAAGCCACCTTAAAATACAATCTTCAGTTGTATAATTAAAGCCACCGAATTCACGACCACTGGTTGCTTTAGGATTCCAATTAGTAGCAATATTTACTTCACCAATTTTATATTCGTAGTTGGCTCCTTTATTTCCAAACATTACTTTTACATATTTTTCCATAATTAATTCCTTTCTATAAAATCAATATTTATCTTGGACTTCTCTTCATTTTTATTATATCATTTATCATTTTATATTTTATTAATTTCAAGAGATTTTAAGTTATTTGACATTTTTCTGTAAATAAAAAGAACTCTCTAAAATCTATTGTATTTATATAGATACTAGAGAGTTTTTATTTAATCAATTATTTTTTTAGAGTTATTTTTAAATCTTTTTCAAAGCCATTACGGTTTACTTTTATTGTTACGGTATCACCAACATTATGACGATATAATTCGTACTTTAATTCAGCAGAACTTGTTATTTTAACATTGTCAAATTCTAAAATAATATCTTGAGATTTTAAGCCAGCAGCTTCAGCACAAGAACCACTTTCTACTTCATAGACAACTACACCATTTGTAACATTATCAGGAATATCCATACGATAATAATTTTCCGCAACTACTAATTCAATCATACTAATGCCAAGTCTTGGTCGAGTAATATCATCGCCATTAATAATCTTATTAGCAAATTCCATAGCATCTTCAATTGGAATAGCAAAGCCCATTCCTTCAACGCCACTTGATACTAATTTCATATTAGTTACGCCAATAACTTGACCATTACTATTGCATAAAGGTCCACCTGAGTTACCACTGTTGATAGCGGCATCAGTTTGTAAAACACGCATAATGTAATCACTTGAAGTACTATTAGTAGTAGAAACAGCAACCATTCTATCTTTACCAGAAAGTATACCTCTTGTTACAGTCCAAGAATAAGTAGAACTGTCTAAAGGAGCTCCTACAGCAAAGGTAGTATCACCAACACGGCCATCAGTACTTGAACCAATTTCCGCCACAGTTAAATCACTTGAGGAAGTAAATGATAAAACAGCAATATCAGCATATTTATCGCCGCCAACGACTTCAACTTCAGTATTTGTATCATCAGTTAAAACTATTTTTACTTTTGATGAGTTTTCAATAACATGATAATTAGTCATGACATAATATTTATTACCATCTTTTTTAAAGATAAAACCTGTACCAGTAGCTTGAAGTTTATTGCTTCGGTAGTTTTCTACAACAACTACGGAGTTATAAACTTTTTCAACAGCATCCGCAATACCATTTTCATTAACAGTTACTTCTTTTTCTAGCTTATTAACAACGGTGGTTCCGGGATTTAATTTCATAACGGCATACATTCCAGCAGCTCCAACGCATACTAAAACGATGGCAAGTAATATTTTGTTCCAAATATTACCTTTATTACCTACGACTTTGGCATTAACAACTCTTTGTTCATTCATTATATATCCATCCTTACTATTTCTTTATAATTTTTTGGAAAACCGATTGCATCCATGACTTTATCAATACTAATATGCTGTAATTTTCCCTCTAAAATATCTAATTCATAAGATATTTCATTAACTAACATTCTAAAATCTTCATTTCTTAGTATTTGTCTTAAAATGATAATTAATGCAAATAAATCATCTTTTCCATAAATATATTCGCCATTCATCTTTGGAATACCTAAATAATAATGATATTTATTATCTTCAATTACTCTTTGAGAACGGTGGTCAAACAAGATATCTTCATGAGCACAAAGATTACGATAATTAGACATAATTGGGAAATATTGACATAATACTTCAGGAGTTAGGTTATAAATGTCCGCAATTGCTCTTTGGTCTTCCGTTTTCAAGATACTAAATAGTTCGGAAATAATACCAAAAGATAAAACTTTAACAACAATCCAAAGGGGTACATAGCCATAATTAGTCATATAATGCTGAGTGGCGGCATGTTGCCCACCATTAACTCTAATTTGACGCTGCATTTTTTTTAATAAGTCGTTTACTTGTTTCTTCTTAGAGGCGTCAGTATTAAAGTTTTTAGGATTTAAATAATGTTTTTCTTTGATACCATATTTCTTGGATAATTGGTAAGACATAATACTTTTAGCATTATTTTCAACTATTAAAATATTTTTAAATATGATGTTACGAACTTGGCGGTCAAAATTAAACATAGCATAAAGTTCACGGAAATTTGTTCCTTTAATAAATGTTCGGTCTCTTTCACTTTTTATGAACAGATGACGATATCCCATAAGAAAGAAATAATTTTCACGCAAGAGAATGTCTTTTGCATAATCAATATCGTCTATAACTAGACCTTTTTCTTTTAAAATATCGATTTGTTCATCTATAGTTTTAAATGTCTTTTGTCTGGACGCCATACAATTCACCTATTATTAAATTATATCACACCTGACAGTCAAATGATATCTAAATTAAGTGGTATTTTTGTAATTAATTTGTGAAGTTTAAGTGAAATAAAGGATTAACCCTTCTGTTAAACTTTTAGCAATTTCTTTTTGATAGGCTGGTGTAATTAATTTTTCTCTTTCTTTTTTATTGGAGATAAAGCCACATTCTACAAGGACACCTGTAATTTTTAGACGACGATACATGTAAATATTTGGCATCGGTTTGATACTCCTGGGATAACTTATTTTATTAAATTGTGATTGGAGATTTTCGGCTAATTTTTTATTTTCTTCACCATAATAAAATATTTGACCGCCATAATATGATGAGTTTTCTAAGTAATTAATATGGATAGATAAGTAAACATCGGCATTAGAATTGTTAATTAAGTCGATACGATTATCAAAATCACTTTTTTTCCTCCTGTAAGCATTGGGACTGGCTAAATCATAATCGCCTTCTCTGGTTAAAATGACACTGGCACCATTTTTAGAAAGTTCACTCTCTAGTTCTAAACCTATAGCTAAATTGAGATCTTTTTCCAAAATATTTTGATAACTAGTTCCGGGATCATCACCGCCATGTCCGATGTCTAAAATTATAGTTTTTCCAGTTAAAGGCATGGATGCTCTTACACAAGTTAAGGACAATAAAAAACATAAACTTAATATTAAAAACTTTTTCATATTAAAATTTATGTTTTAATTGTTTTACTTAGAATTATATTTAAATAAATAAGTTAATTGTTTCTTGCCTTTATAAAAAAGAAAAAAATACAATTTATATAAATACAAAGGATATTAGATAGGAATTGAATTTGAAAGGTTTTTATGATATTTTAAAATAGGAGTTATTTATTATGAGTGATATAATATTTTTAAATAATTTAGATTTATTTGAAAAGTTTGGCGAAATTGGTGTGTATATTTCTAAACATAAGGAATATCCATACAGTCTTATTTGTTTGAATGATAAAAATATTTATATTGAAGATGCTACCGATAGTGAAATTTACGAATTTATAAGCAAGCATATTGATGTTTTTAGACGAAAATATGGAAATGCTGTAATAACAATGAATGCAAACGCTATTAATTCTAGTAATTTAACCGAAATATTAAAATTGTTAAATTTGTTTCACATTAAAGTTAATGATGTTCAAAATATTAAAGACGATATTTTATTGCAATTAATCGAAAATCCAAAATTTCATTATTCAATCAATAATTTTTCTGCAATCATAAGTCTTCAACCACAAGTATTAAAAAAATTGATATATAAAATTAATGACGCTAATATTTTTTATGATTTTACCATTTATCTTAATGGAGAAAACAATTATAAAGAATTTTTCACGGCTATAGGAAACGCAATATTTCTTATAAATAATGGTTTTTCTAAAAAATTACACTTTAATATTTCTGTAGAAGATCCAAAATTTTTGAGAATATTCGAAACTGTATTAGATGTTTATTCAAATACAGAAGGATATCCATATGAGGATATAAGTTATACACTTAACATTGAAAAATGTCATGAACAAATAGACACTAATAAAACTTACTATTTTGATAGTTTTGCTATCCCTATAACAATTAAATGCTTTGGAATGAGTTTTGAATCTTTAGCACGATTTAAATTTGCAATAATATTTTTAAATTTTATCATTTCCAAAATTCCGGACGATGCAACAGAACTCCAAAAAACCATTTACTTAACAAATTTCGTAGTTAACTATTTTAAATATGATTATGATAATTGTCAAAAAGGCACAGTACCTTGGAGAAGTTTTTATGATTTATTTAGTGGTGGTATCGGTGTATGTCGCGATTATGCAACAGTATTAGAAGAGTTATTAACTATGGCTAATGTAAATTGTGAATATGTTAGTAGTAAGAATCTTATAAATCCGCAAAAAGCTGGTCATGCTTTTAATGTTGTGGAAATAAACAGTATTTTTTATTGGATTGATGCAACATGGATGGAGTCTAATTTAAAATTATGGGAAAATCAATATTTTTTAGAATCAACCGACACATTTAGAAAGTCACATGGAATGTATAACCTTGACGACTATGATTGTCCAAAAGATTATCCAAGAGAAGAAATAATAAGTGCCTGCAATTTCATTGCTAATTATTGGCCTAAATTTAATAAAGATGATATGGATTTTTTAAACAAATCAAGATTTAATAAATTATTCAATAAAATAAATAATGGTAAACAAAAAAACGAAAATAGCTTTATTCTATAAATATTAAAAGCTTTTAAATTTATAATCTTTATGATTATAGACTTTTGGTACTATAAAAGTGTAATAATTAATTGCAGAAATGTGATTGAATATTATACTTATTTTTATATAAAAAACCATCGGGATGCTCTAACACAAGTTAAGGACAATAAAAAACATAAACTTAATATTAAAAACTTTTTCATATTAAAATTTATGTTCTTTGGTTTTTATTATTAATCTATTTATTCAATATTCTCAATACTAATTAGTTCTTTATTATTATTAAAGACGAGTTTAAAAGTCTGACAATAATTCCATTTGCCATTTAAAAAAACTTTGTTATTAAACTTATAATCGCCAGTAAAGTCGACATCACACCATAAAGTAAGTAAAGAAGTAAGCGCTGTAGAGTGCCAAACTATTAATATCTTCTTATCTTTATAATCATCTAAAATTTTATTAAAAGCTACTTTTTCTCTTTCTATTAACATATTTAGCGACTCGCCATTAGACATACGATAATCAAAATCAGCGTATTGTTTATTTCCAAATCCTTCTGGTAATTCTTCCCAGCTTTCAACACCGAATCTGCTTTCGCCAAAAGAAGCAATTATGTTTATTTCATCTTTTGTAAAATACTTCGCGGTAGCTATCGTTCTTACATAATTTTATTAAAATACTACATCAATGTTTTGCATGTCCTTATTCTTAGATTTTTCATAAGCTATTTTTTCAAAATTTATACTTAGTATCATTTTTTCATTTTTTAATTGTAATGAATCGTCATTTTCAATATTATTTACCTTCAAAGTTTCTAAATGTCTAAGTAAATACACTTCTGTCATTTTATATCTCCTTTCTTATTATAATTTCATAATAACACAAAATTATATTTTAACAGCAAATATAATTTAATTTTGCTTGTGTATTAATATCTAAAAAGCAAAAAATCATAACGCTTAAGTCTATACAGCATAAAGTTCATTGAAATTTGTTCCTTTAGCCCAATAAATTAAAATCCGTCTATAAATACACTTTATTTTTTTAGTATTTGACATCTTATATTATTTTTTTCTTCATCTTTTAATAAAATTCCAAACAAATTACTTATTCTTCTTATATAATCATCATTGAATAAATCAGCTAATTCTTCTGGCGTTATTTCTTCTCTTAATTTTAGAGGATATCCATATGATTTAGCATAAATTTCTGATGGAATTAAAATTGTTAAACCAGTTAGTAGTTCTTTATACTCAAAGAAACCATTTGACCATGTGTCTGTAACTAAAAGATAATATGGAACATTATATTTGTCCATTTCACCTTTTGATATTTCATTTTGTTCTTTGACGGCGTAATTCATATATGCTAATTCGTCGGCTTTTTCCATAAGTTTTGGATATCTGATTTTATATAAATATTTTAAACTTTTAAAGTTTTGGGGGTGAGCTGGAGTGTTATTATCTGCCTTAATTCCATAATAATTTATATTGAATAAATCATCTACTCTTATTTTATAATATTTATTAGACATATCTATTTTTCCTTCTTTCTTTTGTGTAATTCTATAAAACTCTAAAATATGTAATATATACCAAAATGTGCTTAGCACTTAAAAACATATTTTTATAATATATTATAAACATTTTCATTTCAATAAGCTTTGATAAATTAATACCGTTTAAAACTCAAAATTAACAAAGTGAGTATTATAAATAGGATTTACTCTTAATTTCAAATTATCATTTTATTAGCCAAAATAGCAAAAAACCCCATAAACACTTAAGTCTATGAGGAATGAAACTATTAATATATTATCTCTTAGAGAATTGTGGAGCACGGCGTGCTTTTTTAAGTCCGTATTTCTTACGCTCTTTAACTCTTGGATCTCTTGTAACGAAACCAGCTTTTTTAAGAACTTTACGATATGAGTCTTCTCTTGTTTGATCAGCATTAGCATCAAATTCAATTAAAGCTCTTGTAATAGCATGACGAATAGCGCCAGCTTGTCCAGAGAAGCCACCACCCTTAACTGTTACTTCGATATCGAATTTTTCTTCGTTACCAGTAGCAACAAGTGGTTGTTTAATATCCATAACTAAAGTTGCATAAGGCATATATTCATCAACAGCTACACCATTAACAACGATTTTACCTTTACCTAATGTTAATCTTGCTTGAGCACTAGATCTTTTTCTACGACCAGTACCAGTCCATACTTTTTTATCTGTCATTCTATATTACCTCCTACTTAACTTCTAACACTTCTGGCTTTTGAGCAACTTGTTCATATTCAGAACCAGCATAAACAAATAATTTTCTATACATTTGTCTTCCTAAAGGTCCTTTTGGTAACATACCTTTAACAGCTCTTTCAACCATTTCTTCTGGATATTTAGTAATCATTTCTTGGGCAGTTCTTTCTCTTAAGCCACCAGCATATCTACTATGATTGTAATACATCTTATCGTTTAATTTATTACCAGTTAAAACAACTTTACTAGCATTAATAACGATAACATAATCACCACAATCAACATGAGGTGTGTATGTTGGTTTATGTTTACCCTTAAGTACAGTAGCAACCTTAGTTGCAAGACGCCCTAATGTTTGTCCTTCTGCATCGATAACATACCATTTACGGTCTACAGTTTCTTTTTTTTGCATGAATGTATTCATAATTTTTTCCCTTTCAATTATACTACTTGTTATTTCGACTTCCCACATCTAATAATTTTTGTATAAATAAAATGTACCATTTAAAAGTATATAGTAAGTCCCTCTTAAAGTCAAACAAAACTTGCATTTTTTTGTTAAAAAAAGACCCCTTAGAGGTCATTAATATCTAATAACTGTTGAAAATCACCTTTTTCAAACAAATTATCATCTAATCTCGTAATAATATTACCTTTTTTTATTTCGCCATTAGTTACATAAATGATAGTAGGAACTTTAGTAACTTGAACCTCATTTAGCCCTAATAACTCATTTACCGCACTAATTTTATTAGCATTTTCCTTTAAACCATCTAAATTAACATAGTAAAACTTATCCTTTAACTTGTACTGTTTAATTAAACTCTTTAAATCTTTTTCTAAAGAATATATCTCTTTACTACCAGTATAAGATAAATAAACGAAATAAGTACCTTTATTATTTTTTAACTCACTTAAATCTTCCGTAATATTGTATGATTTTGTAACTAATTTATGTTTTACTAAATAAGAAGAATTAGCCTTATTATTGTTAATATCTTTAACAAAAGTATAAATTAAGAAAGACATAATAAATAGTCCCAAGATACCAACAATTAAAATTATATATTTTTGATAAGTACTAGGCAATTTCTTTTTAGCCATAATAATCAACTACTTTCTATATTAGAAAGTATAACATAATTTTCTGGTTTAGAAAACAGTATTTTTTTAACTTCGTTATTCACTTTATCGCTTCTTTTATATCCAATTATTTTAATTTTTGATAAGACTAATTATAATCTACTTAGATAATTGTTCTATTTTTATAGTTATATTTTGGATTTAACATTAATTTAAATTACATATTCTTTTGATTAAATTGGATATCTTTTGATATTATCACTTTAGGATGTTTATTTCTAATAGTAAGTTTTAGCTCAGAATCTACATTATATATCAAATCTTCGGCTTTATCAGTAAATAAAATGCCATCTAAATGGTCTATCTCATGACAAATGACAATGGCTTCAAAATCTTTTGATATCTTATGATGGTGATTGCCATTTATATCTTGATAATCAAACTCAATATAATAAGGTCTTGCCACTTTACCAAGCACGCCTTTAATACTCATGCAGCCTTCATAATAATATTGCAACCCTTTCATAGCAGTAATTTTAGGATTGAAATAGGGTATAATCTCATAATCTTTGCATATTTCTTTGTTTTTTTGAGTATCAGTGCTATTGTTTACTGATGTATTTTCTGATGAATTTAATATTAAAATAAATCTTTTATTTATGCCAAATTGGGGTGCGGCTGCCGCAAAAGCATGATTGGTCAAACTAATTTCTGTCATCTGATTAATTAAGTCTTGATAAAAATTTTTATTCTCAAAATCATTAACTTCATAACAAGGTATTTTTAATCTCTCATCATCTTTATTAATTAATGTAATTTTCATTTTATCACCATCTATCATTAAGGATATAATAACATATTTTTTGGTATCATAAAACAATAAGGTAAACTAAAACTCAAAAGCGTCAAGTAAAGCAATTACATTTAAAAAGATAGATAAAATGAGCAGCAAAATTAGTATAATTTTTTCAATAACGGTTAAGATACTAATATGAAATGGATTAATTATTACATATATTATAGTATTTTAGGCTTTCTATTTGAAACTTGTTGTAATGTTTTTATAAGAAGTAATTATTCAAGTGGTATTCTTTTTGGACCTTTTACGCCAATTTACTTCTTTGGCTTTCTTATTATTATGTTTTTAGATAAGTTATTAAAAAAACAAGAAAATAAAAAGTTTAGAGATTTAGTTTTCTTTATCTTAAGTTTTATCATTCTAACCGTATTAGAGTTTATGGGCGGTCATTTAGCAAGATTTATTCTCGGTAAAGATAAATGGACTTACGAGACATGGCCTTTAAGTATAGGAAAATATGTTAATGTCTTAGTATCACTTGGTTGGGCTACAGGTTCTTTAATAATAGATAAGTTTTTCTTAAAAAAGATGAATAAAATTATAGAGAAAATGCCAAATAAATTAACCTTTATCCTTTGTTTACTATATATTATCGATAATTATTTTCTCTTAAAAAAGTATTTTAATATATAAAAATAGGTTTTAGCATAGACAATTATATTTAAAATACATAGGTTATTTTTAGGAGGGAGAAATTATGTTTTTTGATGATATTGATTTTCTAGTAACAGGAAAATTACCTAATAATGATAATATTAACAGTTCAAAACTAGTTGACTGTAAGATTGGCTATGCTAGAGGTAATATGTTTAAAGATGAGTATGTTCCTTATAAAAATTATAAAGCAAGAGAGGTTATGCCCGAAACAGAAGAAGAGGCAATTCTTTTAAAAATAAATGAAAGTGAGTTTGCTCTAAATGATATTAGTTTGTATTTAGATTTACATCCAAATGACTATGATATGTATAAAAAATTTAGAGAAGAAGTAAATAAGTATAAAGATTATCTAAATAAATATGAAAGAATGTATCGTCCTTTAGAACTTACTAGTACTTATACGGATACTTATGATTATTATAAAAATCCTTGGCCTTGGGATAATGATGGAGGTATCAAGTATGTATAAGTATGAAAAACATTTAGCTTATCCAGTAAATATTAAGAAAAAAGATTTAAGAATGGCTAAATATATTATTGCGGGGTTAGGAGGCTATGCAGGGGAGTTAGCAGCAGCTTTAAGATATTTTTCCCAAAGTTTTTCGATGCCCGATGCAAAAGGAAAAGCTTTACTTAATATGATAGCTACCGAAGAACTTGGCCATTGTGAAATGATTGCGACGATGTTTAGGCAATTAATTAAAGGAGCTACAGTTGAAGAATTAGAGCAAGCTGGACTTGCGGAATATTATATGGACCATGGTAGGGGAGTTTATCCCGTAAATCCTTCGGGAGTACCATTTACAGCGAGTTATTTTGCCTCAACTGGGGATCCAATAGTTGATTTATGTGAAGATATGGCGGCTGAAGAAAAAGCAAGAGCTGGTTATGAAAATATGTTAAGTTTAGCAACTGATGAGGATTTAATCGGACCACTTTTGTTCTTAAGACAAAGAGAAGTAGTTCATTATAATAGATTTAAAGAATTATATGAATATTATAAAAATCAAAAGGGGCTGAGTGGAAATGAATAATTTCTACTTGGCTTCTTTTTTCTTTGGAAAAGGTATTTTTTCAGCTTTTAAAT
>CAKOKQ010000008.1 GCA_934095825.1 uncultured Bacilli bacterium | reverse complement strand
AATTCCTTATTTTATAAGGGTTTGCGAGGTTATTTACCACAACAGTTTTTGTACTTTTTCCCGCTTCCACATGGACACAAATCATTGCGACCCACTTTTTTAGTCTTCTTTGGAGTACTCTTTGCGTGTTCTTTACCATCATTAGCAATTACTTCTTGCTTCTTAGGTTGAACTTCTACACTTCTAGAAATTTGCGCCTTAAGTAAGAATGTTGATATCTTACGATCAATTTCATCTTCCATTCGGTCAAATAAATCAAAACCTTCTTGCGTATAGGCTTGTAATGGATTAGATTGACCATAACCACGAAGTCCAATACCTTCTCTTAAGTGTTCCATTGTAGAAATATGATCTACCCAAGCCTCATCAATAACCCTTAAACTAATCATTCTTTCAAATTGAGAAATAACTTCTAATGGTACTTCTTTTAACTTATCATTATAGTCATCCATAATCTTGCCTTCAAAATAATTAGCAAGTTCATGATCTTTAATATTTTTAATATCATTCATTGTTATCTTGGTCTTAGTTAACAAATGATTATTAACTTCTTCTAAAATATCCGTCTTATCTTGTTCGGTTAAATATCCTTCTGGAGCAATATGACTGTCAACAAGGCCAATTAAATTATTAGTAAATGTTTCTTCAATTTCTGGTGTTACATCATCATTATCAAGTAAAGCATTTCTTCTCTTATAAATAATCTCTCTTTGTTGATTCATAACATTATCATAATCAAGCAAACTCTTACGCATATCGAAGTTATTACCTTCAACTTTTCTTTGGGCTGATTCAATAGTCTTGGTAAATCTCTTAGAACGAATTGCTTGATCACCAGTCATACCTAATGCAATCAAAGCATCTTTAATCTTATCAATACCCGAACCAAAACGACGCATTAAGTCATCTTCAAATGATACAAAGAATTGAGAAGTACCAACATCACCTTGACGACCAGAACGACCTCTTAACTGATTATCAATACGACGAGATTCATGTCTTTCCGTACCAATTACATATAAGCCGCCTAAATCTAAAACGCCTTCACCTAATTTAATATCCGTACCACGACCTGCCATGTTAGTAGCAATCGTAATGGCGCCTTTTTCACCAGCTTTAGCAATGATTTCTGCTTCTCTAGCATTATTCTTGGCATTTAAAACTTCATGAGAAAGTCCTTCTTTTTTAAGCATAGCACTTAACTTTTCGTTAGCAGATACGCTAATAGTACCAACTAAGATAGGTTGTCCAGTTGCATGGATTTCTTTGATTGTATTAACAATAGCATGATATTTATCTTTTTCCGTGGCATAAACTAAGTCTGGTAAATCAACTCTGGCAATTGGTTTATTAGTAGGAATTTGGATAACATACATATTATAAATGTTAATAAATTCTTCTTCCTCCGTCTTCGCAGTACCTGTCATACCAGAAAGTTTATTATACATTCTAAATAAGTTCTGGAATGTAATAGTAGCCATCGTCTTTGTTTCTTCATTAATAGTAACGCCTTCTTTAGCCTCGATTGCTTGATGTAAACCATCACTATATTGTCTACCAACCATTAAACGACCAGTAAATTGGTCAACAATAATTACTTGATCATCACTAACAACATAATCAACATCTTTACAAAAACCATAATTAGCCTTTAAAGCCTGATTAATATGATGAACTAAAGCACTATTATCAATATCATAAAGATTATCTAAATTAAACATCTTTTCAATTTTTTTACTACCAGCCTCAGTCAAAGAAACATTTTTCGTTTTAACATCAACATCATAGTCTTCTTCCGTTAATCTCTTAACTGCTCTATCACTATCAATGTAAAGATTTTTAGAATCAAATCTCCCCCCTGAAATAATTAAAGGAGTTCTTGCCTCATCAATTAAAATTGAGTCAACCTCATCAACAATACAGAAATTAAGTGGTCTTTGAACACGGTCTTCTTTTCTTACAACCATGTTATCTCTTAAATAATCAAAACCAATTTCATTATTTGTTGAATATAAAACATCGCAATTATAAGCCTCTTGTTTTTCTTTAGGGGTTAATTCTCTTAAGTTCAAACCAACTGTTAAGCCTAAAAAGCGATAAATATTTCCCATCCATTCCGAGTCACGCTTAGCAAGGAATTCGTTAACAGTAACGATATGTACCCCTTTACCCGTTAAGGCATTCAAATAAGTAGGCATTGTCTCGGTTAAAGTTTTACCTTCACCGGTTTTCATCTCCGCAATATTACCAAAATGAATAGCCAAACCACCAACAATTTGGACAAAGTAAGGTTTTTCCCCAATTACACGATAAGCCGCTTCACGCACCGTTGCAAATGCTGGAACTACTAAATCATCTAGACTTACTCCCTTATCTAACTGTTCTCTAAATTCCACAGTTTTATTTTTAAGTTCTTCATCACTTAACGCTTTATATTCGCTATCTAAAGCCATAACTTCTTCAGCAATTTTTTCAAAGCGACAAAGTTCTCTATATTCTGAATCTATTAATTTTTTTAAAAAATTCATATTATATCCTCCATAATCACATTTTTATTTTAGCACAACCCTCTATAATTTCCTAGAAAAACCTTAATTTTTCCTTTTATTATTCATCCTAGAGCGTTTTAAAGGCTGGATATTTTCCATTGCCGTGCGCTTTATTTCACTATTTAGTAAACTTTGTTGTCTTAATTTAGCATTCAAAATACTTAAAATTCCTTGAACTTCTACCGCAGCCACCTTATGTTTGCCAAACAATTTAGCCAAAAATGGATAACCAATAATTAACTTTTTATTAACAAACATAACTTTGTAAAGCTTACTTTTTTTATCATATATTACCAGTAAATATTTATCATTCCCAAGATTTTCTTTAATATTAAAATAATCTTCTAAATTTTTAAAATCTACGGCATAATCATCCGTTAAATCGCCATCTTCTAATACAACATAAGCCCCATTACCCTTATTATTGGCTAAAAATTGATACCCATCTCTTAACAATTCTTCATTAAACTTAAAATTTTCCATTTTCTAAACCTCCTGTATAATAAACTGCTACCAAATATAAACCATTTGGACTAGCCGTTTGCATTTGTCCCCTTTTATCCCAGTTCTTTAGTAATTCTTCTACCTCTTTAATGCTATGTTTTCCTCTGGCTACATCAATCATCGCGCCAACCATATTTCTTACCATATACCGGTAAAAACTTTTGCCCACAAATTCTATTTCTAAAAAATTACCATTTCTAATAAAGTTTATTTCCTTAACTATAGCCTCATAATTATCTCTTTGGCCCGCGGTAAAATTCTTAAAATTATGAACTCCTATGAAAACTTTACTACATTCTTCCATTTTCTTAATATCTAACTTATAAGGATACTGCAAGTAATACCTATCTAAAAAAACATCATACTCCCCTAAATTAAACTTATAAACATATTTTTTACCAACCGCACTTCTTCTAGCATGAAAATCCTCATTAACAATTTCTATTTCCCTTACTCTAATATCTCTTGGTAATATAGCATTTACAGCCGTCTTTAATCTATCAACTGGTACTTCATAATCCAAATCAAAATGTACAACCTGCCCATAAGCATGAACTCCTTTATCTGTCCTTGAAGCTCCCTTAACTACCGTATCTTTCTTATTGATAATACTTACGGCTTTTTCTAATTCTTTTTGAATAGTAGGCATTTCATTTAATCTTTGAAAGCCATAATACGAGTTACCATCATAACTAATCTTTGCCTTATATCTCATTTACCCTCAACACTTCTATAAATACCTTTAATTAACTCATTAATATCTAAATAATTAGATAAATTAATATCTTTATCTTTAACCATTTTAATAAAAGAAATTATCTTTGGACATTTAATATATTTATACAAATCTTCATTATATAAATCCTTCTTATCCCCCGTAACTACTACTTTACCTTTATTAAAAATAATATATTCATCTAAAGTATCTAAAAAATAACTAATATTATCACTAACAATAATAATATTTTTATTATAATTACTTTTTAACTTTCTTAACACTTTTTTTAAATAATCTATATCTTTATAGTTAAAACCTTTCTCATAATAATCAAAAACATATACTAATGGATTATAAAATAATATAAGTGCTAATTGTATTCTTTTCAGTTCGGTAGTCGATAAAGTAACAAAACTTCTTCTTAAATAACTATCATTAAGCTCTACTAACTTTAGGGCATCATACATTTTCTTATTACGGTCTTCATAATCTAAATTATATAAATCCCCTAGATAATTCATCTCTTCATAAACCGTCTTAGTTTTAAATTCTTTTAACGGACTATTACTTAAATACCCAATATCTTTAATCGTTCCCGCAGGGCTTATCTCAATAATCCCACTACTTTTACCTTTTTTACCGATTAGTAAATCCCTTAAAAGCCGACCAGAAATGCCACTGACAAAAGTAATGTTCCCACTTTTGAAAGTACAAGTAACATTATTTAATTTTCTTTCCTCATTAACCGCTGAACAACTGACTTTCTTTAAAACTATTTCCATATCGTCTTTATCATCTTTCTTTCATTTGTAATAATCTCGTTTAGTAATCCATAATAACCCAACTGAATCGATAAATCAACCATGAAAGGTAAATTAAACCCTAATCTTTTTAAAATTTTCTCCTCTTTTAAGCATTCTAAAGTCTTACCTTCCATGGCAATCCCTTTATTATATAAAATAATTAAATAATCACTATCTAATAAATTTTCCATATCCGTTGTAATATTAATAATAGTTATATTATTATTTTTACAATACTTAACAATTCTTTTGATATCTGCTTCTTCCATATTAACAAAAACATCATCAAAAACAATATATTCACTATTTCTAATTAAAGCCTTTATTATCTTTAAATAATTTTTAAATCTTTTTGTAAAAGTAGAAACCCGCGTTTCCAAAACATTCTCTAACTTAAAAAATTTGACAATCTTATTAACCCTAGTCTCTTCTTCTTCCACTGTCAAATTTAAGTCATTTAAACTATTAAATAATTCATCTATTACCATATTAGTACTGGTATATCTTTCGTTAGTAACAACACTAACATACCTCTTCAAAAGATAAAAATTATCTTTTACAATTTCAACCCCATTTATAATGATACTGCCGCTGTACTTTAAAACCCCAGCCAGTATTTTAGCAAGCGTAGTTTTCCCGCAAGCCCCTGTGCCAATAATCGCCGTATTAACACCCTTATTAATTTGCATAGTTAGTCTATCAAATACTGTAAAATCATTATATTGAAAAGTTATATTACTAAGTTTAATAGACTCCATTTTATCACTCCATTTTATCACTAATTAGTTATTATACAAGAAAGTATTCTAAAAGAAAAGAAAATGTTGGCTATTTCACTAAAAAAATTTTTGGTATCTTTTACCAAAATAATTTTTTTACTATTATTAATATTTTTATTAAGTTACTTAATCTTCTTTATCCTTTTCATTAATTCTAATAATTAATTCTCCATCTTTACTATAACCATATTTTTCTCTAGCGTATCTTAAAACATAATCTTCATCTTGAAGTTTAGTAACTTCTTGTTCTAAAACTTCTTGTTTATCTTGAAGTTCTTGATATTCTTTTTTTAAATTTTTCTTTTGAATAAAATTATTACCAATTGCTATCCAGTCTCTGACTAAGCCACTAAAGACGACAAAAACAATAGCCAACAAAAAAATTAAAATACCTTTTCTTTGTAAATTCTTAATGATTAAGGCTTTCTTACTCTTCTTCACAATACACACGACCCTTTATCAATTAAATTTTATCATTAATAATCTTTTTTTTCTATAAACTAACCATTATTTACAAAATTTTTACATTTTATTATCTTTTTTAATCTTTTATGACATCTAATAACTACTTAGACATCTAACAATCACTAAACATAGGATCTACTTTTAATTGAATTCATCAATCAAAAGTCTTTCCTCAATTATTTTTCTTAATGATTTTTCTACCTCCTAAAACTCCCATTAACATTACAATAATAAAATAAATATGAAAGATACCTTTATTTACAAAGTAAAAAATATCAATATAACCAATCACTATCAAGAAACTCATTAACATATAAATAATAACTTTACTAAAGTAATTGCTCCTATCTAAAAATTTTTTATTAAATTGATAAAACCAACTTATAAAAATACCATAAAGAAAAGAAATACCAAAGCAAAGCAGCTGTAATTTAATACTCACTTGAATAGCTTAGCAAGAATACCATTATCTTTCTTACTATCCTTTCCATCTAAATAAACTAGCGAATTTATTTTACCTTTTATTTGTAAATTACCATCGATAATATCTAATTTTACTATTTCTAAATTATTACCTTTTAAAACAAGGGGACCTAAATTAGTATCCATAACAAATTCTTCTGGATCAAAACTTACTAGCTTTTTTAAACCGGACAAGCTGACCTTTTTCCTATCATTTAACTTAATTTCACTAATTAATGTTACACTTTCTAATCTATTATCCATATTATCACCAATAAATTATATGTTTTTATAAAATAATTATTAATAAAAATTAGGAAGTCTTCCCACCCGCCACTCCCTAAAAAGTACTACGCTAAAATAAGTTCCTATATATATAAGGAAATAATTCCTATGACTTATTATGTTTTATAGATATATAGACTACACTAATATTAGGCTAATTACAAGTAAAAATTTATCTTAAAACTAAAAAAACTACCTAGATAATCTAAGTAGTTAACATTAACTATTCTGCTTTTTTATATTCAGCAATAATAGCATCTTCTAATTGTTTTCTTGCATCAGGATTAATTGGATGAGCTATATCTCTGTATCCACCAGTAGCAGTTTTTCTACTTGGCATTGCAATGAATAAGCCATTATCTCCTTCAATAATTCTGATATCATGTACTGCGAATGAGTCATCTAAAAGAATTGATGCTATTCCTCTCATTCTTGAACCTTCTTTTTCGATTTTACGAACTGTAACTGATGTAACTTGCATATAAATTCTCCTTCTATTGTCTATTACAACATACTTTCATTTTAAACCAAGTATTACCAAAAATCAAGACTCTTACTATTACTCGACAATTACTTTACATGTGATAAATACAAACATCACCTATTGCCACATCGGCATAAGTAAAGCTTTTGTTCACACCATCGACTAACACCGTAAAAATATTGGAATACACTTCATTAACTATTCCTTTCATCATTGTAGTTTTAGCCCTGCTACCACTTACCTTTAGCATAATTTCTTTATTAACTAGCGTTTTAATCTCATCTCTAATATCACTTATGTTCATCTTGGATACCCCACATACATCATGCCATTACAAATAATACCGCCCATTCCCATCTCTCCGTTCTTTGTTTTTTCAAGAAGTTCAATTAAATTAATTTCTTTACTTTTCTCCGTTAAAGCCACATTACAAGCGATAATTGCTGGATCTAGAGCATGAATATTTACTCGCTTCGGACTGCTAGCAAAATTCGCCCCAGCTTTTATAAGTTCTTCATAATTACTTTGACAAGCCCCCGCTATAATAATTAACTTTTCATGGGAACTTTCGTATTTTCTGGCGTTTTTTACAGCTTTAACAAAATTTAATGAATTCTTATAATTTCTTAAATCTTTTTTATCGCCCTTTTTCTTCATATAAGCATCATGTCCTGTAATAATAACAATATCTGGTTTAGCATCTTTTAAATAAGAAATGATATCATCACTCACCGTATCTTCATCAATTTTTCTTCCGATAGCAAATACTTTATTTTGTTTATAATAATCCATACATCTTTTTAAATACTCGCTATCACCATCTAAATGCAAAATACGCGCTGGTAAATAAAAGAAATTACTTCTATCCTCGCTTTTTACTTCATCAATAAAATTACTGGGACGAAAATCATCTTCAACGGTACTCTTATCAACACATACACAATCATCTACAGGACTATCCGCATAAAGTCTGGCATACACGCCCTTTAAATAAACTGTATCCCCTCTAATATTTAACACTAAAAAGACAGTATCATTACCATAACTATTTCTAGTAATATAATCTCCTTTTTTTATCACGAATATCACCATTTAATAGTATTATTTAGACAAGAAAAAAAGAACTACAAGTGTAATTCTTTATAACAGTAATAATAATTATCTATGATATTGCTCAATATCATTAGAAAGATTTAAGAATGTTTCATCTTCAGCATAGTATCTTCTATCATAGTTTAACCAACCATCACTAGCATTCTTAACTTTTGGTAAAATTTCTTCAGTTAAACTTGAACCATAATTCTTAACATCTGCTAAAGCTTTCTCTAAATCAAATTGACCATTTAAATCATAGTATTTTGCTTGTAAATCTGATTCTAATTTTGAAACATTAAACACAAACTTAGATTCTTTAGTTTCTAGTTTTTGAGCTTCTTCAATTAATGATGCAATATGATTGCTACAAGCTAATTTACTAGTAATATCAATTACAGTTTTCTTTGCCTTAAGAGCTGCCTCATTAACATCATATTTAGAATTAGTTGTGTATTCACTATTTAAATTAATCTTAGAAACTTCTCTAATCATAATCATTTCATAAACTTTTTGCATATCTAAGTTAAGTTTAAATTCACTATTCATCATCATTGCAAGAAATTGAGTACCAAATACATGTTCAGCAACAGATTCTATTCTATCAGCTGAAATACCAACTTCTAACCAACCAGTTCTGATAGCATTCTTTAATTTAATAACTTCAAAATAAGTTTTTATAATATTTTCGTTCATAAAAATATCTCCTTTCAAAAGGATTATACCACAAATTTGAAATTTAATCATTTTTTAAACAAAAGACAGCATATAATGGAATAGATTTTATTTTAGTTTCTGCATTATAGCCAAAATTTTTGGTACTTATTCTAATGGCATAATTAGGTTTAAATTTTTCCATATATGTCTTTAAGCTCTTGGATTGGGTGTTATTAGCAGCCTTAACTTCAATTGGAATAATTCCATCATCGTTATACAGTAGAAAATCAATTTCAGCAATACCATCACTTAACCAATAATATAAATCAATCCCATTTGCAGCCAACTGACTAGCCACATAGTTTTCAACAAAAGCCCCTTTAAATAAAGACAAATCATCATCTAAAATATCTGCTGGTCTTATTTTTAACATATAATTTAGTAAACCAATATCATTAATAAATAATTTAAAGGTATCATCTTCTTTATAAGCCGCAAGCGGTTTTTCTGGTAGACTAACACGATAAGAAGCCAAAACTAACGAAGCAGCGTCTAACCAATCAAGTGGTAATTCATAATCTCTAGATTTAGCATTCTTCTCAATTTTTGAAAATTGAAATTTTTTTGACTCATTTGATATCTGTTTAGGAATTGAATTATAAACTTTTTCTATTTTCAGGGCCTCATTTAAATTAGAAACATATTTTTTCATATCTTTTAAATAAGCCTCAATAATATCTTTCTTTATAGACGAATCATATTTAACAATATCACAATTGACACTTATAAAATTTTTAACAGACTCGGGCATACCTCCGCAAATTAAATAATATCTGTAATAAGTAAGTGCCAAATTATGTAAAGCCTCATTCATCATCTTATTATTCTCAAAACAATTTCTTATTTCATCTAACAGCATTTTTTTATCCAAGGCAATTAAAAATTCTTCAAAATCCATTGGATACATACTAAGCATTTTCACTTTACCAACTGGAAAAGACATTTTTGTTCGCTTTAATTTAACGCCCAAAAGACTTCCCACACATATAATTCTTACATTATTATGCACTTCACAAAAATATTTTAATTCTGATATTAATTCCTCACATTCCTGAATTTCATCAATAAACAAAATCGTATCAGGCATATCTAAATCGAATTCTAATAAAGTTTTTAAATAATTGTATTTTTCATCGCTACTTAAAGTATTATCTTGATATAGGTTAACAATTTGTTTATCTTGAAACAAATTTACCTTTTTAAACTTTAAAAATTCGTTTTTACAAAATTCTTCAATAATATAAGTTTTACCAACTTGTCTAGCACCCAACAGCATAAGAGGCTTTCTTTCTAAAGCATTTTTCCAGTCCAATAATTTTTTATAAATTTTTCGATACATATCTATTCACCATCTTAATATTACTATATTTATAGATAAATTTCAATGCATTTGCACCTTTTTCTAACGACTTTTTATATAAACTTGCACTTTTTTCTAACGACTTTTTATACAAATTCGCACTTTTTTTTAATGACTTTTAGTATAAATTTGCACTTTTTTCTAACGACTTTTAGTAAAAACCTTTTTTTCTATAAATTTTTATAAATATCTATAAACTCATTTAAACTAATTTCTTCGGCTCTATTTTGAAGATTATGATTATATTTAACCAAAACATTATTAATTTTTTCTAAGTCATAATTTTTTAAATTATTACGCAGATTTTTTCTCTTAAATTGAAAAGCACTTTTGACAAACTTAAAAAACTTATCCTCATCTAACTTAGGTTTATCCTCTTTTCGTACTAACTTGATTATAGCACTATCAACATTAGGTACAGGATAAAAAGCCTTTCTTGGTACTTCAAATAACTTCTTTATATCATAATAGTAATCTAAATAAACTGTTACAGAGCCATATTCCTTACTACCACACTTAGCACTAAAGCGGTCAGCAACTTCTTTTTGAACCATTAAAGTACAAGACTTTTCATCTAAATTTTCAGTAATAATCTTTTCTAATATTGGGGTTGTTATATAATAAGGAATATTGGCAATAATATATAAATTTTTATAATTATCAGGTAAATACTCTTTAACATTTACTTTCATAAAATCTTCATAAATTACTCTTAAATTATCAGCATTTATCTTATCTAAAACTGGTTTAACTTCCTTATCTATTTCAAATGCTACAACAGGACAATTATATTTAACTAAATATTTAGTTAAAGCCCCATGTCCAGGGCCAATTTCAATGATACAGTCATCTTTAGAACACTCAATGCTATCAACTATCCTTTGTAGCACCTTTTCATCTTGTAAAAAATTCTGACCTAAATTTTTTTTAAACTTAAAATTTTCCATACTTTCACCTCTTTTTGCTAATACTATATCTATCAATTATTGTATTAGCATTATAATTAACACTTTCAATAAATTCTCCACCATTATTTATAATAATTTTTTTAGAACCAATATTATTATCATTACAAGTAATTATAATTTCATCATATCCCATGGCAACCATTTTTTCAATTAACATCTTGCAAATTTTATTACCATATCCTAATTTTCTTTTACTTGGCACAACACCGTACATTATATGTCCCGAAAACTTATAAGTATCCCCATCAACCTCTGGATTTAATCTAATGCTTGCATGCCCAACTATCTTATCATCTTCAATGGCAAAATAAAAAATCTCTTTAACCCCATTATTACCAATACCATTCTTTTTATCTTCAACGCTTTTTAAAAAATCAACAAAATTTTCTCTAGTTACGAATGGCTTAAAATCAGGATATATTCTTTTATAATCAGCATTATATTCATCAATCCTATTAATATCAGTTATATCGTCTTCTTTTAAATACATACCTTTTTCCTCCTATTATTTTTATCTAAATGTATTTCTACATACCTCTAAACAAATTAATTTCCAGTCCATTATACCTTAAAATTTTAAATAAAAAAAGGTATCTTACCAGCCTTTTCTTAAGACATCATAAGATACCACGGACCTACCAACATTCTTATAAGCATAAGCCTCACTAACAGTTAGTAAGTCTAAATTATATTTACTAACACCTCTATCAAGAACTATCGCATACATAGGTTCACTATGTAATTTATGTTCGTTAATTCGGATAATAGTCCCACAAGGTAAAGCCTTCGAGGAAGCAACGATATTTACCTTCCCATAAGTCTTATCCTCATAAGTAACATTACCATTTAAAACATCTAAATTACTCATACAAGCCAAATGCCCACTGCATAAAGGACAATCAGCACCATAGCCAGTTAAATAACCAGTATAAGTATCTTTAGCACTATAAATATCATTTTTAATATCATTTTCTAACTTCATTGCCATTGCATTTAAATCCAAGGTAAAATCAAGGTTAGAATTACTTGTGTTATTATAATAATTTATTCCACTAGAAGAACCAAGTAACATAGCAATACCTATTACCATTAAACCTTGTATTCCTCGTAAAAATATTTTCAAAATTAAAACACCACCTGCTAAAAGTCTATCATAGCATATCTTAAATGTCAAAAATTCTCTTGATGTTTTGATTGGTAATTTTTGCTAACTCACTTAAAGAAACTCCATAAATATCAGCGACAAACTTTGCTGTATTCATCATTTTTGCGGGATTATTTTGCGTTCCTCTAAAAGGCACAGGTGTAAGATAAGGACTATCTGTTTCTAAAATAATACTATTTACATCTATATTTTTTAGAGTATCACTTAGATTACAATTTTTAAAAGTAACTACCCCATTAACCCCTAAAACAAAGCCTAACTTAATATATTCCTTAGCCATTTCTAAACTACCACTAAAAGAATGAATAACGCCAAAATTATGGTGTCTTTTTAATATTTCTAAAGTATCACCCGCTGCCTCGCGACTATGGATAACTACTGGTAAGTTTAGTTTTTCAGCAATATCTAATTGGCGTTCAAATATTTCTATCTGTTTATCTTTATTATCTTTAGTATAGTGATAATCTAAACCAATCTCTCCAATTCCTACTATTTTTTTATCTAAATTTTCAAAAATAGTATAGTCAAAATCTTCGGAGATATTTTCAGGGTGCAAGCCTACTACGCCATACATTTCTGGATGTTTTTTCACTAGCGCTATTACTTCTTTACTACTTTCTAAGTTGTAAGCAGCATTAATTACCCTAGAAACTCCTGCTTCTTTTGCCTCTTCTAAAACACTTTCAATATCCTCATAATATTCACTTAAAATATGACAATGAGTATCACAAAACATCTATTTAACCTCAATTCTAGCAAATAAATGTTCAGGTTCCCCTAAAGTCTTACCAGTTTCTAAAGCCCCAAAATGTAAGGTACTTTCAACGCTTGTTTGCTCCGTATTTAATTGTTTTAAAATCTTGGCACTAGTATCAGGTAAATAAGCTCCAAGAAGAATACTACAAACTCTAATACTTTCTAACAAGTTATATAAAACCGTAGCCAGTCTATCCTTCTTTGCCTCATCTTTCGCTAAAACCCAAGGAGTTGTCTCATCAATATATTTATTACATCTTTTTAAAACATTAAATATTTCATCAATAGCCTCTCCAATATGTAAACTATCCATTTTAATCTTAACATTATTATAAAGATTTTCACTCATATTAATTAGTTCATCATCAATACTTTCTCTAACACAAGGATTACTAATTACCCCATCAAAATATTTATAAGCCATACTAACAGTACGATTAACTAAATTACCTAAAATATTTACTAAATCACTATTAATTCTTTCAACTAATAAATCTTCACTATATACCCCATCCGCACTAAAAGGTATTTCATGTAGAAAATAATATCTAATTGCATCCACACCATATTTTTTTACTAAATCATCAGCATAAACAACATTTCCTTTTGACTTACTCATCTTGCCATCAGCCATGATTAACCAAGGGTGTCCAAATACTCGTTTTGGTAATGGTAAATCTAAACTCATTAAGAAACAAGGCCAATAAATAGTATGAAATCTAATAATATCTTTACCAATTAAATGTAAATCGGCTGGCCACCATTTCTTAAAATCTTCATTACCACCATCAACATCATAACCAATATTAGTAATATAGTTAGTTAAAGCATCAAGCCATACATAAACAATATGTTTAGGATCAAAAGTTACCGGAATTCCCCAACTAAAAGTTGAACGAGAAACACATAAATCTTGTAAACCAGTTTTAATAAAATTATTAATCATTTCATTTTTACGCGCTACTGGAAGAATAAAATCAGGATGGGATTCAATATATTCAATTAACTTATCTTGATATTTAGATAATCTAAAAAAGTATGCTTCTTCTTTTTTCTCTTCAACATCTCTACCACAATCAGGGCATTTACCATCAACTAACTGACTTTCCGTCCAGAAAGATTCACAAGGTGTACAATAAAGACCACTATATTCGCCCTTATAAATATCCCCTTTATCATACATTTTCTTAAATATTCTTTGGACTACTTCTTCATGATGCTTATCGGTAGTTCTTACAAACTTATCATAACTGGTATTCATTGTATCCCAAATATTTTTAATTTCTCCTGATACATTATCTACAAATTCTTGAGGCGTAACGTCAGCGTCCTTAGCTTTTAACTCTATTTTCTCCCCATGTTCATCAGTACCTGTTTGAAAATAAACATCGTATCCTTCTAATCTTTTAAATCTTGCTATCGCATCGGCTAAAACAATCTCGTAAGTATTACCAATATGTGGTTTACCTGAAGTATAAGCAATAGCTGTACTAATATAAAATCTCTTCTTTTCCATAATTATCATACCTTTCTTACCTTTATCATTTAATCCCTAAGAATATAAAAAAGCCATAAATATAAGGACGAATTACCGCGGTACCACCTTATTTTATGACTTAACATACACTCTTATCTTAACGCGATTAAACGATTTAACTCCCAAATCCATACTCCCTATTAATCTTGCCTATCTTTCACCAACTAAAAGGCTCTCTTTTCAAAGACGCTTAGGTACCCATTTGTTCCTTGTTAATTACTCATAGTATAGCACATTTTCTTTTATTTGTTACTTATTTTTTATTTATCTATATGAATTATTGATTACTACCAGCCCTCCACTCCCTTAAGAAGGCTCTCATTTTAATTTGTTTATCGTTTTACTTATATAACCAATTTTTATTTTAAATAATCAAAATAACCCATAAATTTTCTTGCAATTATTCTAAATCTTTTCTTTTTAATTCCTTTTTTCTTCTTAATTCTGCCACTTTAAAATCTGCTAATACATCTATATCAGTAGTAAACGAAGTCTCATTTAATAACTTAATGTAATCCGATAATTTCATTAAATAATCATAATTGGCAAAATTTACATAATAACCAAGTTCTAGCATTTTTTTTAGAAATTTTTCAATATCAACAACGGCAAAAATACTCTTTTGACACAACTCATCTATTTCTGACATTTTCTTAATTGGTGGGATGTATTCCTTTTTTAAATAATCATTTAGATTCAAAAATTTTTTACTGTTAGCATCACAAATACCACTGGCAGCAAGATTTACAGAAAATCTCATCGGAATATATTTTAGCGAGGCATTTGTGCCAATATTATTAAATATTATTTTACTACAATAAATTTCTGGATTATCTGAACATAGTTCCGTATACTTATCCTTTAAAAACTCAATCAACTCTGGAGTACATAAAAAACCAAAAGCAGTTGAAAGTGTTAACAAATCACAAGGAATATTATTTTTTCCAAATAATACCATTGCTTCTTTTATAAGATTTTCACACAATACAACAAATTCATCCGTATTTTCCATAGCCGCATACTCTAAAAGCGTTTTTGCTTCTGATTTGAAAGCAGTGGCAATATCTTCTTCTTTAAAACCAACCAAAGGGGCATATTTACGCGCCATTTCTAATTCTTCTTTTAATTTTAGCAAATCATTCATCATTTTAAATACCTCCCATAGCACAGTATAACCATAATCAACTGCTACTTGTGCTACTAAAATAGCATACAATTAATTTAAAGTCTACATTAATTGCACTTCTAACTAAACTTTTTTAATCTTTGCTAAAATATTATTTAGTTATCTACAAATGAGTTACTTTTAATTTACTATTGCAATATAATTGTATATTGCAAAATACAAAAATTAGCAATTTTGCAAAAAAGTATTCTGTAGAATACAAAATTAAATATTTTATCAAAAAAGTATTTTAGAGAATACAAAATTGGCACTACGATAAATTTTCTTTGACATTTAAAATGAGCGAAGCCAAATTTTACCTAGTCTCGTTCAAATTTTTGCTGTTGTGTATCTAATCATATCATTAGAATATTATTCACATAGTCATAGCTTTTACCTTTTTAATCTTCTTTTCATTGCCGATTCAGCCTCATCAAAATCAAATGATATCTCAACACCATTATTAAATGAAAAATCTCTTAAATTTCTTTCATAATTGCGGATATTCATACGCTGATACCCCAAAGTAAAACTTACATCATATCCAAGCGATTTAACTATTTGAACAAATTTATTAAAATTAACAACTCCTGAAATATTTTTCTTACATAATTCATCAATTTTACCACGAGCCATAGAATCTAAATACTTTTCTTCAATACAATCATACAAACTAAAAAATTCTGTTCCATCATAATCATGGGCTCTACTTTTAGCAGTATTAATAGAAAAACGCATTGGAACACATGCTAAAGATACATTTTTGCCAATATTATCAAGAATTACATTACTAATGCCATCAATAGCAACTACAGTTTCGCCAATTATTGCACCACCGACATAAAATTTTTCTTCACTATCATATTTATCATAGTTGCGCTCTAAACCATAAATAAAATCAGAATCACATAGAAGACCTGTCTTTGTTGTAAGAACAAGCGAGTCATACCGAATATTATTTTTGCCAAATAAAATAACAGCCTGTTCAAAAAGATTTTCACAATCTTTTGCAAGACGGTCTGTATCTTTCTCAGCTTGAGCCTTATATTCAGAAAGTGTTTTTCCTTCTTCACTACTAGCAAAACTTATTGCTTCCTTGCTGCTACCAAACAAAGGAACATATTTGCGAGCCTGCTCCAATTCTTCTTTTAATTTTAGTAAATCATTTCTCATTTGAAAACCTCCCCAGTAAAACACATCTACTTTTAATAACAACCTTATTTCTAAAATACTCTAACTCTCCTTAATCACACCTCTTACCAAATTTTCTTTCCAAACTCAATCCATTATACTTATCAATCTTAATATTTCCATCATCGCTAATCCCGTAAAGCACTTGGTCATCTTTAACAATTTCTAAAACTCCAACTCCATTTAAAAAAGTCTTATTATAATCGTAAATAAAGTCCAATCCTCTTTCTTCTTTTGGCTCCAAAGTAAAATAAGCCCGATACTTATCTAGTTGCCTCTTATACAAATCTTTTTTAGTTGCTAAGATATTAAAATCATCAAGATATAACTGCAACCCCGATAATAAAGTATAGCAAAAATCTCTAATATTCCCTTGCAAACTTTCACTAGGCATACCAACTTTAACTATTGCCATTTCTACTAAATTACCAATATTAATTATATCATCTTCGCATAAATAAACCTTATTAGCGTCCATATCCTCACATAATTTACCCGATTTATAATAACTATCAATACCTAAAAAACCATCATAAGAATTATATGTCCCTCTTAAAAATTCAAGTTCGTACATCACAAACCTTTTAACTTCCAACCCCATCTTTAACCTTTCATGCTCATTAAAATTAATACCCGCTACTAAAGATAACCTTTTTCTACTTTCTTCTTTCTTATCAAAATTTCTAACTAAGCTAATATCATCTAACTCCCTATCAACCATAGGAACCCTTTTTATACTATAAATACTTGAACCCTTTAAATTAAGAGCAAGTCTACAATCATATCTTTGAAAGAACATATTAATATAATTATTCTTCTTATCTAAATCAATATTCTTCCCTCGAAAAGCCTCATCTAAAATCTTAAAACGCCCTTGCGATGTTAATATATAAGTAGGTATTCCCGAAACAAACATTACCCCTAAAGTATTACCATCCTCTAAAAACATATCCTTTTTTAAAATCTTTAAAGAAATAGCCGACCTTAAACCAATTTTCTTCATTTCCCACTCTAAATCCCTTAAAAAAGCCAAAATAAAACCCGTATTATCCATAAAATCTCCTGTTCTAATACGAGTATATAATTCTTAACATGAAATATCAAGTTTAGAAGTAACTAAAATATTAATAATTTTCCCAATTTCTTTATTACATTCACTATTTATAACTAAAATAATCCCTTCTACATTACTATCAATAATAACTGGTCTTATATCACAACCACTGCATATCTCATCCTTAACCTTATCCATTTCATATAAAGACATATTAATATACTTCTTAACCTCAAAACCATTTATATCCGTATTATTAAAAATAATATCTTCCCGATTAGTTGCTAAAAACTTAATCCCACTATAATTAGTTAAAATAGTTAGTAAAGTCTTAACATAATCATTATACTCTTTGATAGCTATTCTTTTGTTTAAAACTATTTTATCGCCATCCATCCCTATTTCTAAAGTATCATTAGTCTTAATAGAAAGTCTTTTTCTTATATCTTTAGGAATTACAATGCGACCTAATTCATCAATTCTTTTTATTTGTCCGTTCATATCATACCTCTAAGTTTATTATTGTCTTTTTTTTAAAATTTATAACATTATTTTTTTATTTATAATCTTATTATTTCTTCCCACCTGCCTCTCCATAAAAGGTATCTTTTATAAATTATTAGATTTATTTCTTTTTAACTATTAAATATTACAATTTTAGTTTATACTTATAAATGGGTGATACAATGAAATTTACAGAACTAACAGAACAAGAATTTCAAAATTTTGTCGATACACAAAATAATAAAAATTTCTTTCAAACTGTAATGATGAAAAAGAAATTAGAATGTGATGGAACCAAGGTTTATTTAGTAGGAATTAAAGAAAATAGCAAAGTTATTGCAGCCAGTCTTATCGCCGAAACCCCACAAAAATTCTTAGGTAAAATAACATATGAGGCTTATAAAGGCTTTATTCTTGATTATCATAATAAAGAATTACTTAGATTTATGACCGATAATGTCAAAGAATTTTTAAAAAATAAAAACGGCTTAAAATTAATAATTGACCCTTATATACCTGCTGTTTCTCGTAATATGGAAGCGGAAATTACTGATGAATTTGATAACCGAGATATTATAGAATATTTACATACATTAGGTTATAAAGATTCTCAAAGTAGCCAAGTTAAATGGACTTATTGTCTTGATATTAATGGTAAAACTAGTAAAGAATTATTTAATGATTTTCGTAGTAGTACTCGTAATAATATTAATAAAACTTTAACTAAATATAATTTAAATATTAGAACACTATCTAAAGATGAATTAAAAGAATTTAAAACTATTACCAGCGATACTTGTGATCGTAGATCATTTTCAGATAAATCTTTAAAATATTATGAAGAAATGTATGATTGTTTTAAAGATGATGTTACTTTTAAAATATGTGAAATTAATCTAAAGAATTATATTCAAAAATTAGAAGATTCTAATAAAGAAATGACTTCTAAATTAGAAGAGTTATCTGATTCTAATTCTAACTTAAAGAAAAAAGAAGTCATGAAAAAGGACATCGAAAATAATAATAAAAAAATAAAAGAAGCCAAAAATTTAATGCAAGAAAAAGGTGAAATCATTCCTTTATCAGCTGCTATGTTTATATTATATGGTGATGAAATCATTTATTTATTTAGTGGTTCTTATGCCGAATATATGCAGTTTTGTGGTCAATATCGTTTACAATGGGAAATAATTAAATATGCTGCCGACCATAATTATAAGAGATATAACTTCTTTGGTATTCAAGATGTATTTAATCCTAATGGCAAAGACCGTGGTGTTTACGAATTTAAAAAAGGCTTCGGCGGCTATGTCGAAGAACTTCTTGGTGCTTATGAATTGTCTTTAAGTCCTGCTAATACCTTATTTAATATTTTAAGGAAAATTAAAAATATAATTAAAAAATAAAAATTTTATAATATTTAAAAAAGATGACTAACTGTAGAAAAGTTTCTATAAGTAATCATCTTTTTATTTTGTTAAAACCTATTTATATATTTTAAAGTATATTTTTTAAAATAACAGTCTTAGTTCTACTCATTTCATGAAGAGTACTAGCAACGCCTTCATTACCATAACCAGAATGTTTCCAGCCACCAAATGGCATTTCAAATGAACGGAAGAAGGAAGCACCATTAATAATTACGCCACCACATTCAAGTTCATTGGCAACTTTTTGACATACCTTTTGATCTTTAGAAATAATACATCCACATAAACCAAAACTTGATTGATTAGCAATCTCGATTGCTTCTTCAATAGTATCATAACTAATAATAGAAACAACAGGTCCAAAGATTTCCATATCTTTAGCAACAGGCATATCACGGTTAACATCAGTTAAAATAGTTGGTTCATAAAAAGCCCCTTTACGGCGTCCACCATAAACAACCTTAGCGCCCAATTCTACAGTAGAATTAACTTGTTCTTCTACCTTTTTAGCAGCATCTTCACTAATTAAACAACCAATTTTAGCATTAGGATTGCTAGGCATACAAACTTTAATGCCTTTAAAAGTCTCTGTTAATTTACTAACAAATTCATCTAAAACATCTTTATGAACTAAGAAGCGTTTAGAAGCACAGCAAACTTGACCAGTATTATATAAACGACCCCAAATAGTTTCTTTAACCGCTAAATCAACATCACCATCTTTATGAAGAATGAAAGCATCATTTCCTCCCAATTCTAACATAACATGAGTAATATTTTTAGCACATTTAGCCATCGTTTCCGCACCAGCCAAAGTAGAACCAGTAAGACTTACTAACGCTACTTTAGGATTTTCGGCTAAACTCTGAACAGCCTCACCACCAGCGCCATTAATTAAGTTAATTACTCCAGCAGGAATACCAGCTTCAATTAATAACTCCACATACTTAGTTAGAGTTAAAGGATTATGGGCACTAGGTTTTAAAATAACACTATTTCCCATTAATAAAGCTGCAGGAACTTTTTGACAGAATAAATCACTAGGGAAATTAAATGGAATTACCGCTACAACTACTCCTAAAGGAGCCTGTACTGTATATTGTAAAGTAGCCTCATTACCTTTTTCTTGACCATAAGGAATTACTTTTCCATATTCATGTTTTGCTCTTTCACAGAATGCCGGAATGCCTATTGAAACATTAGCAATTTCTCCTATTGCTTCACTAATTGGTTTACCAGTTTCTTCGCATAATAATTTTGCTAAACTGTCTTTATCTCTTTCTACTAAAGAAACAAACTTCATTAAACGACTTGCTCTTTCATGTAAAGGCACTTTAGCCCATTCTTTTTGTGCCTCAAAAGCCGCTTCAACTGCCTTGTCGCAGTCTTCTTTTGTACTTTTTGGTACTGTATCGATTAGTGCATTAGTAGCAGGGTTAGTAATCTCAATTACTTCCCTATTACTTGCATCACACCAACTTGCCCCAATTAAATTCTTTGCCATTTTTTATTCCTTTCCAAATCCAGTAAATGATAGAGATAAACCACCAACAATATTACTAGAATGTTCACATCTACCATATTCACCAAAGGTAAATACCATTAAGAATTCTTTTTTAGGAATAGCCTTCTTAATAGCGGGATAAATTTTATCTTCCATATTAGTTAATTGAAGTCCTAAACGACGACCACCACAGTGAACAAGAAAATAACTTTCTGGTGTATTATCCATTAAATCATTTAATTTCTTAACAACACAAGCATTACTATCTAACATGCCTTCAGGAGTATTAGTTAAATGAATAATAGCGGTATTTTCTTCCAAGTTAGCCCCAATATTCATTGATTTATCAACATTAGCAAACATTGGGTGTCTAACAGCCGTAACATTACCAATTTGATCTTTTACTCCAAGTGGATTAAAGATTGTTTCTGTAAGTAAGTTATTACCCATCATATCTTCTATCTTCTTACCAGTCCAATCTGCATATACATCTAAAGCAGGTTTTCCATTTATAGAAACTAATGTTCTCTTATCTTTAACTTCTGTAATTAAACCAGCATCTTTAGTTTCTACATAATTACCAGTATATAAGTTCTTAATCTCGGTATCAGCATAAATTAAAGCCATAACACAACCATCAGCAAAAGCCTCACCATTATATAGTAAACTCCATTTACCTTCTACTGTATTATCAGCAGCACTACCACCGAATACTGGAACATCACCAATTACATCAGCAATACCTTTTAAGTATTCTTCTTCTTCTTTTGGTGAAGCACTTACAAATACATAACTTGGTTTTTCAATGCAATTAGCCTCTTTAACAGCTTTAGTTGCTAATTTACGACCAATACTTCTAGCATCATCATTAGTCTTTGGCGAACCAGCAGCAACAACCTTAGCATCGCCACCCAACAACATCATACCAGAATAACCAGTAGGTTTATTTAAATAACCATCTTGTGTACATATAGCAGCACTGGAAGTACAACCAACAATATCAATATCTTTTAAGACACTCTTAATGCCTTTCATGATTTCTTTTTGATCTTGAACACAACTGGTAAATAATAAACCAACTTGTGGATTTTCTATTTTATTAGCCATTTTAGCAGTTTCAACACCACTTGTATAAGCATCTACATTTTCACTATAACCAACTTTAGTTCTCATGTTTTTACTAACTCCTTTTCCTTCATAAGCTCTATTAAATAGTTCAATAATATCTTCCTTTGTAACTTCTCGTGGATTACCACCCGTACAAGGATCAATTAAAGCCTTAGCAGCCATTTCCTCAAAACTATCTGGACTTACATTTAATTCTTTTAAAGTCATTGGTACTTTTAAAGTCTTTTCTAAATCACGAACTGCTCTAACTACAAGTTCTACACATTGTTTATCAGTTTTACCAGTTGTTGTTAAACCAAAACTTTCTGCCATCTTACGATATCTATCATAAGCAACTTCTCCATTCCACTCTAAAACATATGGTAAAAACAAACTACAAGCAATACCATGAGCAATATCATAAGTTGCCCCTAATTGGTGAGCCATAGAATGAACAATCCCAAGTCCGACATTAGAAAATCCCATTCCCGCAATATATTCACTCATTGCCATTTGTTCTTGAGCATCGCGCTCTTTATTAACGGACTTTACTAAATTTTTATAAGTCATTCCCATACTTTGTAAATGGAACATATCGGGAATTTCCCAATGAGCCTTTGTAATATATCCTTCCATTGCATGAGTTAGAGCATCTAAGCCGGTGGCAGCTGCCGTCATTTTAGGCATTTTACTCATTAATTCTGTATCAATTATTGCTAAAACGGGAATATCATTTGTATCTACACAAACTCTTTTAACTTTCCCAATTTCATCTGTAATTACATAATTAATTGTTACTTCTGCCGCCGTACCGGCCGTTGTTGGTAAAGCAATTATAGGTAACGACTTATTCTTAGTATCAGCAACACCTTCTAAAGAATTTATATCATAAAATTCTCTATTATTAATAACGATACCAATACATTTAGCTGTATCTATAACACTTCCCCCACCAACAGCGATTAAACTATCAGCATGAAATTTCTTAGCAGCCCTTATCCCATCATGACAATTACTTATTGTTGGATTAGGTTTAACTTTATCAAAAACACTATACTTTATTTTAGCATTATCCAACAATTCAGTTACTTTACCAGTTACCCCACATTTAACTAAATTTTCATCACTTACAACTAATATTCTTTTAAAATTTCTCTTTTTGATTTCTGATACTAAATTTTCTCTAGCATTCCAGCCAAAATAAGAAGTTTCATTAAGAACCATTCTATTAGCCATATCTTACCTCCTATTATGATTTAATTTTACCATAAAAATTAAAAAGATACACAAAAGTTATATAAAAAAGTTTCTAATATGTAAAAAAATGTCCATATCAAATATAATCATTTTACAAGAAATTTCTCTCATAAATTTATACATTCAATACCAACATTTATAATCACTATAATAAAATCTTTTAGCAAATTTAATTATTGTTATTCACTTCTTCTTTATTTACTTCGTCTTTTATTAAATTTAAAATATCAACTAAATAATAAACAAAATGCTTAGGTAAATTACCTATTGGTAAAGTTATATAAACATTATTTAGCATCGATCTAAATTGAACTTTAGGACATATATTATATATTTGCATAAATAACTTATCAAATTTAAGTTTTTTCGTTAAATTAGCCGGTATTTCTAATTCAACAATTTTATTATTTTGAACAACTCTTTCTATATTTAAAGACATGGCCAATTTTTCAAACCATTCTTCATACATATAAATCTTAATTTGTTCATTAATTTTACCAAAGCGGTCTTCTAATTCTTTTTGAATTTCTACTAATTTATCAAAACTATCAATTTCATTAATTTTTTGATGAATTTCAATTTTTAATGATTCATCAGATACATAAGAATCGCTAATATGGGTATCAACATCAATTAAAGAATTATTTGATTTATCTTCTACTGGTTCTTCCCCATTAAGGCGTTTAACTTCATCATCAACCATTTTCATATATAGATCAAGTCCTACGGCATCGACAAATCCTGCTTGGTCGCTTCCTAAAATATCTCCCGCGCCGCGCAACGACAAATCTCGCATGGCAATTCGGTAGCCGCTACCTAATTCCGTAAATTCTTTAATAGCTTCTAATCGTTTAACCGCAATTTCATTTAACAGCTTATCTTTACTATACATTAGGTAAGCATAAGCAATCTTAGAACTTCTACCCACACGCCCTCTAATTTGGTACAACTGGCTTAAGCCAAAACGGTCAGCATCATAAATAATTAATGTATTAGCATTTGCTATATCAATTCCGGTTTCAATAATAGTCGTACATAATAAAACATCATATTTATGATCAATGAAATCTTGCATAACATCTTCCATTTGCGTTTTATTCATTCTTCCATGTGCAATAACTATTCTAGCTTCCGGTACTAAACGCTGTAATTCGGCTTTTTTACTTTCGATACTATCAATTCGGTTATACAAAACAAAAACTTGCCCATTACGCCCTAATTCTTTATAGATTGCATCTTTAACCACCATATCTTGTTCTTTTATAACATAAGTTTGAACTGGATATCTATTTACTGGCGCTGTATCAATTATTGATAAATCTCGTAAACCAGACATAGCCATCTTTAAAGTTCTTGGAATTGGTGTTGCTGATAAAGTTAAAACATTCACATCATTTTTATATTTTTTAATTTTTTCTTTATGCGTTACCCCAAATCTTTGCTCTTCATCAACTACTAACAATCCTAAATTTTTATAACCAACATCATCACTTAGCAAACGATGAGTTCCAAAAACAATATCAATGGTACCTTTTTTTAAGCCATCAATTATTCTTTCAGCTTCTTTTTTGGTTGTAAAACGATTTAATAAGGCAATTTCTACCGGAAAATTTTTAAATCTTTGTAAAGCATTTTCATATTGTTGGTTACTTAAAATAGTTGTTGGACACAAATAGGCCACTTGAAAACCATTAATGGCTGTCATAAACATAGCTCTAAAAGCTACTTCAGTTTTACCAAAACCAACATCACCACATAATAAACGATCCATTGGTACTTTATTTTCTAAATCTTTCTTTACATCAACAAATGCTTTTTGCTGGTCAGCCGTCGGTTCATATTTAAAATCAGCATCAAACATAACATCCATTGGATCATCTTTAAAAACGGGACCCGTTACTTTACTACGCGCTGCATATAGTTTTATTAATTCTAAAGAAATATCATGAATTTTCTTTTGTAAAGCCTTTTTAGTTTTTGCCCAAGCGGTACCATTTAATTTACTTAAAATTGGCGCTACTCCATCTTTTGATGAATATTTAAAAATGGTACTAATCTTTTCAACCGGAACATAAATTTTATCATTATCAGCATATATTATTTGAAGATAATCTTTAACAACACCATTCTTAGTTAAAGAAATAACACCTTGATATTGACCAATACCGTGAATTGTATGCACCACATAATCTCCAACTTGTAATTGGTCAAAACCTTTTATTTTTTTACCAATTTTATAACTATTTTTATATTTAATCTCGCGGTTATTTATTTTTTCTATATCATATTCGCCAATAACAACATATTTATCAAATTCAAAACCATTATTAATTTTTTTATTAAGAATATTAACTTTTTCAATAAATAGGTGTTCTTCATCAACTACTCTAGTTACATGAAACATTTCTTTAATAAAATCTATTTCTGCTTTTCTAGATAAGCAAAAAATTATCGTCTTCTTATCTTCTAACTTTTTATTTACAAATTCTCGTAATAATTGAAAATTAGAATTAAAATTATCTAAAGTATTACTTTGATAAACTATTGCTTTTTTTCTATCGTTAACAAATTTATTAAGATATAACACATTTTTAATGTTAATATCTTCTAACTTGAACATCAAATCTTTTTCTAGGTTATTTTCTTTTTTATAGGCTAAAATTTCCTCACATAATTTTTCATATCCTAAATCAATACTTTCTTTATCAATTTCAAATATGGTTGGTGTATCTAAATAATCTAGTATTGAACTTTTGGTCGTAGTCGTAATTTCTTGATAAGGAAGGCAAATTATTTCTTTTACTTCTTTAATAGACATTTGGGTATTTTCATCAAAGAAACGAATTGATTCTATTTCATTACCAAAAAACTCAATTCTAACTGGGTGCTCTTGCTCGATTAAGAATAAGTCAATAACATAACCTCTAACAGCATATTCGCCAGTCGAAGTTACCAAAGTATCTCGTTTATATCCAAAAGAATCTAATACTTCTAAAATTTTATCACGATTAATAGCCATTCCGGTTTGTAGTTTAAACTCTAATTTACTAGCGGCCCTATAATCAGGAAGATATCTAAGTAACCCCATTAAATTAGTAACAACAATTTTATGATTATTTTCTTTTAAAATGTTAATTGTTTCTAATCTTTTAATTTTTAATTCTGGAGAAATAGCAAGTGCGACGGAAGCAACAAAATCGTCCATAGGAAATAACAAACAGTCATCAGTATAAGTCGATATAGAATCATAATATTTATTAGCTTCATATAAAGTATTAGTTAAAATTAAAACACTTTTATTAGTATTTTGAAAATAATTAAGTATGCAAAAAATGTTCAACTCAGAAGTTAAACCAACTATTTCGCTTTCATTTTGATATTTAAAATAATTATTTAAAAAGTTCATAACAATTACCTATCTATTTTCTATTATAATTTGCCATGCAATAATTAATATCTTGGGAAATAAAATCTTCTATAATATTATTAAATACTTGTGTTTTTTCTTCAAACAATTTTAAATCATCTTTATTAAAATGACCAAGAACATAATCTTTTGTATCTATACTACGATCATGAGCAATTCCAATTTTTAATCTTGGAATTTTTTGGGTACCTAAATTATTAATTATTGACTTAATTCCATTATGCCCACCAGCGGAACTATCATACTTTAAACGATACTGCATATATGGTAAATCTAAATCATCTTGAATTATTAAAATGTCATCTATATCAATATCAAAATATTTTACATACTTAATTACACAATCACCAGAAAGGTTCATATATGTAAGCGGTTTTAAAAAAATAACTTTTTCACCCTTTACATTTTGTTGACAGTACATGCCATTGAATTTTTCTTTCCACAAATTATTTCCCGGGAAATAATTTAAAACCATAAAACCAATATTGTGTCTTGTATTTTCATATTCTTTACCTGGATTACCTAATCCAACAATTAATTTCATTTTTACTGCTCCTTGCTAAATATATTTTTATATGTACTTCTATTAGAAATATTAAGTGGCGGATTAATTATTACTCCGTCGGCGCCATTTTTTGTTGCTTTGATTAAAACCATAACAGCTGGTTTATCAAAACTAGAATAAACTAGTTGAATTTTTTTGATACTAAATTTATATTTATTTAAAACATTTATTATTTCAATTAATCTTTCTGGTCTATGTACCAAATATAAAGGTGCACGATTTTTCAATAAATATTTCGCAGTCATAACAATTTGTTCTAAATTAGTAGCAATTTCATGACGCGCTAATCTTTTACCTTCATCATCATTTAAATACGAACCTTCATTTATTTTAAAGTATGGCGGATTACATGTAATAGCATCTACTGTCTCTGGTAAGATATACTCTAAAGCTGTACTTAAATTATCATTAATTATTTTAATCTGCTTTTCTAAATTATTCAATAAAACAGAATTGTAAGCAAGTGTAGAAACTTGCTTTTGAATTTCAAAACCAATTATTTGACTTTTATACTTAGTAGACAAAATTAAAGGAACGGCAGCATTACCAGTACAAAAATCTACTATTAAATTACTATTCCATCTTATATCTACAAATTCCGCTAAAAGAATACTATCTATAGAAAACTTAAATAAATTTTTAGCTTGATATATTTTCATACCATAATCATATAAATCATTCTTTTCTATTTCCATCATTAACTACCTTAATTTCTTTTAACTCATTATTAATATTAACTGTATATTTTAAATTTAATACATCCTCACTAATAACTTTACCAGTGCCAAATTCGGTTTCAACTATTTTTCCAATTTCTGGTAATTGTTTTCTACATTCTGCATAATTATCATTTTCATAAGTTAAACAACACATCAATCTACCACAAGCTCCATTTATCTTAGAAGGATTCAAAGCCAAGCCTTGATTCTTAGCCATATTCATACTTATTGAATCAAGTTTATCTAAAAAACTTGTACAACATAAAGGGCGACCACAAGGACCAATACCCTCAATTAGTTTAGCTTTATCACGAGCCCCAATTTGTCTTAGTTCGACTCTTAATTTATATTTTCCAGCAATAGACTTAGCTAACTCACGGAAATCAACTCTTTCATCAGCAACAAATTGATATAACAAATGCTTATTATCCAATGTTACATCTGCACTTATAAGATTCATATTTAATTTTAACTTAGTTGCTTCGGCTCTAGCAAACTTTAACATATCCTCACTTAAACGCAAATTTTTTAAATAATTATTATAATCTTTCTTATTTGCTTTCCTTATTATATATATATCATTTATTTCATTATTTTTATCTAGTACCACTCCATCAATTTTTCCATATTGTTCACCACGACTAGTTTTAATAACGACATTATCACCAGCTAAATATTTCCCAGAATTAGACAAGGCATTAATACTTTTTTTATCTTCAATTAAAACTTTATAAATTTCATTCATCTAATTTCCTCATCTCTATCACAAAATAATCTAATATTAATTCTAAATTAACATTCTGTTTTATCATAACTAATACTTTTCGAACTATTTCTATCTCTTCATTATATTTTTTTATTTTTTTATCCACAAAATTATTTCCCGGGAAATAATTTGTTTTAATTTTTTCCATTAATTGATGTAAAATTTCCAAAAATAAATTATTAACTTCTTGTCTAGTAGTTATGACATTTAAAATCAATGTTTTATTTATTAAGAAAGAGTTATCATTTTCAATTTGATTCAAGTACTCAGTTGCCATTAATTTAATTTTTTCATCACTTTTACTTTTCTCATCATATATAAATTTAATATTCTGACATCTACTAATAATTGTATCTAACATTTTTTCTTTATTATTAGTTACTAAAAAACCAATAATATGATCAGTTGGCTCTTCTAAAAATTTTAAAATACTATTGGCAGAAGAAGCATTCATTAATTCGGCATTTAAAATAATATAAGTATTATATTTTGAGTAAACCGGTTTCATACTATATTTATCTTGTAATTCTTCTAACTGATTTTTCTTAATACTCATTCCATCAGGTTCAATAATTGTTAAACTAGGTAAATTTTTTAGATCTATTAATTTACATAAATTACATTTAGTACAATTATCACTATATTTTTCTGAACAATTAATATACTTAACAAACTTCTTGAGGTCTTCTAAACATAATTCAATGTTATTTGTCTCAACTAAAAAAGCGTGAGATAGTCTTCCAATCTCATATTTATTAATTAAACCTTGTATCATTTTTAAACTACTCATACTTCATCTCCATACTACTATATTACAAAAAATTTTATTATTATTAAAGATATAATTCCAAAAGCTCCTAAAAAATAAGTTACTAATAAATTAATAAAGTTAATAGGAATAATTATACCTACATATTTTAACATAGTATTTAATCCAAATAATAATAAAAAAGAAAAAATTATTTTTTTTAATATTTTAATAAAATTACGCATTCAAATCACCAATTCAATATATGATTGAAATTTATACTTTATGTAATATTTTTTCTTTCACTTAAAGCATTTAATAATGTTAATTCATCTAAATAATCAATATCAACGCCCATTGGAATTCCATAAGACAAGCGTGATATTTTAACATTGGGATACTTCTCTAATACCTTCTTCAAATAAAGGGTAGTTGTCTCTCCTTCAATAGATGGTTTCAATGCTATAATCAATTCCACTGCTGGCATATCTTTAATTCGTTCAATTAATCCAAAGATATTTATGTCTTCAGGACCAATGTCATCAATTGGCGAAATCAATCCATTTAATACATGATATTTTCCATTAAACTTTCCTGTTTTTTCAAAAGCAAATACTCCTTTATAATCTTCTAAAACACAAATCAAATTATTATCGCGAGCTTCACTTGAACAAATTGGACATACTTCTAATTCTGTAAGACAACCGCAAACAGGACAAGGGTGTAATTTCAATTTTGCATTACACATAGCATCAGCAAAAGCATTAACATCATCCGTGTTAATGTCTAAAAGTGCTAAAGCCATACGCTCCGCACTTTTTTCACCAACACCAGGTAGCTTCTTAAAATACTCAATTAAATCCATTAAGACTTTTGGATATATCATTAGAATAAACCGTTAAACATACTGCCATATTGTCCCATTGCACTTTCCATAGCAGCATCTACTTGTTCCATAGCTTTATTTGTTGCAATGACTATCATATCTTGTAAAATATCTAAATCATCGGCAGCAACATTAGAAGAGAATTCAACTTTTTGTAATTCTTTTTTACCATTCACAGTTACTGTAACTAATTCACTAGAACCAATAAAAGTTTTCTTCTCAACTTCTTCTTTCTTCTTCATAATATCTCTTTGCATTCTTTGGGCTTGAGCCATTAAATTTTGCATATTCATAATAAAAATCTCCTTATTCTACTTTTTTATAATTATTTCCAAAGATTTCATTGGCTATTTTCTCTAACTCACTTTTATCTTCTTTAATAATTATATCATTATCTATTATCTCATATTTATAACCATTTTTGATATTATTTATATATTTATTTCTCTCTTGTTCCCATTTTTTTGGTGAAATAGCAACTAAATAGTAATTACCATTGAAAAATAAATTAAAATCTTTTTCTAATGTTTTAATATTTTGATTAATTAAATCATTAGTAATATCTAAATTATTTGTTAAGATAACATATTTATCGGAAGCCGCTACAATATTAGTATCTGCTAAATAAGAAATCATCGCTTTATTTGAATTACTTTCATAAATAACAAAATCATTCCATTTACTCTTTATATTATTCAAATAATCTTTTTTAGCGTTAACAAAAGTATTATTTATTCTTATATCAATATCAAAATCAATATCTTTATTTTTTTCTTGAACTTGATTTTTTTGGGAAATAATTGCTTGCTCTATTACAGGAGCCGAAATTACAGACTTTTCTTCTGCATCCTTAATAGCAGGCATTTCTTTTTTACTATCAGTTAACTTTATAGCTTTTTTATCCACAAAATTATTTCCCGGGAAATAATTTATATACTTTAAAAAGACAATTTCTAATAAATCATAATAATTGGCACCATTTCGTTCACCAGTTAATAACTTATTTAATTCAAATACCAAATTATATAAATTGTCAAAATATAGCTTACCATTATATTTATCTAATTTAATATCAATTAATATACTTTTAATTCTTGTAATTATCTTATCAATTAATACTTTTATATCAATACCATCATTTTTTATTTCGTTTATATAATCAATTAATTCACTAATATTATTATTCTCATAGTAATTCAATAATTGATTAATTTTTTTATTAGATATACCGCCAAAATTAGCAATTACATCTTGAACATCAATTTCTTCACCATTACCTGCCACTTGATCTAAAATACTTAAAGCATCTCTTAAACCACCATTAGACATCATCGCTATTTCTTTAATAGCATCATCAGTTACCTTTAATTTTTCTTCAGTGCATACATATTTTAATCTATTTTCAATATCTTGCATTGAAATTGGTTTAAAATCAAATCTCTGACATCTTGATAAAACCGTAATAGGGACACTTTGAATATCAGTTGTTGCTAAAATAAATACAACATCTTTGGGTGGTTCTTCCAAAGTAAGTAATAACGCATTAAAAGCACTTGTGGATAACATATGAAATTCATCTATAATATAGACTTTAATTTTCATACTACTTGGGGCCAATCGTACATTATTAATTATTTCTCTTATGTCATCTACGCCATTATTAGAAGCAGCATCTAACTCAATAATATCTGGGCTGCTCTCAAAGTTTACACAATTTTGACACTTATTACAAGGATTTCCGTCAACTGAATGTAAACAATTTATAGCTTTTGCAAAAATTTTGGCACTACTTGTCTTACCTGTTCCCCTTGGCCCAGTAAAAATATAGGCATGAGCAAACTTATTATTTATAACGCTATTTTTTAATAATTTTTTAGTATATTCTTGACCTACTAATGAATCAAAATCATGAGGTCTATATTTTCTGTATAATACTTGATAATCCATAAAAACTCCTTGTTCCTTATTATACCATAATTAATTTTAATTATCTTATATTTTGAAAGAAATCATTAAATAACTTTGAATAACTATTAATAAATTTTTCGTCTATTTTATCTAGCTTTTCATAATTTACTTGTGGATAACTCTTGTCTTCTTTACCATCCAGAATATAGTATACTTTAGAAATTCTCGAAGCCTCAATTACCGCCTGACACATTTTACATGGTTTTAATGTGGTAATTAAGGTATATCCATCTAATCGAAAGTCCTTAATCTTCTTTTCAGCCTGGATAATAGCATTTATTTCTGCATGACCTAAAACATATCCTTTTCTATGCCTGTTATTATAGCCTGTAGCAACGATTTTACCGTTTTTAATCAAAACTGCAGATACCGGAATATCGCCGTTTTTATAGGCCTTTAAAGCCAATTTATATAGTAATTCAAAGTATTGTTCCATATATTAAACTCCATAAAAAAAGTGCACATAAGCATTGATAGTTATGGCTGCTGTATTCCTACCCTGACCAGGTTCCTATGTACTTATTGCACCTCTTAATATTATCATAAATTACTAAAAGATACAATAAAAATTTTGCTTTATTCATTAATAAGTCTGTTTTTGTTCTGTACAAAAATATGTTTATAACTTTTTTACAATGTTTCACGTGAAACATTGTAAAAATTTATTCAATTTCAAATTATTATATAAACATTTTTTAATGTTTCACGTGAAACATTAAAAAACAAATTGATAAAGTAAATAAAAATTTATTATATATGTGAATTAAATATAAGTTAAATTCTTTACAAAATAATTTAGAAACCGAATATACAACACATCATACTTTTTCACTAGATATGTTAATAACAATGTTTCACGTGAAACATTGAATTTTTTTATAAAAAAGCAAGTAAAAATTTACTAAAATATTAAGTAAGTCTTATTTATTATCTTATAAATATCAACATTTTTTATATGTTTCACGTGAAACATATAAATTTAGCTTACTTATATTAAATAATATTTGAATTTGCTTTTGATTTAAATAAAACAATTATAAGTATTTATTAACAATCAATGTTTCACGTGAAACATTGTTTAAATTTGTAATTTATATATGATTATTTATATGTTTCACGTGAAACATATAAATAAATCATGTTAATTATCAGATGCTGTTTCTATATTAGCTTCAATAGATGTACTATCTTCATCTAACTGTTCTTCAGATTTAATTAAAGTAATTGTTGATACTTTTTGACCATCTTTCAAATTAATTAATCGAACGCCTTGAGTAATTCTTCCTAAAACGCTAATTTGACTAATTGGCATTCTCATTATCATTCCAGAATCAGTTACAATTATTACATCATTAGCATCACCTATAACTTTAAAGTCAGCAATTTTACCGTTCTTATCAGTTATATTTAACGCCTTAACTCCTTTAGATCCTCTGCGAGTTTGTCTAAAGTCAGCAACCTTAGTTTGCTTACCATAACCATTTTCTGTTACAAGTAGTATATTGTCATCATCGCTTACCACTTCAGCACCTACTACAATAGCATCGTTTTCTAAATCTATACCTTTAACACCACTAGCAGTGCGTCCCATATCTCTGATTTCATCTTCGGTAAATTTAACCATGCGACCTTCGCTTGAACCAATCAAAACCATGTCTTCCCCGCTAGTCTTTTTAACAGCAATTAACTCATCATTTTCCTTTAAAGTTATAGCAATTTTACCATTTTGGCGTATGTTTTCAAATTGAGTTAAACTTGTCTTTTTAATTATACCATATTTTGTTACGAATAGCAAGTATTTTTTATCATCAGTTGCAGAAATCTTAACTACACTACTAATACGCTCATCTTTTTCAATTTGTAATAAATTAATTATTGGTAATCCTTTTGACTGACGACCAAATTGTGGGATTTCATATCCTTTTAATCTATATACTTTACCTTTATTAGTAAAGAATAATAAATAATCATGCGTTGATAAGTCTACTAAATGCTCTACAAAATCTTCCTCATTAGTAGTCATACCCTTAACACCAACACCACCACGATTTTGTGATTTAAATGTATCACTGGTAGTTCTCTTAATATAGCCTTTATTAGTTAAAGCTACAACTATATTTTCTTCCGGAATTAACGCCTCATCATCAATATAATCAATGGCTGTCATATCTATTTCTGTACGACGCTCATCAGCATATTTAGCTTTAATTTCTAATAATTCTTGTTTAATAATGTCATAAATCTTCGCATCACTTGCTAAAATACCTTTTAATTCATCAATTAATTTTAATAAATCGTTTAACTCTTCTTCAATCTTGCTGCGTTCTAAACCAGTTAATCTTCTTAACTTTAATTCTAATATAGATTCAGCTTGAACATCATCTAAATTAAATCTAGTCATTAATTCATGTTTAGCAGTATCATCATCTTTTGCATTCCTTATTATGTTAATTACTGCATCTAAATTATCTAAAGCTATCTTATAACCTTCTAAAATGTGAACACGCTTTTCAGCTTTTTCTAAATCATATTTAGTTCTTCTATAAATAACTTCTCTTTGATAATCAATATATTTACTAATAATTTCTTTTAAATTTAAAGTTTTTGGTAAACCTTGGTCTAACATTAAGAAAATAATACCATAAGTAGTTTGTAAAGAGGTATGCTTATATAAATTATTCAATACTACATTAGCATTTGCTTCCTTTTTTAAATGTACAACTAACTTAATTTCGGTTAATGTTGACTCATCATGTAAATCAGTAATTCCTTCAAGTACCTTATCTCTTACTAATTCTGCAATTCTCTTTTGAAGTTCCATCTTAGTTACTTGATAAGGAATATCTGTAAACACTATTTGTTGTTTACCGTTATGTTCAATAATTTCAGCATGAGCTCTAATAGTAATGGTTCCACGGCCAGTTTCATAAGCCTGTTTAATACCTCTATTTCCTAAAATAGAAGCACCAGTTGGAAAATCTGGACCTTTGATATACTTCATTAATCCTTCAACAGTAATATCGTTATCATCAATATAAGCAACACAGCCATCAATTACTTCTCCTAAATTATGAGGAGGAATATTTGTTGCCATACCTACGGCAATTCCCATTGTCCCATTTACTAAAATATTTGGAAATCTACTAGGAATTACAACTGGCTCTTTTTTCGTCTGATCAAAGTTAGGAACAAAATCTACTGTATTCTTGTTGATATCTCTTAATAATTCTAAAGAAATTTTTGATAACCTAGCCTCTGTATAACGATAAGCAGCAGCACCATATCCATCAACGGAACCAAAGTTACCATGACCATCTACTAACGGATGACGGTAACTAAAGTCTTGAGCCATTCTTACCATGGCATCATAAACAGAGGTATCGCCATGTGGATGGTACTTACCTAAAACAGCTCCTACTGTTGTTGCACTCTTACGGAATGCTTTATCAGGAGTTAAACCATCTTCGTACATTGTGTATAAAATACGACGATGTACTGGTTTTAAACCATCTCTCAAATCTGGCAATGCACGAGCAATAATTACATCCATTGCATAGTTAATGAAGGAATCTTTCATTACATTAACTACATTTTTTGATTCTCTATTATCCATGATACACCTCCTAATAATCTAAATTTGAAGCAAAATGGGCATTTTCTTCAATAAACTTTCTTCTTGGTTCTACTTCTTCGCCCATTAATAAACTAAATATTCCATCAGCTTCCATCGCTTCATCTAATTTAACTTGAATTAAAGTTCTATTGTTAATATCCATTGTTGTTGAACATAGTTCTTCGGGATCCATTTCACCAAGGCCCTTATTACGCGCAACATCAAATTTAACATTGGCAGGTAAAGTCTTTAAGAACTCATCGCGTTCAGCATCAGTTAGAACATAATGGAAATTTTTACCCCATGATACTTTGTACAATGGTGGTTGCGCAATATAAATATGTCCAGTTTCAACCAAAGGTCTAAAGAAACGATAGAATAAAGTTAAAAGTAAAATTCTAATATGGTCGCCATCGACATCGGCATCAGTCATAATAATAATTTTGTCATATCTTAATTTCGAAATATCAAAATCTTCCCCAATACCAGTACCAAAAGCCGTAATCATACTTCTAATTTCTTCATTAGAAAGCGCTCTATCTAATCTTGCCTTTTCTACATTTAAAATCTTTCCTCTTAAAGGTAAAACAGCTTGTGTCTTAGAATTTCTACCACCAATAGCAGAACCACCGGCTGAATCTCCCTCGACAATAAATATTTCACATTCACTAGGATTTTTACTCGTACAATCAGTTAATTTTCCCCATTGATTAGATAAATCTAAACCACCTTTGGTTTGTCTTTGTAATTCTCTAGCTTTCTTAGCAGCCATTCTTGCACGAGATGCTGTTAATGATTTTTCAACAATCTTCTTAGCTATCTCCGGATTTTCCATTAAATATCTTTCAAAACCATTACTAAATACATCATCAGCAATCTTACGAACTTCCATATTGCCTAGTTTAGTCTTAGTCTGACCTTCAAACTGAGGATCTGGATGTTTACAAGAAATTATCATTGTTAAACCTTCACGAACATCATCACCCGTTAATGGATCAGCCTTTTCACTTAACATTTTATTGTTACGAGCATAATTATTAATAATTCTCGTTAAAGCTCTCTTAACACCATCTTCATGAGTTCCACCTTCATGGGTATGAATATTATTAGTATAAGAATATAAAGCCTCATTATAACCATCATTATATTGCATAGCTACTTCAATTAAAATGTTGTCTTCTCTTCCTTCAACATAAATTACATCATCATGTATAGGTGTTTTATTTTTATTTAACATTTTAACAAACTCAATAATTCCACCTTGATATAGGAATTCATCTTTTTTATTATCTTCTCTATCATCCATAAGAATTATTCTTAAACCCTTATTTAAAAAAGCAATTTCCTGTAATCTCTTTGCCAAAATAGCATAACTATAAACAGTCGTTTCTCTAAATATTTCTGGATCTGCCTTAAATCTTACTGTTGAACCTGTACGGTTAGCATCGCATTCACCTATAATTTTTAAAGGTTCTACTGAATGACCGCCGTTTTCAAACTTTTGATAATAAATATGCCCATCACGATAAATCGTAACTTCAAGCCATGTGGATAAAGCATTAACAACGGAAGCACCTACTCCGTGCAAACCACCAGATACTTTATATCCACCACCGCCAAATTTACCACCTGCATGTAATACTGTAAAAATAGTTTCAACTGTGGATAAACCTGTTTTCTTATTCATACCAGTTGGAATCCCACGACCATCATCGCGAACTGTAATTATGTTGCCCTTTTCAACAATTACTTCGATATCATCACAATATCCAGCTAAAGCCTCATCAACAGCATTATCAACAATTTCCCAAACTAAATGATGAAGTCCAGCCTCACCAGTTGTACCTATATACATACCAGGTCGTTTGCGAACAGCTTCTAGTCCTTCTAAAACTTGAATATCATTATCATTATAATCTTCATGTCCTAATTCTCTCATATATCCTCCCTTATTTCACCAAAAGCACAATCAAAAATTTTATTATTTTTATTTTTTATATCATTTGGTAATTTATTTAAATCAGTAACAGTAATAAATATTTGTAAATCTTTATCAATTACTTCTAAAATATTATTAATTTTTTCATTATCTAACTCACTAAACAAGTCATCTAATATCAAAATTGGTTTAATATTTCGCTCATTTTTAAACAATTCTATTAAAGAAAGTTTATAAGCAATAATGGCATTTTTTTGTTGTCCTTGCGAAGCATAATCTTTTAAAGATTCACTTTCAAAACAAAATGAATAATCATCTTTATGAACACCTAAAGTTGTATTACCAAGAAGCATATCTTTATTTTTAAGACTATTATACATTTTCTTTAACTTTTCCTGATTTTTATCCTTTAATTCTGACTGGTATTTAATTTTTAAAGTACCAATACCACTTATTTTACTATAGAAATTACCGATATATTTATTAATCTGTTCAATAAAATTAGTTCTTTTTTCGTATATTTTTAAACCATAATCTATTAATTTATCAGTTAATATATCTAAATAGACTTGCGATTTATTCGCATTAGCATACATTACTTTAAGATAAGCATTCCTCTGTTTCAAAACTTTTTCATAATCATTAAGTAAATTAATAAATTCATTATCAAACTGGGACATATCAATATTAAGATTATCTCTTCTTATACTAGGTGAATCTTTAATTACTTTTAAGCTATCGGGATGAAATAATACAATATTTACCTTAGCTATATAATCACTTAACTTATTTTGCCGATGACTATCTATTTTTGCAACTTTGCCATCACCAGAAATAGTAAGCTGATACTCTTTATTTATGTTATCAAAAACTACCCCCGATATTTTTGTTAAGTTTTTATCTTTAGTTACTAATACTTTATCTGTACTTGAACGAAAAGATCTTGTTAACCCTAAGACATATATTGCTTCAATTAAATTAGTCTTGCCACTACCATTTTTACCATATATAACATTAATACTTGGCGAAAACGATAAGGTTAAATGATTATAGTTTCTAAAATTAAGTAACTTTAGATTGACTATTCGCATTTAAAGTGCCTCTTTCTAACTTATAGTAAAATAATAGGTATATTAGTACCCATATACCTACTTAAATTATAACATAAATTCTGCTTATTTTACAGCCTATTTTCTCTATTTTGCTAATTTTCTTAGAGTATTAACCATTTTTAATTTGGTAGCCCGCATATATTGATTTTCAAATATTCCATAAGAAATATTTAAGATTATTTTTTGACCATTTTTAAACAGCACTTCCGTATCATAACCATTTCTTTTATAGTTTAAAATGTTATTAAAGCATACCCATGAGCAATCTCTTATTCTCGGTGAACACATTGGAAAAAATATTAATTCCATACTGCCTTCAACCATTACTGGAACTTTATGTTTAATTCCCAGTAAACTCATTGCCCCTTTTTGACGCCCTTCTAAAGTCGAGCCAAAGTATTCACAACCATATCTGATAATGTTAGTTGGTGTATCTTCTAGTTTCAACACCTTATCTTGTTCATAAATTTTAGTTAAAACTCTGCCTCTATCATCTATAACCCCTTCTAAAAATAATGTATCTTCATTAATTGAATATAATTCTTCCATAAAATTTCCCCCTTTTTTAATGAATTGTGCCATAGTATAGCAAGTACCTCTGTCGAATTTTGTCATATTTTGTCGAATTGGTAAAAAAAGGTAAATTTTCGACCTAAATTAATATCTATTATCCAAAATTTGTCTTATTTATAGAACTAAATTTAGCTTGATTTTTATTTCCAAACTTCAATTTTAGCTGTATTTTCATAGTTTTTCTAACAAAAAAAGAGCCAAATTACTTCAGCTCTCTATTCATTATTATAAATTTAATATCATTACATAGCCATCCATAGCCATCTAAAGTTTTATATTTTTACTGCTAAGATTTATTTTCATAAGCTTCTAATCTTAATTTCTTCTAGCTTTTTTTACTAAATTACTTTTATTAGTAAGTCTTAATAGGTAAAATTAATTGAATTAAAGTTTCATCTTCTGTTGATTTAATAACAATTGGTTTAATATCTCCATTTAATAAAATCATAATCTTTTCATCTTTAAAAGTCTTTAAAGCTTCTAACATATATTTAGCACTAAAGGAAATAGAAATATCATTTTCAACATTACATTCCACATCAATTGTTTCTTCTACTTTACCAATTTCACTTGCATAAGAATTAATAATTAATTTCTTGCCAGATAAAGTCATTTTAACAATATTCTTATCTTTACTTTGAGTTACTAATGAAGCCCTATCAATAGCATTATAAAAATCATTTAAGTTTGTACTCATCATATATTCAAAGTTCGTCGGAATTAAATTATTCGTATTAGGATAATTACCTGCAAGTAAATTACTTTGGAAAATAATATTTTTATATTTAAATAATACTTTATTACTAAATACATGTAATTCCATATCAACATCATCATTAATAATCTTATCAAGTTCTAAAATATTTTTACCTGGTATTACCATATTAATATCGTTATCACTAGCTCCTGTTAAAGTAACAGTTTTCTTAGCAAGACGATAAGAGTCTGTTGCAATACATTCTAAAATATCACCAGTAATTTTAAAATTTAAACCCGTAAGAAGTGGTCTTAATTCTTGAGTTGAAATAGCAAAAGCCGTTTGACTAACAATACTCTTAAATAACATACTATTAATATAGATAGGAGTTTTATGTTCTTCTAAATCAATTTGTGGATACTCACTTGAATCTAAACAGTTCAAACTACATTCACTAGAACCACTAGTTAGTTTGATTTTCAAACCATCTACTACTTCAAAATCAATAATATCACTAGGCATTTTTCTAATAATATCCACAATAAATTTACTTTGAATAATAATATTTCCTAAAGCCTCAACATTTTTAATATCTTTCTTTTCAATAAATGATTTAATTGTAAGTTCACTATCACTAGCTGTTAAATATAGACCTTCTTCAGTCATTTCAAACTTAATTCCGTTTAAAACAGGAATAACATTTTTAGTAGATATTGCTCTAGCAACATTCATTAAATTTTCTAAAATTATATTTTTATCAATTGTAAATTTCATATATTTTCTCTCTTTCTTTATATATATATACTATTATATCTTCGTTTTTATCTCATTAATAATTTCTTGTAATTGTTTATTATCCTTTAAATCTTCTTCTATTTTATCGCAAGCATGAATAACAGTAGAATGATCACGCCCTCCAAACTCTAAGCCTATTCTTGGAAATGACTCATTTGTCATAATACGAGCCATATACATTCCAAGCATTCTTGGATAAGCTATATTTTTTGATTTCTTCTTTCCTTTTAAGGCTTCAACTGTTATTCCATAATAATCAGCAACAGCTTTTTGAACAACAGTTATATTACTAATTGAATATATATTGTTATTAACATAATCGCCTAAGGCTTCCATTGCAAATTCTAAAGTAATATTAGGTGGCGCATAAACAGCTGTATAAGCCTGCAACCTGTTAATGGCCCCTTCTATCTCTCGAACATCAGTATCACAAGAATTAGCAATATAGTTAATAACATCATCACTCATCATTGTGGATAAATTTAAATATCTTATCTTATCTCTAATTATCCGACATCGAAGTTCATAATCAGGTGGATAAATATCAACAGGAAGTCCCCAAGTAAAACGACTCCTTAAGCGCTCTTCTAAAAGCTTTAAATCTTCTGGTGAGCGATCCGATGTAATTATTATTTGTTTATTCTTATCATGTAATTCATTAAATGTATGAAAGAAACCTTGCTGAGTCTTTTCAGCGCCAACTAAAAACTGAATATCATCGATAAGCAAAACATCAACATCCCGATACTTATTTTTGAAATATTCAGCTCTTTCAAAAGAATTATCATTTGTACCACCAGCAATGTTTGTATAATCATCTTTAAAGCTATCACTTGTTGTATATAAAACCTTCAAATTAGAATGTTCAGTTATGTAATTTCCTATCGCATGCATTAAATGAGTCTTACCAACCCCACTTTTTCCATACATAAATAAAGGATTATATATCTTTCCTGGTGCCTCAGCAACTGCTATCGCAGCTGTCTTCGCAAATTTATTTGTATCTCCCGTTACAAAATTATCAAATGTAAACTCTTTTTTTAAATTTGTTACAAATACTTCTTCATTTGTTTTTTTAGATTTAGTTTTATCATCTGTTTTTTCTTTAGTTGCTTGTAAATCTTCTAAAACATATGCAAGTTCAAAAGTATTACCAGTTAGTTCCTGTAAAGTTTCTTCTATTACTTGATGCCAACTGGTTTCTAAAGTCGTTTTATGCACACCCATAGGTACTTGAATGATAATTTTGTTATCTTTAGTATTAAGTTCTTGCAATTTTAACGGTTTAAACCATGTATTAAAGGAAATAGGATTCATTTTTTCTTGCATTGCGGAAAGAAATTTATCCCATAATTCCTCGGATTTCAAAACTATCACCCCACTCATAACCAATAATCAACACCTATTTTATAACATCCTAAAACTTTAGTAAAGAACTTTCGTATATTTTTGCCGATTAAAAGTTATCCACATCTAAAGTAATGTTATCAACATTCCAAATAAAGTTATCCACAGTTTTATCCACAAGTTATCCACAACTTATCAACAGGTTATCCACAGATTTTTTCCCAGAAGTCTGGGAAATTTTTGAGTTATCCACAGTTTAGGGCTTTTTTAGTTATCAACATGTGGATAACTTGGGTAGTAGTACCTGTTGATAATGTGGATAACTCATTTGAGCCCAGTGTTTATAAGGGCTCGCGCCTGTGGATAACTTCCAAAAAATGCACTATTTTTAGTCAAAACTGTGGATAACTTCTTACTTTACACTAAAACTTTACACTTTTTTTGGGCAAATTTTTGTCGATTTTTGACCTTTTTTGGAGTTATTCACACCTCAAAATGGAGTTATCAACACCCCAACTGTGGATAACTCAAAAGTTATCCACACCTCAAAACGGTCATTTTTTGGCGTACTTTCGGGCTTTTTTAAAAAGTTATCAACATATCCACAGTATTATGATTATGAATATATATAATAATAATAATAAAAAGAAAAAGTTATCCAAACTTATCCACAATTTATCAAAATATAAAATTTCTAAATTACAAAACCAAAATCATAAACTATTCTTTAAAAACATACCTTTAAGGGTGGGAGGGTTGGGAAGTAATAATAATCATTAAAACCTTGACAATATCCTAAAAATTTTATTATAATAACTTTGCTAATTAGATGTGGAGGTGTCAAAATGAAAAGAACTTATCAACCAAATCAACGCAAAAAAGCTAAAAAACATGGTTTCTTTGCTAGAAAAGAAAGCAATATTCTTAAATCAAGAAGAAAAAAAGGCCGTAAAATATTATGCAAGTAAACCACTACCAAGTGGTTTTTTCCTTAAGGAGTTAGTATGAAAAGAAAAGAAATGGTTAAATCCAACGAAGATTTCCAAGAAATTATCCACAATAAAAGGTTTGTTACTAATAAACTGTTTACAATCTATACTAAAAGTTATCCCCAAAGTTATCCACAGTTTGGGATTGCTGTAAAAAAAAGCTATGGAACCGCTGTTGATAGAAACAAAATAAAAAGACAAGTTCGTTTCCTTGTGGATAACTATAAAAAAGAATTCAAAAATTCAGTTAAATATATTATAATGATAAAGAACACTTGTAAAAATGTTTCTTTTCAAGAAATGGAAACTAGTTTTGCAAGTTTAATAAAGGAGATTAAATGAACAAAAAAATTAAAATTGGAATACTAACCCTTATGGTTTTCCTAACAGTGGGTTGTACAAAGTATGTTAAAGATGATGACAAAAGACAAGTTATTAATGAAACAACTGGTCAAACCTTAACTTCCAACATCTTATGTAAGCCTACTACCGACGATTTACTTGATGTTTATAAAAAATATGATGATAAATTAACAACTAAATTAGATGATTTACCTTCATGTGAAGAATTTAAACCTACGGATATCAAGTATCAAAGTTTATGGGAAAGTATTTTTGTTAAACCTCTTGCTTGGTTAATCCTAAAATTAGGAGAAATTGTTAACAATTATGGTTTATCAGTAATTATTATTAGTTTATTAATTCGTATTATTTTAATTCCTCTAACTAAAAATACAATGGCTCAATCAGAAAATATGAAAAAAGCTAGTAAAGAATTAAATAAGTTAGAACAAAAATACGCTAATCGTACTGATAACGAGGCCATGATGCAAAAGTCTCAAGAAATGATGCTAATCTATCGTAAATATAACATCAATCCTGCTAGTAGTTGCCTAACTTCCCTAATTCAATTACCTTTGCTATTTGCTTTTTTAGAAGCAATCAACCGAGTTCCTGCTATTTTTGAAGGCACTTTATGGAACATGAATTTAGGAATGACTCCAAGTAAAGCTCTTGCTAGTGGTAATTACATTTATCTAATTTTACTTGTTATTATTGCGTTAAGTACATTCTTCTCATTTAAACAAGCCATGGCTAGTCAACCTCAAGACGGCAATTCTGATATGATGCGCCAAACTAAGACTATGACTTATATCATGATGTTTATGATTTTAATGGCATCACTTTCACTACCAACGGCCTTAGCCCTTTACTGGATTGTTAATAATGTCTTTGGTATCGTTCAAAATTTTGTTATGAAAAAAATGAAGGAAGCAAGATAACATGGAAGAAGAAGTAAAAAATACTGTTGATAACTCTGTTAACAACTTAGAAGAAATATCCGCTTTTGTTATTAATTACTTAGATGAGTTATTAACAAATATGCACTTAGAAGTAAAAATCACAGCTAAGTTTCACAATGACCAAATTATTATCAATATGGATTCAAATAATAATGCGATTTTAATTGGTAAAGATGGTAGGACTCTTAAAGCCTTACAAATGATAGTTTGTAAACATACTTATCAACAATTAAAAATTTATCCTAATGTGGTCTTAAATGTTAATAACTATCAAGAACAAAGAGAAGAAAATTTAATTCGTTTGGCTAAAAAAATTGTCAGTGATGTTAAAAAGAGTAAAAATGCTGTTGAACTTGATAATATGAATTCTTATGAACGCCGTATTATCCACAATGCTTTAAAAGATGACAAAGAAATATCAACTGTTTCTGTTGGTGAAGAACCTAATCGTCATATTGTAATTAAATATATTGAAAAGAAGGAAGACTAGTTCTTCTTTTTTTAGTTGAATAATAATATTAGAAAAATATTACTATTTACGAATTTAGAAAAATTATCTTTAACTTAATCTTTATGTTATAATACAGTTTATCGCCAATATTTATTTAAAAAATTTATATTGAGTTTAATAAAAACTAAAAATAATCAAGTTAATCATTTTAATTTGTTGGTTTTACTTTTTTATTTAGGTTATTAATAAATTGCTAATGCTATATTAAAAAAAATTAGTTTTGAAAATACTGAATGTAAAATTTTGTGCAAAATATTAAATGTCGCTTTTAAAACGACCACAATTGGAAAAAATTGTGATATCATTTAAGCAGTCAAGAAAAATATAAGAAAGAAGGATATTTATGGAAGACACAATTGTTGCCATATCAACAGCTAGCGGAGTGGGCGCTATCTCAATTATTAGATTAAGCGGACCAAACGCTTTAGAAGTTGCAAGTTCAATTTTTAAAGGCAAAGATCTTAAAAAAGTAGCTAGTCATACTATTAATCACGGATATATTATCGATAAAAATGGCAGTATTATAGATGAGGTTTTAGTATCAGTTATGCTTGCACCAAAAACTTACACGACTGAAGATATAGTTGAAATAAATACGCACGGTGGTATAGCTTCTACTAATAGAGTTTTAGAATTGTGTCTTGTAAATGGTGCCAGACTTGCCCAACCCGGAGAATTTACTAAAAGAGCCTTTTTAAATGGTCGTATTGATTTAACCGAAGCCGAAGCTATCGAAGATGTTATTACTTCCTCAACCGATAAATCTTTAAGATTATCAATGAACCAACTAACTGGGTCTTTAAAAAATTTAATCATGGAAATTAGAAAAGATATTATGAGTTTGATTGCTAATATCGAAGTAAATATTGACTATCCTGAATATGAAGATGCCGAAGATATTACTTTACAAAAATTAAAAGAAAAGTTACTTCCTATTAAAAGTAAACTAGAAGAACTATTAAGAAACTCAAATGACGCTAAAATTATCAAAGATGGTATTAATATTTGTATGATTGGTCGCCCTAATGTGGGTAAATCTAGTCTTTTAAATGCTTTTTTGGAAGAAGATAAGGCCATCGTTACCGATATTGCTGGGACCACACGAGATATTGTCGAGGGAGAAACCATTATTAATGGTATTAAAATTAACTTTTTAGATACAGCAGGTATCCGAAAAACTGCTAATGTCGTTGAAAAAATTGGTGTTGATAAAAGTAAAAAAATCATTAATACTGCTGATTTAATTATCCTAGTTTTAAATAATAATGAAAAATTAACTCCTGATGATTTAGAACTTCTAGATTTAATAAAAAATAAGAATTATATTATTTTTATTAATAAAAATGACTTGCCTGCAAACATTGATTTACCAGATAAAAAATATATAAATGTTGTTTATGGAAACACCTTAACAACTACTGGTATTAAAGAGTTAAAAGAAATGATAACTACGCTCTTTAATTTAGAAAAAATTAGTACTAACGATGCAACTTATATTACCAATGCTCGTCATAAAGCTCTTATTGAAGTAGCTTTAAATTACTTAAATTCTGCTTTAGAAAACATTGATAATAGTTATTCTGTTGATATGTTAGAAATAGATATTCGTGCTTGTTGGGATACCTTAGGCGAAATAATTGGGGCAACTTATAAAGATGAATTATTAGATGAATTGTTTAGTAATTTCTGTTTAGGAAAGTAGATGAATTTTATGGAAAAAGAATATGAAATAATTGTTGTAGGTGGCGGTCATGCGGGTTGTGAAGCCTCGCATATAGCGGCTTTTAAAGGTCATAAAACGGCTTTGATTACCATGAACATAAAAAATATTGCTGATATGCCTTGTAATCCTTCTATCGGGGGGACTGCAAAGGGCATTATTGTTCGTGAAGTAGACGCATTAGGTGGCTTAATGGGACGAGTGGCAGATAGAACTCATTTTCAAATAAAAATGTTAAATAGTGGTAAAGGACCTGCTGTTCGTAGTTTGCGTGCCCAAGCTGATAAAGTTACTTATCCTAAAGAGATGCTAAGAGAACTAAAAAATACTCCTAACCTTGATATTATCGAAGGAATGGTTGAAGATTTAGTGGTTGAAGATAATAATATTAAAGGTGTTATCTTGGAAAATGGTGAAGTTATTAAATGCCAAGCCTTAATTTTAACAACTGGTACTTATTTAAGAGGTAGTATCTTATGCGGTGCCGAAAAACATAACGGTGGACCTCATGGTGAACGCCGCAGCGAATACCTAAGTACCAACATGAAAAAATATGGCTTTCAAATTCAACGCTTAAAAACTGGTACTCCGCAAAGAATTAAAGCCTCTTCCATTGATTTTTCTAAAATGCACCCAGAATGTGGTGATGATAGATACTGGACTTTTTCTAATGATTATCCTGCTACTTATGATGTTAATAATCAACAAAAATGTTACCTATTATACACAACCTTAGAAACCAAAAAAATTATTGAAGATAATTTGGATAAATCAAGTATGTATGGTGGCTATGTAGAAGGCGTTGGGCCAAGATATTGTCCTTCTATCGAAGATAAAGTCGTTCGTTTCCACGACAAAGATCGTCATCAATTATTCTTAGAACCAGAATCTTTATATTATGATGACTGGTATTTACAAGGTTTTTCTACTTCAATGCCTCATGATATTCAAGAACAAATGGTTCATTCCCTATCAGGACTGGAAAATGCCATTATTTCTAAATATGCTTATGCTATCGAATATGACGCCATTAATCCCTTACAAATCAAGCCTTCTTTGGAATCTAAAGTGGTAGACGGAATTTTTACTGCTGGTCAAATAAATGGTACCAGTGGCTATGAAGAAGCAGCTGGTCAAGGAATTGTTGCTGGTATTAATGCGGCCTTAAAATTGGAGGACCGCGAACCTTTAATTTTAAAAAGAAACGAAGCTTACATTGGTGTTTTAATAGATGATTTAGTAACTAAAGGAACTAATGAGCCTTATCGAATGTTAACTTCCCGTGCTGAATTTAGGTTAATTTTGCGTCATGATAACGCGGACTTGCGTCTTCGTCCCCTTGCTCACCAAGTAGGTTCTATTACTGAAGAACAATATTATAATTTAATTACCAAACAAAAAGATATCACTGCTTTAACCGAATTTTTAAAAAATACTAAACTAAAATTAAATGAGGAAGTAAAAGCAATTTTTAATGAAAATAATATTCCGTTACCAAATTATTCAATGAGTTTTTACGATTTGTTAAAGCGCCCTGAAATTAACTTAGAATTTTTATCTAAATTAACCAATCTAAATTATAGCGAGGCTGCTAAAGAACAAGTAGAAATTAGCACCAAGTATGAAGGTTATATTGCTAAGACTTATAAAGAAGTGGAAAAAATGCTAAAACTTGAAAGTAAAGAAATTCCTAGTGATTTAGACTACGATAAAGTGATTAATTTAGCTAGTGAAGCTCGTCAAAAACTAAAGAAAGTCGCTCCTAAAACAATTGCTCAAGCTATGCGTATTAGTGGCGTTAATCCTGCTGATATCTCTATTTTATCTATTTATTTACGAAAGGAATATAATCGTCATGACTAAGGAAGAATTTTTAAGCGAGTTATCAACAAATCTAAACATTACCTTAACCGAAAAACAAATCAGTGAATTAGATTTTTATGCTAAATTTTTATTAGAATATAATGAGCATACGAATCTAACGGCTATTAAAACGCTAGAAGATGTTTATTTAAAACATTTTTATGACTCTTTAACCATTGTTAAAAATGTTGATTTAACCAAAGTAACAACTTTATTAGATATTGGTACTGGTGCTGGCTTCCCTGCTATGGTTTTAAAAATTGTTTTTCCTAATTTAAAAGTAACTTTATTAGATTCTAATAATAAAAAAATTGCTTTCTTAAAAGAACTAGCTGCTAAATTAGCATTAGATGTGGAAATTATTTATGATAGAGCGGAAGTCTTTGTTCAAAGTCGCCGTGAATATTATGATATCGTTACTTCAAGAGCTGTTGCTGATCTTAGTATTTTAGCCGAACTTGCTATTCCCTATCTAAAGGTTGGTGGTAACTTCATTGCTATGAAAGCTAACTATCAAGAAGAATTACATAACGCTTTAAATATTATTAAAAAATTAAATTCTAAGGTTACTAAAATTACTGAATTTACTTTAGGAAATACCGACATGAATCGTGGAATTATCACCATTAACAAAGAAAAAATAACCGATAAAAAATATCCTCGTAATTATAATATCATCAAAAAGGAAGCACAAATTAAGTTGCAAAAACGCCAATAATAATGTATGATAAATATAGACTATAATAGTAAAGGGGCCGCAAAAAATATGAAAATGGAAGACAATGTTTTACAAGTAAGTGTTGATGATATTATACCTAATCGTTTTCAACCGCGATTAGCATTTGATGAACAAGGATTAAAGGAGTTAGCTTCTTCAATTAAAGAACATGGTATCATTCAACCTCTTGTTTTAAGAAAATTAGGAAGTAAATATGAAATAATTGCTGGTGAGAGACGCTACAAAGCCTCAATTATGGCTGGTCTTACTACCGTTCCTGCTGTAATTTCTAATATTGATGATAATTCATCAGCCGAAATAGCCCTAGTTGAAAATATTCAAAGAAGAAATTTAACTCCAATTGAAGAAGCAAGAAGTTACAAAAATCTTCTAGATAAAGGCTATACTCAAGAACAGTTAGCGCAAAAAATGGGTATTTCTCAAAGTTCGGTTGCTAATAAATTGCGTCTTTTAAACTTAGACGAAAGTGTTCAGCAAGCCTTACTTGAAGGTAAAATAAGTGAGCGTCATGCCCGAAGTTTATTGGTTTTAAATGATGCTGAAAAAGAAAAAGAATGGTTAAATAGAATTATCACTGAACGCCTTACTGTTCGTCAACTTGACCAAGAGTTAAAAAAACTAAAAGAAGAAGAAAATAAGACTGATATTCCATTAGTTGATTTAAGTTTTAATGCAGAAGCAATTAAAAATAATTCTTTTGATATTAATAAAAACTCTAATAAATTACAGCCTACGGACGATATTTTAAAGGATTATAGTGAAGAAAATGCTACTGATGATACGAGCAGTGATAATGGTGGTACAATTTTAGAAAAGCCAAATGTTGAAATAATTGATTCTCTACAAGAACCAACTACTAATAATAGTGATATTTTAACTAATCCTTATGAAGTACCAAATAAAACAACCTTCTTTGAAACTCTAGAACCCCTAGCTCCAGAAGAACAAGCTAAACAAAATATTGGCAATAAAGGATATTTCTCTTTTGATTTTTTACAACCAGAAGAACAAGCTCCTGTAAAGAAAGATTTAGAAGTTTTAGAGTCAAAAACGGGCTTAGATGATAATCAAGTAGAAGATATCGCTCCAAAGACAGCAGCTGAGGCAAATTACTCTAATCTTAATTCGTTAAGCGATAGTTTTGATAATACTCCCATTAATGGCCTAAATCCAAATAATAAATTTTTTACGCCAATTAATAATAATCAAAGCTTGAATACTTCAAGTTTAACTAGTAATTCAACAAAATCAGATGATGAAGAATTGTTTGACCCAATGAGTCTTTTAGGTGATTTGACTAGTGATAACACTCCAAATAATAAACAAGATTTAGATAATGCTAAAAAAGATATTGAAGATGTTATCAATAATTTAAAATTACAAGGTTTTAAAGTAAATTATTCTTTTGAAAATAAAGAAAATGGTTGTAAAATTACAATTGATATTGACTAAAGTTATAAAGATTCTAAATGATATAAAATTAAACTTAAACGATAGAAAATTAAAGTGCTAAAATATACTTGGATCTTATAAGACAACCAAAAAACAATTTATACCAATTAATAAATATAAGTGTAGTTTATCTATGCTTTTTTTAGTTCATTTTAAGAAACACCAAAACAAAAACTTCACCTTTTAGTGAAGTTAAGATATCTGAAATTTTTAATTTTCTAATTTTTCTTTACTCTCCCCTGCCTCGTTACTAACAACAATTTCACTCCCCTTAACATAATAGTAAACAAATGATTTATTAACATCAGTAACATCTTTACCCGTAACAGCATCTCTTGGAATGCCCACAACATTATCTGGCTTTTCATACCAATTATTTTCTTTATCTTTAAGATAGTCTTCGACTGTATCAACCCAAATATTTTTACTAATTATGCTATTAGCAACTTTCATATCTCTATTATCATCATAGCCGTTCCATACAAGCATTAATACATCAGGGTTATAACCAATCATCCAACAGTCAGTATTAGTTGTTCCTGTTTTCATAGCATATTTTCTACTAATTTTGGAAGCTAAACTAATTATGGTTGGATTATTATAATCACGGAAAGCACTGTCATAAGTAGCGGTCAATAAATTATTTAAAATATAAGTATAACTAGAATTTAAAACTTGGGTACTATTATCCTTTTTTTCATATAAAACATTACCATTTATGTCTGTAACTTTACGAATAAAAGTTAAATCTTTTTTATAACCACCACTAGCAAGTGTCGTATAGGCATTGGCAAAATCTAACATCGATAATTCAACTGTCCCTAAAGGAAGCGAGGCAATACTTGGCAAATCTTCTTTAATTCCCATTCTATGTGAAATATTTACTAATGCTTCAGTTCCTAAAAATAAATGTGTTTTCACAGCATAAATATTATCACTATAACTTAAAGCTGCTGCCATCGTAATTTCTTTATTAGCATATTTTTGATTAAAATTTTGTGGTGAATAAGTATCATTTTGTGAAAAAACAAAAGTAGTTTCTTGACTTAAAAAAGTTGAAGAAGAAGTCATCCCGTTTTCCAAAGCCGCATAATAAAGCAAAGGTTTCATGGTACTTCCTACCTGTCTTTTCATCGTTGATGCGCGATTATACTGACTTTTTGTATAATCCTTGCCTCCAGTTAAAGCCATAATATTACCTGTCTTAGGATCAATAACGACACTGGCAACTTGCATTTCTTCGTCTGTAACATTTTTATTAATGCTATTTTCTAATGACATCTGTACATTTTTGTCAAAAGAGGTATAAATTTTTAAACCACCCGTGTCTATCAAGGAAGTTGGGATACTACTAATACTTTCCAACTCCTTCATGACTAAATCTTGATAATACATAATGGTATTAGAATTATTTTCAGTTCTTTTTCCATATATATCCAACTTTTCTTGAAAAAGACCATTTTTAGTATTTTCATCAATTTTTTTATTATTGACCATCGCTGCTGCCACTACCTTAGCTCTTTTAATTGCATTATCATAATTACTTAAAGGATTATAATAACTTGGTCCTTTGGGAATACCAGATAAAATAATACTTTCTTCCAAAGTTAAGTCTTTCGCATGCTTGTTAAAATAAAAACTGGCTGCATCTTCAATACCATAATTACCTTGCCCAAAATTTATCGTATTAATATAGCCTTCTAAAATATCATCTTTCGAATAGTGGACCTCTAATTTCAAAGTCAACCAAGCCTCTTCTAACTTCCGCTCCCAAGTTTTATCAAAGTCTAAAAATAAATTTTTAACATACTGTTGCGAAATAGTCGAAGCTCCTCCGACAATTGTCCCTTTTTTAACATTTAAAAAGAGCGTTTTTAATATTCTTAAATAGTCAAAACCATTGTGTTTATAAAAATTTTTATCTTCCGTACTGATAATAGCGTCAATAAAATAAGGCGATACATCACTTAAATCTACCCATTTCGAATTACCACTACCCTGAAAAACCAGTGAATTATCATTATCATAAATATAATATTGACCAGTACTTTTAATATCAAGTACCGGTGAAAAATAGGCACAAACATATAAACTAATAATGCCAAAAATACCTATGATACTGAAGATAATTCCTAGTTTTATTGTCTTTTTGATAAACTTCATATCCTCACCCTTTTTATTATGTAAAAAAATATTTAATTTATGTAGTTATTTTAAAAGACCTATGTTATAATGTTTTAGAAAAAAACGGAGGTAATGTATTTTGAATAATTCCCTAAGTTTAAAATTATATAAAAATAATGATTTATATCTGGAAAAAAAATCATTAGATTATACTAAAAATGGTAATAGATATGAATTTTCACTCGAAGAAGTTTTAAACACTATTGCTATTTCCAAAGAGTCTTTAGTTTTAACCAGAGATAACGAAGAATCAAGGTTAGAACTTACAGTAAGTAAAAGTGGTAATCATAAATGCAGGTATCTTTTAAAAGAATTAGATGCTTATGTGGATATAATTGTTGACAGTGCTGAATTTAATATACAAGATAGTAAATTAGAGCTATATTATCAATTAGAAAGTGATGACCAGTTTACTAAGTTGGAAATTAATTTCTAATAAAGTTTCTTACTATTAGATTATGAAAGATAATAAAAACAGGAAATTTATTAAAAATTAAAAATAGCAACATTTTAAAATTTTCCAAAAGATTAATGATATAAAAATGATACGAAGAAGAAAGGTGTTAGAATTATGAGTTTTATTGAAGAGGAACAAGCTTATTGGTTAAATTTAATAAAAAAATGCGGTTTTGAAGTAGAAAGTGTAACATTAAGTCCTTCTGCCAGAAAAGAACTTGGCGATTATCAATATAATGGTGCGATGAATTTAGCCGGTAAACTCCATAAAAATCCAAGAGAAATAGCGGGTGTTATCGTTGAAGCTTTGCAAAAAGATGATAGATACGACAATGTAAATATTGCTGGACCCGGATTTATCAATTTTACCTTTAAAAATCAGGCTTTAGTTGATTATTTTAATCGTTTGAATAGTAATATTAATTGGAATTATTACAACAATAATAAAAAAACAATTTTCTTTGATTATGGTGGGGCCAATGTTGCCAAAGCTTTACATGTTGGGCACTTGCGCTCTGCTAATATTGGGGAAGCCTTAAAAAGATTAGCTATTGCTTTAGGTAATAAAACTTACAGCGATGCCCATTTAGGAGATTTTGGTCGCCCAATTGGTCTTGTCATGACAGAAATAAAAAATAGATATCCAGATTTACCATATTTTGATGATAATTATACTGGGAAATACCCAGAAGACTTACCAATTACTAATAATGATTTAATAGAAATTTATCCACTTGCTAGTACCAAAGCTAAGGAAGATGAGAACTATTTAGAAGCTGCTCGTCAAATGACTGTTGATTTTCAAGAAGGCAAAAAAGGACTAATGGCTTTATGGAATGCCATTATGAAAATTTCTAAAGAAGATATTAAGAAAACTTATGACCGCCTTAATACAACCTTTGATATTTGGGAAGGTGAATCAGACGGTAGCAAATATATTCCCGAAATGACTGATTATCTTAATTCCTTAGGTTTAGTGGAAGAATCCAATGGTGCCAAGGTGATTTATGTTAATGAAGAAAATGATGATCATGAGGTTCCTCCTGTAATTTTAGAAAAAAGTAATGGTTCTGCCTCTTATCAAACAACAGATATGGCTTGCATTTGGGAGCGTATGAAAAGGTGGAATCCTGATGAAATATGGTATCTAGCCGATGCGCGTCAATCCTTACATTTTGAACAAGTTTTTAGAGCAGTTCGCAAGGCTAAAATTGTTAGTGAAGATACTAAATTAGAATATATTCCTTTTGGAACCATGAATGGCAGTGATGGCAAACCGTTTAAAACCCGTGATGGTGGTGTAATGCGTTTAGAAGACTTACTAAATATGGTAACAACTGAATGTGAACATAAAATTATGCCTAGTATTACCGGCGAAGAAAGAACAAAAATTGCGGAAACAGTTGGTATTGCCACGGTAAAATATGCTGATCTTATTCCTTTCCGTGGTAAAGATTACAACTTTGATCCAGTAAAGTTTAGCGATTTACAAGGAAAAACAGGTCCATATCTCCTTTATTCCACAATTAGAATGAAGTCATTGCTTGCTAAAGCTAAAGAAAGTAATATTTCTTATCAAGATTATAAGCAAATTACAACCGATATCGAAAGAGAAATTATCCTTACAACCACGACTTTAAGAAGCATAATTGAAAAATCCTTTACCACTAAATCTTTAAGTGATATTGCTGATTATCTGTATAAAGTAACAAATCTTTATAATAATTTCTATTCAGGTAATAAAGTATTAATAGAAGAAAATAGTGCAACCAGAGAATCATGGTTAACATTAACAAAAATAATTTATGAGAATAATATTAAACTATTGAATATACTAGGTATTGAAATACCAGAAAAAATGTAGGAGGAATATATATGAAAATTACCGATTTATCAAAAGAAGAATTAGAATCAAAAAGTTATGATGATATAGCCTATATGATATTAGAATCGTCAGGAGAAAAAGTAAAAATTACTGACCTTTTCAAACAAATATGTGATTTATTAGGACTATCAAATGAAGAATATGAAGCCAAAATTGCTGACTTTTTCCAAATTTTATCAACTGATCATCGTTTTATAATGCTAGAAAAAGGTTTTTGGGACTTAAGAAGCCGTCATCAAGCTAAAATAATTATCGAAGATGATGAAGAAGATATCGATGGTAGCCTTGAAGATGAAGAAGAGGAAATCGAAGAAGAAGACGATAACATTTATTATGATGAAGATGAGCCAACTGATGACGATGACGATGATTTACAAGGTTTAGTTGTAGTAAATGATGATTCTGACGAAGAAAATAGTAACTTAGATTAGTTTAATAAGAAATTCTTATCAATCTAAATTATAAAAATGGCAATTGAAAAATAATTGCTTTTTTTAAAGATTATTTATATAATTAACGAGAAAGGAAGACTTTTTATGATAGAAAGATTACAAAATATTACCGCAAAATATCAAGAGTTGGTAGAAGAATTAACTCATGAAGATGTTTTACAAGATTATAATAAACTTAGAAAGTTGTCTAAAGAAAAAGCCGACTTAGAAGAGATAGTTTTAAAATATAATGACTATCAAAAATGCGATGAAACTATTAGCGATGCTAAAGAAATGTTAAATGATCCAGATTTAAAAGATCTAGCTGAAGAAGAAATTGCTAGTGCTACTGCTAATAAAGAAAAATTAGAAAAAGAATTACAATTATTATTAATACCTAAAGATCCTAATGATGATAAGAATATTATCATGGAGATAAGAGGAGCCGCCGGTGGTGATGAAGCTAATATATTTGCTGGCGACCTTTATCGTATGTATACTAGATATGCCGAAAAAAATAATTGGAAAATTGAAGTCCTTCATGAAATTGAAGGTTCAGCTGGTGGTTATTCTCAAATCGAATTTATGATAAGAGGCGAAAATGTATACTCCAAATTAAAGTTTGAAAGTGGTTCACATCGTGTTCAAAGAGTTCCAGTAACTGAGGCCGGTGGTCGTGTTCATACTTCTACTGCCACTGTTCTTGTTATGCCTGAAGTAAATATTAACGATGTTGAAATTAAAGAAACTGACTTAAAAATCGATGTTTACCATTCTAGTGGGGCCGGCGGCCAATCAGTAAATACTTCTAACTCTGCGGTTCGTATTACCCATGTTCCCACTAATACAATTGTAACTTGCCAAGTTGAGCGTTCCCAGTTAAAGAACAAAGAAAAGGCTATGAAAATGTTAGCAGCTAAATTACACGACGCTGCCTTAGCCGAAAAAGAACAGCAAGTCGGAGAATCTCGTAAGAAAATCGGTACTGGCGACAGAAGTGAAAAAATTAGAACTTATAACTATCCCCAAAACCGTGTTACTGACCATCGTATCAATTTCTCTATTATGGAACTTGACCGCGTTATGGAAGGCAATTTAGATCCGATTATTGAAGCTTTAATTACTGAAGATCAAAGATTAAAATTAGCAGGAGAATAATGACAAAAAAAGAAAGATATATTTCTAATACTGATTATGAATTATTAAAAAAATTATATCCTAACAATATGGATGAAATTATAAAAAAAATTAATGATGACTACCCTATCCAGTATCTAATTGGTGATGTTGATTTTTATGGTTACCAAATAAAAGTTGATGAAAGAGCCTTAATTCCTCGTTTTGAAACAGAAGGCTTAGTCGATAACCTAATAAAATTGCTAAAAAATGAAACTAATTACCTTCCTCTAAAAATTTTAGAAATTGGCACTGGTAGCGGTTGCATTGCTATAACCTTATCTAAAGAATTAGATACTACTGTTGATGCCCTAGATATTTCTAAAGACGCTATTGATTTAGCTAGTAGTAATGCTGTTTTAAATAATGCCAATGTTAATTTTGCTTTAGGTGATATCAAAAACTGTAGTATCAACAAAAAATATAATATCTTAGTAAGCAATCCCCCTTATGTTAAATATGATGAACCTGTCGATCCAGCTACTAAATATGAACCTCAAAATGCCTTATTTGCTCACAATAATGGCTTAGAATTTTATGAAATAATCTTAAAAAGAAGCAAAGAGTTTTTAGAAACTAGAAATATAATTGCCTTTGAAATAGGTTGTACCGAAGGCGAGGATATTACTAATATTGCCAAACTATATTATCCCAATGCTTTTATTCAAGTAAAAAAAGATTTAGCGGGAAAAGATAGATATATTTTTATAATAAATGAATAAAAAATATTTAACTCACTCAATATTAAATTGGGTGATTTTTTATAAAAAAGATTATAGTAGTTTTAACCATTATTGCTTTATTTTATTTAAATACTAACAAAGAAGAAATAATAATTCCTAATAATTCTGTTCGTTTTCGCATTATTGCTAATTCTAATAACTTGCAAGATCAGTTAACTAAAACCAGAATCAAAGAAGATATCATGAAACAAATTTTACCAGAGATAACGAAAACTACCGATATTGATAATTATATTAAAAACAATATACCTACCTTTAGGACAATTTTAAATAATTATCAGGTCCAATACGATATTTCTTACGGCGATAATTTTTTCCCTTCTAAGACTTATAAAGGGATAAAATATCCCGCTGGTTATTATAATTCCTTAGTCATAACTTTAGGTCAAGGACTTGGTGAAAACTTTTGGTGCGTAATGTATCCTCCTTTATGTTTAATTGATGAAAATAAAAATTCTACTGATATTGAGTATAAATCTTATGTTAAAGATGTTTTGCTAAAATATAATTAAAGTAAAATTAGTTTATAAAAGAATAATTAATTAAGTAAATTAGTAAGTTATATCCATTATAGAAAAAAATAAAACATTTCTAAATAAAACATTTCTAAATAAAACATTTCAAAATCAGCATTTCTAAATAAGGTATTATCACATAAGAAATTAGAAAAAACATTAATAAAATTATGAATAATAAAAAATATCTATAATATAGTTTTATAGATGTTTTTTTGTTTGACTTAATGTAGTAAATTAGATATAGTTATTAATAGTTAGATGGGGTGTAATATAATGACCAAATTAATAATCGAAGGACCCAATAAATTAAGTGGAACCATTGAGATAAGTGGCGCTAAGAACAGTGTTGTTGCTTTAATACCAGCGGCTATTCTTTGTGATGATGAAGTAACAATCGATAATGTTCCTGATATAACTGACACTAGAGCTTTATTGGAAATCTTAAATCTTTTAAATGCTCAATATAAATATGAGAATAATCTCTTAAGTATCGATACTAGTGCTGTTGAAAACAAAATTATTGAGGAAGCTTTAGCTAAAAAATTAAGAGCTTCTTACTACTTTATGGGTTCTCTTTTATCCAAATACCATCATGTAGAAATGTATTTTCCGGGCGGTTGTAAAATTGGTAAACGCCCTATAGATTATCATATTAAAGGTTTTGAAGCCTTAGGAGCTACTGTAAAGATTGATGGTGATAAATATATCATTGACGCTCCAGAATTAAACGGAGCCGATATTACTTTTGATTTTCCATCAGTTGGCGCTACAATAAATATCATGCTTGCAACTGTTAAAGCTAACGGGCAAACTAGAATTTTTAATGCAGCTAAAGAACCTGAAATTGTCAATATTGCCGACTTTTTAAAAAGCATGGGAGCCAAAATTAAGGGTGCAGGAACTGATACTATCACAATTACTGGTGTTAAAAAATTGAGTAAAGGCCACATTTATACTATACCAGATCGTATCGAAGCAGGAACCTACATTATCGCAGGAGCCCTAGCTGGCGACCATTTGGTTATTGATAAAATTGAACCAAAACACTTGGAAAGTTTATTATCGACTTTAAAAAATATGAATGTCGATTATATTTTAGAAGAAAATTCAATTATAATTTCTAAGCAAACAAATCTTAAACCGGTAAATATCGTCTCGCAAGTATACCCAAATTTTGTAACCGACCTAGGTCAAACGATGCAAACCCTTCTTACCCAAGCTAATGGTATTTCTACATTTACGGAAACTATTTATGAAACAAGAATGGGTCATATTGAATATTTAAATAAAATGGGCGCCAATATTGCTAATACAAGCAATAAAGCCTTTATAACAGGACCTACTCCATTAAAAGGTTGCGAAGTAACAGCAAGCGATTTAAGAGCTGGTGCTTCTTTAGTCTTAGCGGGACTTATTGCCGAAGGCAAAACAACAATTGATCAGGCTGACCATATTTTGCGAGGTTATGAAAATATAAATACAAAACTATATAAGGTTGGTGCTAAAATAAAAATAGAAGAATAAATTATACTAAGTAAGTGAGGGCTTATGAAAGTAAAATTATTCTTTTTGTCTTTAGGGGCAGTAGTTTTAACTTATCTTATTTTTACTGCTAATAACCATCAAGAAATGAAGATGACAATTATTTATGATGATACAACAACTATTCAAGAAAATTTTAGTGTCTTTCTACAAAAAGACTTAGAAAAACTATTGCCAACAACTGTTAACTATTATCATAAAGAAAATTTAGAAATAGAAAATGTCGTTGATAAGATTAAAAGTAATTATAATGAAATTCAAGAAAAACTAAGTTCTTCTAATGTAATCATCGTTTATCTTGGTGATTTTGAGCTACTTTATGAAAAAGAAAATATAATTAATATCTATTCTCATTTAGAAGACTTAATTTTACTTTTAAGAAAATATAATTCTAAACAAATAATCTATATCAGCCCTATCAACTTGACTTCTAACTATCTTTTAAAAGATTTAGCCAGTAAACATAAAATTAATTTTATCAATACTCCCAGTATTTTGCAAAAATTTACGACTCAAAATTATACTCTAAATATTGAAGATCACAAAACCCTTGCAAGTAACCTTTTTAATAATATTGTTTCCACTTGGAAAATTGAATATTAATGATTTTTAGAATTCATATATACTTATTCATATCTTCCTATAGTTTAATAATTAATTCAGTATTTAATATATAGTTTAAAATTTTACACTCATGTAAAGTTTTTTTTCTTTTAAGCCCCCTATTTATTTTTAATCTTTTTTTCAACTTATTAATCTTTTATAGTATAATTATTTTAAGGTGAAAAAATTATGAAAAAAGTAATGTTTATTGCTAGTACTGGCGGTCACTTAAGTGAATTAATGCAACTTGCCCCCTTATTTTCCAAGTATGATTATACTATTGTAACGGAAAAAACCAAAAGTAACCTTAATCTTGCTAAAAAATATCCTAACCGTGTTCACTATATAATTAGTGGTACTTACACAAACTTTAAGGCTAAATTAGTTTATCCCTTTAAATTGCTTTTAAACTGCTTTATTTCTCTTTATTTAATTCTTAAAATAAGACCAGATGTGGTTGTAACTACAGGGTCCCATAATGTTGGACCAATGTGCTGTCTAGCTAAATTATTTCATAAAAAAGTCATTTTTATTGAAACAATTGCCAACAGCACCACCCCTACTCGTGCGGGCCGCTTAATATATAAATTTGCTGATTACTTTATCGTTCAATGGGAAAGTATGTTAGAAGTTTATCCTAATGCCATCTATGGTGGCTGGATTTACTAGAAAGGTTTTTTATGATTTTAGTAACTTTAGGAACTCAAGATAAAACATTTGTTCGTCTTTTAGAGAAAATTAACCAGTTAATAGATCAAGGCTTAATCAAAGATAAAGTCATAGTTCAGGCTGGTTTTACCAAATATAATTCTGATAATATGGAAATTTTTGATCTTATACCCCAAGATGAATTTGATTCCTTAATGGCTCAAGCTGACCTTATTATTACCCATGGTGGTGTTGGTAATATCATTTCGGCCTTAGAAAAAAACAAAAAAGTTATTGCCGTCCCTCGTCTTTCCAAATATGGCGAACATATTAACGACCATCAAACTCAAATAATTGCTAAGTTTAATGACTTAGGCTATATAATTGGTCTTCAAGATGTTGATGAATTAGATAAGGCTATAAAAGAAGTAAAAAAGTTTAAACCCCAAAAATTTGTTCACGATAATAGCAAAATGCTAAGTTTAGTTAGCGAATTAATCGACAAATAAACTAGTAAGTAAATAATAATTTTTAAAGAATAACATATAATTTAAAGAAGATTATAATAAGATAAAAGGTAATTTCAAAAAAATATGTCAATATACCCTATTTGTTTACACTTTAAGAAAACTAAAATTTGACAAACTCTAAATCTTATGATATAATCTCGGCTATGTGTGGTGCATTATTCTAGTCATAACACTATATGAAGATGGGGCTAAAAATCCATCAATTACATTACCGACACTTTTTATACTTGCTTTATCGGCCCAAGTTAGGGTGAGTATAAGATTTAAAATTCAAGGAAAGTTATAATGGCATATAACCTAAATCCTTTTATTGCGTCATTTCGAAGTTGCGTATGTCGTGCGTGAGTATTAGGAATACCTAAAGTTGAAATAATGCTTGCAAAAGCGAATAAGTATAGTTACTTATGTCAGGGAAAACCTCTAGACTGTCTATATTAAGAGTATTGAAGTGCGGACTAAGTGGCAATCGAGTAATTAATGAATTAAATATTAATTAAATATCCTAAAGACGAAAGTGCCAATGAGTAATCAAATGGAAGATATTTAGAGAAACTCAACTCGACCTCAAGCCGTAAAATTAACTTTTGATATACCATACAAAAATTAGAATATTACTTTATATAGGAGGAATTATGAATAATAAAGCCTGGATATATAAAGTTTTTTTATTAACTTTTATCCTATCATGCTTATTTAGTATTATCTCTAATATTATATCGAACTCATTAAGTAGTATTTTCTTATTTATAATATTAATATTGATAATTGCAATAGGCATAATCTTCGATATGATAGGAGTTGCCGTTTTAACAAGTAAAGAAAAGACTTTCTTGTCAATTGCTTCTCAAAAGATAAAAGGTGGTAAAGAAACTATTGGCTTACTTAAAAATTCTAGTAAAATTTCTAGTATTTGTAATGATGTTATTGGTGATATTTGTGGTATTATAAGTGGTTCAATCGGTGCTGTATTAGCAATATCCATAAGTAATTCAACTAATATTAATTTAAGCATTATATCCGTTTTACTTACAGCTTTTATATCTAGTTTTACGGTTGGTGGCAAAGCTATTTGTAAAAGTATAGCTACGAAAAATAGTGATAAAATATCGTTTTTAGTTGGTAAAGTCTTGGCTAATCTTAAAATAAAAATCAAATAACACTTTGCTATTTAAAATGTAAAACGATTTAATAACTATTAAGTTTATGGAAAATAATAAATGCTCGTTTGATTTATATATCTAAAAATTATTGAAAAATCACGAAAAATAAACTTATTAATAATTGCAAAACTAAAATCTTATGATATAATACATAGGACAAACAAATTTCTATGTTATGAATATAACATGGCGGAAGGAGAGTATTATGAAAAAGGGAATTCATCCAGAAATGCATGAAGTAGAAGTACATTGTGCTTGCGGAAATACATTTACAGTAAAATCTACTAAAGATAGTATCCAATGTGATGTTTGTAGTGCTTGCCACCCATTCTATACAGGTTCACAAGCTCGTGCAAAGAAGACTGGTTCAGTAGAAAAATTCAACCGTAAATATGGCTTTAATCAAGACGAAACAAAAACTGCATAATTGCAGTTTTTTTGTTATAATAAAGATGGAGTTGATTAAATGACACATCAAAATTTATATAAAGTTGCTAAAACCTTATCAAGTCGTACCAATATCAAAACCATTAGTATTATAAATGATTATCTTCGTTGTCATTATAAATATCATATCAATCTTTTGGAGTACCAATTATTTGATTGCTACAAAATGAGTGATAATGATAAAAGTAATTTACTCACCATTAAAGATAATCTAAAATTAATTAAAACTTATAACAATCAGTCTTTAAAGGAAATAACTGAATCTCTCCATAAATTCAATAAGAAATTTTATCCCTTTCTTAACTATAAATGGTTAGAATTAAACGGCGATAATATAACTGATTTTTATGATTTTATCCAAAACAAAAACTATATTTATGCTAAATATGACTTAAAATCAAAAAATGATACTAAAAAAATCAAAATAGATTTAAAAAATTATACTACTGTTTATAACGATTTATATTTAAGCAAAATGACTATTTTAGAAAGTGCCATTAAACAAGACGAAGTATTAGATAGATTAAATCCTAACAATTTATCGTTTATTCGTTTTATAACTTTTAAAGATGACATAATATTTTCCTACTTAGTTACTAGTAAAGAGGATTACGAAGTAACAGCAAGTAATCAAATAATTGCTTCAATCAACTTAGATACTGGCCTTATTGATTCACCATTTTATGACCTTGCTAAGAATATTTATGAAGAGCACCCTTTAACTAAATCTCCCCTACTTTGGCTTACTATTCCTAAATGGCCTAGAACTTTAAGACTGGTTAATCGTATAAAAAATACTATTCCTGATAATAAATATTTACAAATAGACATAGTAATGACTAAAGATGGACCAAGTTTAAAAGATATCTCTATTGCTCCTAATTATCAAGAATTTCAGTTACTAAGTTTATTAAATCATCAAAAATTAATTAAAGATATGTTTAAGTAAAAAGTTTAAAATACATTTGAAAAAAATATAAAAAATAAATAGATAACAATAAAAGTAAAAATAACTAAAATATAAAAAAGCAAACAAGTTAAAAACAAAACTAAATATAAAAATAATGAAAAGAAAGAAGAATAAAAAATGAAAATATATATTGCTTGCGACCATCGTGGTGTCGAATTAAAAGAAAAACTAATTAAAGATTTACAAACTAATTATGAAATAGTATCCTCTACCCTACCTAACTACAGTGAAGATGACTATCCAGACTTTGCCTTTGACATTTGTACTAAAATGGCTAAAGAAAAAGACCTTGGTATCTTAATATGCGGTACTGGGATTGGGATTTCTATCGCTGCTAATAAGGTTAAAGGGATAAGATGTGCTAGAATAAATAATCTTGAAGATGCTAAAAGTGCTAGAATCCATAATCATGCTAATGTAGTAGCGCTTCCTGCTTCCCTAGATTATCCCTTAGCTTTAGAAATCATTAAAACCTTTTTGACAACCGAGCCTAGTAATGAAACTCGCCATGTAAGAAGAGTAAATAAAATCATAAGTTATGAAGAAGGAACATATAATGAATTATAAGACTCTGTTATATGCTATAACCCTTTTATTAAGTATGGTTGCCTTAAGTGGGGTTAATTTTGATAAGTTTATGAAAAGAAATAAACCCCTTGAAGCTAGAATGTTAGTCATAATATTTGGGATTGCTACTAGTTATCTAATAACCAATTTTATAACAGATTTTATGTCTTAAAACGCCTTTATCTTAAAAAGCGTTATTCAAGGAGAACCTATGAAGAATAAAATCTTACTTAGCATTATCATAATCCTGTTACCTATTACCGTTTTTATGTTAAGTAAGCAAGTATCTCCTAAAAATCAGAATAATAACAACCAAACTTCTCAAGACAAAGAAATCTATATTGATTTATTAATAAATAATGAAAAAAAGCAAATTCCTTTAGAAGAATATTTAGTAAGTGTAGTTGGAGCCGAAGTTCCAGCTCTTTTTGATATGGAAGCCTTAAAATCCCAAGCGGTGGCGAGTAGAACTTTTGCCCTTTATCAAGAAAATACTAGAGGTTATGTAACAACAACTGATCAAGCTTACAATTCTTTAGAGGAACTGCAACAAAAATGGCAAGATAACTACTATACATATTTAAAAAGAATAACAGATGCGGTAAATATGACCAAAAATCAGGTAATAACTTATAATAAAAAGTTAATAAAATCTTACTTTTATGCAATGAGTAATGGCTATACTACTACATCTTTAAGTGTCTTTAATGAGGCCTTACCATACTTAAATACGATTATGCCAACCTTTGATAACGAGACAAATACTAAATTTAAAGTTACAAAAAAAGTATCTAAAGATGAGTTTTGTAAGACTCTAAATATTGATTGTGCCGCCTTAACCATAAATAATATTATAACTGATTATTCTAACCGAATAGAAACGCTATCTATTAATAAGAAGACATATACTGGTATCGAGATTAGAAAAATATTTGATTTGCGTTCTACGGATTTTACGATAACAGCTGAAAATAACGATATTATTTTTAACACGAAAGGTTATGGTCATGGGGTTGGCATGAGTCAATATGGTGCGAATGCTATGGCTAAGGAGGGTTCTAGTTACAAAGATATTTTGGAGTATTATTACCAAGGGGTAACTATTGAAGAGTATAAGATTTAAATTTATATTCTTTTTTTTAGGGGTTTATAAAATTATTATTACTTCCCACCCTCCACTCCCAGAATAGTATAATTTATAAAAAAAGAAGACATTTCTTGTCCTAAAAGTTATCATAGCTCCAACTAGTTTTAACAATAGCCATTAGGGCAATTAACAAAAATAGTAAATTAAATGTATAAAATCATCTTTTTAGTTCACACTTTCTAATAGAAAGGTGAATTTATGAAAAAAAGAAGAAGATTAAGAAAATATGTTATCCCAACAATATGCCTAATGTTAGTATGTACAATTCTATTTAGTAGTTATAAAATGTACCAAATTTTAACAGCTGGTGTTCCCGTAGTTAACCCTACTCCTAAAGATAATACTAGTGAGGTAAATAATACTCAGGATGATACTAATATAACGCCAACAGTAAGTGTAACCAAAACTATCATAAGACCTTATACCAGTACTGATGTGAGTGCTACCATTCCATATTATAATATTGATGGTACGAACGATGAACAAGCTGCTGCCTTAATCTATTATGAAGGTATTTACATGCAAAATACTGGCGTTTTATACACTTCTAATAATGCTTTTGATGTCGTATCAATCTTAGATGGTACTGTAAAAAACATTAAAGAAGATAGTCTAATGGGAAATATTGTTGAAATTGAACATACTAATAATTTAACAACTGTTTATCAAAGTTTAGGCGAAGTCAAAGTCAAAGTTGGTGATACGGTAAAACAAGGCGATATAATTGCTACTAGCGGTCAAAATAAAATAACAACCGATACAAGTAATGCTCTTCACTTTGAAGTATTCTATAAAGGTGAAGTCTTTAATCCAGAAGAATTCTATTTACTTGATTATACTGAAGTAATGAATAATGACTAAGTTAATTATCTATATTAATGATAATGAAATTCAGATTATTAAAGATAAGATAATTACTTTTACTTCTCCTAGTATAAATAATAGTAATATTATAGAAGAAACTATATTTCTAAAAGATTTTAAAAAATTCTTAAAAGACCATAAATTAATATCTTCAATAATTTATTATCCTATTGATGTTTATTTAAATTATCAAGCTTTACCTAAAGAAATAGTTTACTATAACTATTTATTTGAAAAATTAAACCTTACTTTAAATAAAGTTTTATCCATAAATGACTTGTTAGATAAAGATAAAAAATATTTAATTTATAATAATAATTCACTTTATTATATAGTTAACAATATTACTTATAATATAGATATTAATGGTTTAAATTTTTATTTAGATAATATTCCTAAGTTATATATCTTTGGTAATAAAGAGTTTAAAGTTAATAATAAACATATAATATTTAGTAATTATTCTACTTATATTGCTTGTTTAATAAAAAATTCACAAGATGACTTGTGAATTTTTTAAAATGTCCATATAAATGTCCATATAAATGTCCATATAAATGTCCATATAAATGTCCATATAAATGTCCATATAAAAGTGCGGTGAATACTGGCTTTGAAGGCTATATGTCCATATAAATGTCCATATAAAACTTTATGGCTTATCTTGCTTAAATCTTACATAAATCCTACTTAAAATTAAAATAAAAAGTATTGTTAAATTACCATCTATTCTATAAAAGTATCTATATCATTAAACATGAATCTAATTTTATCGATTTTCTTATCGGTGTGATAATGCCCACAATACCATATTTTATAATTTAACTTACTTTCTATTTTATCTAAAAATTCTTCTGTACTGGTATCAACCTTTGATTGGTCTATTCCAGATATAAACATTTCTCTTGGAATATATTTGTAAGGACAAGTATGGCTTAACACTACATCGATATTATTATCTTTATCACATATATTTAGAATTTTCATTTTTATTTCATTACTAGGTTGTTCACTTTCATACCAGCGATACCCGTTTTGTAACCTATAATATTTGTCAACGCTATAAGCTCCACCTATTACTAATACTTTCTTATTGTTAAAATCATATATTTCCCCATCTTTAGCAAACAAGATATTAGGATACTTTTCTTCATAATAAACTATACCATTATGAAATTTTTTAGTTTTATAACCATTAATATTCTCTGGCCTTTCTTCATGATTACCATGTATACAGAAAAAAGTAATGGGATATTCTGTTAAACTTTCTTTTAATTCATTATCTAGTTCATTACAATAATAATTGATACCAGCATCTCCTAAAACTATTAATGTATCTTTAATAGATGTTTTATATTTATAACAAAAATAATATACATCTATAAAATCAGCATGTTTGTCTCCTGTTATATAAATCATAAACTTTCACTCCTTTAATTTATATAAAAAATAATATATTAAAAATTAACATATTATTATTCTATCACATATGGTTCATTAATAGTGCCTATTCCTCCAGAAATTTTAACATCTGATTTTAGTGAAATAATCGGACGAGCGCCAACTGGTGCATTTACTATCCAACCATGTGATAAATTTCCATCACTATGTTGAACCCATCCAAAACTTTTAGCCCAATCTGATGTATAATAAGTTGGCGACATGGTCCAATATTGTTCGCTTGAATAAACATATGATATTTTATTATTATCCTTGGCAGTCATTCCAGCAAAAACTAATTCATCATATGTAATCAAGCCAATTGGATATGTTAATGCCTTATTTCCTATATTTGAATCGCGTGTTGTATATAAATCCCTTTCAGTATTTTGGCATATAAACTGAGCCACATCATTTCCATATCTTTCAAAAGCTCCAAAGTGACTAGTCATATTTGAACTAATCCCATCACCATAAAATAGTTTCCTATCTCCACAAAAGCCACTTAATTGCGAAATATAATTACTTAATCCACCATCTATCACATTTATTTTATACCAATCATCTAATTTTATTTTAATCGTTGAATCATATAAATTAGAATGAACCTCAGCAAATGTGGTTCCATCTGAATTACCATACATATAACCTATGTATGTCGGACTATTGTTTGTAGAATTAAAGGAAGAAACACCAATGGTTTTTGAATTACCTGTGGCTTCTTTTTCTGTTCCATTATAAAGAAGTCTTATAGAACTATCACCGTTAATTCTTATGATTTGCCAATAAAATCCTGCAAAATAAACATTGTTATTATTTACTTTACCTCGATAGTAATAAGTGTTTCCATAATCATCTTCTGATTTATATAAACCTTTGTCAGATAAGTCATCTGCAGATATTGGAGCAGTTTTACTTAAATCCGGTGTTCCCTTTGCTTCTATCTTTTTAATTGCTGCCTCTGGACTACTTTGATATTCATTGGCAAGTATCGCATCATGTAAAGTTGTATATCCTTCATCTACGGGACTCCAACTACTAGGTTGAGCCTTAACAACGATTTTAGATTTAAAAATCTTAGTCTCGTTATCTAAATCTTCCATTGTCGTATCATAATCAATCCAAACTCTTAAAGTATAATCTTCACTATCCCCACTACCCAAAGAACCTTTAGCTAAAATATGACTTTCAATACTCCCATCATTCACCGTATCAGTTATCTCATAATCACTTAGTTTTTTAATCTCTTCATTATTAATCATCGCATTAATAAATTTACTAGATAAAGTAGTTCCTTTTAAACTTTCTAAACTAACAGTATAACTAGCAAAAATATCACAAGTATTAGTTACTGTAAAACTAAATGGCGTTAACTTCTTACCCTTTTCATTACTAATTGGATAAGCATTTTCTAAAGAAATACTGTTCTTTTGACTAGTAATCTCCACATTAAAACACTTCGTTGTTGCCATATTAATCGTATCTTGACTAACACTAATATTCCATAAAGAATAAGAAACCCCAATTCCTAATAACAAAATAATCACCAAACTTATACTGATAAATACTACATTTCTTTTCATTAAACAATCATCTCCATTATTAACTTAAAAATATATTACTATGACATTTATGTCTTAAACTAGGACAAACTTGTCAATGCAAAATAGCACCCCCTTTGCTTTAATAAGTTAAATGGTGGTAATATGCTAAAAGAATATCGAATTAGAAAAGGCTTATCCCAAGAACAGTTAGAAAAGCTAACTGATATCGATAGGAAAACTATTTTTAGAATAGAAAATGACCTTAATACACCTCTAGTAACTACTTTTGTTAAAATTACCAAGGCTTTAAATCTTACTGATCAAGAGATAATTAATGAATTAAAAAGAATAGAAAAAGATATTAATATTATGGATAAAAACAAATAAAAATTACTAAGAACCTATACTAATTCTTAGTAGCTTTTAGAATAAAAGTAAAAAAACTTAATCAATAATAAAATCTTTTAAATAATCATCGCCAATGAAGTCATACTTTGCCATAAACTTTGGCACTTCCTTCTTACGAAAATCATTAACAATCTTATATTCTTCTTTTGTGATTAATTCTTTCTTATACAAACATTTATAAAATAACTCAATACTATAAATACCACTTTCATAGTTACGAACAGAAGCCCAAGTATATCTAGTCATAAAAGCATCAGGAAAATCTTTAAGAGCCTTATAACCTTCAATAGCAGGAATAATTGTTTCATCTTGAGTTAGATAAACATAGATATAGAAAACCACATTAAAGCAATATTTACGAATAATCTGTGGTTTTAGACGCCTTTTTCTCAAATAAGATTCATAATACATCATAAGTATATCGTTTTTTCTTTTATTCTCTTTTAATCTTATTTTAAAATCGTCCATAAATTCTCCTATCGAATTTTATTTTATCAAAAATTATAATTCTATACAATTAGACATAACTACATTTTTAATTTAAATAAAAAAAATTCACTCTTTAAACTGTGAATTTTTAAGTCTTTCTAACTTTTCTTTTAACATGTTAATACGGTCATTTTTTAACTTTTCATCTTTGTGATAACCATTATCTCCTAAAATTAAGATATCATTTTCTTTTGTCTCAAAATCTAAATCTTCTTTTTTTAAATATCTTATCTCTCTAGTTTCTAAATCTTCTAACTTAATAATATTATCAATAATCTCATCAACACTAAATTTCATAACTAACCATTCGTTTCTGTCTTAATATTTTCAAAGGAAATATCATCACCTTTTAAGTGCATAACGATAGTACCTTCTTCGTCTGTTCTATGAATAGTAACTTTATATTTATTTAGAATATCTAAAGTCTTTTTAGTTGGATGTCCATATTTATTACCTTCTCCAACCATTATAATGCCATAAGTGGGATTTACCTTTTTAATAAATTCATCACTACTTGAATATCTTGAGCCATGATGACCGACCTTTAGCACTTGACAATTTATATCTTTATCTAATAAAGTCTTTTCAACATTACTTGAAGCATCACCCATAAACAAAACACAAGTGTTATTATAACTCATTTTTAATACTAAAGAAGTATCATTTAAATCACTAGTATCATTACCAATACTTAAAACTTCAAAATTAGTATTTTCTAAAGTAAATTTATCTCCAATCTTAGGGGTCTGAAAAGTAACTTTATTTTTGTCTAAGGCATCTAATACATCTTCAAAAGTCTTACTTGTACTAATGGCTTCTGGCATATAGAAATTATCTATTTTAAAATTGTTAATAATATCGTCCATTCCCCCAATATGGTCTTCATGTGCATGAGTTCCAACTACATATTTAAATTCTTCAACCTTTAAAGACTGTAAATACTTAACCAAAAGTTTCCCATCAGCATTGTTACCCGCATCAATCATCATGTTACTATTGCCATCTTTAATATAAATTGCATCAGCTTGCCCAACATCAATAAAATACACCAAGACTTCACTTGTACTACTATTTGTATTATTGTCATAACTACTCGAAGTATTATCGGCATTAGTTGTAAAATACCCCACTAATAAAACCAATAAGCCTAAACAAAAATATATTAATTCATTCCATTTTTTATTATTTTTTCTTTTTGCCATAACTACCCTACTTTCCTAACTTATTTTATCAAAATTTATTAGAATAACAAACATTTATTATCCCAAAAGCACCATATTTTCTTTAAAAAACCAAATTTTGATTAGAAAAAAATCTTAAAAAACGGTATAATAAATATAAGACTTGAAAATCTATGGAGGAACTACAAATGTATAAAATTAATGAATATGTCGTCTATAAAAGAGAGGTGTGTGTTGTAAAAGACTTCAAAAAGATTAATAATCAAGACTATTATACTTTAGAAAATAAAGAAGATTCTACTTTAAGAGTAAGTATACCCGTATCGCAAGAACATCAATTACTAAGGCCGCTTGCCACTTTTGAAGAAATAACTACGACTTTGGATAATATTAATAATATTCCAACCCTAGATATTAATGAGCGTAATTTAGAAGAACAATATAAAACTCTTTTACAAGGTACCACTATTGAAGATTTAATTAAAATTATTAAAACCACTTATATTCGTAACGAGATAAGAAAAAATAATCATAAACACTTAAGTGATAAAGATACTAATTATCAAGAATTAGCTGAACAATTCTTATTTAATGAAATTGCTTATGCTATGAATATCAGTTATGAGGCTGCTAAAGAACTAGTTTTCAATAAATTAACAAATATAGTTGACTTAAAATAAATTTCACCCAAAACGCTTTTTACTTGTGATATGATAAAAATTACTTATATATAAATTTTATTAAAGTAGCCTTAACTAGCGCTTCTAAAAGTAAAATAAGTAATAAGACATTCCCTAAATTAATAAATTTTATATAGAAGAATAAACATACATAAATTAAAAGGAACATTATGGAAAATACAATTAGTTTATACGAAGTATATAATACAATACTAAGCTTATCCCAAGAAAAAGATAATATTTATAAAGATTATGCTAAAAAATTAGCCCAAGATTTAGAACTAGAAACCATTCTTTTTAAGAAAGTTAATTTATCCAAAAAAGAGATTAGCCTCTATATTAAAAATTATGAAGATATAGGGGATTACTACTCTTGGCAAGAATTAACAATTACGCAAAAAGAAAAGGCTTTTATCTGGAAATCTACTAATAAAGAATTAAAAATTAATATCTTTAATGCTACTAATCATTTAACTCAATTATTTAACAAGTTATTTGCTATTAAGGATTATATTACAATGCAACCTCTTAAGTTAATTGATACAACTAAATCTTGTAATATTCAAATAACCCAAGAAAGCCTTAAAATTAGGCAAACTAGTGGTAATATGGTAGTTATTCCATTAGAATTTCAAAAAAATGTTAATGCCGAGAATAAAGTCCAAATGGAAAACTTATTACAAAGTATTTATCTAAAACAAAGTGATATTCCTAAATGGCTTTTAAATAAATATACCCAATCTAATGCTATCAATGTCGATAATATTATTAAAAAACTAAAAATTTGTTTTGAAAAATTTATGTCTTAATAAATAAGAGTAACTAGAAAGTAAGTAATTCCTATTTCCTTCGTTTTACTTAAATACTAAGTTTACTCTTTTTTCATATCTGACTTTGGAAATTCATACTATTAAATGGGTGCGTGTATGAACGGTTTAACAAATAAAGAAGTTATCCAAAGTCGTAATAAATACGGCAGTAATACTTTAACAAAAGTTAAAAAGAGAACTCTCTTCTCTCTTATCTTGGAGTCTTTAGGTGATCCAATCATTAAAATTCTAATTATTGTCTTAGCATTTAAGATTGTTTTTTTATTTAAGAATAATGATTGGTTTGAAACTATTGGTATTTTGATTGCCATAATTCTAGCTTCTACCATTGGTTCCTTTGCTGAATACGGTAGCGAGGAAGCCTTTAATCGTCTAGAAGCAGAAGCTAGTAAAAAGAAATGCAATGTTTTGCGAAATGGTAAACTTGAAACCATCAGCATTACCGATGTTGTAGTTGGAGATATCATTCTCCTTTCTAGTGGTAATTCTATTCCCGCTGATGGCTATATTGTTGAAGGAACAATATCGGTAAATGAAGCAAGTATCAACGGGGAAACTAAAGATAAAGAAAAGACGCGGGGGGAGTATGTTTACTCTTCTACTATTTGTTATGAGGGCGAAGCTAAAATGAAAGTTGATAAGGTTGGCGATAACACTTTAATTGGGGGTCTAGCCAAAGATATTCAAATTCCGCCAACTATCAGCCCTTTAAAAACCCGACTTACTCATCTGGCTAAAATAATAAGTATCTTCGGTTATGTTGGCGCTTTAATTGTTGCTATTGTTTATCTATTAACAACCAAGAATTTTAGCATTAATAATATTCTTTACTCCCTAACTTTAAGTATGACCGTGATTGTGGTTACTGTCCCCGAAGGTTTACCTCTTATGGTAACTTTAGTTTTATCTTCCAATATGAAAAGAATGTTAAAAGATAATGTCCTAGTGCGTAAACTCATTGGTATTGAAACCAGTGGCAATATAAATTGTCTTTTAACTGATAAGACTGGCACTTTAACCGAAGGTAATCTTAAAGTTACAACCTTTGTTACCCCATTAAATCAAAAAGTTACTGATTTTTCTTGTCTTTCTTCTAAGTTACAGCTAGAAGTTGCTAATAACCTTTTTTATAATAATTCATCCTTCTTTAATGCTAATAATGAAATAACTGGTGGTAACCAAACTGATAAAGCTATTTTACAATATATTAATAAACCATATTCTAAACATAAAATTCTTTCTAAAAAATTATTTGATAGTAAAGATAAATATAGTTCTGTAACTCTTGATAATGAAGTAACTTATTTTAAAGGCGCTAAAGAAGTTTTATTAGACAAGTGTCTATATTATTTAGACAGTAGTGGTAATAAGAAAGTCCTTTTAAATAAAGAAGCGATAAGTAAGAATATTGATAATGAAGCCAAAACGGGTTCGCGTATTATTTTCTTAACTTCTAAAGATAAACACAGTGCCTCGCATACATATCTTGGATATCTAATAATTAAAGATACTATTCGCAAAACGACTTCTCCTTCAATTAATATTTTACATAACGCTGGTATTAATGTCATTATGATTACGGGTGATAATATTGATACGGCTACTTCAATTGCTAAAGAATCGGGTATTATAACTAGTAAAAATGACTTAGCTTTAACCAGTAAAGAGTTTAATAGTTTATCTGATGAAGAAATTAATTCTCTTTATAGTCGGATAAAAGTTATTGCTAGAGCTCTCCCCAAAGATAAAAGTCGTATGGTTAAAATACTTCAAAATATGGATTTAGTAGTCGGCATGACTGGTGATGGCATAAACGATGCGGGAGCATTAAAGGCTGCTGATGTGGGATTTGCTATGGGTTCGGGAACTGAAGTTGCCAAAGAAGCCAGTGATATTATTATTTTAGACGATAACATAAAATCGATTACTAAAGCTATTCTTTTCGGTCGAACCATTTTTAAAAGTATTCGTAAGTTTATTATTTTCCAATTAACAGTCAATATCTGCGCTATGTTAATGGCTATTTTAGGACCTATTTTTGATATTACAACCCCTGTTACAGTCATTCAGATGCTTTGGATAAATATGATTATGGATACTTTAGCCGGTATCGCCTTTGCTAGTGAGCCTCCTCTTGAAGAATATATGTTAGAAGCTCCTAAAACTAAAGATGTTCCTATTATCAATAGTTACATGTTTAAAGAAATCTTATTTACTGGTCTTTACACTTCCTTCCTCGGTATCTTCTTCTTAAAATCTAACTTTGTCTACAATTTTATTCGTTATTCTAATGATTATCGTTATCTTTATACGGCTTATTTTGCTTTCTTCATTTTCTCTGCTCTTTTCAATGCCTTAAATGCTAGAACAACTCGTCTAAATATTTTAGCTAACATCAGTAAAAACAAACCATTTATCTTCATTTTTGTTGGTATTACCATGGTCCAAATTTACTTGATTTACTATGGTGGCGATTTATTTAGAACTTATGGTCTTACTGTTAAAGAACTTCTATTTGTTATTTTACTATCTTTAAGTGTTATTCCTTTTGACTGGTTAAGAAAATTATTAATTTCTAAAGATAGTAAAAAATTATAATATCAAAAAATATCTACTCACAATTGAATAGATATTTTTTGTTAATTAATACTATTTACAGGTTCACTAGATACCCAATAATAGTTACCGTTACTATTTAGCTTATAAGTATGTTTAAAACTCTTCATGTATTTTAGTATATCATTAACTTCAATACTATAATTACCATCATCAGTTTCTTTAAAATTATAAGTTGTTACTTTATTAGTAAGGTCATCATCACTATAAAAATCATAACTTACATAATCATTTTGACTATTACCGGCAACTCCAACAATGAACTTATCATAAATATATAATTCATCACCATACTTTACAGCTTTTACTAAAGTCTTTTTAGTAAGGGAATCAAGTCCGCCGTAACCACAACTAGAATCATAGCTAAGATAAGTATTATTACTTAATACTACTTGTCCACAACTATCATCAGTTTTTAATGAAGTACTATTAACATAACTATATTTTTTAGGTAAATTACTGCTTTCGTTAAAGAACTTAATATTATTTTTTCTAACTTCTTCTAAATCGTAATAACCAACTAGATCACCACTGCTAGCATTTTTACCACCCATATTTATACATTCGTTATAAGCTGAACTTAAACTAGCACTACCACTATTCTTTAATTTGGCACAAACATCTTTATAACTTAAATTAGAAAAACTTTTTCTAGTTAATCCATTTAAATCAGCACCAAGCTTCCATTGGTCACTTAATGTATTATAAGTAACTTTGTTAGTGGTATGAAAATTAGTTTTACGATCAAATAATTTGGTAACTGTACTATCGTTTAAACTTAAACTTTCTTCTTTAATAGTATTTCCACTAGCGTTATTTGAATTACTATTATTGTTTTTATTGTTATTTGAATTGTTATTGTTATTAGATTCATTATTCTTATCTAAACCATTATTTTTATTAGTATCATTAACTTCAGTATTGTTTTTAATGCCATCATATTTATTCTTAAATAGCAAATAACCACCAACTGTACCTAAGCTAAATGTTACAATAATTATTAAAACAATAATTACAATTTTACTACTTTTCTTCATTACTTCTTATCCTTTCCATTATAATAATAACACATCTTTAAATAAATGATTAACGAAACCTGATAATTAAATAAAAATAATTAAATAAACCATCTTTAACTCCTAAAATATACTTACTTTTATTTTTATTAAAAATATGCTATTCTATTGTTAGAAGATAAGGACGATTTATGAAGAATAGAAAAGGATTTATGTTTGTAGAAACAATAATGGTAATGACAATTTTAACCACATCATTACTAACAATTTATATAACTTTTTCTCGTGTCTTACTAAATGAAAAAAGAAGAGCTATGTTTGATGACACAAGTTATCTTTACCGTACTTATTTAATTGAAGATTACCTAGCTTCTTTAAATATTAGTAAATATATAAAGACTTATTTAGTTGATGCTAATCAAAAAATTGTTCGATTTAATCCTCTTGATAGTATTTTATATACTTTAACAGTCAATAATCAGGAGGACCCCATTGAAAAAAATAAAGAGGTATTTAGTAGTAAAACTTTAAGTAGAAGTACTAGTCAAAATGAATTAAATGTTGTTAATATGTATATTACTTATTATAATGTCAATGATTTAAAACAATGTATTAATAAAAATGGGCGTAATGATTGTAAAAATACGACTACTATGGAGAATTTAAATAATATTCAAAATACTAATGCCTATCTTTATATCAGAACTTTATCAGGTACTGATGATGGTTATCGTTTAATTGTTGAATATCAAGATACTTATACTGATTATTCTAAGTCTAGAAATAAGCAAAAAGATGGTACTTGTCCAAACCGTTATATTTTAGAAAACAATAGATGTTATCGTCAAGTTACCAAAAGTTATTTTAACAATGTTAAATTATATGCGGAGGTCTAAGATGAATAAGAAAGGTATGACTTTAATGGAAGTTTTAGTTAGTCTAGTCCTAATATCCATTGTCATGATTTTTATTGTTAATTTACTATCTGATTTAAAAAATGAAGGTATTTTAAGTAACCGAAGAAACGAAGATAGCCTTACGAGAGCTTCTTTCATTAATGTTATTGAAGCTGATTTAATTAACAGTGATAATTATTTAGTAAAATTCAAAAAGGAATGTAATCAGTCCGCCAATGCTACTAGTAAAAGATGTTATCAATTTTATTTTAAAGATAATACTGTCAAAACTTTATATGTAACAGGAAGTTATATAGCATATGGTACTTATAATTTAAGTAATAATACACATTCAATGGAAAAATGGGATTTGAATTATGGTACTTATGATACTAATAGAATTGTTGTTAAATATGTTAATAATTCTAATGGTTATCAAACTCCATCTTTACTAACTATTCATATTCCTGTAACTGGCGTTGATGCTGCCGCTAAAAACAAGTTTGATATAGAAATAACAGCCTTAAGTACTACGGGGAGATTTACTTGCGAAGGGTGTTAATTTATAAATTTATTTTCTAATATCTTTTAATTATTTCAATATCATTTTTATATTTTTTTAGTAACTCTTTAACAAAAATAGAAGCTTTTTTTCGAGGGGTAAATAAATAAACATTTTTCTTAGCGCGTGTCAGTGCTACATAAAATAGTCTTCTTTCTTCATCTAAGAAGTCTTTTTTTGTATCTTTTCTAATATATTCTAAAATCTTATCTTGCTCAATTTTCGAAGGAAATCCCAAAGCCTCATCTTTAAGATTTATAATTATTATATCATCACATTCTAGTCCCTTTGACCTGTGCATGGTCATATAACTTATATTCATTCTATTAGTATTTTTATTGTTTACTATCTTATTTTCTAATTTTCTATTCTTTAAGATAATTCTTTTATCTTCAGTAAGTACTAAATTATCTCCTACATACTTTTTAATATCATTATTATTTCTTCCTAATACTAAAATGTTACACTTATTATTTCTTTTTAAATATAAACACAATCTATAAAAATCTTCTATTTCTTTATCAAAATAAACAATTTTTATGGGCTTTTCTACATGACTATTGGACTTCATCTCTTTTTTTATCTGCTTTTTATTTTGCATAATGAAATCCCCAGCAATATTAACCAGTTCTTGACTATTTCGATAAGTCGTTTGAATTTTTAATATCTTACCCTTTTTAAAATAATCTTGAAAATTAATAAACAAACCAATATCACTACCTGAAAATTTATAAATTGACTGAAAATCATCACCAACTGCCATAAAGTAACTATCATTACAATTTACTATTTCTCTAATTAAATTAAATCTAATATACGAACTATCTTGGTATTCATCAATAATTATATATTTAAATTTTTTTATGTACTTACTCTTATTAACTACTTTGGTTGCTTCAAGTATTAAATCATCAAAATCTAACTCGTTATTATCTCTTAAATACTTACTATACTTTACATAGATATTAAAGATAATTAAAATATAATAACAATCAATTCTTTTTAATAATTTCTTATTTAACTTATCTAATACTTCTTTAAAATAGTTTATTTCATACCCGTTACATTTATATAATTTTATAAATGTTGATACTATTTTAATAAATTTATCTATTTCGACTTTTTTATCATCTAAAATTTTTAAATATTCTTCCCTACTATGCCAATTAATTTTTAAAATAAATCTTAAATATTTTAATTGTTCTGGATACTCTAAAATATCGATGCGTAAATACTCTTCAATACATAGGTCCAAAAGATCAGGGCTAGCTATAGTAAAATCAATATTTTTATCCCGAAGAATATTAATAGCCAGTTTATGAAAGGTATAAACATTCATATCAATACCAAATTCTTTTAAAAGTTTATTTTTTAAACTATTACTAGCATCTTTTGTATAAGAAATACATAATATTTCTTCTGGTTTAACTTTTTTTACATTAATAAGATACCAAATGCGTCCCACTATCGTAAAAGTTTTACCTGAACCAGCTCCTGCTACTACTAGTAGTTCTTTATCGTTAGAAGTTGCTATTTTATATTGTTCTTTATCTAATGGATAACCACCTATTTTAATATCCATATAACCTTTCTAGTAAGTTTTATAAATCTAAATCGTCAGTTATTTTACCATAAAAATTATTAAAAGGGCATAAGAAATTAGTCTTAAATAATTAATTTTTATTATCTTATTAAAATTACTAAATTAGTTAAAAGTGTTTAACGCAAAAAAAGGGGCTGAGTGGAAATGAATAATTTCTACTTAGCTTCTTTTTTTTACTTTAAAATTTGAAAAAGCCCTAGA
>CAKOKQ010000007.1 GCA_934095825.1 uncultured Bacilli bacterium | reverse complement strand
TGGAGGATACTTCTTAGTAACTTATATTTGCAGTAAAAATATAATTAAGGAAAAATAATATATCTGATAAAACGATATCTCAGTAGTTTGACTAATCTTAATATATAGTATATAATTATGAACAGAAAAAACACAAATGTATGATTTTACAATTCGCACAATTTATTGAACTTTGAAATATGGTATAATGTTAGCAGTGAACGGATGTGGACGGTGTCCACAATTTGTCCACAGTAGAGAAATATTTATAATATAAATAGTACAGATAATACAAATAATATAGATGTTACCTAGTCTGGAAAAGCCTGAAATACAGGTAATATTATAAATACAAATAATACAGATAATATGGGAGTACAAAGTTCTTGTGGTTCGGGAAAGAAATATAAGCAATGCTGTGGGAAGTAGTATAAAATAAGAGAAAGCTTATAATTATAAAAATTACAAACTGGTTCGAGTTTTATAACTTGTTTATGAAATATTAAAAAGGATGTAGTTAACATTTTAAATGTAGACATCCTTTTTTTTGATAATTAATGTTAAAATATATTTAGGAGTTGATATTATGCTAAGCCCAAAATTAGAAACAGAAAGATTAATATTAAGAAGATATGAAGAAACCGATATAGATATGCAATATGAAGTATTAACTGATAATAGATTGGCAGAATATATAAAGTTTCCTAACTTAACAAAAGAAGAAGAACTAGAATGTATTAAAGATTGGATTAAAAATGCGGATGATTCAAAATATGAAAAATGGGTAATTACTTTAAAAGGTGATAATACTCCTATTGGAAATATATCTGTAAACAGAATTGAAAAAAAACATAACTATTGTAATGTTGGTTATGTAATATTGCATGCTTATTGGGGAAGGGGTTATGCATCAGAAGCATTAAAGGCTGTATCAGATTATTTGTTAGAAAGTGGATATTATTTAGTTGAGTGTTCTTGCAATGAATTAAATAAGCAATCATCTAGAGTAATGGAAAAGGCTGGGTTTAAAAAAGATGGTTATATTGCTAATAGAAGACTTAATAAAGATGGAACCTATTCTGGAGTAGAATATTATAGTAAAATAAAACATTGAAAATATATTTTTAAGGGTATCAGCAATTTGTTGATACTTTTTTGATGTAGAATATTTATGGGAAAATGGTGAGGATATTATAGAAGCGTTAGGTCAAAAAAGCAATAGAACCAACTCAAAAATGTTATCAAGTTTAGAATAAAATAAGTAAAAATATGATTATTAATTCATTTTTTGCAATTTGATAATAGAAATTTTTAAAAATGGATTTTAATGTTATAATTGTAATAAGATAGTTGGTGATAGAATATGTTTGAAAGAAAATTGATGAGATTGCTTGGGAAAGCAAAGTTGTTAAGACAGCAAGCTTTTGAAAATAAAACAGCAAGCTATTGTCATGATACTTTTTGTAATTTAAGTGACTTTATTTTAAAAAATTTATGTAGCTTATTATTCAGAAATAGAAATGTTAGAATAATAGTTAATCATTTTGATGAAATACTTCAATATATTGTTATGTCAAATATAGATATTCTTTCATTGAATATTAATTTATTTATAAAGCAGCCAAATTTTAAGGAAAAATTTGTTGTGGGGTTAAAAAAATATCCATATCCAGATGGTGTTGAACAGTTATTCGATAATATTTGGAACTATATAGATGATGAACAAAATAAATTTGATGAGTTTATTGATGATGATATTTTAAAAATATTATCAACTATGAATTTGAGTATGGATTTTTATCTAAGCTTTTTAAATAGAATAAACGAAACTAATCAAAGAAAATTTTTGAATTTGTTAGTTGAAAACAAACATGATATTCCTTATTCATTAATTGAATATAAAGGAGATAATAGGCAAGTAATTTATAAAAATTTAACTTTAATCATGAGAAATTCAAAGAACTTATATAGTTTAATGAATTTTGTTAAATACAATCCTATTGCACTTTTACAAGTGAAAAATTATATTGATAATAACGAAGAGCAAGCAATAAATTCTATATTTTGTAAATATGGTTACCTTTTGAAAATAAATGAACCAATGTTAAGAGAAATAATTAAATTAATAATACTAGAAGTCATGAAAAATGAGAAAGTAAAGCTTTCTGATATTACTTATAATGGTGGCGGTTTTTCACGAGTATTATTAATTGGCGATAAAGTCATTAAATTAGGCAATAGAATCACAAAAAGTTTTCCTAATAATCCATATATAGTAGCTCCATTACTTCGTAAAGAATTCAATATAAATGGTGAGAAATGTTTTGTGGAGGTTACTGAACGGGTAGATACAAGTATAAAACCTAGTAAAGAGGAGATATATCAATTATTTAAAAATCTACGCAATTTAGGTCTAAAGTGGACAGATATAAAAGGCTCTAATGTTGGACGATTAAATAGAAAAAATATAATCCATTGGCAAGATAATTTGTATCCATCTGAAGATGTTTTAGGACTAGGGACTAAAAGAGGAATAAAAATATTAGAAGAAGGGGATTTTGTTATTTTAGATGCTGATTTTATTTATGACGAAAATGACCCGAATATTAATTATGCAAATAATAAGCCTTTATATGATGAATTTGAAAAGAGATATCAAAGCGAAAAGAAGAGATTAAAAGAACAAGAAGAAAATTTTAAAATAATCGATTCAAGTGTAAGTTTCTATGATATTGATGAGCAAAGAGGCATGAATAGATAAGAAAATTAAAGAAATAGTTAATAGAAGATGGAGGTTTTATGGAAAAAATAAATTCAGAAAATATAATTTCGGCCCTTTTTTTATTAGGGTTTGATAAGGTTGATGTATTACTTTATATGTGTATGCTTGCTAAACTTACTCTAGATAATCAAGTTGAAGAACGATTTACTTTAGAAGATGAAGATTTTTCCTTTATATTCTGTCAAAATATCGAATTTGATGGAAAAGTTTTAAAAATTAAAGGAAACGAAGGATTAGATACTACTGTCATGGTTACTGATGGTAAGCCATATTCTTTAAGAAGAATGCTAAAATGTAATGAGAAATTAATGGAACAGATGAAAAACTTGGACTTTGAAGAAATTATTAGAAGAAAAATAAACATTATGGGCGAAGATAAAGTATATATTTATAGAGAATTTTTTAGTAGTAAAGAAATTGATATAATAAATAAAACTAGTAATTTAACTTTAAGTATGAAAAAGAATAAGAGAAATTGCTTTAACTAAAGAGCAATTTTTTAATTTAACGGAAGATTTTTTTCTTAATGTTTGATACAATTAAACTATAAAAAATGAAGTATAGGGTGATTAGTGTGAAGTTAAATAAAAAAATTATGGGGTTTATTTGGTTGTTATTTGTGCCGTTTATGGTTTTGGCTTCTTCTGGTGATTCAAAAATTTGGAGTGCGTTATTTACAGAAGCTTTTGTAACTATCCACATGACAATTTTTGTTATTTTTCCTTTGTCAAGATTGTTACCTTTAGAAGATAGTAGTAAAGCCTTTTGGATGTTGTTTATCTCTAGGGTGGTATTCTTATTGTTTTGTGATTTCTTTGTGACTCCAGATGTGTATATATTAGACTTCCTTTCCGTATTTATTGGGGCTTTTTTGGTGGTACCAATCGCTACTGTTTTTAAGTTAAAAGGTAAAAGTAAAAATAGTAGTAAGGTACAGGAGTTGATTTTGAATAACAATAATGTTCAAAGGACTCCTTTGGTCTCTTCAACTAGCGATGAAGAAATAAAGGTTAGTGAGAAGAAAAATGAAGAAGTAATTAGGGCTGCTATTAAAAATTTAAAATGTCCAAAATGTAATGAAAAATTAAGACCGATTGATAAGTTTTGTCCCAATTGTGGGGCCGATGTAAAAAAAGAGGTTGAATTGCAAATAAATAATGCCGGTAAACAAGCTCCAATTATAAAAAAAGAATATGTTTTACCAACTAGTTTCTCAAATATTTATAATAGTTCAGAAAATAATGTTTTAGAAGAATATATAAAAATAGAATTAGAAAATCAAAAAATTGATTTAAATACTAAATTAATGCCGTTATCTACTTTAAAACGCAAAAAAGTTTTAAGTATAATATTTTCTATTTTGGTGTTTGTTTATGTATCGATGATTTTCTTCCACTTTCCTTTACTAACTTATATTGTAGGTATTATTATTTTAATAATATTCTTTGTAATAAGTAGAAAATTTAATTTAGTTAAAACGATTGCTAAAGAGATAAAGGCTAGACCTACAGAAAAAATGGATAATATAATTAGTAATACGGTAAATAGTTTAACTGAAGATAACTTATTAACATTTAAAATATGTTCTTTCTTAGTAGCAGTCTTTTTACCATTAATGATTTTTATGACTCCCAAAATATTCTATGAAAAACAAGGTGATGGCTATGCAGTTCGTTTCTATGCCTATGGTTTATTAAATTATAAGAGTGCTACTATCCCCGAAGAATATAATGGTAAAAAAGTTATAGCCTTAAGAGGAAATACTTTTTCTAATATGTATTTTTTAGAAAAAGTAACACTTCCTGATACTATAAAGGAGATAAGAGGTCAAACCTTTGAATATGATTGGAAATTAACTGAAGTTAACATACCTAAATATTTAGAATATTTAGGTGGTGGTGCTTTTTACAATTGTATTTCCTTAAAAAAGATAAGTTTACCAGATACTTTAACATATATGGGTGGAGAAACCTTTTATAATGCTACTTCTTTAGAATATGTAAAATTATCCCGAAATTTAACGGAGATAAGAGGAAATACTTTTGAAAATTGTTATTCGTTAAAAGAAATTACTATCCCTGATAAGGTTACTAGAATAGGGGGTCATGCTTTCTATGGTAATCATAATTTAGAAAAAGTAACATTAACTAAAAATAGTAAGCTTATCGAAATTGGTTCTTCAGCATTTAGACAATGTTATAAACTTGAAACTATAAAAATACCTATTCATACGACAGTAAATGATAGAGCCTTTAAAGAAAGTTCAACCAAAGTAAATTATTTTAATTAAAAGTTGAGGTGCAGTATGGAAACAACAAAATTTATACATTTATTATATGTGCCCACTATGGCGTGCAATATGGCTTGTAAATATTGTTATTTAGAAGATAATACTAAAGATGAATTTAAAAAAATGAAACCTTTAGATACTTTAGAATATGCCATAAATAAGTTTAAAGAACAAAATGTTATACCTTTTAATATATCTTTACATGGGGGTGAAGTTACTACTTTATCTCATAGTGATTTTTATGATTTAATAAAATTTATTAATGATTATTATGATAAAAATAAAGAACTAATTAGTGCGGCTGGTTTTAAAGTAAGTAAACCGCATATAAAAACTAATTTATATGGAATAGATAGACATATAGATACGATAAGAGAGTTTAATGTTTCCGTATCAGGAAGTTTAGATTTACCACTTTCTTTACATGATGAATATAGAGTTACTAAAGGTAATGGTAAGACTTTAGATAAGATTTTGAAAAATATTGAATTAATGAAAGACATTCCTAATAAAAAGAAAGTGTCGGCTACTATTTTTAAAGAACATTATAAGCATTTGGATGCCATAATTAATGATATAAAGTATTTACATAATAATACTTGTCTGGATATGAATGATTTTAATTTTATGATTGGCTTTGATTATAATTCTAATGGCATCTTACATCATATTAGTGAAGAAGAACAGTTAAATTTATATAATAGAATGCATCAAGAATTTGATAATACCGATTTAGATTATGGCGTTAATGGTCCGTGGTTTGATGAGTTTGGACCGGGATATTGTTCTAACTGTGATAATTGTGGCGAAAAGTTTTTCTTGTTAGAAAAAAATGGTGATATTTATTCATGTGTTAGAGGACAGAAAAATCCTAACTACTTTTATGGCAATATTTATAGTAATTCGGTGGCTGAGATATTAGATAATGCACAAAAAATGATATTTAAAAATCATAATATTATGTCTTTTAATAAAGAATGTAGTAAATGTGGATATCTTTATCTTTGTAAAACAGGGTGTCCTTTTGTTAAAAATACTTATAAAACCAATAAAAGTTATACCTGTTTGTTACAACAAAAAATGTATCAAGATAGAAACTATACTAAAGATGTTAATAATGAATTTGTTTATGAATATGTAAAAAAGATGCGTTTAGAAAATCCAAATGAATATTTATCTAATTCTGCTAGGAATGTAGATTATCCAACTTTAGAAGAAATAATATCCCAAGATAGAAACTTAAAATATATATATGATAAAGATAGTTTTATTTTAGGAATTGATGGTAATTATTATAATTTAGAATCACAGATTATAAAAAAAAATAGAGATATAGTTTATATAACGGAAGAATCTAAAGTGGAAATATTTATGAAAAAGAATTTAATCAAGGAAGGATGTGATTATCCTGAAAATAATTCTTTATATATAATGTTATTATCGGGAAATTTAGTTAAATATGGTGATGAGGGAAGAACTAAACAAAGACATATTGCTACTTGGCAAATTTATAAAGGCATTTTAGATGATAGTCTATCTTTAAAAAGTGATTATTATTGTTATGACATATCTAATTTTATTAAAGAGTATAAGAAAGCTTATTCAGTAGATAGTCCTAATAACATATTTTTTACGACAGCCGCTTTAAGAGATTATCATTATACTAAACAAAAAGAAAATGCTTATTATCATATTCAAGCCATAAATTTACCATTTCAAAATATAGAATTTTATTATATAGATAAGGAGATGTTTTAAGATGTTTGATAAGCCAGAAACTTATGAAGAATTAATTAGAAAAAAACGCTGTGTAGAACTTACTAAACATTATAATATTACGAAAGAAGATTTAGAAACTATTTATAATTTTTTAAGAGATAATCCTAATGGTGATATAAGATGTAGTGGTAATTCAATTGTTTTGATTTTTAAAGATGGTATTAGTAAGAGTACTGTTATTTCTGCTGATTGCATTGATGCTAGCATTGATGGAATTTACTTAAATAATAAATCATTTAGTATATATCATCATATATATGTTAGTAATTCTAGTGGTAGTAGTTGGAGTTCTAGTGGGGGTTCTTCTTCAAATAATAACAACAATAATAATAATAACAATAATCGCTAGGAGTTATAAAAATGCCACTAATATCGGATACTAATCGAAAAAAATTAGAAAAATTAAATATAAATATTAAGACTAAATATATAGTTGATAAAGAAATTTTAGAAAGAAATACTAATAATAGTAAAAATGATAACATTAAAGATGGTATAAGGTGCGAAAAAGATTATTATTATAATAATAAACTACTTTATATAGAAAAAAACTTTGATACCAGAATGCAATATTCCTATATTCAAAGTGAGGATAATGCTAAAGATTATAAATGTTTAAATTGCGGAATGGTAGGTAAGTTAAGGGAATTTGTAAATGGGTGTCCTTACTGCCATACGATTTATAATATAGATTATGAAGACAAAGACTTAGGAAGTAAATATCACTATGATAGAGTATTAAGAAATCCGGCTTATTTATTTATAACGGGGATTGTTGATTATGTTGTAAGTATTATTTTTATGTTTATTTTGTTAAAAAATATATCGCGAACTTTTAATGAATATGATATTGCTAAAGTATTTATTTATGGAAGTATTTTAGCCATGATACTTTATTATTTCTTTTATATAGTTGATGCTTATGTTATTTTAGAACCTATAAAAAGATATAAAGATAAAGAAAATAAAAAACAAATGGAGTTTTGGTCAAGAACGAAAATTAATAAGAAAACATTTTTTAATAATTTAAATTATGAGGTTAGTAATAAGTATTATAGTAGTGCTGATATTATTGATTATGATATTTTGGATTATGATTCGTTTTTAGATTATCATCTAAATGATGATTACTTTGTTAAGGTTAAGGCTTATGTTAGAATTGTTTATTTTATAAATAATAAGTTTAAGGCTAAATATATTGAAGATACTTATATAATGAAAAAGAATACTAATGATATTGTAAAACTAGAAAATGGATTTAATAAGATAAAATGTCATAAGTGTGGGGCAAGTATTGATGTAACTAAGGGTGTTTGTGAGTATTGCCATAGTAGTTCAAAGTATTTTCAAGAGTGGTTTTTAGATAAATAATTCATGTAAATAACATTTTAATGATGGAAATCTAATGGGTAGCTGTTAGATTTTTTTGTGTTGATGTTCCTATTTAGATATGCTAAACTATAGGCAATTATGGAAAGAGTGGTTGTTTATGGATTTACAGTTAGTTTTTAAGACCGATAATATTTTATTTTATAAAGTGTCCATTGAATTACTTGATGAATATTTAGAATTAGTTAATGATAAAAGTATTCAGAGAAGTACTTTAACTAAGGAAAAAGAGTATAGTAAAGAAAAAGAACTTAATTGGATACAAAATGTTTTGGATAATAATGAATTAGTTTTTTCAATGTTAGATAAAAATACCAATGAATTTATTGGCAATATTAGTTTAGATGTTATTAATGATGAATCTGCCGAGATAGCACTTTCAATAAAGTCTATTATGCAAAATAAAGGCTATGGGAAAGAAGCAATTAAGGGTTTAATAGACTATGCTAAAGAAGTTTTACATTATAAAAGCTTAATCGCCGTTATATTTTCTAATAATGAAAGAAGCTTACATTGCTTTCAAAAACTTGGCTTTAGAGAATATAAGAGAGAAGAAGCAGTAAAAGTGGATAAAGATCAATTTATAGATGATATTTATTTGAAATTAGAATTGTGAGTTTTAGAAACTAAATTATATCCTAAAATGAAGGAAAGTATAGTATAATTAAATTAGGTAGGTGGGTTAGTTATGACATTTACTTGGTTAGTGTTATTTATTGTCTTGGTGTTTATTGAACTTGTTACTGTTAACTTAGTAACTATTTGGTTTGCTATTGGTTCTTTAGTAAGTTTCTTTGTTAGTTTATTTTCTGATAATACTTCTTTACAGATAGGAATATTTGTTGTAGTAAGTTTTATTGCCCTTTTGTTAACGAAAAAATTTGTTGATAAAGTAAAAAATAAGCAAATAATTCCAACTAATTTAGATAGAGTAATTGGCAAAATAGGAATAGTTACAGAAACCATTAGTCCTTTAAAAATTGGAGAAGTTAAAGTTGATGGTAAAAGATGGAGTGCAGTTAGCGATACTGAGATTAAACTAAATGAAAAAGTAAAAATACTAGCGATAGATGGCGTAAAACTTAAGTGCCAACGAGTAGAGGAGAAAAATTAATATGGGATGGATTATTTTAATAGTAATTCTATTAGTGATTGTGTTAGGAATTAGAATTATTCCTCAATCAACTGCAAAAGTTATTGAAAGATTAGGTAGTTATCATACAACGATGCAAACAGGGGTACATTATGTTATTCCATTTATTGATAGAGTGGCAAATGATGTAACTTTAAAAGAGATAGTAAAGGATTTTGCACCTCAACCAGTTATTACGAAAGATAATGTTACTATGCAAATTGATACGGTTGTTTATTTTCAAATTACCGATCCTAAGTTATATACTTATGGAGTTGAAAATCCAGTAAATGCTATCGAAAATTTGACGGCAACAACTTTAAGAAATATTATTGGTGAGTTAGAATTAGACCAAACTTTAACGAGTCGTGATATTATTAATTCTAAGATGAGAGCAATTTTAGATGAAGCAACTGATCCGTGGGGAATAAAAGTTAATCGTGTTGAAGTTAAGAATATTATTCCACCAAGAGATATTCAAGAAGCCATGGAAAAACAAATGCGAGCTGAGCGAGAAAGACGCGAGAAAATTTTACAAGCCGAAGGGGAGAAAAAAGCCGCAATCCTAATTGCTGAAGGTGAAAAAGAAAGTGCGATTTTAAGAGCCGATGCGAAAAGGGAAACACATATTCGTGAGGCAGAAGGTGAAGCTCAAGCTATTTTAAAAGTTTCGGCAGCGAAGGCTGATGCCTTAAAGTTATTAAAATCAGTTGATGTTTCAGAGTCTGTTCTTAAACTTAAAAGTTATGATGCTATGGTAGAAGTTGCTAATGGTAATGCAACTAAGATAATCGTACCAAGTGATTTACAAAATCTAGTTACAGCAGGTACGGTATTAAAAGAAACTTTTAAAGAAGATAAGAAAGAAAATAAGTAAAATTTTAAAGTACACTTTAGTTAGTGTATTTTTTTTAATAATGCTCAGATAAAAAAATTGTGTTAAAATTAAATAGTATTATATAAAAATATAGTATTAGGAAGTTTATAGGGTAAATTATGGCATTTTATTCATATGTTTTTAGCGCTAATTATAAGGGCTTTAAACAAAAATTAAAAAATATTGCAAAGAAGGAAAATAAAAGTTATCCATTAATGTTATTTGATACTTATTATAGTATTATTAAGTATGGAATCGGTTTAACTGATTATTTAAATTACGAATTTTATAAGAAAAGTAACAAAGAAAGAAAAACTTATGCTGGTATAAAAATTCAAGATAAGTTTTATGAGATAGTAAGTCCCAGTGCTTATAAAAAAAGATATACTATTAAGCCAGATTTTTTAGCTGATTTTAAAAAATATACTAAAAGAGATTTTGTAGTACCTGAGAAAGATAGTTTAGAAGAAGTAAAGAAATTTATTAAAAATCATGAATTTTTTATGAGTAAACCATATGATGGTTTAGGTGGAGCCGAAGTAAAAAAGGTTTATAGCAAAGATATTAAGAATGTTGAAGATTATTATGAAGAATGTAAAAATAATCGTATTTTTTTAGAAGAAGTGGTAAAACAACATAAAGAATTAGATAGATTGTGTAAGGCTTCATGTAATACAATTAGAATAATGACTTTTAATAATGGTGGGACTCCTGAAATATTATGGGCTGGTTTAAGAATTGGCAATGGAATTAATCCTGTTGATAATTTTCATGCTGGTGGTATGGCAACAGAAATAGATTTAGAAACGGGTAAACTTAAATATCCGGCCTTAGATAAGGATTTAAATGAGTATGATAAACACCCAGTTTCTCAGGTAAAGTTTGTAGACTTTGAAGTTCCTTATTTTAAAGAAGTAAAGGAATTGGTAAAACAGGCTTCTTTAGAAAGTGATAAAATATTAGTAGTTGGTTGGGATATTGCTGTTACTGATAAGGGACCCGTTGTGATAGAAGGAAATCGTAGACCCGGATTTGATGTTGTCCAAGTGGCTTCCAGAAGAGGAAGAATGGATATTATTGACCATGTTTTAGATGAATATTATAAAAACAATTTAAACAATAAATAGATAAGAAAAGCTACATTTTAATTTTAGTGTACTTTTTTAGTATTTTGTGTTAAAGTATATCGCAAAAGAGGGGGATTTGTAATGACAAAGGTTAATAAAATCACTTTTTTGATAATTGTTGAAGATTTTATTTTTACTTGTATTTATTGTTTGGCATCGAAAAAGGCAAGTTATTGTTTGATTAATAGAAATTGTCAACAACAACTAAATATATTTGAATATATATTTTATAAGTATAATTTGATTATAGTGATTTTATTGATGATAATTACAGCTAAGATTGTAACGAAGGAAGATTAATGTTATTATAATGTAAGGAGTGATTGTTATGTTGAGTCCAAATATAGAGACAGAAAGATTAATTTTAAGAAGATGGCAAGAAAGTGATATTGATGTTTTATATGAAATGATTACTGATAAAAGACTTTCTAAATTTTTAAAAATTCCAAATATTACAAAAGAAGATGAATTTAAGAGATTACAGAAGTGGATTACAGAGGCGGATGAATCTTTAAATGAAAGATGGGTTATAACTTTAAAAGATACAGGTGATATTGTTGGTAAGATTGATGTTGAAAGTATTAATAAGAAGAATAACTATTGTGATATAGGCTATATGTTAAGATATGATTATTGGGGTAAAGGTTTTATGACTGAGGCAGTAATTGCTGTTTCTGATTATTTACTAAATGATAGAGGATATTATCTTATTGAAGGTTATTGTAATGAATTAAATCAGGCTTCAGCTAAGGTGATGCTAAATGCTAATTTTGTTAAAGATGGATATATAGCAAATAGAAGACTTAATGAAGATGGGACTTATTCAGGATTGGAATATTATAGTAAATCAAGGTAATTTCTTTAATATAAATTAATTATGTATTGTTAAAAAGTAATAATGAATTATTTAAAATTTGTTATTGCTTTTTTAATTTTCATTTAATATTTCTTCAATATAATTGATTTTATTGAAGGAGGATTTATGTATATAATAAAGAACGCTTTTATTTCGATATCAAGAAATAAAGGGAGAAACATACTTATTGGGATTATTATAACGGTTATTGCTTGCGCTTGTACGATTGCTTTAGCTATAAGAAATACTGCTAATATGACGGTAGAAGAATATCAGAATGCAAATGATATAGTAGGAAGTATATCATTTGATAGACAATCTTTGATGGAAAATTTTAAAGGAGGAGAAGATGCTACTAAAGATAATATAGAGGCTTTTAATAATGTTGAGTCCCTTACTATTGATAGCATTAATAATTATGGAAATAGTGATTATTTAAAAGGTTATTATTATGTTTATGCTACATCTTTAGATAGTGATACCTTAACTAAGGCTACTGATACTTATGAATATGAAGTTGAAGATAAACAAACTACTACGACGACTAAAAAGTCTAATTCAGGGAATAGACCACCAATGGGTGGCGAAAACTTTGGAACAACTACCGAGAAAAATACAACAATAACTATTACTAAAAGGACTGAAAAATTTGGAATTAACAGGGCTTTAACAGGAGCATTTGAGATAGATGGTTATTCTTCGTATGATGCGATGACTGAATTTACCAGTGGTACTTATAAAATTACTGATGGTGAGATGATAAGTAACTTTGAGAAATTTGAGTGCGTTATTAACTCAGAATTGGCTAAATTAAATGAAATTAATGTTGGTGATACAATTAAGTTAAAGAATAGTACGACTAAAGAAACTTATGAATTTACTGTAGTTGGTATTTATGAAGATAATTCTGAACAAGAAAATACGCAGAGTATGTATTCGAAGAGTGTTAATACTATTATTACTGGGGCGGAAGTAGTAAGTAAGTTAGTATCAGATGATGATACTTTAGTTACTAATATTACGCCATCGTTTATTATTAAAGATGAAGAATCTATTGATAAATTTAGTGCTGAATTACAAGAAAAAGGTTTAAATGAATATTATACTTTAACTACTAATTTAGAAGAAATAGAAAGTGCTACTAAATCAATTGAAAATGTTAGTAAGTTTGCTACTACTTTCTTAATTATTACTTTAATTATATCGGCTATTGTCTTACTTATAGTTAATATGATTAATATTAGAGAAAGAAAATATGAGATAGGTGTATTTAGAACAGTAGGTTTAAGTAAATTTAAATTAACTATGCAATTTCTTGCGGAACTTTTAATGGTATCATTAGTATCACTTAGCATTGGGGCGGTAATTGGAGGTGTTTCGGCAAAAAGTGTTGGTAATTATTTATTACAAAGTGAAATTACTGAAACAGAAAACTCTAAAGAAGAACAAAATAATAACTTTGGACGGGGGGATATTGATAGAAAATTTAACACCGGTGTTCAAGTAAAACAAATAGATGAAATGAATACGGTGGTAAATTACATAGTAATATTAGAATTACTGGGGATAGGATTAGTATTAACTTTTATAAGTGGTTTATCTTCGATGATAAGTATTCAAAGATTTTCCCCACTTACTATATTGAAAGAGAGGTCTTAAGATGAAGATATTAGAACTTACCAATGTTTCTTATCGTTATAATGATGCTTCTGAAGATGATTATGTTTTTAAGAATCTAAGTTATACTTTTGAGACTGGTAAAGTTTATGCGATTAAAGGTAAGAGTGGTTCGGGGAAGACAACTTTATTATCTTTAATTAGTGGTTTAGAAAAATGTAGTGAAGGTAAGATTATTTTTGATGGTAAAGATTTAAAAGAAATGAATTTAGATGAATATCGAAGTACGCATATTGGGATAGTTTTTCAAAGTTATAATTTATTGCCTTATTTAACGGCTTTAGAAAATATAACTTTAGCAATGGATATTAGTAAAGAAAAAATAACTAATAAAAAAGATAAGGCTTTACAATTAATGCAGAAAGTAGGACTTGATGAATCTTATGCTAATCGTAAAATTTTAAAATTAAGTGGTGGAGAGCAGCAAAGGATTGCTATTGCTAGAAGTCTTAGTTATGATGCGAAGATGATTGTGGCTGATGAACCAACCGGTAATTTAGATAAAGATACGGAAAATGATATTATGAGTATTTTAAAAGATTTGGCTAAAAATGACAATAAATGTATCATTATAGTTACGCATTCAGAAAATGTTTGTAAACAGGTGGATATCGTTTATGAATTGAAAAAAACGAAAACAAGTTGATAAATAAAATATCTAAGGCACACAAAGTTGTGTCTTTTTAGCACTGTTAGTAATTTGAGTTAAGAGTATTTCAATAACTGGAGATATTTAGCAACTTTTTAAGATATTTTTTTATTATTTACAATACAAATTTTTATGCTATAATAGCAACATTAATTTGAGACGGAGAATAAATATGAATTATGAAAAAATAACAAAATCAGCTGAAGAAGATATAGAAGAATTTTTTTTAGAGGAATTTGGCTGGGATTGCAAAGATGAATTTAGTAAACGATTAAATGAGTATAGATTAGAAGTAGAAAATGATAAATATCATTGTGTTAAAGCTGAAGTTTATCATACAAAAAAAGTAATAAGAATTAACGAATATTATAATGAAGATATGGAAATTTTATTATGTACTATGGTTCATGAATTATCACATGTTTTGTCAAATAAAAATGTTGATAGAGATGATTTTGTTGAAGAAGGCATAATAGAACTTTTGACTTATAAAATATTATATAAAAAAGTATCCCAAAAAACGCTTGCAAAATATTTTGAACAAAGTTGCTATATAATTAGTGTGTGCATGATGGACACGGTGTATTTATTGGATAAAAATATTATTCTTTCTTACATTAGAGATAATGATGGTTACGGTAATTTATTAGCATCTGTAGATAAAATACCTGTGTTAGCATCAGCAATATTGAGTAAACCTAATGGTGCTTATACTTTATCTACTGCTGAGAACGAAGCACTTCTGGAAATATTACAACAGCGTAATTTTAAGTTTTCAGATCTGTGTTGCAATATTGTTTTAATAGAGATGGCTAAAAAAATGCAGTTGCCAAATATGCCTTTAATTGTAAAAAATAAAAGCGAAAAATATCAAATGAGAGAGAAAGAAAAATCAAAAATATATAAATGCTTTTTAGATGGTGGATATAGAGCTTTGGAAAGTATTAATTATGCTTTTGGTGATTTAATATGCTATGAAAACACAGATATTTGGAATTATATATTTGACCTAACTGAAAAACTTGATTCTGCAGAAAATATTAAGTTATTTAATCAAGATATTTATAATCAAATTTTAGCTATTATATTATCAAATGTATCAGCTGCATTTAACGGAAAAAAACAATTTCTTAAGAAAAGTTTAATAAAAAATTTGGGTATATCAAACGAAAGTTTAGTAAATTTTTACTGTGATTATGCAGTTCAACAAGAAAGAGTTGCTATAAAACTTGATAGTGATGATCTTAATAAAATATTAAATATATTTTTGAAAAATGAATTATTAGCTGATTCAATAGTTGAACAAAAAATTGATGGTCTAAATGATGTATTGTTAGAAATTATAGATAAAACTTATTCTAGGTATAAAGTCGTTGATTTTTATGTAATGAATTTATTATTTGAAAAATTAAAACAACAGATAGTAAATTATGATGAATATTTTAATGCTTGTAATAGCATATTAAAAAAATATGGAATTGCTAAACAAAATTGTCTTGCTGATCCTAATTCCGTTTGGATTAAGGGTATTAAAATAGATGAAGCAAACTATCTATCTTGCTTGGCATCTTTAGGAACTACTGATTATTGTGCCAATGTTGATTCTGATTATTTCTTACAGTGTCTTAATTATTTTGCTCTAGAAAATCAAGAAAAAGATTTTGTGGTTATTTTGAAAATAACAAACGATTGGTTTAATGATGCTGGTTTGTTAGATTATAAAAATGAACATATTATCAATAATTATAAATCTTTTGTAGAATGGCAATGTGCAGGGGAGTATCTTATAAAGAGCGAATTTAGTCAATTTGATATATTAATTAATAATATTGCAACGTTAAGAAAGCAAAAATTAAATGATGGTGAAATTCTGCATAAACAGCTTAATAAACAATCTAATATATAAAAAATAACAAGAGAAGAAAATATTAAGTTTGGTTAAAAATAATTAAAATGGCACATGATGATGTGTCTTTTTGTATACCAATATGTTAGAATTGAGTTAGAAAAAATACTTTTAGAAAGGAATTTGCTTAATGAATTATATTTGGACTTATAAAATTAATGCAAATTTTAGTAACATGAAAATGAGTAGTGATGGTAAGGTTTTAACTGGGTTATGGTGATGGTATAAAAAACATGGTGAAATTTTTAAAATTAGAAGGAAATGATATAACCAAGTTTATTGTGTCTATGAAAGGAACTAAATTATGAAAGTGCTGATTGATAATGAAGAAATAAAAATGTCGGTTTCAGAAAAATTTATGAGACCAAGTAAGTTGTTAAATAATAAGTCTCTAGCAGACTTTATGTTTCAAAATACAATGGATAAACTGGCACTTTATAGAAAAATATTTGGTGTTGAAAGATTAGAAAAAATATGTTTTGAGACCTATGATGTTGATACAGAGTTAGATGAATTCTTTAAAAGACGAAGGGAAGTTGATAAAAGTCCGGTTCCTTCTTATTGTCGCGGTTTCTTTGATGATAAAAGTAATCTTTCTTGTTCTTGCAATCATGCCAATGCAGCGTATAAAAGTGGGTGGTGGTATAGTGCGGTGGGTACCAATGCTCATGAGGCTTTTCATTTATATTATAAAAAATATGTTTATGGTAATGATAGAATAGTATGGTTTGATGAGGGCATGGCGCAGTTTATATCAGGAGAAAAGGACTGGTTATTAAATGATGAGGCAAAGTTTGAACAAGCATTTAGAAAATTTTTAGATGATTATGTTCCTATAGATAATTTAAATATAAGATGTCATGGAGGCAGTGAAGTTCTTGATGAATATATATTTGATAGACCTAAAGTATTTAAAGGATATATGGCTAGTCTTTTAATAATTAAATATATTGATGAAGTTTATGGTAGAATTTATTTATATGAATTAATGAAAGATAATAAGAAAATTAGAGAGTTTGGCAATAGGGCTTTAGAAGAAATGGCGGGTTATTATAAGAAAAAATATACTATTAGTGATGGTATTAAATTATAAAAGAAATTTATTTGAAAAAGAGGAATTTTATGCGATGTAAGTGGTGCAACGAAAAAAATAAGAAATATGTAGAATATCATGATAACGAATGGGGTATTTTAAATACGGAGGATAAATATTTATTAGAAATGTTAATTCTAGAGTCTTTTCAAGCGGGGCTATCATGGGAATGTGTTTTAAATAAAAGAGAGGCTTTTAGAAAAAGTTATGATAATTTTGCTATTGATAAGATTATAAATTATGATGATAAAAAAATAGAAGAATTAATAAATAATAAAGATATTATTAGAAATAAATTAAAGATAATGGCTAGTATAAATAATGCTAAAATATTTAAGCAAATTAGTGAAGAATATAAGGGCTTTTATAATTATTTAAAGACTTTTACTAAAGGTGATGTTATTTATGAAAATGATAAAACTACTTCTAATTTAAGTGATAATATTTCTCAAGATTTACAAAAAAGAGGAATGAAGTTTGTAGGAAGTACAATAATTTATTCTTATTTGCAGGCGATTGGGGTAATTAATAGTCATGATGATACTTGCGATTATAAAAATAAGTAATAATTAAAGAAGAAAAGTAGTAATTTAGAAAATAATTTATTAAAATAAATATAGATAAAATTTTAAGAATAGAGGGATTAAAATGCTTGCTAATGTCTTACTTAGTATAGTTTCAATTTGTACATTGATTTCCTATGGACCTCAGATAACACAGTTAATAATTAGTAAAAGTTCCGAGGATTTAAGTATTTCTTCGTGGGTAGTAGGAACGATAAGTTATCTGGCTTATGTTTTATATGCTTATCTTTGTACAAGTGATAATATGTTAAAGTTTACTTCAATGTTAGAATTAGTATTGTCTTTAATGGTGCTAGTTTTAATTATTGTTTTTCGCATTAGAGATAAGAAGAAAAAGAAGTAAACTTTCTTTTATAGGTTGACAAGTGTATAAAATACACATATAATATAAATGGATGGTGAAGGTAATGGAATTAAACAATAAGTTATATAAAAATATTGGCATTCATGTTATTACTACTTTGTTTACAGTCGATAAGGGAATTGTAAAAGTTTTGCTGGTTAAACGAACTAATGAACCATTTAATGGTTATTGGGCTTTACCGGGTGGGGCAATGTATAATAATGAAACCCTAGAAAATGGGGCTAGAAGAGAATTAAAAGAAAAAACCGGATTAGAAAATATTAAATTAGAATTAGGTAATATCTTTGATGATGTTAATAGAAGTAATTTACAAAGAATGATTGGGGTTTCCTTTCTAGGGGTTATAAATACTAAGGGTATAGAGTTACAAAAGGAAACAATGAAAACTTCTAATGCGGATTTTTTTGCCATTGATAAAGTGCCTACACTTGCTTATGATCATAACTTAGTAATAGATAAATCGTTAGCAATTTTAAAAGAAAAAATACTTAAGAGTAGTATTTTAAAAGATTTATTACCTGAAGAATTTACTTTACCAGAGTTACAAAAAGTTTATGAAACTTTGTTAAATAAAGAGTTAGATAGAAGAAATTTTAGAAAGAAATTATTAAATGATGGAATAATATGGGCTGTTAATAAAGATGCTGTTTTTAATGGGAAGAAACCGGCTAAGTTATATTGTTTTAAAGATATAGAAAAATAGTGTATTAGTAATAATACCTTTTATAATCAAATTATATGTGTATAAAATACACATAAGAAAGAAGGGTAATATGATTAATTTGTATATTGATTTTGATGGGGTAATTAAAGATACTATTAGAGTAAGTTATAAGATGATGGCGGATTTAGGTATCGATTTAAATAATAGATCCGATGTCATTAAGTTTTATCAAAGTATTGATTGGAATGAACTATTAGATAATTCTGGAGAGTTAAATAATGCTTTTCAAAATATAAATAAAATTTATGAAGAAAAAATATTTAGACCTGCTATTTTAACGACGGTTAATTCTTTAGGCGAGATGATTGCCAAGACGAATTATATTAGAAGTAAAAATGAAGATATAAGTATTATTTGCGTTCCAAGTGGAGTAGAAAAATGTAGGATAGTAAAGGCTTCTAGGGCTATTTTGGTTGATGATTATTCTGGTAATTTGGCTAGTTGGGTGAAATCAGGAGGAATTGGGATTAAATTTGGTTATGATAAGGATTATATTTCGATTGATTCCTTGGCTTACTTTGCCTCTGATAAGGTTAAAAAATTAGCGTTGGTATGTTAAGGAAAAGACTCTTCATGATATAATTGAAGAAGATAGGACGGATTTTGATGCCAAGAGAATAATTATTATCAGCAGTTTATATGATTATTAAAAATGAAAAAAGAGAAGTTTTATTTCAAAGATGATGGGGGTAGTAAATTATGATCGCATTTTCTAGGACGGCTCGCTGGTCATGTTGATAGGGGAGAAGATGCTTACGAGGCTTTAATTAGAGAGGCTCTTACGGTATAAAATTTAGTGTTATTAGAATAGATGAAGATAAAGATATGGAAGGGTTAAATAAATTATGAAAAAGATATTTAGAATTACTTTGTTAGTTATTTGTCTAGTTATAATTATTGGATTTATAGGTTTTGAAATTTATACTGGGAAGATAGGTAATAAGGTTAAATATGACAACAGTCATTTTGGGATTACTACTTATCACAGTAATATTGATAAAGATAATGATGGTGTTGATGATCAAACCGATATATTAAATAATGTTAGGAGTTATATTGCTACTAAACCTAAATATGATAGTAAGTATTATGCAGGGGGTTATCCTGATGATGGGTATGGAGTTTGTACCGATGTGGTGGCTTTTGGTCTTTTGGGTGCTGGTTATGATTTGAGAGAACTGGTTAATGAAGATATTAAAAATAATCCTGATAAGTATAATATTAAAGTTCGTGATAAAAATATTGATTATCGGAGAGTCAGAAATTTGTTGAGTTATTTAGAGAGAAACAGTATTAATCTGACTACAGATATTAAGGATATTGATAAGTGGCAAGGTGGGGATATTGTGGTTTTTAGTACGCACATTGGTATTGTATCGGATAAGAGAAATAAAAAGGGGATACCTTATGTTATTCATCATGAAAGACCTTATCAGGAAGAATATGAAGAGGATATTTTAAGTAGTAGGAAGAATGATATAAATGGTCATTTTAGAGTTAGTTAGTTTTTTAGAAATTAATTAGGTTTAGCTAGTTAGTTTCTTTTTTTAGGGTTTATAAAATTATTATTACTTCCCACCCTCCACTCCCAGAATAGTATATTTTATAAAAATAGTGTCAAAAAGTGTCAAATTTGGAAGAAAATTGTAATTTTTAGAAAAAATTTAGTAAAAAAAGAAGGAAATCAGAATTCTGTTACCAATAAGTATAATTAGAGGGAGTAATTTTAACTACCTCTAAATAATGACAAGATAGAAAGAAGGAATACAATATGTCATTAAAAACAAATAAAGAAATTTTAAAAAAAGAAAGGAAGAATGTAAGAATGGATAAGTTAGCAGAAGGTCAGATAATTCCTTTAAAACAAGATTTTATGTTTACCCAAATATTTAACGATGAAAACTATGATTTTGTTCTTTATCAATTATTATCAGATGTTTTAAGTATTAAAAAAGAGGTATTTATTGGTAATATAAGATACTTAAATAGAGATTTAAAGAATTCTAATAAAAAGAATATGTTAAATAAAGTGGATTTACTTATTAAGCATAAAATGTTTAACGAAGATGGTGATGAAGAAGAAGAATATATTAATGTGGAAATAAATACTTCTAATTCTATGTTAAGAAGAAATAAAGTTTATAGTAATAAAATTGGTAGTTTTTCTTTAGATGTAGGGGATAATACTTATGATAATATTGACCGCTTAGTCCAAGTGAATTTCGATTTTTTTGATACTAATAAATTAAGATTAGTTTCAATTAGTCAAATGAAGGATCAAGATAATATTATTGATACTGGCTGGGATGATATTTTTTATACGATTTCTGTTAATTTTGCTCTGAACCCATGGTATAATCTAATTGATGAAAGAGAGAAAAAAGTTGCTAATTGGTGTATTTTAATGAATACAAACGATTTAGAAACTTTTAAAAGAAAGGCAGAAGAAATTATGGGAAAAGAAGATGCTGAAAAATTAATTTATCGTGCGGAAGAGTTATCTTGTGATAAAGAAAATATTGCTTTATTTACGAAACTAAGCAACGAAGAAATGGCTTTTAATACTAGACTTGCCGAAGCCGAAAGAGATGCAAAAAAGCGTTATAAAGACGGTGTTGAAGATAGCTCTAAAGAAAATGCTAAAAATGCTATTGGTCTAGGCCTAGATAATGAAACCATATCCAAGATAACTGGTCTTTCAGTAGAGGAAATAGAAAAGATAAGAAAGTGCTAGGCTTTAATTAGATGATTAACAAATATTATTAAATCTCTTTGTAAATTTGAGGCTGCCAAGGCTAAATTTTATTGTTTGGAGTAGTAAGGAAAGAAAAAATGGAAGTAGTAGGAACAATGTTTTTAAAAAATAAGTGCTTATTGATAGATAAGCCAAGGAAAAGACCAACTTATCAAATGATAGGTGGTAAGGTTGAAGACGGAGAAACGCCTTTAGAAGCTGCAATTAGAGAATGCCATGAGGAATTAGGAGATAAGGCTATATTTGATGAGAAATCTTTAGATTTAGTGATGGAATTTGATGAGATTGCAACAAGTGATGGGATAACGCCGATTCATTTTTATGTTTTTAGATATAATGGGGTGTTGGAAGGTGAACTTTCAACGTCTTTAGAAATAGAAAAGTTTTTATGGTATCAATCTAACGCTGGGGAAGAAATTTTATCAAATACCTTAAAACATAAAGTCATACCTTATTGTTTAGAAAGAAAATTAATTAAGTAAAAAGTTTTAAAAGATTGTTGTATATTAAAAATAGCAGCAGTCTTTTAATTTTCATTTAATATTTAAATACTATAGTGGAGATATGGAAAGGAAAGATTGGATTATATGAAAAGGAATGTAAAGAATATATTAATGGTAGCAGTTATTGCATTATTAAGTATAGGTATGGTTTTTACTTATAGTTATGCTAAGAAGCATATTACTGATAATACTTTTGCTAGTATGAATGGTGGTACTCCCCAAAGTATGCCTGGTAATTCTAATGAGGGTAATGGTAATAATTCTGGTAGTGATTCAAAAAAGTCAAACGTTAGTAATGAGATGATGCCTCCTGATAATAACAATAGTAATAGTCAAAGTGGAAGTCAAAGTACGCCACCAGCCAAACCTAGTGATGATATTGGTACTGCTCCTGCTAAACCAGACGGTGATAATACGCCTACTAGTGATGGTAGTAATAATAATGGTCCAACTGGTAATGGCAATACTCCTCCAAGTAGGCCAGAAGATATGAATACCAGTAATAGTTCTAGTAAATTAACATGGCCTTATTACTTAATATTTATTTCCAGTAGTTTGGGGATTGCTCTACTTGTTATGTACTTAATTATGTCTGAATTTAATAAAAAGAGTTTTAAAGAAATATTTACAAATAAAGATAAAGTTATGATTAATGTTTTAGGCATAATTGTTTTAACTGGGGCTTTATCAACAGGTAGTATTATGTTAACCAATGATTCTTTAAGTAATAATGGTAGTAATTTGGGAAAACCTAGTATGGGCGAAATGAATGGTAGTAATAATACAAGTTATAGTGCAACCAAGGAAATAACCAGTGCTACTACTATTATGGAGGGCGAATTTACTTCCACTAATAGCGATGAAAATGCGATTATGGTTAGCGGTGAGGTAACGACGGATATTAGTAATGTAACTGTTAATAAGACTGGCGATTCTGATGGTGGTGATAACACAAGCTTTTATGGAACTAACTCCGGTGTTATTGCCAAAGATGGCGCTACATTAAATATTGAAAATGCTACTATTACAACTGAGGCCATAGGAGCCAATGGGGTGTTTTCTTATGGCGGTTCGGCCACTACTAGTAATTCTTCTAGTGATGGTACAACGGTAAATATAAGTAACTCGAAAACTACGACAACGAAAGATAATTCTGGAGGTATTATGACAACTGGCGGCGGGATAATGAACGCCACTGATTTAGAAATAACTACCGCTGGAACTTCTAGTGCTGCTATCCGTAGTGATCGTGGTGGTGGTACCGTAAATGTTGATGGAGGTACTTATACAACCACTGGACAAGGCTCACCGACAGTTTATTCAACAGCCAATATTACCGTAAAAAATGCTACTTTAAAAGCGATGACCTCGGAAGGTGTTGTGATTGAAGGAAAAAACTCGGTAACTTTAGATAATGTTACTCTAGTCGATGCTAATAACAAACTTAACGGTCAGTCAACCACTTATAAAAATATCTTCCTCTATCAATCAATGAGTGGGGATGCTGATACTGGTGTTGCCGTATTTAAGGCTAGTAATAGTAAGATAACTACTAATAAAGGTGATACTTTGTATGTTACTAATACGAAGGCTACTATTATCTTAGAAAATAATACGATTGTTAATAATGATACAACGGGTAATTTTTTAAGAGTTCAAAAAGATTCTTGGGGTAATAGCGGTTCTAACGGCGGTGATGTTACCTTAAATTTAACTAAGCAAAAAGTTACTGGCAATATTGTGGTAGATTCCATATCTACTCTTAGTATGTCTTTAACTAATAGTTCTTCTTATGAAGGGACCATTAATAAAGATAACGGTGCTAAAATGATAAGTTTAACTTTAAATAAAACATCAAAGTTAAAACTTACAGGTGATAGTTATATTACTTCGTTAAATAATGAAGATAGTTCTAATAGTAATATTGATTTTAATGGTTATAAACTATATGTAAATGGTGCTCTTATTAATTAAGATATATTTTAAGTTATATTGTTTAAAAGACAGTATAACTTTTTTTAAGTAGTACTTGATTTAGAGTAAACAAAGTAATAAAATATGTTTTATTTGAATTGGGGGAAGTTAGATGTTTTTTCATAAAGTAGGTAATAATTGGATAATAGAATTAAAATATAATTATAAATTTCAAGATTTATTAGATTATAACTATGATATTTATAAAGAATTATTAGAAAATGACGATTTATATAAAAGTGTTATTAGTAAGTTTTGTTTAGATGAACCTTTTTTGGTTAATGTCTTAGAAAATAAGGATGATACTTTATTACTATTTACTATAAATAAGAAAGATTTAGAAGATAAATTAGTTATAAAAGATGAAAAAAATAAACAAAGATATTTGGCACTTATTGGAAAATCCAAAAGAGAAGAGTTTGATTTATGTTTATTATATGATGATAAGAACGAAGAGATTAAGATAAGTCAAGTTATTGATTATTTAAGACAACCGGATTTAGCCGAAAAAATTAGTAAGAATAATGGTTATATTTTAGGAGTTAGTATCATTAAATTATATAAGGCCTTAGAAGAAAAAGGCTTCTTAGATGATAATAATAGATTAGAAATGGCTTCTTCAGTAGAGATAGATAGTTTAAAAGAAAGTTATTTCCATTTAAAAAAGATTTTAACAATTACTAAGAAAGATAAAGTTAAAAAAAGATTAGCGGTTTTAAGAAAGAAAATCAATAAAAAATTAGAAAAAACTTTAGATTCTGAAATAAATGAAAGTAATAGAGAGTATCATAACTTTTTAATGTATAAAGATTTAAATAGAGAAGATATTTCTTTAATAAAAAGTAATTTAGAAATATTAAGAAGGGCTTGTTTATATTATATACCTATAGTAGATAATGTTTATCTAGATAAAGTTTTAAAAGAATATGATGCTGATACAATAGAAGGATATTCTTTAGAAGAAATACGGAAGGCGATAGATAAGAATTTATCTAAATATTTAAAGGATAATACTTTAGAAAAGATAATAGTTGATAAGATATATAAACATTATCAAGAACAAGAATTATTTAAGAACTTTTTAACTACTAATAATAATTTGATGGAAAGGGCTAAAATGGATATAAAGTCCGACTTTGCGGAAAGAGTTTTAGCCCAGATGCCATCTAATTATGATTCTTATGCCCAAGCTTATTATCTTTATAAAAGGGTGGCACAAACTTTTGTTTATGATAGTGAGTTTTATGCTGCTAATCAAAGTCATCGTCTTTTAAAACAAAATCATATATCTTTTAATGATATTAGTTGTAAAGATGAAAAAAACAATCGTATCGTTTGTTATGATTCCTCAGTTTTACTAGCTTATTTATTAGAAAGAATAGGTTATTATACTAAAGTTGTTAATGAGGGAACAGGAATAATAGATAAGAAAGTAACAGGACATTGTCATGTCTTAGCTTGGAATGGTAGGTATTTCTTAGAATTAGATTTAACTAGTAATAGAGTGTTTGACTTATATAAACAGAAAACTGATAATACCGTAGAAAGTTTTAATATAGTTTTTAGTCGATATAAAAAAGATTTTACCGAAGAACAGGTAGCGGTTGATAAGTATTTTGAAGAAAAATATGATACTTTTAAAGAATATAAAAAGAAGTTAGAGGCTTTAAAAGCCATTTATGGAAAACAAGAGATAGATTTCGAGAAGCGATTAGAAGGTTTTGTAGACTATTTTAAAGAGAATATCTATGATGATTATTTTTTATTGGCTACTTGGCAAGATATAAGAAATATTATTTTTGCCAAGGAGGCTAGGGGTTGTGATGTAACATTTTTTGGATATAAAGTTAATGATAAGTATAAATTAATGGGAGTTATAACTTTTAATGAATATGGGATTGATTATACTTATGGCAGAAGAAATAATTACTTGTTACTTAAAGGCAATCAAGAGATTTATGATATCGATTATGATGAATTAAAACATTTAACTACCTTACCGCAGTTTAGACTTTTAGGAAAAGATATACCGGGGATAATTGAAAGCCAAATAGTTAGAAAAATTAAATAATAAAGGTCGTATTACTAATATTGTAATATGATTTTTTTTCGTTTTGACTTCCGAAATAATTTATTATATAATGCGGGTAGAATAGGTGGTGTGATTTGAAGAAAAAAGGATTAATTGTTAGGATTATAGTTCTAATGATGATACTTACTGTAATGGGGGTAGAGGTATATTTATTTGTTAAACCTAGGAAGAATAATTTAGATAATATAAAGGCTGGCGATACGGCTAGTAAGAAAGATAATTTAAAATATATTGTAGATGTTACTACTTCTTATTTAAAAAATGGGTTAAATTATAAAGTCGAGAAGAATGACAATAAGTATTATGTTTTAATTACGGGTTTAAAAGATAAAAGTTTAGAAAATAAAATTAATGCAGAAATCAAGAAAAAAGTAGATGAAAATTCTAAAGATAGTAAGACTTTAGTTTATAATCATGTTAGGGCTAGTTTTAGTAATGTTTTATCTATTACTATTAATAAACAGCCTTATGAAAAAGATTATAATGATGAAGATATAATAAGTGATAAGATTTATGGTTCGGTTATTGATAGTTATAATGTTAGTTTAACTACAGGAGAAGAATTAAAGATAGATGATTTAATATATAATCCTAATGATATAAAAGAATATTTAATGAAGAAGGCTTATGATTTGGCTATTCGGGATGCGGGTTTCTTCTGTGATGGTGGGGCTTGTGAAAATCCTTATCCTGATTATAGTGAGGTTGAAGATTTTACTTTTAAAGTAGTATCTAAGTTTAAAAAAGGGGAATATAAGTTTTATTTTGATACGAGATATATTTATTTAATGCTTGATGATTTAAAAAGTAAGGCCCCACTTTCAATAGATGAAGGGGTAATAGATAAAGATAATTGTAGTTTATTTACTAAAGATAGTAAGAGGGGTTGTGTCTATATAGAAGAATGCTATGATGATATAGATAATAAAAAAAATTGCAATAAAATATATATAGATTTAGATAATACCAGAGATAAGGCTACTTTTATAATAGATATGGTGGATTTAGCCAGTAATATTATTATTTATGATAAGTTTATAAGTGATGATAATATATATGTTAATGAAAGAAAAAAAGTAGATAGAAAATTTATAAATGAGAATATAAATAATAATTTTCTAAGAGAAGATAATAAAACCTTAATAGATTATGATAATGATATTTATGAAGAAAAAGTAGAAACTGTAGTTAGAAATTTAGTTTTAGAAGAAATGCTGGAATTACAAACTGGTGATTATAATATTTATAATGTTACAGGTGGGTATGATAATATAAATAAATATACTTATGTTTATTATAAAGTTTATCATTATGCTTTAAGTGAAGAAGATTATATTAATAATAAAAAGAATATTTATTTAAATAAGTTTTATAAGAGAGAAGATGAGATAGTTGGACCTTCTACTTATAAAGAAGAATATGAATTTTTAAAAAATTATAATGATAAGAATAGGGTATATTTTTATATAATTGATAGTAGTACTGGTAGAGAATTAAATAGTATAGATATAATAAATAAAGATTATGATTTAGCTAGTTTTATACCTAATGAATGGTTAAGTTTAGGTAAGTATAAGGATAAGAAAGAATTGGTTAGTAATTTATTTGTTACCGTTAATGGGGCTTATATTGCTAAAAATAGATTAATTATGGATGTAAGTTATGATTCGATAGTACTTAGATATCAAGGAAAAGAAGTATATTTATGTAAGAATGATTATAATAAGTGCAATGAATTAAAGAAGGAGATATTTGGTGAGTAAGATGAAAGAAAATATTAAGTTAAATAGTAAAGTTTTAGATGTTATAATTCTAGTACTTTTAGCGAGTGCGGTTATTCTAGCATTGGTAGTAGGAAATAGATATAAGAAAAATAATGAGGTTGGTGATGATACTTTAGTTAGAGTTGATGCTTCTTTGGCTACTCAACCTTTAATGGATGCTTATGTTGATGGTTTAAAGGAGTATAATTTAAAGAAAGATTATACTAATACTGATCCGGCTTATACGAAGCTTATAAAGGGTGAAACGGATTTAATTATTGTTACTGAACCTAGTAGTGATGAGTTAAATAGAGCAAGCGATGCAGGAGTAGAATTAGAAGTAACACCAGTAGTAAATGAAGGTTTTGTTTTTTATACTAATGTTAAAAATCCTGTTAATGGGTTAAGTTTAACTGAGATTCAAGATATTTATATGGATAAAATAACTAATTGGCAAGAAGTAGGTGGCGATAATGCGAAGATTATTGCATATCAAAGACCAGAAAATTCAGGTAGTCAAACAGGAATGCTCTCTTTAGTTATGAAAGATAAAAAAATTAAAGAACCCAAAAAAGAAGAGTATATAGAATCCATGGCGGGAATTATTGATGCGGTTGCTAATTACGATAATAGTAAAGATTCTCTAGGGTATTCTTATTATTACTATGCTACTACTATGTATGGCAATGAAAATATTAAGTTTTTAGCAGTTGATGGGGTAAGTCCTAATCACGATACGATTAAAGATGAAAGTTATCCCTTAATTACCGCTTATTATATAGTTACTTTAAAAGATACGAAAAACCCAGCTGTTAGTAAAGTAAAGAAGGCTATGTTAGAAAGCAAGGGGCAAGAGATTGCCAGAAATGCTGGTTATATTGAAATAAATTAGATAGATAAAGAAGTTGTATTGCTAGTTTTGGTGGTAATACAATTTTTTATATGATTATGTTTTTAATGCGCTTTATAAAATGATGAAAATAGTTAAAAGTTTTAAATAGATTTAATAAAATACTAAAAATAATAAAAAGCTTAAAATGTATTGTAAAATAAATAAATATGATATATACTTTATGTAGAGGTGAAAATTTATGATAGCAAGACCGACATATATTGAAGAATTAAAAAAGTGGCAGAATAAAGATGTTATAAAAGTTATTACAGGTATGCGTAGATGTGGTAAGTCTACATTATTTGATTTATTTATTGAAGAATTAAAATTACAAGGAATTAAGGATAATCAAATTATTCATATTAATTTAGAAGATGCTGATTTCGATTTTCAAGATTATAAGGAATTTTATAATTATGTTAATAAATTAATTAAAGATGAAATTAACTATTATGTCTTTTTAGATGAAGTTCAAATGGTTAAAGATTTTCAAAAAGTAGTGGATAGTTTATATATAAAAAAGAATGTAGATGTTTACATAACTGGCTCTAATAGTACACTTTTATCCGGAGAACTTGCTACATTATTATCAGGGCGCTATGTAAAAATAGAAATGTTACCATTATCATTTAAAGAGTATGTTAGTGCATCTGATAGTGCTAATTATCAAAATCTATTTTTAGAATATATGCAGACGGGTGGACTTCCAGGTGTTGTTAATGTAATAGATACTAATTATAATGGCATAGATAAATATTTAGACGGTATATTTTCAACAGTAGTGTATAAAGATATAATGACTAGAGAAAATAGTATGGATAAATTAGAATTAGAAAGAATTTTAAAATTTATTTATGATAGTATTGGCAGTCAAGTATCAATTAATAAAATAAGTAATACTCTTACTAGTAAAGGAATGCAGGTTAATTACTATACTGTTGATAAGTATATTAATGCTTTTTTAAATAGTTATTTAATATATAAGGCGGAATGCTTTGATATTCAAGGAAAAAAATTACTTGAAGGTAATTATAAATTTTATAGTGTAGATATGGGACTTAGAAGTTTTCTTCTAGGTAAAAGAGCTAATCAAGATATGGGACATATCTTAGAAAATATAGTATATTTAGAATTATTAAGAAGAGGTTATACTGTTTATGTTGGAAAGACTAAAGATTTAGAGGTTGATTTTGTTGCTAAGAATAGAGAAGGATTAAAGTATTATCAAGTGGCACTTAGTGTAAGAGATGATAAAGTTTTAGAAAGAGAATTAAAATCGTTACAAAAGACAGGAGATTTTTATCCTAAAATATTGCTTACAATGGATATGGATTTAGAAGCTGATTATAATGGGATAAAGAAGATAAATGTAGTTGATTGGTTATTAAGTAAAGAGTATTAAAATAATATAGTCATATTGTGGTTACAGTATGGCTTATTTTAATATTCATTTAACAATTTATAGTATAATGGTAGTTAGCGAGGTAATTATATGAATATATTAATTATTGAAGATGAAGAAACATTAGCCGATGTTATAAGGGTTAGTTTAGAAAATAATAACTATCAAGTAGAAATAGAAGGTAATGGCGAAGAAGGATATTATAAAGCCTTAAATGATACTTATGATTTAATAATATTAGATGTTATGCTACCGGATATGGATGGTTTTACGATTTTAAAGAAATTAAGAGAAGATAAAGTAAACACAAAGATTATTATGTTAACGGCTAAATCAACTTTAGATGATAAATTAGAAGGTTTAGAAAATGGGGCAAATGATTATGTAACTAAGCCTTTTCATATAGAAGAATTAATAGCCAGAGTTAATATTCAACTTAAAGGTAGTAGTAGTAAAACTAATAAAGATATATTATCTTATAAAGATATAGAGTTAAATTTAAAGACTTCTTATTTAAGTTGTATAAATAACAATAATAAAGTATTACTAGTTAATAAAGAATTATTATTATTAGAATATTTAATAGTTAATAAAGACTTAATATTATCTAAAGATCAAATATATAATAAAATATGGGGATTAGATAGTGAAATAGAATCTAATAACTTAGAAGTATATTTATCCTTTATTAGAAAGAAATTAAAAGCAATAGATTCTAAAGTAAATATTAAATCTTTAAGAAATATGGGATATAAGTTGGAGTATAAGGATGAATAATTTAAAAAAGAAGGTGTTTATTTTAATATTTGGTATCTTAAGTATTAGTATATTAGGGTTTATTATAGTGTTTAATGTAGGTAAGTATTTAGAATATAATAAGATTATTAGTAATAGTTTAAGAAACCTTTCAAATAATGAAGAAGATAAGAATAGATTAAATAAAGATAATGGTTTTAAAGATAATAATATAAGATATATGGATAAAGTTATATATACTTTACTTTTAAATAATGATAATAGCATTAAAGAAGTTATTAATTTATCTAATAATAATATAGATATAGATAGTATAAAATCATTAGGACAATCTATATTAAATAATAATAATATTAAAAAAGAATATATAGGTAATATTTATTTTAATAAATATAGTTATATTTATAGTAATAGTAAATATTTAATTATTATAGATAATAGTAGTATTCAAAATAGTTTATATAATTATTTACTAATATCTTTAAGTTTATTTATTTTATTAGAAGTAATAGTTTATTTAATTAGTGTGATATTAACTAGTTGGATTATTAAACCAGTAATAAATAGTTTTGAAAAACAAAAAGAGTTTATAGCAGATGCTTCACATGAGTTAAAGACTCCTTTATCGGTTATTATGGCTAGTAGTGAGGCTTTAGAAGATAATCCTAATGAGGTTAAATGGTTAAATAATATTAAGAGTGAGGCTAATAGAATGAATATATTAATAAAGAATTTATTAGAGTTAGCCTCTTTAGAAAAGAAAGAAACTTATATATTAAAGGAAGATGATTTATCTAAAGTAGTAGAGCTTGCTGTATTAACATTTGATGCTAAAGCATATGAGAGTGATATAAAGTTAGAAAGTAAGATAGATAGTAATATTAAGTTTAATTTTGATACTTATTCCATAAATGAGTTAGTAGAGATTCTACTTGATAATGCTTTAAAACATGCGGATAAAAAAAGTACAATTGTTGTTAGTTTAAAGGAACAAGGTAATAATATAATACTTAGTGTTACTGATACAGGAGATATAATTCCTAAGGGGGAAGAAGAAAAGATATTTGAAAGGTTTTATCGGTTAGATAAATCTAGAAGTAGGAAAGAAAATAGATATGGTTTAGGGCTTGCTATTGCTAAAAATATCGTAATTAATCATAAAGGTAAAATATCAGCAGAAAGTGTTGGTAAGGTTACAACTTTTAAAGTTCTATTTAAAAAGTAGGACTTTTTTATTATTTATAAAAAAGTGGTATTAGAATGACCACTTTTGGTTATAATATATATTTTTGCTATTTTCATAGAGTTAAAAACTCTATGAAAACGAAAATACGGGTGGTTATTCTTATCTTATAATATAAATATAGCATAAAAACATGGTAATTACTATAGTTTTTAAACTTGTTTCTAGTCAAATTTCTAGTCAAAAATTTATGTAAAGTTATTAGAGTTTATAAGCTTTTGCGGGCGTCAATTAAAATTTTCTTAAATTTCTATTGTGGTCAAATTCATGGTCAAATAGCCCTTTAGATAAGCATTCACCTAGGGTTTTCATAGAGTTTTTAACTCTATGAAAATGTAAAATGATTGTAAAGACATAATTCGACAATATATATTAATATTCTTATCTATAATAATTCTAGGTAGGATGTGAGATTTATTTAGATGAAAAAATTTAATAGAGAAAAAGCTTTAAGAAAAATAGAATTTCAAAGAAAATGTCAAAGATATTCTAGATATGTTTATATTGCCATACCTTGTATATTATGTGGCATTTTAGGTTTATATTTAGCCTATTCTAAATTTTTTGTTACTCAAGAAAATGATGTGGTCCAAACAAAAGTTGGTGATTTTGTATATGGCGATGTTATTATCAATAACTATGTTAACGGCCAGTATACAGTAGAGGCACCAGCTAGAGGTACTGGTTATAAAGTGGATAAAATTGTCTGTGATAATGGTGCCGTTGGCGAATGGAGTGGTAAAGATTGGGGACCAATAATATCTAATGTAACAAGAAGAAGCAAATGCAATATTTATTTTGTCGATATTGTTGATAAGGTAAATATTGGTAATGTGGCAGTTCCATTAGATTATTATGGTAAATGTCCAACAGTAAATGCAGATGGCACCGTAACGGTGGATGAAAACGAAAGTCAATATGGTTATTTATGTAAAGCTAAAGATGCTTATGGTGATTCATATTATTATCGCGGTAATGTAATTAATAACTATGTAAAATTTGCTAATTTTTATTGGCGTATAATTCGCATTAATGGTGATGGGACGGTAAGAGTTATATATGATGGCACGAGTGCTCATGCTAATGGTGAGTCGAGCGAAGATAGACAAATTGGGACAAGTGCTTTTAATGAAAAGAATTATGCTAATGCATATATTGGTTATATGTATGGTAAAATGGGTGCATCAACTTATGCAGAAACCCATGCCAATACCAATAATTCAACAATAAAGACTTATCTTGATACATGGCATGAAAATAATATTAAAGGGACAACTAATGAACAATATATTGCTGATAATATTTTCTGCAATGATCGAAGTTTTGCCTCAAATAATAGTGGTACTGGAGCCGAAAGAAGTGATACATATTATCGTTGGTATAATTTTGCAGATAGCCCTAATAACAATAAGATGCTGTTAACATGTCCGCAAAAGAATGACGCGTTTACAGTAAGTGATACTAGTAAAGGTAATGGTGCTTTAACTTATGGCATAGGACTTGTAACAACTGATGAAGCGGTTTTGGCAGGAGGTTGGAGTTCAAGCAATTCAAACTATTATCTGTATTCAGGACAGAATTATTGGACAATGTCGCCTAATAGTCTGTTTGGCTTAGTCAAAGGGCGCTATGTGGCTTCGTTTGGTGGTGTAGATGAAGACTACAAATATATTAACTACAGTATTGGTGCCCGCCCAGTTATCAATCTGAAGTCTGAAGTACTGTTGCAAGGTACAGGGACTGTATCTGACCCTTATCATCTTGCTTCATAAAAGCAAGATGATGAATGCTTGTGCGGTGGTTCCACGACCAAATGAATCATTATTTGACCGTGGTGAAAATATTTATATGATATAAGAGAGAATAATAATGTTATATAATGTTGGTTTGTCCTGTAAATTATTGCTTGTTCTTTTAGGTACATCGCCTAATTACGCGAGTGGTAGCAATGCTAATGAGCGCAATGTGAATTCGAATGGTAACGCAGATGGCAACAACAATGTGAATAACAGCAATGGATCTTGTCCGTATTCCTACTAAGATAGATAAAATTTATGACACTCAAAATAAATGGTTAAGGCTTTTTATTGTAAGAAGTGGTTTTATGAAACTAGGAGAAAATAACTATTTATGTCTTTAAAACAGAATAAAGATGTTACCGAACTTTTATAAGATAATCTAAAATTAGATTGGAAACAAGGGTAAACCAGTGGTAATTAATCCGAACATATAGCATAGATATTTTTAGACATGATTTAAAAGTTAGATACTATGTTGGTAGTATTTAGAGTTGTTCAAAAGCATAATTTTAAATGCTTATAAATTAATAGGAGAAATATTTATTATGAAGATATTTAAAAATAAAAAAAGAAAGATTATAATAACTACTTTAGTTAGTACTTTTGCTGTTGTAGGACTTGTTATTACTTATTATAATTCTATTTTAAAAGAGGAACCATTAATTGGAGCGTATATAGATGGCACTTATTCGGAGACTTTACCATCAAAAGGCAGTGGTTATGCTGTAGAAAAAATAGTATGTGATAATAATAAGAATGCTAGTTGGGACTATGGTAAATGGGGAATTAAACTTTCTAGTTGGGGGACAAGAAGTAGATGTAATATTTATTTTAAAAGTTTAGAAACTATTACACTGGCTAATAAAACATTTTATTTAAATGAAATGCAAAGATGTCCGACAATGAATAGTGATGGCACCTTAACAGCAACTGGGGCAGAGGATACTTTTGGCTATTTATGTAAAGCTAAAGATGCTTATGGTGATTCATATTATTATCGTGGTAATGTAACCAATAATTATGTTTTATTTGCAGGTAAGTACTGGCGTATTATAAGATATAATGGGGATGGTACAGTAAGGATTATATACGATGGAACAAGTGCTCATGTCAATGGTGAGTCAAGTAAAGATAGAGAAATTGGGATTAGCCCCTTTAATGAGAAAAATGATGATAATGCGTATGTAGGATATATGTATGGTAAAACTGGTGCATCAACTTATGCGGAAACCCATGCCAATACCAATAATTCAACGATAAAGACTTATCTTGACACATGGTACGAAAATAATATTAAAGGGACAACTAATGAACAATATATTGCCGATAATATTTTCTGTAATGATCGAAGTTTTGACTCAAATAATAGTGGGACAGGTGCCGGAACAAGTAAAACAGATTATCGTGGGGTTTATTTGGTAGATATTTCATATAACAACAATATGATGTTAACATGTCCACAGCAAAATGATGCTTTTACAGTTAGTGATACTAGCAAAGGGAACGGGGCTCTTACTTATGGTATTGGACTTATTACTACTGATGAGGTAGTTTTAGCGGGTGGTTGGGGTTCTAATAATTATAATTATTATCTATATAATGGTCAAGAATATTGGATCATGTCCCCTTTTGATTTTAATTGGGGCAGTGCTAGTATGAGTTTTATGTATTCGGCTGGTGCCGTAACTGGTGTTGGCACTGTGGATGGCAGTGTTGGTGCCCGCCCAGTTTTAAATCTAAGCTCTGAGATTCTGAATAATGGCAATGGGACGGCATCTGACCCATATCACGCGTAAGCGTTTAGAATAATTAATGCGAGGCAGAAATGTCGCCAAATGAATCATCATTTGGTGATGCAACTTATTTGGTAGAAGAAGTATCTTCTATCATTTTTAAGTTGATTTTTAGAAGAAAAGATATTACTATAAGGGTGGAATGAAGGGAAATGTTATATGAAAGTATTAATGTTCAAAGTAGGAATAAATGGATTAAAGAATAAGATATGGAGAGTAATGGAAGTTACTGATAAGATGACTCTATAGTATACTGGCTAGTTTTAATTAATTAGCATATCATTTATATAGTATTACTTATAAAGATAGAAAGTATAAAAGTTATATAGATGATGATTTAATGTTTGATGATGAAATAGTATTAGATGCTAGTCAAAGTATATTAAGTGATATAGGATTAAATGATAATGATGCCATGGAAATGGAATATGACTTTGGATCTACGACAACATTTAAAATAAAGTATTTAGGTTCTAGAGAGTTAGAAGAAAATGATAAGACTTATTATCCAAGTATAATAGATGGTGCGGGTAATGGAATGTTAGATGATGTAAGTGATTTTTGGTTAGAGGATATAGTTAAAGATACTGATAAGTTAGGTTATTCTAAGTATCCTTATAGTATGGGATATGGAACTAATAAAATGTATGATTATAGAGAGTTTGATTTAAAAAAGAATAATATAATGGTTAAAAAAGTTTATCCTTTAATAAAAAAAGGATATGAAAATATAGAATAATTTTGATAACGAATTATAAATGTATGTTATACTAAATTTATAATAAGGTAGGTTTTATAATGGATAGTTATTCTATTAAAAAAGAAAATGTTGATTTTAAAACTTTAGAAATGAATTTAAATGCTAAGGGAACTAGAGTTAAAAAATTAGTTGTTGATAAAAACGGGATGAAGGCTTTCTTTAAATATCAAGGTGATGGATATTTAGTTAGTGAATCATGTTCTGAAAAAATGTGTAGTGAAATAGCTAAAGTTTTAGGATATAAATGCGCTAAAATAGAATTGGCTATTGATGCTGATAATAAAATAGGAATATTAAATTACTTATTTGTTGATGAAGGAATTGAACATACTGATGCACTATCTTATTTAAATACAGATAACAGTGACAGGATACATTTTTATACAGTATCAAATATAAAGAAAACTTTAGATGATTTAAATAAAAATTTATTTTCAGAATTTATAAAAATTATGATATTTGATGCCTTAGTTGGAGAACAAGATAGACATGAAGAAAATTGGGGAATTCAATGTATTGATGGTAAATATGAAATGTCACCATTATATGATAATGGCGATAATCTTTTAAGAGATTTTAAAAATCCAGAAATAGCTGAAAAATATTATAATGGTAACAAAGACTTTAATGCTTATATTAATAAAAGTAAGACATTAATATATAAAGAAAATTCTAATAAAAGATATAAGCATTTTGAACTTATTGAGTACTTAAATAATAATTATTCATATTTAGTTCAAAAAGAAATAAAAAATTTAAATAAGTTAAATGATAGTAAAATAGAGGAAATAGTTAATAAAATACCTAATAATTTAATGACTGATAAACATAAAGAATATATAATAGAATATTTAAAGATAAGAAGAAATATATTATTAAATATAGATAAGAGTGAATAATAATGAAAAGTGAAATGTGGTTAATTTGGAAGAATCCAGAAAGTAGAAGAAGATATAAGATTGGCATTTTAAGTTATAATAATGAAGAATATGAATTTACATATATTAATCCAGAACTTGATGATGCAATTAATTCGGGATTTAAATGTTTTCCGGGATTTAGTAATCTAAGTATGTCTTATAAAAGTAAAGAATTATTTGCTAATATTGCAACAAGATTACCTAATAAGGCGCGTCCTGATTATTTGGAAATCTTAAATGCTTATAATTTAGAGAATGATTCTAATGAATTAGAAATTTTGAAGGCTACAAAAGGTCGACTTGTTACTGATAATTATGAGTTTGTGCCAGTATTTGATTCTAAAAAAATCGAGTTTGATGTTGCTGGGACAAGGCATTGTTCAGATACTCAAAATTGTAAAAAATTATTAAAATTAAATGATAAGTTATTTTTAGAGTTAGAGCCTGATAACAAATATGATAGCAATGCAATTAAGGTTATCTATAAAAATAGTGGCGTTTGTTATCACATTGGTTATGTGCCTAGATATTATGCTAAAGAATTGAATGAGATGTTAAAGAATAATGTTCATTATTCAGCAATGATTCAAAGCTTGAATTTCGAAAGTAATATTTCTGATGAAGATATTTCTGCAAGTGTAAAATTAATTTTTGATGTTTAAAAAAGAAGTCTTAAAAGTTCCAAATGCCAAGTTGTCCTTTGGCATAAATTGGTTCTTTTAAGACTTCTATTACTTCTAATTGCCAAGCAAAGCGTCCTACTTCATAACGACCAGAGTTATATTCTTCTTTATTTTTCTTAACTTTGTTAATAAAACCCTCATCCATATAAATACAATCCTTTAATAGGCATTTACATATAATATGTTCAGGATTTTCTTGAGATTTAAGATAAGTACTTGCAATACTTACATTACTAGCCTTACTTCTTGCCTTAGCGGCATGAATATATATTTCCCCATGATAATTAGTTTTCCAACTTCTAGTTTCATATATTTTTACTTTATCTTTAATTAAAGTAGCAAAAGGTTCTCTTATAGTTAATACTTTCATAAATAGTTCTCCTAATTAAATTATAACAAATTATATAGTATTAATTAATATAAAAATAATAAACAAATAAGAAAATATATGTTAATATAAATTAGTCCAAAGAAAGGACTATATATGAAAGAATTAGATATAAATAAAGAGTATAATAATGGTGGGAGTTTATATCTAGAAGATGGTTATTTATATAAGGTTTATAATGAAATAAGTTATTTTAGAGAAGAAAAGGAAAGAAATATTAAGTTCTTAATGAATAATAGTATTCCTAATACTCCTAAAATATATAAAATGTTATATAAGAATAATGAATTTAATGGTTATATAATGGAGTATATAGAAGGGACAATTACTTTTAGAGAGTCTTTAAATAAGAATATAGATTTTATGGATAAAGTAAGTGCTATTAAAGATATTTATAAGTCCTTAAAGACTTTACATAGTTATGGAATATGTATTGGTGATATTCATTTATCTAACTTTTTATATAAAGATGGACATGGTTATTTAATAGATTTAGATGAAATAAGATATCAAGAAGATAACTTTATATTTAGAGAAAGATATTTAGTTAAAGAAAGTATTAAAAGTGTACCTAGTAAACAAGCAAGTTTTATTACGGATAATATTAAGGTTTGTATATGTTGTTTGTCATTTTTATATGGAGTAGATTTAGAAAATATTATATGTAAGTATTCTCTTAAGAGTGTTAAAATGGTTCTTAAATTCTTAACTAGTGATGAAGAATATAAAGAGATATCTAAAGTACTTGATATTAATAAACTTTATTATTTTGATGATATATTAGTTAATAGAGTTAATAAATCAAGAGTTTTAAAGAGATGATAACTATATTGTTATTGTCTTTTTCTGTTAGTTAATAAAAAGAAAAATTGTTATGTTAACAATAAAAAGTATAAATAAAGGCAAAAGAAAAGAAGCATTACTTTTCTAATACTTCACTATGGCAATTATTTGGTATGCTTAATTTGATAGGTCCTTTTTTAAATCGTTGCTATTATTATAACTCTTATAGTCATTAAGATTTTTTTCCATAAGGATAAGTTCTTTATAAGTGTTTTCTAATTCTTCTTTAGTAAAATATTTAGATAAATCGTCAGGTTCTTTAGGAATAGTTACTTCAAAAGGTATTCCTTCTTTCATAATAACTTGTTTAATAGTCATATTGATAAGACCACTCATAGTAACTCCTAATTTATCTAGAATCTTAGTAACTTCTTCTTTGTCTTTTTTATCAATTTGGACACTTATAGCGGTTGTCATACTAGACATAGTTATTCATCTCCTTTGTTTTATATCTTTATATTAACATATCTTATATAATACTTCAATAATAATTATATAATAGTTATATAATTATTATATGTTACTTTCTATAATGGTGGGTGGGAAGTAATACTAATTCTATACTAATATTAATAAAAATAATATTTATTTAAGAATAATTATGATAAAATAGTTTTATTAAATTTTAAGGGGATGATTAAATGATTTATCTTGATTATGCGGCTTCAACACCAGTAAATGAAGAAGTATTAAATACCTATAATAAGTTAACAAAAGAATATTATGCTAATCCTAATAGTAATCACAAGTTAGGAAAAAAATCTAAAGAGTTAATAGATAAATATACCGAAGATATTGCTTTAAAGTTAGGAGTTTTACCCGAAGAATTAATTTATACCAGCGGGGCGACTGAATCTAATAATTTGGCTATTAAAGGAGTATGCGAAAGATATAAAAGTTTTGGTAAACACATATTAATTAGTGCTTTAGAACATAATTCGATTGTAGCCAGTGCGGTTAAAATGCAGAGTCTGGGCTTTGAAGTAGAAGTTATTCCGGTTCGAAATGATGGTTTAATAGATATTGAATCTTTAAAAAAGATGATAAGAAAAGATACTATTTTAGTAAGTGTTTGTAGTGTCGATAGTGAGATTGGATTGGTGCAACCTATAAGTAAGATAAAAGAAGTTTTAAAAGATTATCCTCATTGTTTATTACATACTGATGCCACCCAAGGTTTTGGCAAAATTAACTTAGATTTAACTATTCCAGATTTAGTTACTTTAGCACCTCATAAGTTTTATGGCCTAACGGGAATGGGTTTACTTATTAAGAGAAAAGAAATAGGTTTAGTACCCCAAATAGATGGGGGAAAATCAACGACTATTTATCGTGCTGGAACGCCAGAATTACCTAGTATCGGGGCTTTAGATAAAGCAATAGAAATAGCCTTAAGAAATATAGATAGTAATTATAATTATGTAGAAAAATTAAATGTAATAATTAAAGATAAGTTGAGGCAATATAAGAATGTAATTATTAATAACAGGGATAATAGTTTACCATTTACAATTAATTTTAGTATTAAAAATGTTAAGTCTTTAAAAGTAGTAGAAAGTTTAGAAGATAAAGAGATATATGTATCGGCTAAGACTAGTTGTTGTCCAATTGAAAGTCCGTCGAAGTTAGTATATGCTCTAACTAAAGATAAGCAAATTGCTAGTACGGCTATCAGAGTTAGTTTGTCGCATTTAACAAAAATAGAAGAAGTAGAGGTATTTTTACAAGAATTCGATAGTATATATAAAAGTTATTATAAAGATTAAGAGTTATTATAAAGATTAATGATAGAAGTATAAAATATTAGAAGGGAATATTAAAAGATATGGAGAAGTATCAAGAGATAGAGCGTAGTATTATTAAGAAATATCGTAAAGAAATATGGAGTAGATTTACAAAGGCTGTTAAAGATTATGAACTAATAAATGAAAATGATAAGATTATGGTTTGTATTAGTGGCGGTAAGGATTCATTTTTACTGGCTAAGTGTATTCAAGAATTAGAAAGACATGGGAAGGTTAAGTTTGAGGCTCATTATGTGGTAATGGATCCAGGGTATAATGATTATAATAGACAATATATAATTGATAATGCCAAGTTACTTAATATTCCTATTGAAATATTTAATACGGATATTTTTGATGTCGTAAGTACGGTTGATAGTAAGAGTCCATGTTATTTATGTGCGAAGATGAGAAGAGGACACCTATATAATAAGGCGAAAGAATTAGGTTGTAATAAAATTGCCCTAGGTCATCATTTTGATGATGTTATTGAAACTACTTTACTTTCAATGTTTTATGGTTCCGAGATTAAGACTATGTTACCTAAATTGCATAGTACTAACTTTGAAGGCTTGGAGTTAATTAGACCTTTATATATGGTTAAAGAGGCTGATATTATTTCATGGCGCAATAGTAATGATTTAGTATTTATAAATTGTGCTTGTCGTTTTACCGAAGGCTGTTCGTTAATAAATGATGGGATCAGTAAACGAAAAGAGATTAAAGAGTTAATAAAGAATTTAAGAAAAGTAAATAGTGATATTGATAATAGTATCTTTAGAAGTATGAATAATATTAATTTGGATTGTGTTTTAGGAACCAAGAAGAATGGGGAGTATAAAAGTTTCTTAGACGGCTACGAAGATAGTAAAGGTACTTGGGAATAAGATTTATGAATGATAATAATGAAGTAAAGAAATTATTGTTAGTTGTTTTAGTAGATATTGAAATACTTTTTAAGAATGATGTTTATAAGAATTATAGTGATAGCTTAAAAAGTATTAAGAAGAATATAGAAAAAATGACTTTTGATGGTGATAACAGTAAGAAACTATTAGAAGAAGTTAAGTATGATATAGAAATTCTATCAGAAGAGTGGAAAAATGATGTTGTTGATAGCGACTTCGAGTGCTTATATAATGATTTTGAAAAATTATATAAGTTAATATCAAATAACTAGATAGCTATTGTAGTAAATGCTGTGAATAATGTGAAAAATTAAAAAATATGAGGAGAAAAATATGGGATATAGGACTTTATCAGGCAGTAGAAAACATCCAGAGATAAATAGCATACCAGATAAAAGAGGGGAAAGAGTTTTTAAACTTTGGCAAAAATGGTTGGAGTATTATTTAGAAAAGAATGCTAGTAGAATTGAGGACTTAATTAGTAGTCAAAAAGATTTAATGACTAGTGATTTAGATTCTTTAAAAAAGTTACAAAATATTATTAAAATAGAATGCTTTCTTACAAATTACTTAAATGGTAATATTAATTATTCTGAAGTATCAAGTATTTATGCATTTATTGCTAAGGAAAATATAAGAAATTATATGGATATAACGGATGATGAATTGTTAGCAGCCCAAGAGGCCTTAAAAAAATATCAAGGCTTATCAAGAGCAGAAATTGAAATGGAAATGGTCAAAATGGAAGCAAGATTTGATAAACTAACTAAGAGTGAATATTATGTTTTTTATGAACTTACAATGGGGCCTTTTAGAAAAATGTTAGTAGCAGAAGATTGGGAAGCAATGACGGACTCTAATAAATCTTATTTAGAAAGAATATCTCAAGAAATGATTTATAGTAGAGAAATTGCTAAAAAAGACAATAGATGTCAATAAACGATTTGAACGAAGATGAATTATGAAAATTGAGAAATTAAATGAAAATAGTTTAAAAAAATATATAAACGATATGGAACTTGATTATAAATTGAATATCAGTAGTGGATATTTTGGGATTAAGAAAGATGATAAATTTATATGCGGTTATGATTTTTCAACTGATTGGATTGATGTTTCTTTTAAAAAGGATGTTGATCAGGATACAGTTAAGGAAACATTAAATTTTTTAAAAAATGAAATATCGCCAGATAAGTCTTTAGTTGTTGAAGTTGTTAAGACTAGAGTTATTAATATAATGAATAAATTATATGAAACTAAAGAAGCGACAGTAAGTAAAAGGATTAACAATATTCATGGTGATTTTGTTATGAAGGAAAAGGGTGTTGTTTTTAAAGATTTAAAAATCAAGTATTTTGATATCGATAATAATATATCTTGCAATTTAAAAGAACAAAATATGGAAAATGAAGAAGTTATTAATTATTTAGATAAATATTTTACTTCTTTAAAAGTTAGCGTTATAAATTTTATTGTTTCATCTGAATGCTTAGATTATATTAAAAATTTAGGATATGAAGAAGGTATTATGAAGTACATTGTTGATTAATTTTATCTGTTTTTTTTAGTGTGTGGTTTAATTTTAGATAAATATGATTTACAAAACATCAAGTTTGGTTAAGCTAAACTTGATGTTTTGTCATAATTAATATGCAGTTTATTAAGTTTAGGTTAAGTACTTGTATTTGGGAAAAATATAGTTAAAATAGTAAGCGTTATTTGTTTTTATTAGGAAATATTTTAAATAATTTCTTGTAATTGGCGAAAAATAAGGTAAAATAAAATTAGAAATAGGAGAAGTATTATGTTTGAAAAGAAATTAACAGGTTATGCAAGCAACGACAAACCACAAAATAAAGGAGCAAAATTTTGGGAGGCTCATCCTATAATACCGGATATTAATATATATACAGCCATTAAGGTTATTAGTAGTTTTTATCGTGATGAAAAGGCAGTTGATTGTTTAAAATTATCAGCAACTTATCAACAGTTATTAGATGATGCCGTTACCGTATCTATGGCTTTAAAAGAACTAGGGGTTAAAAAAGGTGATATTATTACCGTATCGATGCCTAACTTTTATCAGGCTGTAGCAGTTTTTATGGCCGCTAATAGAATTGGGGCGACAACGACATTTTTAAATTCTTTTGCACCAGATGAAGAAATTGTATCATATTTGAATTTGTTTGAAAGTCCCGTTTACATAAATTTTAATCGTAGTGATGAAGAAAATCAGAAGATTGTCGATAAGACTCATGTTAGATATGTTATTACTTTAGATAAAAGCAAAGTTAATTCTTTAAGACTTGATGGTAATTATCATTTAACTAAGAGTAATACGATTGATTTTAATACTTTAGGATGTTTGGCTAAGTTTCAAAAAAAGACTTTAGAAAATCCTTTTAATGCTTTAGATGATGCATTAATTCTTTATACTAGTGGGACAACTGGAAAGCCTAAAGCGGTAGTTTTGACAAATAAAAATATTTTAGCTTCTGGTATTTATATGAAGAATTCAACTAATTTAGAAAATACCAAAGGCGAGAAAAGTTTGGTTTGTGTTCCATTTACTTATCCTTATGGTTTTGCTACTTCAACCCTTATGTCGTTAATGTGTGGAAGAACAGCAGTGTTAGCACCTGATTTATCCAAAGATAATATTAATTACTATTTGAGCAAAAAGCCAAATATTATTTTCGGAAGTCCAGCACTTTTAGAACTTATTAAAAAAAATATCACTCCTAATGCCGACTTATCGAGTCTTACAACATTTATTTCTGGTGGCGATACTTTAAGCCCTGCTAAAAATGAAGAAGGAGTAAAGTTTTTTCAAGAACATAATAGTAATGCCAAGATTTATAATGGTTCTGGTTCTGCAGAAACAGTTGGAGCGAATACAAATGCTATTGGTCAGCCAATAAAATTAGATACGGTGGGAAGAATTTTAACAGGAAGCGACTGTATAATAATTGATGCCGATAAATTTAATAATGAGGGTATTATTGAAGAGAAAAAAATAGGTGAAGAAGGTTTATTATGCATTGGTGGCGAACATGTATTTAAAGAATACTATAAAATGCCGGAAAAAACTTTAGATGCTAAGGTTATGTATAAAGGAAAAGAGTATGTTCGTGTTGGTAGTACTGGTTTTATTGACAATGAGGGATATTATCATTTAAAAGGTAGAGATTCTAGATATTATATTATTTCAACTTTAAATAAGGTTTATTGTGATAGAATTCAGTTATTAATGTCATCTATAGATGTTATTGATTCAGTTGCAGTTGTTAAAAAGAAAGATAATGATAAATTATATACTGCTAAGGCTTATGTGGTGCTAAAAAATGGAGTTCAACCTAGTGAAGAAGTTAAAAAACATATTTTAGAGGAATGTAAAAAGCCATTAACTATTTATGGTACTGATGAAGTATCGCAATTAAATGATTATGAGATTCCGGAAAGTATAGACTTTGTGCCATTTATTCCGAAGACAAAGGCTGATAAAGTGGATTATACTACTTTAGAAGAGTTTGCTTGGCAAGAAGCAGTTAGTCAACAGAAAAGACTAGCTTTGAAATTAGATTAGAAACTTATTAATAAATTTTAAAAATTATATGGGGTTAAATTTTGATGATAGTAAAAAATGTTCGAAAGCAAATTGATGGCAATACTATATTTGATAATATTTCTTTTAGTTTAAATACTCAAGATAAAGTTGGCTTAGTTGGCGTTAATGGTTCTGGTAAATCAACTTTATTAAAAGTTCTTGGTGGTATTATTACTACTGATAATGGTGTAATCAATTTAGATGGTGATAGTATTGGTTATTTGTATCAAGAGATACCAATAAAGTATAACGATTACACGATTGAAAAATACATAAAAGAAATAGTAGGCTTTACTGAATTAGAAAAAAGATTGCATTTTCTAGAAAATAATCTTAGTGAAGATAACATGGAAGAATATGGTGATATTCTTAATGCTTTTTTAAATATAAATGGATATTCTTTTGATGAAGAATTGTACAAAATAATGAGTGGACTATCGCTAAATAAAGATTTGAATTCTCAGATAGGTCATCTGTCTGGTGGGGAAAGAATAAAAGTTTTGCTAGCTACTTTGTTAATGATGAATAGGGATATTCTTTTACTTGATGAACCAACAAATAATTTAGATATTACGGCTATAGAATGGTTAGAAAAATATTTGGAAACATCTTCAAAGAAAATGATAATAGTATCTCACGATGAAATGTTTCTAAATAATATTGTTAATAAAATTTTTGAATTAGATAATGGCGAGTTAAGACAATATAATACGGGTTATAAAGATTACTTGGTAACGAAGAAACAAGAATATGAGAAAAGAAAATTAGAATATGAACAAGCTAAAGACCAAAGAGATAAGTTAAAAGCAAAATTAGAACAAGCGAGAATTTGGAGTAGCAAGGGCTTGGGCTCAAAAGCTCATAATGACAACGATAAAATTGCTAATAATTTTGCCAAAGAAAAGACTAATACTGGCAATGTTGCTAGACTAACTAAAGAATTAGAAAAAGTCGATGTTCTATATTTTGAAGAACATAAACCTATTAATTTAATATTTAACTTTAGTGATGTTTCTGGTAATAAAGATATTGGATTGGAAAATTTAGTGTGCGGTTATAATACTTTTCAGACACCAAAAATAAATTTAGTAATACCATTTGGCGCTAAAATAATGATATCTGGTGGCAATGGGAGTGGGAAAACGACTCTTATTAAAACGATTTTAGGAAAGTTATCAGCAGTTAGTGGAAAAGTTAATATTGGTAATGGTGTAAGAATTGGGTATATATCCCAAAATACTCTGGAGGCTAATACTGATGAATCTATATACACATACATAACTAGTGATATTGTAGAAAAAGATAGTACACAGATTTTTACCTTATTTGCTAAACTTAATTTTGATTATGATGATAGAAATAAACCATATAATATTTTATCCCCTGGGGAAAGGACAAGAATTAATATTATCAAGTTAATCTTAAATAATATTAATGTTTTGGTCTTAGATGAAGTAACAAATCATTTAGATAAAGATGGTTTAGATATTATATATGAATTGATATCGTCTTATTCCGGCACTATAATTAGCATATCACATAATAGAAAATACAATGAAATATTAAATGCCGATATTGAGTTAAATATGGAAGATGGGCAAGTTAATTATCGAAAATTAATAAAATCAAAAAAATAAATTATCAAGTTTATTGGTAATTTTTTTAAACTTATCTATTTTTTATGATAAAATTAGGTTATAAAATAGTAGGTGATAAGAATGGGAACAGGTATTTATTTACCATTAAGTGCGTTATTATTTAGTGTCTTAATAATGTTGATGTTTTTTGTTAAGGGACATATTAATACCTTTGAAACTAAATTATATGGGGTTTTAATAATAACGAATTTTGTTGGTCTTATTTTAGAATTATTATGTACAGTTGGGGCATTAATATATGATAGTAATAGAATTTTAGCCGACTTCTTGTTAAAATCATATTTATTGTATTTAGTGGCATGGGCACTTTTATTTACTGTGTATGTGTTTTATATTTCGCATGATAAAAATACCAATTTAAAGATAAAAGATAAAGCCTTAAAATTAGTAGCAATATTTTATTTTATATGTGTGTTCTTTATTTATGCTTTACCAATAAATTTAATTGTAGAAAATGACTTTTCGGTTAGATATACAACTGGCGCTAGCGTTAATTTTACATATGCTGTTTCTTTGATTTTAGTAGGTATTATGTTATATTGTTTACTTAGGAATATAAAAAAATTAGCAACCAAAAAATATATTCCTTTGCTAGCCTTTTTAACTCTAGGCAGTGGTTCGATGATTTTTCAGATGTTTAATCCTAATATTCTTTTAGTAACATATATGGAAACCTTTATAACCGTATTAATGTATCATACTATTGAAAATCCTGATTTAAAAATGGTTAATCAGTTAGAACTGGCTAAAAATGAAGCCGAGAAAGCAAACAGGGCTAAGTCAGATTTTCTATCTAGTATGTCTCATGAGATTAGAACACCTTTAAATGCGATAGTAGGTCTTTCTAATGATATTAAAGAGCGTGGTAATTGCCCAAAAGATATGCAAGAAGATTTAGGAGATATCGTTAATGCTTCCAATACCTTGCTTGAAATAGTTGGCAATATCATGGATATTAATAAGATAGAATCTGATAAGATGGAAATTATTGAAGTACCTTATAACTTTAAAGAAGAGATAGAAACCTTAGCAAGAATAGACTCAGTGAGAATAGGGGAAAAACCAATCGAATTAACAGTTGATATCGCAAAAGATATTCCTTATGAATTAATTGGTGATAAAGGTCATATTAAAGAAATAGTTAATAATTTATTATCGAATGCGATCAAATATACTGATAAAGGTAAGATTGAACTAAGTGTAAAATGTATAAATAAAGATGATATTTGTAATTTATATATTACTTGTAAAGATACCGGAAAAGGTATAAAAGCCGAGAATATTAGTCGATTATTTAATAAGTTTGATAGATTAGATGCCGAAAGAAATACCACGGTTGAAGGAACGGGACTTGGCCTTGCTATTACGAAAAAATTAGTTGAATTAATGGGTGGTAAAATTAATGTAGAATCAACTTTTGGTAAAGGTTCAATCTTCATGGTAAATGTTCCTCAAAGAATAGGCATGATGAGTAAACCTTTAACTAAAGAAGAATTGAATAATACAGCTGAGTTAATATTAGATTTAAGTAAGAATAATATCGATTACAGTAAAAAGAAAATCTTAGTAGTTGATGATAATAAATTAAATATTAAAGTAGCCAGAAGAGCCTTAGAACCTTTACATTTTAAAGAAATCGATGATGCTGAAAATGGATTGGTATGTGTTAATAAAATTAAAGATGGTAATACTTATGATATTATTTTAATGGATATAATGATGCCGGTTATGAGTGGAGAGACTGCTCTTAAAAATTTAAAAGAAATAGAGGGATTTAATACTCCCGTTATCGCCTTAACGGCCGATGCCATTGCCGGAGCAGAAGAAAAATATAAAGAAGAAGGGTTTACTAGTTATATAGCTAAGCCATTTAGTAAAGATCAAATAAAACTTAAATTAGATAAAGTATTTGAAGAATTAGAAAATAATAAGAAAGATAATGCCAAAAAAGATAATTCTAAAGATAAAAAAGTAAATAAAAAATTAGATAAAAATACGAAGAAAAACAATAAAAATAATGATAATAAAACCTATGATGAAAAGTATTTGCTAGATAACGGAATTGACTATAATAAAGGAATAGAGTTATTTGGAGATATAACAACTTATAAAGAGATGTTAAGTGATTGGTATAAAGATTCTTTAAATAAATTTAAGAAAATAAAAGAATTATTAGATAATAAAGATATGCAAAATTATAGTGTAGAAGTACATTCCCTAAAAAGTGATGCCAAGTATTTTGGAATGAATAAATTAGCCGAAATATTTTTAGACCATGAATTAAAAAGTAAAGAAAATGATACTGATTATGTAATTAATAATTTTAAAGAGTTAGAAAGAGAATTTAATAGAGTAATAGAAATAGTAGGTAAGTACTTAAAATAGTATTTACTTACTTTTTATTTTTGATAAAATTTAAATAGAAGTTTAGGAGATATTTTTAATGATAAATACGAAGTTAACAAGATTAGCAAGTAAGATTGCTTATAAGGCTCATGAAGGTCAAACTGATAAAGCAGGAGTTCCCTATATATTTCATCCTATTCATATTGCTGAACAAATGGATAGTGAAGAATCTTGTGTAGTAGCACTTTTACACGATGTTATAGAAGATAGTGATATTACTTTAGAAATTTTAAGTAAATATTTTAATGATGATATAATTACCGCCTTAAGAGTATTAACAAAGAAAGAATATGATGATTATGTTATGTATATTAAAAGAGTTAAAACAAATAAGTTAGCAACCAAAGTAAAAATAAAAGATTTAGAACATAATAGAGATTTAACTAGATTGGATGAAGTAACCGATAGGGATAAAAAAAGATCCATGAAGTATTGGGAAGCAATTAGATATTTAGAAGATATCGAAACTATATAAGTTAAAATGACTAGAATTAAAAATGGTTGCATTTTGTAAACAAGTGTGGTAGTATAAGCTTCAACCAAGGGGGATTGGTTGCAGTGAATAAGAAGAAAAAAGGGATAATTTTATTAACTATTGGTATTTTAATGATATTAACCATTAGTTTTATAGGGATATATGTTAAATGTATCCATACTGACCATACGAAAGAAGTTTGTCCAGTTACTAAAATATTAAATATTGTCTATTTTATTAATCCGGAGTCAAAGTTAATGAGCAGACATCAGATAAAAAACATGACAATTGCTTATGGGGAAGATAAAGTTCAAATAGATAAAATAGAATATGGAGAAATTATTGAACCAGTTTATAATATCTATACAACAGAGGCTCTTGTAAATTGTGATGAGGCTGGTCATTTGTATTATGAGGCTCCAGAAGGGTTCACTTTAAAAGAAGATGGAACTTGTGAGAAAAAAGTTAAAATAGGGGAACAATTTAGAGGTCTATATGGTATTACTACTTATTTTAAAGATGGGACTAGTAAAGAACTAATAACACTGGATTTTTCTAAATAATTGGGACTTGATTTTAAAAAATTAAAGTGTATAATAACAGTTACCTAAAGGGGGAGAAAAGATGAATATTAAAATTAATAAAGAAAATATTAAAAGATTTACAGCTGGAGTAGTTTTAGCGGCTGTAGTAGGAACGCCACTTGGGCTTGCTATTGGTTGCAAAAAAACTGATCACTCTAAAGAGTTATGTCCTGTAACTAAATTACTTAATATGTTACCAAATTATAAAAATGCAGAGTTAGATTATGAAATTCCAAGAGGAGCAGAACATCAGTTAACACATTTAGCCGAGGATTATTATAGTAAAAAATACGGTGAAGATACTGATAAAGAAGAAAAGACAATTGTGGGCTCAATTTATGGACAAATTACTTATATAGAAGAATTTCATAAAATTTATGAAAATGGATTAGAAGAAGTATACACTAACGAGTATTCAAAGGGTGAAAATGGTATTACTACTTACTATAGTGATGGTACTAAGGATTCTTTAGTGTTTGAACAAACAGAAGTAGAGTATGATCCAGATTTTAAATTAGAAAAAGTTGTTAAGCGTAATAGATAATTTGTAATAGTGTTGATATTTTATTTTAAGTATGCTAGTATATTTTGACGGAGGAAGATTGTGTATGAATATTAAAATTGATAAAGATGAAATAAAAAAATACGCCGCACTTGTAGTTGTTAGTGGTGTTTTAGTTACCGGCCTTGCAATGGATATTAATTGTGATATGACTAATCATCATAGCCATGATTGTTTGAAGAGTAAAGTAGTTAACTTTATTGATTCAAAAGAAAATGGTGTTAGTGTTGGAATGCAACATCGTTTAAATGAGATAAAAAAATCCGAAAGTGTTGCAGATGCTTATTATGGCGATATTATGGTAGACGAATATGAATATAAAGCTGCTAAAGAGTATCGCCATGGTTCGGATATAACTTTTGTTGCACCAAGTGGATATTGCTTGGAAGGAACATATTGTAGAAGCATAGAACCTATTGGACAAAAAAATCTTGGCGTTGGTATAGTCATAAAATATAAAGATGGTCATGTTAAAAGAATTATTTTAGATTCTAATAATGATGCTAAAAATTTTGAATTTGATTATCCGTCTGGTAAAAAGTTTGTGACTACAGCTACCTATAAAGAAGTTGTGTTCTATACTGAAGCAAAAAGAGAATATTGCAATGGCGAACTAGTGGGATATTCTACTGATGTTAGCAGTGTATTAGTTGAAGAAAATGGCAAAATGTTATCAAAGTATACAGTTCTTACATTAAAAAAGTAAAATGATTAAATAGCACTTAAATAGTGTTATTTTTTATTTAAATAAATATTTTTTAAAATTTTTGTAATTGTCGCTTTTTAGGCGACCAATTTAGAAAGTTAATGTGATATACTTTAGTAGTCTTAAGAGGAAGTTTATGATAAATAAAATAAAAAATATGTTACTTTATAATTTTAAAGAGTTAGTTACTTTTCAAGCTGGTTTTAAGGTTACTAGTTTTTTAATATTTGCACCTTTATTTTTGAATCTTTTTAATATAATTATGAAAATTACAGGATATGAGTATCTAACTTTAGAAAATATACTTAGTTTTATTAGCAATCCCATTGTAATAATAATGGTAATTTTACTTATCTTATTTATGTTGGTATATACTTTTTTTGATTTATCAACAATAATTATTATATTAGATGCCTCATATCAAGAAAAAAAGATTGAGTTAAAGGAAGTACTTTCGATATCTTTTAGAAAGTCTTGGGAAGTTTTTAGATCTAAGAATATAGCCTTAGCCTTTATGTTATTATTTTTAATACCATTTTTAAATATAGGGGTTGTTTCCGGATTTATTTCTTCTATAAATATACCAGAATTTATTATGGATTATATTAATAATAATATATTATTTATGATTATATTTTGGGGATGTTTTGGGTTATTAATAGTATTATTATTACGCTGGTTATATGCTATATTTTATTATGTTTTAGAAAATTGTGATTTTAAAGAAGCCAGGAAAAGAAGTATTAAATTAAGTGAAAATAGTAGAATAAAAGATTTAATTAAATTAGTAGTTACGCAAGGAATTGTTTATGCTTTGTATTTAGTTTTTGTTTTAATGGGGGTAGCTTTAATATATCTTATCTATAAATTACTTAGTAGGGTTATGATAATAGGTAGTGTTTTTATTACAATTATAGGTATTTTTTTAGCCGTATCCTTAATAATCTTTGCTTCCTTATCTATGCCCCTAAGTTATGCTGTTATGAGTATTATGTATTATCGTCATAAAGAAAAAAATAAAGAAAAAATTAAACATATTAATTTTAATAAAAAAAGAAGAGTTGTAATATCAACGAAAAGATGGCAACATTTTAAAGTGGCTTTAGGAATAATTGCTATTATAACGGGAAGTGTCTTTACTTATGGTATTGCTACTAATAAATATAACTTTAATATAGAATATATAAAAAATACAGAGATAACAGCACATAGAGGGGATAGTATAAATTATCCAGAAAATACTATGGTGGCATTTATATCAGCCTTAGATAAAAGTGCGGATTGGATAGAACTAGATGTTCAATTAACGAGTGATAAAAGAGTCGTTGTTAGTCATGATGCTAATTTAAAAAGAGTGGCAGGGGTTGATAAAAATATATATGATTTAACTTATGATCAATTACAAGAAATTAATTTAAATAATATAGATGGTTCTAATAAAGAAGTTAAAGTACCGTTATTAAGTGATGTATTTAATTGGGGACTTGTTAATAATATTAAATTTAATGTAGAAATTAAACCTTATTACGAAGATAGATTACTAGTAGAAAATACTATTAAATTAATTAAGAAATATCATTTAGAAGATAGAGTGGTATTAACATCATCTAAGTATAATGTATTAGAAGAAATAAAAGAAATAGATAATAAAATTGCTACAGGATATATAATGAGTTTTGCTTATGGAGATATATTAAAGTTAGATAAAGCGGATAATTTTAGTATTGAGGCTTCATCTATAAATAAAGAATTAGTAAAGAATTTACATAATAACGGAAAAGAAGTATATGCTTGGACGGTTAATAGTAAAGATAGTATTAATAAGATGTTAGATTTAAATGTGGATAATATTATTACCGATGATGTTGATTTAGCCCGAAAATTATTGTTTGAAAGTAAAAGTAGTAATTTAGTATTTGTTTATTTAAAAATGATAGAAGAGATATTTAGATAAAAAAACATATCATGGAGTAATCTTAGATATGTTTTGCCTTTCTTAATCTTATTTATATTAGCTAGATTGTTTTAATTTTAAAGTTTCATTTTTTACGAAATAATCTATTTTTTCAAACATTATCTTAAATAATTCTTCGGGTTTATTAACTTTAAGGATTCTAAAAATATTTTGCCAAGTACATTTTTCATTTGTTATAGCTTCATTTAATTCTTCTACAATTTTAAAATAATTATGGTCTTCTAAATACATGATGTATAGATATAAACCACTGATGTATCCTAGAAAAGTCCATATAAGTTCAATATAAGAATTTTTACTTATTATTAGTTTATAAAGTTCTTTAATTGCTGGTTCATAATTTTTATGATTTTTAAAAATACTAGTATAACTATCTTTAGAAATGTTACCTTTTTCTTTATAAACATATAATATTTTATTAACATAATAGACTCTATCAGATAAAACAAGACAATTATAAAAAATATCACATAAATAATTATTATAATCATCTTCATATCCTTTAGCTTTTAAAAAGTCTAAAAAAATAAATTCTTCAGCATAGGCTATACTTTCGGTTATAAAATCATTAATTTCTGTTCTATGAGTTTTGGTATCTAAAGGCTCATTACGAAGATGAGTTATTTCGTGTAAAAATACAATACAGTCGATAATATCACCGCAATAGTTAAAGCAAATTAATCCTTTGTTACAACGAGCATTAAAACGCAAATTGTTATACTCTTCATCAGTTATTTCTTTATTTTCTAATTTTTTTTTAATATTATTAATGATTATTTTTTTATCTTTAACTAAGTTAGAAATGTTAATGTTAATGTGATAAAAATTTAAAAATTCTTGAGTTAGGTTATACATTTCTTCAATAGAAATTTGGGTATAATTGTTGTCCTTACTAATTTTGGTTAATCCTTTTTTCTTGGCATCTTGATAAGTTTTGTAATAGTATAAAAAAATATCAAAAAATTTATCGGCTTGGTAGTCTAAAAAGTCTAAATTATTAATTAAAAGATAAGAATTACTATAAAAGTTAATTTTACTAATAATGTGATTAATTAGTTTTATCATATCTTCATCAGTAAATATAGAAGCCATAAGTATCACCTAATGTTATTTTAGCATAATTCTATTAAAAATTTTAATAATTTGTTATAATCGTTAGTAATGACTGGATGTGTTAGAAGTGAAATATGTAATAAAAAATGGTGCTGTTAGTATTAATGGCGAGACAATATTAGAAAGCATTAATTTAGAGATAAATGAAAAAAGCCATATTGGCATAGTTGGAAAAAACGGTGCTGGTAAGACAACTCTTTTACGAAGTATTGTTGATAATTCAATGTTAGAAAGTGGTATAGATGATACTTCTTTTCAGGTAATTAAACAAGGTAATCCCAGTATCGGTTATTTAAAACAAATCGAATTAAATGATAATAATACGATGTTAGAAGAAGTAAGAAAACCTTTTTTAGATATTATTAAGATGGAAGATAGACTGGAATATTTAATTAAGGAAATGAATGTTCGTGATGATATAAAGTTAGTTCTAGAATATACTGCATTAGAAGAAAAATTTAAAAATAATGGGGGCTATAGCTATAAAAAAGAGTATGAAATATTAATTAAAAAATTTGGCTTTAATGATAGTGATAAGAATAAGTATTTAAAAGAATTTTCTGGTGGTCAAAAGACTAAGATTGCTTTTATAAAGATGTTACTTAATAAACCAGATATCTTACTTTTGGATGAACCTACTAATCATTTAGATATAGATACTGTGGAGTGGTTAGAAGAATATTTAAAAAACTATAAAAAAGCCATAGTAGTAGTATCGCATGATAGAATGTTTATTAATAATATCGTGGATACTATTTATGATATAAGTTATGGGGCTTTAACTAAATATAGTGGTAATTATGACTATTATGAGTCTCAAAAACAGTTAAATTATGAAAAAGCCTTAAAAGACTATGAGTTTCAGCAAAAAGAGATAGCCCGATTAACCAGAATTTATGAACGATTTAGATCTAAACCTTCTAAGGCAAAATTGGCGATGTCCAGACTTCATCAATTAGAAAAAATGGATATATTAGAAAGACCTAATAAGATAGAGGCTATTACTTTTAAAACTAATATCGATAATATAGTTATGCCTAGTAGAGAAGTATTTATCTTGGATAATCTAGAGGTAGGTTATGATAAAGTTTTATATAACTTAAATTTATATGTAAGACGCGGGGATAAAATTGGGATAATTGGGCCGAATGGGTTAGGGAAATCTACTATTTTAAAAACGATAGTGGGTTTAATTCCTAAAATACAGGGGACTATAACGGTAGGAAATAATGTTAATATTGGCTATTTTGATCAGAGTCTTATGATGCTGGATGAAAATAATACGGTTTTAGAAGAATTTATGGCTCAGTTTCCTAAAGTATCGGAATATGAGGCTAGATGTAGTTTGGGTTCTTTCTTATTTAAAGGTGATGATGTTTTAAAGAAATTAAAGGTTTTATCTGGTGGTGAAAGAGTTAGATTACAATTATGTAAAATTTTATATACGAGACCTAATGTTTTAATTTTAGATGAACCAACTAACCATTTAGATATGGTAGGAAGAGAATATTTAGAGACTATTTTAAATGAATATACAGGAACGGTGTTATTTGTTTCTCATGATAGATATTTTATTAGTAAGGTTGCTACTTCAATTCTTGCTTTAACTAAAGATGATTATAAGTTATTTAACTGTAGTTATAATGAATACTTAGATAAGATAAAATTAGAAAAAAATATCGATAGTAAGGATAATGATATAAAGTTAGGGGAAGTTTCTAAAGAAAATAAAAAGAAAGTTAATATTTATAATTTAAATAAAGAAATAAGTAAAATAGAACGAGAAATTAAAAAGTTAGAAGAATTGATTAAAAAAGATGAAGAATCATTATATTTAGAAGAAGTTTATAGTGATTATGATAAGTTAAATACCGTAAATAATAGAATAAATGATAGTAATAAAAAGTTAGAAAAACTTAATAATAAATGGCTAGAATTAATGGAAATACAGGATAACAATTAAAATTTAATGGTTTTTTAGATGCAGTATTAATTGGGGGATTATAAAGAGTATTTTAAGAAAAAATCTTATTTACTCTTTTTTCATAATTATAGTAGTTGGATTGTTATTAAAAGGATAAAAAAAGAAAGTTTGGGGCTTTCTTGAAAATTTTTAAGACTTTATAATATTTTATTTTCTTTATAACATTCGTAAATGTAATCGGGGTTTTCATAGTATAGACTGCTATTGTAATTATCGATTTTAGAAATAATCCATGAGGTTAAAACGGTAATTAGGGTGTTAATATATTCATTTTTGTCACTATTTATTTTCATTATTAAGTGCTGATAAACTTTGCCTATTTCCCAAAATGTAGGAATTTTATATTTGCATTCCTTTAGAATATCGTAATTTCCAATTTCTATTTTATTATCTTTGATAATTTCATCAGTTATTTTTTCAATGTTTTCGCAGTGGTATACTTCTGCTAATGTATAAATTTTATTGATGCTTTCTTTTCCTAGTTTCTTTACGATGTATTCCTTAGTATTTTTAGTTTTTCGGGCAATATATTCAATTATACTACATACAAAGAATAGATTATTATCATTATCATTTTCACGCATATTATATTTCCTCGGCAGTAATAAATTTTAAACAATTTAGGGCATTTTTTGAACAGAAGGCGATTTGACGAGTTGGGTGTTTAAATTTAGCAAGTTCCCAAAATGCTTCTCTTGTAATTATGCCATTTATTAAGTCGTTTACATAATTATATACTTGGTCGTCTGCCATAGCGCCAATCACAATATCATATTCATGCTTTTTTCCGTTACGACAATTTATTATGAAATCTAACCATTCTTCTGTCATTAAGGTAAATTCTTTTATTTTTAAATTGGAGTTCTCATGATATTCGTATATGTTGATAAAAGATGTATCATATTTTCTTGCCCACTTTTCTGCTTGTTCCCTTAAGATTGTACAGTAAAATCCTTCTCCAAAATCTTTTGTATATTTCCCTTGAATTATACTGGGATTTTTAACTTGACAATAACTGCCGTGATATATAATTTGCATATTTTTTCCTCCTTTTTAATTTATTGCTTTTCTTGAGTTCATTATATATTAAAATTTGTCTTAAAGCAAATAAATTTAGAAGTTTAATAAATGAAATTAGTCTTTTTGTGTTATTATATAAATGTAGAATAAAAGGAGAATAGTTATGTTAAATTTTGATTTTAAAGAAAAAGTAGTGCTTATTACCGGAGCTGGCAGCGGTATTGGGGAAGAGTGCGCTAAAGAATTTAGTAATTGCGGCGCTACGGTAGTGTTATGTGATAATAAAGAAGATAGAATTAGAAAAGTTAAAGAAGAGATAAGTGCTACTGGGGGACGAGCTGTTGCTTGCAAAGTTGATGTTACTGATTATAAGATGATTGAAAAATTAGTGGCTTTTGTTGTAGAGAAGTTAGGGCGTATTGATGTTGTGGTTAATTCAGCCGGTATTTGTAAATTAGTACCTATTGATGAAATGCCGATTGAAACCGTTGATGCTTTAATTGATATCAATTTAAAAGGAACTGTGTATATGTGTAAAGCCTTAACTCCCGTTTTAAAAAAGCAAAAGTTTGGTAAAATTATTAATATGTCTAGTATTGCCGGAAGAATTTGTAATAGTGGTTCGAATGTTTATGCTACAACTAAAGCGGGAATTATGGCAATAAGTAGTAGCATGGCCCGAGAATTGGCTCCTTATAATGTCAATGTTAATTCCGTTTTACCAGGGATTGTTCGTACTAATATGTGGGAAGGTATTTTAGATGATTTTACTAATAAAGATGATAGCATTAGAGAAGAAACCTTTAAACAATCAACTGCTGCTATTCCATTAGGGCGTCCTCAAACTGTTTTGGATATCGCATCTTTAGTTTTGTATTTAGCAAGCGATGAGGCTAAAAATATTACGGCTCAAAACATTGCTGTAGATGGGGGATATACCTTTGATATTTAGGTACTAGAAATAGTACTTTTTTTCTTTTGTTTTACTCTTTTATATACTTAGTATTTCTTAGTATATAGTAGCATAAAATCTTTATAAATACTTAATAAAAATCAACAAATTTAATTGACTTTAAAGATTAAGTGTAATATCCTAATGACTACTAAGACGGGTGATAAAATGGCGATAGTTAAAGTAAAAAGTATTAATGATATAAAGTTACCAGATATTCCTAAAATAAAAGGAGATAATGGTGAAATTTATCAATATACACCTTCTCTTTATTTTAAAAAAATACCCTTTAATAAAGGCGATTTAACTTTAAAAGAAAATCAAGAAAGATTAGAAATTTTAACTAAAGTTATGAATTTACAAGGAACTAAGTATTTAATATTACCGCAAAATATTTATATAACTGATGATACTTTACTTGGATATGCTTCTAAGATTAAAGATGCTAAGACAATAATGGATATTAGTTTAAATAGTAAATATGATGATGTAATAAAATCTTTTAAATTACTTAGAAAAGATATAAGAATACTTGCAGATAATAAGATATTTAATTATGATACTACTTCTAATAATATTTTATATGATGGAAGAATGTATTTAATTGATTTTGATAATAGTATTTATTGCGATGATCGAGTATATTTAAGAACTTTACATAATATATTTCAAACTGTATATTTAAGTTTAGTAAAAGATGGTTTTGGGTCACCCTTATTAATGGAAAGAGATTTAGAGACTTTAGAACAAGAATTTAAGTCTTTTAGAAGTACTAATTATGATTTATATTTTGAACTATTAAGATGGAAATTGGAAACTTATACTAGGAAAAGAATAAAAACAGTTGGCGATTTAAGAATGTGTCTTAATTTAACTAAAAGAGGATAAATGTGGCAATAGTAAAGGTAAAAAGTATTGAAGATTTAAGACTTCCGGATAAAGAATTAATGATATGGAGTAGAAGTAAAATCTATTATAAAAATGGTAAGTATTTAAAAGTCTTAAATATTTGTGATAGATTATTAAGCGATGGGACTAATTATAATAGATTGCAAGTATTAGAAAAGTTATCAGAATTAAAGGACATTAAATATTTAGAGTTACCTCAAAATTTATATATAACTGAAAAAGAATTTCTAGGTTATAGTATGCCTATCTGTTTAGGAAAACCGTTGGATTACTTAACTGAAGATATATTTATTAATAAGGTTATTAAAATGGTAATGGGGCTTTTAGAAGATATTCAAAAAATAAGTGCTATTGGTATTTTAAATCCCGATATTTGGGGCGGAAATGTTTTATTTGATAAAAATAATTTATATTTAATTGATTTTGATAACTGTATTTATTTTGATGATATAGATATGGCTTATAAAATAATGGGAATGTCTTTGTTTAATTTAATAATTGATAGAATGCTTGATTCCTATGATTTAAATTGGTTAAATGATATAGATATTAATTATATAAAAGAAAGAATTGATAACTTAGAAAGTACGGATTATATTGCTTTTATAAATTTACTAAGATTAAAAATAGCAAGAAAGAGTCAAGAAAAAATAGAAACCGTTGGTGATATAAGAAGATGTTTAAGGAATGAGAAGTTATGGCAATAATTAAAGTGCAAAGTGTTAAAGATATACCAAAATTAAAGGAGTTTAAAGTAAAAAGTACAAATAAATTGTATTTTCAAGAAAATGATTATATCGTAAAAATATTTTTAGATTGTTATCGTAGTTTAGACCAAAAAATTGGAAAAGATATATTTAATTTATTAGTTAAATTAGGAAAGTTAGATGGTGAAAGTCAGTTAATATTACCTCGTGATATATATATGACTGATAAGGCTATCTTGGGATATAATACGAAGTTTATAAACGCTTCTAATGTTAATTTTATAAATAGAGAAACGAAGATAAAAGAGTTATTGGAGGCTTATCAAAAGTTATTAGAAAGTATTAGACTATTGGCTAATAATAATATTAACTTAGTTGATATTCTTTCTGGTAATATGCTTTATAAAAATGGTAATTTATATTTATTAGATTTTGATTTATCTAATATTGATAAAAATTATGATAGCGATAAATTATATATTGAGATGGCTTATAAAATTTGGCAAATAATTTTAAGAAGTATTTTTAAATATTTAGGGGATTATAGTCTTTATGAAGTTTTAAATCACTTTCGATTAGTAGATTTTAGCCGAGGGGCTTTAGAATGTGGTATAATTAGTGTTACTGAGAGTTTAGAGGAGTTTTATTTTAGTTTACAAAAGTCTTTAAAGGTAGATGATAATACTACTCTTTTAGATATAGATATGGTTTTAAGGAGAATAAATAATGGATATTAATGAAAGATATAATGTGTTAGTAAATAAATTAAGTGATATTGGGAGGTCACTTTGATGTTAGTGCTAAAGACAAAAGAATAAAAGAATTAGAGGATATTTTAAATCAACCTAATATTTGGAATGATAATGTTTATGCCAATAAAGTTAATAGTGAACTTATTAATTTAAAAAAAGAACTTAGTGATTTAAAGAAGGCTAGTAGTATCGTTGATGGGTTAAAAGACTTAATAGAGTTAGTTAGTTTAGATGATAGCCTAAAAGATGATTTAGAGACCGAGTTTTTAAATGCTGAAAAATTAATTGAAGAATTAGAAGTAGCAACCTTACTTAATGGGCCTTATGATAATTTAAATTGCTTTTTAGAAATTCATCCGGGGGCGGGGGGAACCGAGGCTATGGATTGGGCTTCGATGTTACTTCGAATGTATGAGAGATTTTGTGAGGCAAATGGATATAAATATGAGGTTATTGACTTTTTAAAAGGCGAAGAAGCAGGGGTAAAATCGGTAACTTTAAGAATTAGTGGCAATATGAGTTATGGATATTTTAAAGGCGAAAAAGGGGTCCATAGACTAGTAAGAATATCACCGTTTGATTCTAATAAAAGACGCCATACTTCCTTTGCTTCTGTTACAGTAGTGCCAGAATTTGATAAAGTAAGTGATATTGAAATTAAAGATGAAGACTTAAAAATAGATGTTTTTCATTCGAGTGGGGCTGGTGGTCAATCGGTAAATACTAGTGATTCGGCGGTTAGAATTACGCATTTGCCAACCAAAATAGTGGTATCTTGCCAAGTAGAAAGAAGTCAGCTACGCAATAAAGAAAGAGCCATGGAAATGCTAAAATCTAAATTGTATCAATTAGAAGTAGAAAAAAAAGAAGCCGAGTTAAATAAAGAAAAGGGAATTAGTGATAGCATTAATTTTGGTAGTCAAATTAGAAATTATGTTTTAGAACCTTATACTTTGGTAAAAGACTTAAGAAGTGGATATGAAACTAGTCAAGCCTTCAAAGTTTTAGATGGAGATATATTGGCTATTATGGAGTCAGTATTAAAATTAAAAAAATAAAATTTTATAATTAAAGCAAAAAAAATAAAATAAAGGTTAAGTAGTAAATAAAAGCAAAGAAAAGAGAGATAATATTTATATGACAATTAAAAGCTTAGGCAAGATGGGAGCGATATTAGGACTTTGCCTTTCTATAACTATAGTTTCTTTTATAAATGGAAGAGAAAATCATTTAATTAAGGCTAAAGCAGAGGCTATAGATGATACTAAGAGTGACATTGATTTTATAAATCAAGTAAATGATATTACCATGCCTTTAAATGCTAAGACTTTATTAAGCGATAAAGAATTACAAGACTTAATAAAAATAGGTAAAATTAGTAATGTTTCTTGTGATTATAACTTTACGGGCAATAAAATAGATTTATATAACATTATAAATTTAAATAGTAAAATATATATTCAAGATAAAGAAAATTATTTATTAATTAGTGATATAGCTGATGATGAAATAAGAAAATATATAGAAAATACTATATTAGATATTATTAATAGAGTACTTTTAGATAAGAGAAGGAAAGATGATGTTCATAAGTTATTATCTTTAAAAATATTAATGGGTGATTTTGAAGACCAAGAGCAACTGGGAGAATATTTTGAAAAAGATAATTTGATAGTTATATCTTTAAATAATATATTAAAGAATGCTAATAACTTGGATGATTTATATATGAATTTATTTGATACAATTAATCATGAATTTAATCATATGTTTGTAGTACCTTGCGAAGATAACAAATGTCATTATAAATTAAAAGGAGAAGGGGGAATATCTTTCTTAAATGAGGCGGTTGCAACTTCTTATAACTATAATATTTTAAAAAATAATTATCAACCAATTAATAAGAACTTTAATTATAGTTATAATAACTTAGAAGAAAGAAAGTATGAAAGTAAGTTGCTTTTATTAAGTTTTTTAGATAATGATAAATCTATAGACAAATATTATGAGACTTTATTTAAAGGCGATATTTTAAATTTTTGTAACTATTTTAATGCTTATAGTGATAAAGAAATAAAAGATTTATTAAGTATGTTGTGGTTAATTGATGGAAGATTAGTTAGAAATAGTTATTGGAGTAGATTAATTAATAGTGATGATTTTAGTAAATTAAATGATATTAATATAAATGAATTTTTAACAGATAGTACTGGGGGAATTATTGAAAGTTATATATTAAAAAATAGTGTTCTCCAGTTAATACTTTATAATAGGCAAAAAGAAGTATTAAGTTTGGATGATAATTTAATATTATATCATTTTATCTTAGTAAATATATTAGATAGTGCTAGTTTTGGTAATTATGATTATACTACTCATGAAGTTAGTTATACATTTTATAAAGAATTTTTAGATAATTATAAGTTGATTGAAGAGATATATTTTAATTATTTAAGTTCAATATATAATCTTAGTTATGAAGATATAAAAGATTATTATGATAATAAAGATAAAGAAATTTGGTTAAGCAATATAAGTAGTTATGTTAAAGAATCTAAAGTAAGTGGTGAAGATGTTAGCAAAATAGCCAATTTAGTAAATAAGTTTCCTAAAATTAGAAATATAGTAAATGGTGGTACTTTTTTAAGTGATTTTAATTATAATAATTTATTGATAGTTAAAGATGGCTTAATAAAGAATGATAGTGAATTTAGATTCGTTTTAAAATAATAAACTTTACTTTTTCCAAAGTTTGTGTATAATAGTAGGCAATTACAGGGGGAAAAAGTGAAAAATATTAATAGAAGAATAGCATCTTTTCTATTATGTTTAACAGTTACCATAAATGCCTGCGGATGTAAACAAGATAATAAAATTGATATGGTTAGTAAGGCTGATTCAAATAATAGAACAGAAGACTTAGAAGTTTTATTACAAGAAAATATAAAAAATTTAACGGATTTGGGAATTACTGATGTTGTTAAATTAAATGATTCAGAAGTAGATGAACTTATTAATAGAGATAATATTCTGTGTGAAAAAGATTTTAATATTACTATTGATGAGTTGATTGCTAAAATAAAAGTTAATTCTTTTAACTTGGCAAATGAACTAAAAGAATTAGATTATACTTCATTTTTTGATGAGGATTACTTTAATAATATTAAGGCTACTAATGAATATGGTTATTCTTTTAGTGAAAAAGATATTGCTTTAATAAAAGATGATATTTATAATGCTTTATATAGTTATTTAGGATTTGTTTTAAGTACTGGAACTAATGAAGATATCCATAGTTTTACAGAATTAAGTGTCGTTTTTGTTCCCAATATTGCAAGCCATGATGAAGAAAATATTGCCTATGCTAGTTATTCTTATAGTAATAATGTTATTGAAATATGCTTAAATAATATTTTAAATAGTAGTTATGATCTGGATAAAATATTGGCTAGGATTGATGAAACAGTAAAACATGAACTTAGCCATGTAAGACAAAGGGCTTGTAGCGATAAGTTAGATAACGGCGGTGTTTTAAAGCTTGATTTCTTCAATGGACATAATCATAGTTTTCTAATGGAAGCAAGTGCGGAAAGTATTTTATATAATTTAGGAATAGAAGGCGGCTACGAATCTTTAAGCAAGGAGTTTGCTTATACTTATGAATATTATCGTAAATTAGAAAATAAATTGTTATTATGCTCTCTTTTTAATGACTATGGAATAAAAGATTATTATAAGGCTATTAATGATGAAGATATAGAGGCTTTATTTAGTTATTTGGGCGCTAATAATATTGAAGAAAAGAAAGAAATATTAAGTATTATATATACAATGGATGCTTTAGATTGTAGAAATAATTATATAATTAAGTTATTAGGTAGTAAAGATAATTATGATAAAGATGATATTTTTAAAGTAAATGATACACTTAGTAATTTACATTATATATCTATATTTAAAATTGCTATAAGTAATTTAATTAAATATAATATAGATAATAATGATTTAAGTTTAGAAGATAATATTTTATTATATTATTTAATTGCTAATCAGATTGCAGATGGAGCCTTCTTAGTAGATGATATAGGTAATAATAATGAAACTTATTGTTATGATAAGTTTTGTAAACAATATAAAATAATCAAAGATAGTTTCTTTAAAGCCTTAAGTACTATTTACTATACTAAAGAAGAAGATATAGAAAAGATTTATGAAGAATATAAAAAGATAGATCTAAAAGATGTATTTACTAATATAAGTTCTGGTATTTCCGAAGAGAATATAAATGATAATAATAGTTATTTATTTACTAATAAATTAAGTAAGTTATTAGAGAAATTTCCTAAAATCCAAGAGATTATTGGTAATAATTATCTTTATACAGATATTAATGAAGATGATTCGCTAAAAATGTTAGATGATGTTTTAGCAGATAGATTATTAATAAAAAAAAGAAAATAAATAAAGAGCCGTTTTAAGACGACTTTTTTTAATTTATTTACTAGTTTTATCTTTGTCTTCTTTTTCCATATTATTAAGAGCATATTCACAGGCTAAGATAACAAATCTACTAAAAGTTATATCTTGACCAACGATTGCTTTTTCAATTTTTTCAATAAGTTCTAAGGGAAAACGAATAGTTTTATTATCAGTTTCTCCTTTAGGTGATATTTTAAACGCATTCATAAGTAACTCCTAATAAGATTGTATTACATAAAGTATGGCAATTATAGATTGCATATTATAAGACAAAAAGCATTGCATAAATATTGATTTTATTTTGTTAATATTATACTGAAACATAATAAGGAATAGTGGAAGTTATGAAAAATAGTGTAATATTTATAAGTATAAGTTTAGTATTAATAATATTGTTGGGTATAGGAGTATCTTATTCGATGTGGAATATATCGGTTAGTCAAGATACTACTAATATGGCAGAATCTAAGTGTTTTGACTTATCTATAAGTAATCAAGAGAATAGTATTAATTTAGATAATGCTTATCCAATAAGTAATGATAAGGGTAAAAGTTTAACTCCTTATACTTTTACGGTTATTAATACTTGTGATATAACTGCTGAGTATTCAGTTAATTTAGAAGTGTTAAATAATAGTACTTTATCCAGTAAATTTATTGATGTCATGTTGGAAAATAATGATATTAAAGAAATAAACCTACTTAGTAATTTTGATAATGCAAATAAAGTAAATACTAGTAGTATTGAAAGTAGAAAATTAACTACAGGTATTTTGAAATCAGGGCAAAGTAAAGATTATTCTTTAAGATTGTGGATAGATTATAATACTACTTTAGAAGATTTAAATAATGAGATTAAAACTTTTAAGTCTAAAATAGTAGTAGTGGGTAAACCAATTAATTTTAATTATACTGGTGATATGGTATTTAATTTTGATTATACAGGAGCAGAGCAGACTTTTATTGCCCCAGTATCGGGAACTTATAAGTTAGAAACATGGGGCGCACAAGGTGGAAGTTCGATAATAGATGGTCGTTTACTAGAGTTGGGGGGATATGGTGGTTTTGCATCTGGATTTGTTATTTTATCTAAAAATGATGTTGTTTACTTAAATGTTGGCGGCACCGGCTCAACAGCTGTTAAAGGTCAAGATACTGCTGGCGGTTATAATGGCGGTGGTTCTGGAACTTGGGATAATAACAAATTTGAAATAAATACGAATCAATCTGAAACTGGCGGCGGAGGTGGGGGAGCAACTCATATTGCCACAAAATCAGGCTTGCTCAGTAGTTTAGAAAATTATAAAAATAGTATTTACATAGTATCTGGTGGTGGTGGTGCTGGAAACTATTCTCAACACGGCGGTTCTGGCGGTGGAATAGCTGGAATGCAAGGAGAAAATAATAGTGGACTTGGCGGAAATCAAATATCTGGCTGTGCTTTTGGAAAAGGTTGCGACGGAACAGGAATAGGCTATAGTAACGGTGTGTCTGGTGGCGGTGGCGGATTTTATGGTGGAAATATAAATTCTGCTTACGGAGAAGATTTTAATGCTGGCGGCGGTGGCTCAGGTTATATCGGGAATTTGCTTTTAACTAACAAAGTTATGTACTGTTACAATTGTGAAGAGTCTAATGAAGAGAGTACGAAAACAATATCAACTACTTGTAATGAAGAAACGCCTATTAGTTATTGTGCTAAAAAAGGCAATGGTTATGCCAGAATAACTTTGGCGAGTATAGATGAATAAAACTCTATTACGCAAAATCTAAAAAAATAGAAAATTGCGTAATAGAGTTTTAAAATTAATCTTGATTATTGCTTATCTCGTTTTGAATAACTAATATCTCATTGATAGGAAGATTAACTAAACCAGAAATTTGTTCTAATGTAAATCCCATTTTGGTTGCATTTTTTATGGTTTCTTTTGTTTTTTTGAGTTTGCCTTTTATCTCGCCATTTTTATAGAATTCTTTCGTTTCAGAATTATAAATCTTTTCTTTTTCTTCTTGTTCATCAACATACATTAAATATTCTAAACTTTTCATATTATAAAACTCCTTGTATATCTATTATATAATAAATTATATCTAAATAATATATTTAGGGTGGGAGGGTGGGAAGGTTAACTAAATTATATAATCCTTTAAAAAATACTCTATATTTGATACAATCTAAGTAATAAATAATAAAGGAATGGTTATATGAAAAAATGGATAAAATTTATATTAGGAATAACTATAGTAGCATTTTCTTTTAACTTATTCTGTGTACCAGATAACCTAGCCTCTACCGGAATTGGTGGTCTTTCTATAGTAATTAATAATTTTATTAAGATTGATACTTCTTTATTTGTCGGAGTAGTTAATATTTTCTTAATTATCTTATCTTTTATATTTTTAGGTAAAGGTGATACTTATAAAACTATTTTAGGAGCACTTATTTATCCTATTATGCTAAAGTTAACTAGTTATATAACTGGTTTAATTGATTTAAGTAGTGTTGATTTATTAATAAAGGCTATTATTGGGGGAATTATTAATGGTGTTGGTCTAGGAATGGTTTTTAAAACAGGGTATACAACTGGAGGCACTGATATAATTGAATCAATTTTAGGTAAATACTTAAAAATTTCAATGGATAAAGCAATTATTATGGTAGATGGAATTGTTGTTGTTTTAACGGGGTTAGTATTTGGCGTAGAACATTTAATATATGCCTTTGTAATATTAATTTTTCAAAGTATATATTCTAATCAGTTTATGTTAGGGATTAAAGAAGATAAAATACTTTATATAAATTCTCACAAAAATAAAGAAATAAGAAAGTTTTTAAGTGAAACTTATAATTATGGAATTACGATCTTAAAAGGTAGGGGCGGATATAGTAATAGAAGTAATGATATATTAGTAGTATCTATTAAAAGTAAGTTTTATTTAGAAATTAAAGAAGTAATATTACTTATTGATAACAAAGCCTTTATTACCGTATGTGATTCTTATGAAACGGTCTATGTTAATAAGGAAGAACGAAAGAATAAGAAAAAAAGTAATTTTAATTTAGAGGTTAATTAAAAAAATTCACTAAGGGATTAGTGGACTTTTTTATTGAAAATTTATTTTAAATCAATAGTAGTTTCATTTTTACATTCTTCATTACTACAATTATCTTCTAATTCTTTATAATAGATTTTTGCTTGTTTATAATTATTAATATACATAATATTAGTAATTTTTTTAGCATTTTTAATATCTTTTAGTTTAATGTTAAGAAGAGAGGCTACTTCGTTAGTTGTTAATTCTTTATCGTTTTTCATATCATAATAATAACTATAATAATCGTTGAAGCTTTCACTATGATAATACCAATTCTTAGTTGTTACTAAGATGTAGAGAATATTATTATTGAGTGTGTAGTCATAATTAGTAGTAACATCATATAAAGTATAGGGATTATCTTCGTTTTGTAAACCTTTTTCAACGATGGAGATGGCCCATTTATTATCATCTAAAATCTTTTTATTAATAGATTTGGTAGTATCAGTATCTTTTAATATTTTAGGTAATATAACTTTTTCAACAAGTTCTATGGGATCACCATTTTTAGGATTAACATCCTCATTAGTATTTTTTATAACTTTAATACCGTTATAAGCCTCGCCTATAATGTTATATTCTGATTGCTCAGAGGTTTGATTTTGATTATTTTCATTATTTTTGTGGGAATTGTTATTTTCAATATTGTTGTTTTCGGTTTTGTTACAATTATCGATATTTTTGTTATTTAGTTCGCTATAAACAATATAACCAACAGTTATTACTAAAAGAATACTTAAAATAATAATTAGAATGTTTTTCTTATCTTTCATCTGAATAATACTCCTTTCTAGGATAATTGTATCATGGAATGATAGCGGTTAGAAATATTAATGTGAAGAAACTAAACAAGATAAAGAAACTAAACAAGATTTTGTTTTTGGCGATGAAAATAATAATCTGAAGTTAAGGGATTAAAATGTATAATTATAGTTGAACTTAAGGAAATAGAAAAATGGTTATTTACTACTTGTAATTTAGAAAAAAATGTAGTAATATCTTAAAAGTATTAAATGGAAGTGGGTTTTATTTATGGATAAAATTATAAATATTGCAGTTGTAGCACATGTAGATGCTGGTAAAAGTACTTTAGTAGATGCTTTATTACAACAAAATGGTGTTTTTAGAGAAAATGAAGTTGTTCATGAACAAGTAATGGATAGTAATGACTTAGAAAGAGAAAGAGGTATTACTATTTATTCTAAGAACTGTGCGATTAGATATAAGGATTATAAGATTAATATTGTAGATACTCCGGGACATGCAGATTTTTCTAGTGAAGTTGAAAGAATTATGCGTACTGTTGATACAGTTATTCTAATTGTTGATGCGAAGGAAGGACCAATGCCTCAAACGAGATTTGTTCTTAAGAAGGCTTTGGAACAGAATTTAAGACCTATTCTTTTCATAAATAAGATTGATAAAAAAGATGCCAGACCTGAAGAAGTAGTTAATATGACTTTTGATTTATTTATGGAATTAAATGCAACTGATGAACAATTAGATTTTCCAATAGTTTATGGGGTTGCAAGAGATGGTAAAGCGACACTTGATTTAAATAATTTAGGTAATGATATTTCACCATTACTTGATACAGTTTTAAAACAAGTTAAACCTTATGAAGGCAGTGTTGATGATACTTTACAACTTCAAGTTTCCCAATTAGATTATGATTCCTTTATTGGTCGTTTGGGTATTGGTCGTGTTACTAAAGGTGTTGTTAAAACTGGTGAAATGGTTACTTTATGTCGTAATACTGGTGCGGTTGAGTCTTTTAGAATTTCTAAATTATTTGTAAACGAAGGTATTAAGAAAAAAGAAGTAAGTGAGGCTTACTACGGGGATATTGTAACAGTTGCTGGTTGTAAGGATATTTCAATTGGTGATACTTTATGTCCTCAAGGGGTTGTTGATCCTCTACCTCCTATTATTATTGAAAGACCAACTTTGTCAATGAATTTTATGGTTAACTCATCACCATTTGCCGGTCAAAGTGGTAAGTTCTTGACTTCTCGTCATATTAAAGAAAGATTAGAAAAAGAATTAGAAACTAATGTTGGTTTAGAAGTTGAAGAATTACCGGGGACTGATGGGTTTAAAGTATCTGGTCGTGGCGAATTACATTTATCAGTATTACTTGAGGAAATGCGTCGTGAAGGTTATGAATTATGTGTTTCTAAACCAGAAGTTTTATTTGAAGAAATTGATGGGCGTAAATGTGAACCTTATGAAACAGTAATTGTTAATACACCAAGTGATTATGCTTCTACTATTATTTCGGATTTACAAGAAAGAAAGGCTACTTTACTTGTTATGTCTAACGGAGAAGAAGGATATACGCATTTAGAATTTAGTGCCCCAACTCGTGGTTTAATTGGTTATAGAAGTGCCTTTATTACTAATACGAAGGGTGAAGGTATTATGGTTCGTTCATTTGATGAATATAAACCATATGCTGGTGAGATTAGAGGCCGTAAGAACGGAGTTCTAGTTTCAATGGAAACTGGTAAGGCTTTAGGTTATTCATTATATAACTTACAAGATAGGGGTCAAATGATTGTTGGACCGGGAGCTGATATTTATATCGGTATGATTGTAGGTATCCATAATAGAGATAATGATTTAAATGTTAATCCTTGTAAAAATAAAGAAATGTCTAATACCAGAAGTAAGTCGGCTGATGATGCCATTGCTTTAGTTACTCCTAAGACATTTAGTTTAGAAGAGGCTTTAGAATTTATCGAAGAAGATGAATATGTTGAAGTTACTCCTGCTATTATTAGACTTCGTAAGAAGATTTTAGATCCTAATGAAAGATTTAGAGTTAATAGAAAATAATAAGTATAAAGATTAGTATGGTTTTAAGTGCTAATCTTTTTAAATAGAATAAAAATGGCCAATTTGCAATGGGCTGCAAATTAGCCATGAATTATAAAATACAGGAAATTGTAATTATTATTTATTTAGTATAAATATAAAATATTAGTATATATTATTAATGTATTCTTAAATAATAGTTGCAAAAAATTTTGATTATGCTATACTACTATTGAAAGAACGAAAGTTCTTAAATAAAAAAAGAGATACATTTGATTTGAGCTGTTAGATGTTTCTCAGTCCATTATGGTAATATATGAGAAGCACCTATTCAATGTTGAGTAGGTGCTTCTCAAATTTTTTATAAAAAAATTTACTTCCTTTTGATGGAATTTATAATTTCGTCCACAAGGGCTAAAATTACTATGAGCATAATTAAATACTCCATTTAGAATTCCTTTCATAGGACCGCCTCCTTCCATTTTTAAAAGATAAAAATGGACTGAGAAAGAAAGCACCTAACAATCAAATGTATCTATCTAATATGGTATCATAATGACCAGTATAAATCTACTAAAAACCATTAATTTATTAAAATATATATTATTATGATAAAAATTAAAAAACAATTGCAAAAAATTTTGATTATGTTATACTACTATTGAAAGAACGAAGGTTCTTAAATAAAAAAAGAGATACATTTGATTTGAGCTGTTAGATGTTTCTTTAGTCCATTATGTTAATTTGTGAGAAGCATCTATTCAATGTTGAGTAGGTGCTTTTCTTATTTGATTTATTCGGATTCATTGTATTGCCAATGGGCATAATAAGTTGTATCTTCTGTTACTATAGTTTTAGAAGATATTTTTTCTCCTTCAATGGGATCAGTATACCAACCTAAAAAAGTATAGTTTTCTCTAGTTGGAGTTGGCAATGTGTTATTTAGATTATCATATTCTTTTAAAATAGTAGTAGAAAAATTATCATATTCTCCTTCTTGAAGAGCTATGTTTTTAACTTCTAATGTTCTTGTTCCAGAACTAGGCATCCAAAAGTAAAAGGTAAACGCTACTCTCCAACTTATGTTTTTACTAGTAAAAGTTGTACTATATTTTTGCCAATTAAGATTTACAGAGTAAGTTTTTTGACCATTTTGTTCTGGACCAACATAAATAGAAAAGTTTTCACTTGCTTTTGCTTCGAAGCTATAATGATAAATGGTATTTTCCTCAAGGGCATTTTTATTATTAAGGAATATACCGTCTCTAACACAATCTGCTGTATCGGCTTGAAAGGTATATTTTTTGTAACCATTAATGTAACTTATATTATGGGTTAGATATGTATTATTTGTACAATTTGATGAAATACTTAATGATTCAGAATTAAATTTTTCTTCAAATATATTATTTTTTATATAGTTATTGTCATAAGTGATTGTAATATCTTTTTTACTTCGAAAATAAGTTTTACAATTACTTCTTTTGGAAAGATTAGTTACTAATAGACTCCAATTTACATTGTCCCAAGTTCCTGTGGCATCATTATCACAAATAACTTTATCTATAATATAATTAGAATTTCTATCAGGAATAGAAGTACTTTCTATATTATCAAGATAAACGGCAATATATTTATTATTATTTTGTTTAATAAAATAAATTATAGGTATTGTAAGCGTACAAAGTATTAAAGATACTAAAGATATTATTTTTTTCATATTTTCCTACTTTCTAAGTAAATATTAAATCAATTACTTAATTTAAAAATTAATTTACATCTATAAAGATGTATACAGGCTACATATAAAAAGATGTGTGAGATTATTCTTGCAAAGCAGGAATAAATATGGATATTTCAAGGCTAAAAGAAATTAGAGAAGATAGAGATTATAAACAAAGTGATATTGCTAAAATTTTAGGGACTACACAACAACAATATTCTAAGTATGAATTAGGTATACAGTTGATTTCTGTAGAAAGATTAGTACAACTAGCTAAATTTTATAATACCAGTGTTGATTATTTAATTGGACTTACGAATGAACGAAGGGCTTATCCAAAAATAAGATGATAGTAATTAAAAATCTTTTTAACATTTTGTAAAAAACAGTTGACAAAATGCTGTGATATTAATATAATGTTAATAACGAAAGAGAGAAGACTCTTTCTAAAAAATATGCACTGTTATTAGCAAAATGATAATAACTTAATTGTGGGGGATTTTATATGGAAACAAAATTAGAAAATGAAAAAAATTTGGTATTTATACTTAACGATGAGGCTTGCCAGATAGAGACAATGAGTGATTTACGGGCATTGCTTTATTATAGCGTGTATGATAATAAAAGTATATTTTTTATAAATACATCTACACTAGATTCTTGTAAAAGAATAAAATCAATTACTGGTAACAATTTAGACTTTGAAACAAAGGAAATGCTATATAATAAATATATTAGAAGTAGTTATCTCTGCTATAAAAAAGGGCTTTTAGAAAAAGATAAAATTAAATATCAAGAATTAAATGTTAAAGAAATAGATGTGTTTAAAGATTTTGCGGATGCCAAGAAATTATTAGCACTTTTAGACAAGATGCCAAATTTGACCAGTATAACACTTGCTGGAACTTTGTTGGAGACTGATATTGCAAATTTAACAATTTTATTAAGGAGATATTTTAAGAATAGAAATCGTAATGCTGAAATAATAGTTTCACTATCATTAGTTGATGAAAGAGACTCGTTTCTGTATAGAGATGCTGAAAAATTGAAGGATGCTATGGCAAGAGATGGCATTCGGCTAGATAGAAGTTTATATAAATGGAAATGGGTAAGAAAATAAAAAAGATTAAATAAAATTGGGAAAAATAATATATTTTAATTGTATTGCTAATTATGTCACTATGCGAATTACAACTTTTGGGGTTAAAAATACCTCTTTTTTATAAAGCATAGTTATTTTTTTAGTTTTTATATGATAAATAATTAAAGAAAATCAAAATAATAAAGGAGTTATTATAAGTTGATGACAGATTTAAGGAAAATTTGTGAAGAAAAATATAATGTTTGATATAATAAATTGGTTAAGAAGAAAGGATTTTAGAACATGATGTATAAAAGTGAGGAAGAATTTTTAAAAAATTATAATAAAAATGATTTTGATTTATTATCGGTAACAACGGATATTCTTGTGTTTAGTATTAGCAGTGAAGAAAATGCAAATTATCGTAAGACAACTAAGAAACATATGAGCGTTTTATTGGTTAAGAGAGATAGTTATCCATTTAAAAATAAATGGTGCTTACCTGGAGGGTTTGTTGGAATTGATGAGGATTTAGAAGATAGTCCTAAGAGAATTTTAAAAAAAGAAACAAATTTAGAAAATATTTATTTGGAACAGTTATATACTTTTGGAAGTGTAAAAAGAGACCCAAGAATGCGTGTGTTATCAACATCATATATGGCTTTGGTAGATAAAAATTTGCTTAATAATAATTTAGCATTCAATGCTTCGTGGTTTAATGTTAAATATTTTGAGGATGAAGATAACATTTTAGTTTTGCTAGATAACAATAATGTGCAATTAAAGTTCAAGTTAAAAAAGATATTAAAAGAAAAAACTTCTGACAATTATTCTTATGTAATAGAAGAGAGTAACGATATTGCTTTTGATCATTCCTTAATCATTTATACTGGTATTGAAAGGCTTAAAAATAAAATTAGTTATACGGATATTGCATTTAATTTGATGCCTGAATATTTTACTTTGGGAGATTTGCAACAAGTTTATGAAGTTATTTTAAATAAAGAATTGTTAGATCCTGCGTTTAGAAGGATTATCGCTAATAAAGTTGTAAAAACGGATAAAGTAAAAAAAGGTGAAGGGCATCGACCATCAGTACTATTCAAATATAGAAGTAGTGAAGAAAAATAATGGATAGTATGTTTAATAAGTATATTGATAAATAGTAAAAATTATAAAGTGATGAAAAGAGATGATATTATGTGTGATATAAAATTTGGATTAGATAAGAGAGTAGATTTTATTCATGCTATCGTGTGTAGTTATGTAATAAAAAATAATTATAAAAATAAAGATGAATTTGATTGGGTAGAATTTCCAAATACTAAGTATTTTAACGATATTGTAAGTAAGATTGATTTTGATAAATTTCCTCAATTAGAAAAATATATGTTAGATATAGATGATGAGGCTTATTACAATCATATAGCTTATTTATTTAATGAGGATTTTTCTATTAGATATGAAGATATTGTTAAAATTAATAAACCTTTTAAAAAAGAGGATTTAAGAGAATATTTAGAACTAGTAAAAGAAGTTTATTTATCTTTTGATATGAATAAAATTTTAGAAGATAATAAAGAAGAATTAAAGTTGCAACAAGAGGCTTTGGGTAAATTACCAGATGGATATAATAAGGCTTATGTTTTAAATTTCTTTGGAAGTAAGGAAGATATTGATTTAAATATTAGTGGTTCTATTTTTATGAATGGTGGGTTTTCTTCAACCATTGGTAATTTTCTATATTGTACTAGAGCGATTAAGTACGAAAATGGTAAGTTCTCTGTAAATAAAAGATATAATTTTATTTCGATAAATCATGAATTTGCTCATCATTTTGTTAATCCAATTGTGGATAAGTATTATGATACTGTTTCTAATTATGATTATTTAATCAAGGAAGCACTGACAAATGGTTTACCTAAGACTTATTCAGGAATGACTAAAACACTGTTATATGAATATTTTGTAAGGGCTGTTTCGGCCTTGATGAGTGAAAAATGGATATCAAGAGAAGAAATGCGACCAGATTTTGAATGGTTTAAGAAAGTTGGCTTTGTTAGAACTGAGGAAATAGCGGATCTTATAAAAGAGAATATGCCAAATTATAGTTCTTTTGAAGAATTATATAAAAATGTGTTAATACCTTATTTGGAATCTTTTTGCTTAAAAAGTGCTGATGTTAAAGAAAAAGTTAGTAGATAAAAGTTATTTTTGTTTACCCTAAGAAAAATTATAGGACTTTAGGCTTATTGTGAAGTTATATTTCACTTAAAAAGACTTGGCAAGCCTTGATTTTGTGTTATAATTTTATTGGAGGTAAAGAAAAATGGAAAAGAAAAATGGAAAAAAGAAAAGTTCTACAAAGACTACTAAATCTGTTAAAAAAGAAGTAGAAGCTGTTGTAGAAGAAACTAAACCAGAAAAAGAAGTTCCAAAAAAGGAAGTAATTAGTGATAAAAAACAACCTAAAAAGACTAGTCATTTCTTATTTAAGGCTCTAGCTATATCTATTTTTGTTGCAATTATTCTATCATGGATAATTCCAGCAGGTACATTTAGTTCAGCAACCATTAAAACAACTGATCCTGCAAGAACTGGGATTAATGAGACATTTTTAGCAATGTTTTATGCCAGTAACTATTATTTGTTACAAGTAGTATTTGCTCTTGTTGTTGGTCTATTCTATGGTGTTTTATCTAGAACTAACGGTTATAAAAAGTTAGTAGATAATGCCGCAGAGTTTTGGATTGGTAAGAAAAAATGGTTTGCTTTAGTTCACACTGTTATTATTGCTTTGTTTGTTTCAATGGCAACTCAAAGTTTCCCAATTTTATTATTTATGCCATTAATAATAAGTATTGCTAGTCGTCTAGGATTTGGAAAACTAAAAAGTGTTTTAATGACATTCGGTGCGATGATAGTGGGATTTGTTGGACAAACAACTTCAACTTTAGGTCTTGATTATCTAGCAAAAACAATGAATGTTAGTATTACTACTAACTTACTAGTTCGTTTTGGAATTTTAGCTTTAGCATTAATCTTATTAAATATCGTTTTAATTAAAATGAAAAATAAGAATAAAGAAGCTGTAGCCGAACCAATTGATTTAGTGCCTTTAACAGGTGATGGAAGAAATGGTAAAGCTTGGCCATATCTTGCGGCATTTATTTTATTATTTGCATTTTGCGTTTTAGGATATATGCCATGGAGTAGTGCTTTTGGCATTGATGTGTTTAGTACATTCCATACATGGTTAACAACAAAAGTTACTGTTACTATTGGTGGTAATTCACATCCAATCTTTGGCTATATTCTTGGTAAAGTTAGTGCCTTTGGAGAATGGGATATTTATACAATTTGTTATATTGCTATGATAATATTAATTTTTGTTAAATTATTTAGCAAGGTTAAAATGGACCAATTGTTAGAAGCTGCTGTTGAAGGTATGAAGAAAACATTAAAACCTGCTTTATTTATCGTACTTGCTTATACAATGTTTGTTATTTGCTATTGGGGTGGATTTACTAATACAATAGTTGATAAGATTGTTGGGACAACATTTAATCCAATTAGTGCAACAGTTGCAAATGCGTTAGCATCATTCTTCCATGTAGATTTCGGATTTAGTGGTTTCACTTTAGGAGCTACATATACTGCTAGATTTGCTGATTATACTGGAACAATGCTTGTAATTATGACTTCAATTAATGGTTTAGTTTCTTTGGTAGCACCAACTAGTGTTTTACTTGTAACTGGTCTATCAATGTATGATGTTTCTTACAAAGAATGGCTAAAAAACATTTGGAAATTTGCCGTTATACTTTTAGTCCTACTGTTAATTATATTTGCAGTAATGGCTTATGTTTAAGACTTCTTAGGAAGTCTTTTTCTATGTCTTAAAATTTTATAAAAAATTGGTTGGAAAGTAAAATAAATTAAATGAAAAGAAAATTTAATAAATTTTGATATAAAAATAAGTATCATGATAAAAAGGGGTTGATTTATTAAAAATAAAGGTCAAAATCAATAGCAAAAAATGTTTAAAAGTTCTTGAATTAAAGAAGTTGGTTTGCTATAATACAAAACGAGTAGTGATTACTCCTTGCTTCACAAATAAGTGTAAGCCGGAAGACCAAGAGGAGGTGTAGAAAATGAATAAATACGAAATGATGTTCATTGTTAAAGCAACTATGGAAGAAAGTAATGTTAAGGCTGCTGCTGAAAATGTAAAAAAATTAGCTGAAAGTCTTAAAGCTAAAGTAGAAAGCTTTAAAGAAATGGGACAAAAGAAGTTAGCTTATCCTATAAAAAAGGAAATTAGTGGTTATTATTTTGTAATGACTATGACTGCAAATAAAGAAGCTATCAAAGAAGTTAATCGTAAAATGTCTATTGATGAAAATATTATTAGACACTTAATTATCAAATTAGATGAGGAGTAAAAAATGAATAAAGTAATTTTAATTGGAAGATTGACAAGAGATCCTGAGTTACGCACTATCGCAACTGGTAATGCAACTACCTCATTTACGATTGCTGTTAATAGAAATTTTACTAATCAAAATGGGGAAAGAGAAGCTGATTTTATCAACTGTGTAGCTTGGAGAAAACAAGCTGAAAATATTGCTAAGTATTGTACTAAAGGTTCACAAGTAGCTGTCGAAGGTCGTATACAAACAAGAAGTTATGATGCCCAAGATGGCACTAAGAGATATGTTACTGAAGTAATAGCTGATAATGTAACATTCCTAAGCTCAAGAGCTGGTGGTAGTCAAATTCCAGAAAGTAGTTTAAATACTTCATCTTATACTGCAAATAATGCGGTTCCAAATAATAATGGTATGGTCAATAATGATATTGTTACTGCTGATTTGGATATGGATCCTTATGCTGCAATGGGTAATGAAGTATCATTAACTGATGATGACCTACCTTTCTAAGAAGGGAGAATATAAAATGGCAGAATTTTATCGTAAGAAAAAGAAAATTTGTCAAATGTGTGCTGGAAAATCTATCGATTATAAAGATGTACCTATAATTCTAAAGTACATTACTGAAAAAGGTAAGATTGTAAACAGAAGACAAAGCGGTGCTTGTGCTAAACATCAAAGACATATTGCACAACAAATTAAATATGCTAGATTTATGGCATTAATTCCATATGTTAAAGACTAATTTTTAGTCTTTTTCTTTTGACCTTAAATATTTATAAGTGTGTAGATTTTAGAAAAATTAAAGACTAGGAATTGGAGTTGTAAAATAAGTATTAAGATATATAAAATGATTAGTATTTATAAGAAAGTTGATGATAATGACCAGAAAAATAATATAAGACAGATTTATGTTTTAAAACCAGTTATATATGTATTAAATAACACATAGTAAACAGGAGTTTTTATAGAGTAAATTTCTAAAAAAGAACGGAAAAAAAGTATAATTTATCCATAATAAAAGGATAAATTTTTTTGACTGATAAGTATATATTTGATACAATAAGTAGGAATTAAAAAGGAGAAAAAACATGAAAGTTATATTACTAAAAGATGTTAAAAAACAAGGTAAAAAAGATGATATTATTGAAGTAAGTGATGGCTATGGAATGAATTATTTGATTAAAAACGGTTTAGCTGTTGCGGCAACAAAGACTAGTACCAAAATATTATCAAATGAGCTTGATAAGCGTAAGCAAGAAGAAGAAAAACTAGTTAAAGAAATGCAAGAAATGCGTGATAAAATAATTAGAGAAAATATTACTTTTAAAGTAAAAACGGGAGCTATGGATAAAGTTTTCGGTAATGTTTCTTCTAAACAAATTGCTGAGAGCTTAAACAAAATGGGGTATAAAGTAGATAAAAAGCAAATTCAAATTGACGCTCCTTTAGATACACTTGGAGTTCACAATGTAACAGTTGAACTACATAAGAAGGTGCGCTTCAATATCAGAGTTAATTTAGTGAAGTAAGGTGATAATATGGCAAGAAAAATGCCACAAAATTTAGATGCTGAAATGTCAGTTTTGGGTGTTTGTTTTCTTGATGAAAGAGTTGTTAGTAAAGTCTTAGAAGAAGTTACTGATGATATGTTCTATAGTGATGCTAATAAAAAGATTTTTCTTGCTATAAAAAATTTACATGATGCGGGAGTACCTATTGATCAAACAACTGTGGCTGATGAACTGGATAAGTCTAAAAGTTTAGGAGCAATTGGAGGCCCCACATATTTGGCTGATGTTATAACCTCTGTTGTAAGTGCTGCTAACTTGGATTATTATATTAACATTATTAAAGAAAAGATGATAGTTCGTAATCTTATAACGACGGCAACAGATATTGTAACAGACGCATATAATGATTCAGATGATGTTACGGGGCTACTTGATACGGCTGAAAAAAATATTTTAGATGTTATTAGATCGCGTCAGACAACTGAGTTTGCCCCAATTAATGAGGTATTAGCAAGAGCTCAAGAGCAATTAGAATATTTATCCCAAAATCATAGTGTTATTTCAGGTTTAGAAACTGGTTTTTATGATTTAGATAAAGCAACTAGTGGTTTACATGAAGGTGAAATGATTGTTATTGCGGCTCGTCCCGGTATGGGAAAGACAGCATTTGCTTTAAATATTGCTACTCATGCTGCTCAAAGTACGAAAAAAGCTATTGCTGTATTCAACTTAGAAATGTCTGCCGAACAGTTGGTCAATCGTATGATTAGCGCTTTAGGAGGAATTGAAGGCAAAAAGTTAACTAATGGTCAGTTGGGACAGAATGATTGGAAAAAATATAATGAAGCAGTAAGTCAACTTGCTGATACTAATATTTATATTGAAGATAATTCTGGTATTACTGTTAATGATATTCGAGCTAAATGTCGTAGACTTGCAACCAAAAAAGAAGGTCTAGGATTAATTATTATCGATTACTTGCAGTTACTTACTATGGGCGGCAGGAGACCAGAATCTAGACAACAAGAAGTTTCAGATATTTCAAGAGCTATTAAAACGATGGCAATGGAACTTAAAGTTCCTGTTATTGCTTTAGCGCAGCTTTCCCGTAATGCAGAAAAAAGAGAAAATAATGAACCAATGCTTGCAGACTTAAGAGAATCAGGTTCAATTGAGCAAGATGCCGATATTGTTATGTTTATAAATCGTAAAGATTACTATAAAGCCAAGACAGAGTTAGGAAAATCGGAAAATGTCGAGACAGATATAATCATTGCAAAACACAGAAAAGGTGGTACTGGTAAATTTACAGTACTATTTGAACCGACAATGATGAATTTCAAAAACTATATGGTTCTTGAAAAAGAAGGAGAATATTGATGAGTAAAAAGACACAAATTCTATGCATATTAACGACAATGATATTTGGAGTAGCAATGTTTATTGCCACTTCTTATAAAACTAGTTATGCTGATGAAGTAGAAGGGGTTTATCAAGTATACTTAAACGGTGAAAAAATAGGAATGATTGGTAGTCAAGATGAACTTTATGCACTTATTAATGAAGAACAATCGAGTATAAAAGAAGAATATAATGTAGATCAAGTATATCCCCCAAAAGGATTTTCAATAACTAAATTAAATACATATAATTCTAGTGTTTCTAGTGTTACAGAAATTTATGATAAAATAAAAGAATCAAAGAATTTTACTATAAAGGGTTATACTATTACAGTAAGTGATAAAGATGATAATGGAGATTCAAAAGTATTGTTTAAAATTAATGTTTTAGATGAAAAGGTATTTGAAGAAGCAATAAAGAAAGTTATCTTATCATTTATTCCGGAAGATGAATATTTAGCTTATATTAATAATGAACAAAAAGAGATTGTTGATGTAGGTGAACGAATTGAAAATATTTATTTTCAAGAAAATATATCAATTAAAGAATCTTATATAAGCACTGATGAGAAAATTTTTACAGATGTAGATAGCTTAAGTAAGTATTTGTTATTTGGAACTGATAGTAAAGAATCAGAATATACAGTAAAAGTAGGAGATACAATTGCTAGTATTGCCGAGGCTAATGAGTTAAATGTTTCCGAATTTTTGGTAGCTAATCCCAAATATAATAGTGAAAATGACTTATTAGCAGTTGGAGATAAAGTAGTTATATCCTTAATTAATCCAATGTTACAATTGGTATATGATAAATATATTGTTAAAGATGTTGAAGAAAAATATTCGACAGAAACAAAGTATGATTATTCTAAAGATACTAGTTATCGTTTAGTTCAAACGAAGGGCGTTAATGGTATTCGCCGTGTTGCTTCGCGTACACAGGTAATTAATGGAGATGCCAGTCAACAAGTTGTTATCGATAAAGATAATACATATATGGTAAGAGAAACTGTTAATGAAGTTATTGTTAAAGGTAAAAAATCTATTTCGAGTGGTAACTGGGGTAATTATGTTGATGATGGTACGGAATATGCTTGGCCAACATTAAAGCCATATATTATTACTTCGGGTTTTGGTACGCGTTACTTATTTAACCGTACAAGTCATGATGGTTTAGATATATCTGGTACTGGTTATGGCTCACCAATTTTTGCAATTGCATCTGGTACAGTTATATGGACTGGTTACGGTGGATATGCTGGTAAAAGTAGTGGTTTAAACATTATTGTTCAACATCCAAATGGATACTGTTCATTGTATGCCCACTTGTCAGATGTCTATGTTTCTAAAAATCAACAAGTAAGCCGTGCACAGAAGATTGGCGCCATGGGTAAGAGTGGTTTGGTTACTGGTACGCACTTACACTTAGGTTTCTGGACTGGGGTGCCATATCAAAAAGGCAGTAAAGCTATAAATCCTATCACAATATATAGATAATGAGAATATGTGTATTAGCTAGTGGTTCTAAGGGAAACTCTACTTATGTAGAAACGGAAAAACACAAAATATTGTTTGATATGGGAACTAATGTTAGATATATAAAGGAACGCTTAGAAGAATTAAGCGTTTCTTTAACTGATATTGATACTATAATCATATCGCATATTCATAGCGATCATATTGGAGCTTTAGAAAATTATATAAAAAAATATCAGGCAAATGTTTATATGACAGTAGGAATGATAGGTGAGTTGGGAAGTGAAAACCCAATAAGTAAGTATGAACATTTAATTCTTTTTGATGATGATATTTATTTAGATAATGTTAAAATTGAAGTAATAAAAACTAGCCATGATACTAAGGATTCTAAAGGATATATTTTGTATGAAGGAAATAATAGCGTTGTTTATTTAACTGATACTGGTTATTTGAATCAAAAATATTTTAACTCTTTAAGGGATAAGACTGTATATTTGTTTGAGAGTAATCATGATGTGGAGATGTTACTAAATGGTAAATATCCAGCTTGGTTAAAAGATAGAGTTGTTGGACCTTATGGACATTTATCTAATAAAGATGCTAGTATCTATTTAGCTAAATTAATTGGCAAAAATACGCAAAAAATAATATTAACGCACCTTTCTCATGAAAATAATACGGAAGAAAAAGCTATGGAAACAATCAAAAATATTTTCTTGGAGTACGGGGTTGATTTTGAAAATATTAGTTGTGCTAAACAAAATGAAAAATCGGAGATTATAGAGTTATGATAAAGTTGATTTGTGTTGGAAAAATAAAAGAAAAATATCTAATGGATATGATTTTAGATTATAATAAAAGAATTAATAAGTATCATAAATTTAATATTATTGAAGTAAAAGATAGCAATATTGAACAAGAAAGTAAAGAAATTATTAAAAATATAGGCAAGAATGAATATGTTGTAGCTTTAGCAATCGAAGGAAAACAAATGAATTCTTTAGAGTTTGCTAGTTTTATAAATGAAACTTTTAATCATTATAGTTGTATTACATTTATTATTGGTGGTTCCGATGGAATATTAGAAAATATTAAAAATGCTGCTAATTTGAAGTTGTCATTTTCGAAGATGACAATGCCCCACGGTTTATTTAGAGGTGTTTTGTTAGAGCAAATATATCGGGCTTTTAAAATAAATAATAATGAAACATATCATAAATAAAATTCAACTTATTATAAATACTTTAAAAAAGTTAAAAAGATTACTGAAATTAAAGACAGTGGTCTTTTTATTTGATAAAATTAAGATGTAGAGAGAAGTGAAAGTTATGATAGGTAATGATTGGGATAATGAATTAAAAGTTATTTGGGATAGCCCTAACTTTGGTAAATTTTATCAGGGTGTATTGAATTTATATAATAAAGAAACTATTTTTCCACCAAAAGAAGATATTTTTAATGCTTTAAAACTTACGCCTTATAAAGATGTAAAGGTTGTAATTGTAGGCCAAGACCCTTACCATGGCGTAGGGGAAGCGATGGGATTGTCTTTTTCGGTTCATAAAGATATAAAAATACCACCATCTTTAAAAAACATTTATAAAGAATTATATGATGATTTAGGTATTATGCCACATAGAGATGGTGATCTAACAAAGTGGGCAAAAGAAGGCGTTTTACTATTAAATAGTGTTTTGACCGTAAAAAAAGATTGTCCTGCTTCACATAAAAATCTAGGTTGGGAGCCACTTACAGATTATATTATTAGAAAAGTCAATGCTAAAACGACACCAGTAGTGTTTATATTATGGGGGAATTTTGCCAAGTCTAAAGCTCAATATATAACTAATCCAATTCATTTAGTTATAACAAGCCCCCATCCATCACCTTTTTCGTGTCGTAGTGGTTTCTTTGGGAGTCGACCTTTTTCAAGAACTAATGAATTTTTGCAAAAAAATAATCTCCAACCGATTGATTGGCGATTATAATTTAAAATCATTAATGATATCATCATTCATATCTTTATTATCAAAGAAGTTGCGAATGGTAATATTATGAAATTTAGCAATAATATTTGATGGAAATTTACGGACTAATTCATTAGATTTAGAAGTATATTTGTTATAAAATTTTTTAGAAGCATTTATTCTTTCATCCATAACTCGAATGTCATTTAGAAGCTCACGATAATCTTTTTGCTCTTCTAATTCAGGAAAATCATCTTGAATTTTGCTAATAAGTAAGACAGTATCAACTAATTTTCGCTCTAGTTGAAAATTAGAGATGCTTTCTTTTTTTAGGTCATTTAAATCCTTAAAATTGATTTTTGTTTCTTTTATATTGTTTTTAATTATAGACTCTAACTTAAGAAGAATATCATATTTTGAACGAAGAGCCTCATCTATCATACTTTCTGCTTCATCAATTTTAACTTTACAATCTTGAAGAGCATTGTAATAAACAATATATGTGATAGTACCAATTCCGCCAACAATCAAAATGATTAAGATAGCATAAATAAACGCCATAATTCCACCTCATATCTTATACGAATAGTATAACACATAGAAACTTGCTAGTAAATAAATTATGTGCTATTGTAGTTACTGGTGATATAGATGAAAATAAAGCAACTAGTAGTAGGAGAGTTAGATGAAAACTGTTATATTTTAGAAAAAGATGGTAAGTATTTGGTAATTGACCCCGGCGATGAATTTGCAAAAATTGATAGTGAAATTCATGGCGAGTTAGAAGAAATTTTGGTTACCCATAATCATTTTGATCATATTGGAGCTTTGAAGCAATTAGAGGATAAATACAGAGTAAAAGCTAATCAATATAAAAATAAAACTTTTAAATATGAAGTAATTGCCACTTCTGGTCATACAAATGATTCTAAAACTTTTTATTTTGCTGATGAAAAGGTAATGTTTACGGGTGATTTTTTGTTTTATAACTCAATTGGTCGCATGGATTTGCCAACGGGAAGTCATGAAGAAATGCAAAAATCTTTAGAAAAAATTAGCAAATATCCATTAGATACAAAAATTTATCCGGGACATTTTTATTCAGGAAAATTAGGAATTGCTTTAGAAATAGTAAAGAACTTCTTTTTTTAGAAGTTCTTTTGTGAATAGCTATGGCTATAGTTTATTCTTTCATCAAAGGTAACATAATTTAAGTAAATCATTAAAATTAAATCCCACTCACCAGTGTTGGGGTTGCTGATAATTAGATGATCGCGACCTGCTTCTTCAATGCGCCCTGCAAAAATTTTGTTGCGCCATTCGGTAGAATCCGGAAAACTAACATAAGCTTTAACCATTTTTCCTTTATTCAACCTTAAAATATTTTCAATATAACTTTGCTCCATAGGCAGTGATGTGGTGGGATTATAATCAGGATTGTAGTTGTTTATTGTACTTGGAATATTTGTGCTATTAGCCATATTGTTATTGTTAGGAAGACCTTGATTATTCGGGATAGAATTCATGTTGACATCATAATTATTTTGGTTAGTTGGGAAAGTTGGGTTTTGATAATATGTTCCATTCATTTAAAAATTCACCTCACTAACTATATGCAAAATCAAAAAAATATAGTATTATTATAATAGGAGTAAAATAATGAAAAGAGTAATAGGGCATATAACTGATATGGAAAGACTAAAAAAATTATTGGCATTTCTAGTAGGTTTGTTGATTTTAGCATTTAATTATAACTTGTTTGTTTTGCCAAATGAATTTAATATTGGTGGTATGACGGGTATTGCTACTATGCTAAATTTTTTATGTGGAATTAAACCATCTTATTTTATTTTTGGGAGTAGTATTTTTCTAATAATATTATCGTATTTTACTTTAGATAAGGATACAACTTATAATAGTGTAATAGGAGCTATCCTTTATCCTTTACTTATTGATTTTGTCAAACCGCTTTGTGATGTAATGGCTCCTTTTTTAACATTTTCTAATATTGTTATCATCATTATTATAGCGGGGGTCTTGTTGGGGTTAGGTAATGGCTTAATCTATAAGAGTGGTTTTACTTTGGGTGGCAGTGATATTATTATGAAAATTATTCATAAATATCAACATTTGACTGAAGGAAATGCTCAGCTATTAATGAATACCGTAATTGTTCTGCTAGGAATTTTGGTTTTCGGAATACCAAGGGCAATATATTCTCTGATTTTATTAATAATTTCTACTAATATTGTTGATAAAATTATTATTGGAATTTCTACTAGTAAAATGTTTTTAATTTCTAGCAAAAAATATCGCAAGATACAGGATTACGCTATTAATAATATGCATACTGGGGTAACAATTTTAGATACCACTGGCGGTTTTATGTTTGAAAAAGGAAAAATGCTGCAAATAGTGGTGCCAACTAGAGCTTATAATGCTTTTCGGGAAAAAATCTTAGAGATTGATCCTAATGCATTTATTGTTGTTAGTGATTGTTATGAGGTAACTGGTGGGAAGAAAGAAAAAAGAATGTTAATTTAAATTTGCTAGAAAAAGTTATAAGTTCATTTCAAATATAAGTTGTTACTTTAAAAAGAAATTTGATAAGTTGGTTAACATGATAATGTATATTAATTTGTTAAACACTAATTTGGTAAATATTAAAATTGGCTTAAGTGGGCTTATGAATTATAAAATTTATAGAAAAATGTGATGAAACTAAGGATTGGCTATGATAAAGAAATTTATAAAATATTTTGTTATATTGGTACTTTTGGCAGGAGTCATTGGGCTACTTGCCTGTAAAACAGTTAATTTATATATAGAAAAAACATATGGTGATGTAAAAGCTGATGCTTTGACTAAGAATGATGCTTTTGAAGAAAATAAGGAACTTTTAAGTAAAAATGAAGAAATGCCTGATTATGATTATGACTATGAAAATGAATTTAATCCAGGAGAAAAGTTAGATAGAAATATTGATAGACTAGATATAAATTCTTATTCTTATGTAAAAAATGAATTGACGACTTTAAATACAGATTTTACTGTAAGTGATGGGGTTAAAAATTTATTATATCAAACTATCAATAACTACAAGTCCTATTCTTCTATTTATGTAATCGATATGGCTACGGGAACATCTTTTGGCTATAATGTTGATCAAGCTTATCAAACGGCTAGTGTAATTAAATCAGCGTACTGTTTATATCTTTATAAGCAAGTGAGTCTTGGCAATATAAGCTTAGACGAAGAAATACCATATACTTATAATTATTATAATAGCGGCACTGGTACCGTTAAATTAAGTCCAGTTGGGACGATGTATTCGATTAGAGACTTAATAAAATTAACTGTTGTGTATAGTGATAATGTGGCCTATAAAATGTTACACGGACATTTTGGGGTTAGTGGTTATAATGCAATGTTAGATGAACTGGGGATAAAAAAGTTACATTTGTCTTTGTATAATCCTTGGGGACTTACTGATTTAAGAAGTATGGCGATGATTTGGCAAGAAATATACCATTTTGCCACTGAAAATTCTTGGGGAGAAGAGTACTTAAATTTACTTTCTACTAATGCTTATAATTATTTTAAAAATACTATTCCTAATATTAGCAGTGCTACTAAGGAAGGATTTACGAAAGATGTAACCATTTCTTCGGGAGTTTTGTTTGGCTATCACCCAATGATTGTTTTAGCTAGTGCTAAGTCAAGTTATGATTATAGTTCTTATCGTCAGGTAAAAAAATTATTACCAATTATTAATATGATTATTAATGAATATACAGCGTATTTAGTTACTGAAGAATAATGTCTATTGGGCATTGTTCTTTTATTTTTCACAAAACTGTGATATATTGATTATGGTAAGGTGGTTGTAGTGAAATTTATTGAAATAAAAAATTGTTCAAAAGTATATAAAAATGGTGTTACAGCATTAGCAAATGTTAATTTAAGTATCAAAAAGGGCGAGTTTGTTTTTATTATTGGTCCAACAGCCTCTGGAAAATCAACTTTAATTAAAATGCTTTATCGTGAGGAAAGACCAACCGAAGGTGAAGTTTATGTTGGCGGAATTAATGTTGGCAAATTAAGAAATGGTAAAGTTTATAAATTGCGTCGTAAACTAGGTGTGGTGTTTCAGGACTTTAAATTACTTCCTAAGCTTACAGTTTATGAAAATGTAGCTTTTCCGTTAGAGACTCAAGGCTTTAAAGCTAGTGAGATAAAACCTAAAGTTATGACAGCTTTAGAATTAGTTGGTCTTAAAGAAAAGGTAAGAAGTATGCCGAAGGAATTATCTGGGGGAGAAATGCAAAGAGTATGTATTGCTAGAGCTATAGTTAATGAACCCAAAGTGTTAATATGTGATGAACCGACGGGAAATTTAGATCCAGAAACTTCTAAAGATATTATGAAAACTATAAATAGAATTAATAAAGAATTAGGCACTACAGTTGTAATGGCAACTCATGATAAAGAAATTGTTAATAAAATGAAGAAAAGAGTTATTACGATTGAAGATGGTGTTAAGGTAAGTGATATAGAAAGAGGTGAATATAAAGTTTATGAAGTACATGAGAATATTGACTAGAAATTTTCGCGATGGTATCCGCAGTGTTTTTAGAAATTTTAGTCTTTCTATTGCCTCTATTACTTGTATAACGATAACACTAGTTTTAGTAGCCATTGCGATGGTAATAAGTGCTAATGTTGATCATTTTACAAAAAGATTAGAGGAAACTTTGACGATTGTGGTTTATTTAAAAGAAGATGTTACAGAAGAAGAACGAAATACAATTGAAGAAAAAATAAAAGGATTGAACAACTACGAATCGTTAATATATAAATCCAAAGACGATTGGAAACAAGAAATGATAGATTCTAGCGAAGAGCTCGGGACGACATTGAGTTATTTAGATACGAATCCTTTATTAGATTCAATAACAGTTAAAGTTACTGATATTAAAAGTTTGTCTTATGTTGCCGAGGCTATTAGAAATATGGACGGTGTTAAATCAGCTAAGTATGGTGAAGATAGTGTTGATAAGTTGGTTTTCATCTTTGATGTAGTTGAAAAAGCGATGATTGTAATTGTGTGTGCTTTAATTTTAGTAACAGCTTTCTTGATTAGCAATACAATTAAATTAACTATTTTCTCTAGAAGAAATGAGATTGAAATAAAAAGATTAGTTGGAACTAGTAATTTTGCTATAAGACAACCATTTATAATTGAAGGCTTTATTTTAGGGATTATTGGTTCTATAATTCCCATAATCATTACTATTTATGGTTATATTTTGATTTATGATCATTTTGATGGTTACTTATTTTCCCATATTGTTGAGCTTATTAAACCAATGAATTTAGTGTGGTTTGTTTCAATAATTTTAATGGTAGTGGGTGGTCTTGTTGGAATGTTTGGCAGTAGCAGGGCTGTTAGAAAGTATTTGAAAATATAATGAAGAAAATAGTAAGTTATAGTTTTAGATTAATTTTAGTTATTTTGATGCTAATTCCTTATTTTGTAGAGCCTTTTAGTGTTATGGCTGCTACAAATAATAGCAAGGCTACGACTATTGCGGGATTAAGAAAGGAATTAGAGGCGTTAAAGAAGCAAAAAACAGATGCTCAAAACGATAAGAAACAAACCCAAAATCAAATAAATCAAAATAAACAAGCGGTAGAAAATGCTAGAGCCGAACAACAACAAATTGCAAGTTCGGTAGTTGATGCCGAAGAAAAAATTAAGAAAAGTAATGAAGATATTACTAAGGCTAAAGAAGATGTTGATTTAGTACTTAAATATTATCAACTAAGTACTAATCAAAATGAGTATTTAGAATATATTACAGGAGCTTCTAGTCCGACTGATTTAATTATGCGGGTTGAAGCAGTATCGCAATTGTCTAGTTATTATAAAAATAAGATTGATGAGTTAGATGGTTTAATTAAAGAAAATGAACAATTAAAAGTAGATTTAGCTAATAAAAATAATCAATTAGATGAAAAAATAGCTAATACTTTCCAAGCCATTTCTAAATTAAATAATCAGTTAGAAGAAATTAATGATATCAATGAGGATATAGATTCTCAGATTAAAAATCAACAGACTTTAATTGATTATTATAAAACTATTTGTAATAGTGAAACCCAGTTGCTAACTTCTTGTACATCTGTTCAAGCTTCAGCGGGATGGTTAAAGCCAGTTACTAAAGGGAAGATTAACTCGCGTTGGGGTTATCGCAATCCTGTACTTAATACTGGAAGTTTCCACAATGCTCATGATATTGGGGGTAATGCTGAAGGAACTCCTGCTTATGCCGCAGCAGCTGGAACGGTTGCAGCGATAACTCGTAAATCTAGTTGTGGTGGCAATATTGTTTATGTTCATGTTAATGTTTTAGGTAAAGCCTATACTATGCAGTATGCCCATCTTTTATCAATTAAAGTTAAAGTTGGCGATAAGGTTACTACTAACACAGTTATTGGTTTAATTGGTGGTGGTTCAACAGCGAAAGCTCACGGCGGTTATGATAGATGTACAACTGGTACTCATCTTCACTTTGGTATTTCCAAAGGCTATTATTTGAAGGATTATACAAGCTGGTCGAGGTTTATTGCCAATTCAATCGAACCTCCTGGATATCCTAAAACTGGTGTTTGGTGGTATTCGAGATAAAATTAAATTTAAGAATATTAGTAATTTAAAGTAAAAAAAGAACTATATAAGAAAATCGGAAAACGAAATTCAAATATAGTTTTTTTGATGTGAGCCGAAGTAAGGTATTAGAATTAGAAAATATAGAAGTTATATTACTTTAGTTAATTAGTTGATATTAGTTATAAATGGGGTAATTTTATGAATATAACTTGTATTTGCTCACATCGATTGGTAGAATATCATATTACTTTTATTTGTTCAAAAAGCTATTTTAGCAAAATATAACAAGTATTTGAACTAAAGATAAAAGTTTTGTATAAAAAAAGCGAAAGTTTAGATATAATATTGTTGATAATTTAGAAGTTTAGTAAAAAATATAAAAAGTAATAAAATTTCTAAAGATAAATAATTAAAAGCAAGAAGATGACAATTTTAAAAAGTGATTTACTTAAAATGTCATTTATAAAAAAGTGGTTAATTTAAAAAAATTACTAAAACTAAAATAATAAAAGAGGATAAATAAAAAAAGATAAATAAAAAAAGATAAATAAAAAAAGAAAATATAATAAAGGATACTAAGAAAAGAAAGGTGATATTTATGACTTATACAACAAGGATAAAAGATGAAATTGCTCATTTAGATACGGATATTGTGGAAGCTATTGCAGAACTTTCGGCTTTTATTCGGTTTGACGGTGATATCAAAAATGACGAAATAGTCCTGACGATGGAAAATGCTTCGGTTGCTAGAAGAATATACTCTTTAATGAAGATGTGCTTCCAAGTACGACCTAAGATGACAGTTAGAATTCAAAATCGCTTTCGGGTTAAACAGATTTATATCTTAACTTATAATAATAATATAAATGCTGTTTTAGAAAAGTTAAATATATTTGAAAATGGTATTAAAGTTATGCCTAATGCTTATATGCTAGCGACAAAGGAAGAAAAAATTGCTTTCTTGCGTGGTCTTTTTTTAGCCACTGGTAGTGTAAGTAATCCTCAAACAAGCGGCTATCATATGGAAATGAGTGTTGCCTCAAGAGAAGAAGCAAACTTAATTGTTCATTTGTTAAAAGAGTTTAATGTGGTATCAAAAATTCTAAAACGAAAAACTAGATATATGGTTTATGTAAAGCAAGCCGAAATGATTAGTGATACTTTAAAAATGTTTGGAGCAATAAATAGTATGTTTTTCTTTGAGGATATAAGAATCTATAGAGATCATAAAAATATGGTTAATCGTCTTAATAATTGTGAAATTGCTAATCAAGAAAAAACTACTATAACGGGGCTTAAACAGTTAGAAGATATAGAATATTTAAAAAAGCATGATTTAATTGGTCTTTTAGATGAGCGAATTCAGGAAGTTATTGAGTATCGTTTGAAATATCCCGAGACATCTTATCAAGAACTTGCTGAGATTGTGTCAACTGAAAGTGGAAAGTCTATTAGTAAGTCGGGAATTAATCATTATTTTAGAAAAATAAAAGAATTGGTAAATAGGCATAAAAATAAGAATGATTAATTAATATTTAACGATGGTAATTTTATCTAGAAAAAAATGTTTGAAAGTATGATACAGATATTTAAACATATGTTTTTATTTTGATATTGGCGTTAGAAAAATTTAATTGTCCAGAATATTCTAGTTGTATTATATGAATAATGATGGTAATAATAAAAGAATAGAGGAGTTGTAATGAATAATAGTGATTTAAAGAATAATTTGTTTTATAAAAATGGAGATAAAAATTTTAATTTAGGTAAGAAAATTCAGTCTAGTAAGTGGTTTAAAATATGTATTTTTTCGTTAATAATGCTGGGTATTTTAAGTGCTAGTTTTTTAATTCTAATGAATAATCCAAAGTATGTTATTAAGCAAAGTATTATTAAAACTTTTAAAAAAATTGATAATGTTGAGAATTTGGATAGAAAAATGCAATTTGAGGCCAATATTAAATTGAAAGGTGATTTATTAAGTAATACTTTAAATAAAGATTCTTTTAGTATAAATGGTTTTGCTGATTTTGATAATGAAAAATTGCAACTATCGGGTAGGGTTTTAGAAAACAATCAGAATATTATTGATGGCACTGTATTTTATGATGGGGATAAAACCTATATTGCAAGTTCGAGTCTTTTAGATAATGTTTATGATGTTTCCAATTGTACTGATAAAAATGATTTTACTTGCAAGTTAACTAATTTTCAATTATTTAAAAAAGATAATTTAGGGATTAGTTCTAAAGATGTTTCGATAGATAAGGCTATTGAGGGTTTAAAGAATGCCGTTTTAGATAGTGTTAATAATAATAATACTTATCGTAACAAAGGAACATTTAATGAGGAGAATGTTAATTTTAAAAAATATACTTTAAAATTAGATAAAGATACATTAAGTAGTATTTATAGTAAATTGAATGATTCCGCTAAATATTATTTGAAAAAAATTGTTTATAATTTTATTGATGATGTTAATTCGGAGATAGATATCGATAAAACCATTGCAAACGCTATAAATGATATGCAAGAAAGTTTAGAGATAAATATTTATACTTCTGGTCTTTTAAATAAATTTGCTATGATTGAAATAGGTAATAATAGTAGCGTTGTTCATTTTAGTTATATGGCCAGTTCTAAAAAAATGAGTTTAAGTTTACCAAAAACTGGTTATAAGTTAGAAACTACTAAAGATGATGTCGGCAAAATAAATGGGGCGATTTATGCTAAAAATAAATTGTTAACTAGTTTTAATTATTATAATGCTGATGATGCTTTGACTTTTAGCAGTAAATTTACTCGTTTAGGAATGACTTTTAATGTTAATGCTAATAATAAGTTAGATAAAAGTAGTCAAGATAGAATAAAGGGATTGTTAAATATCAATGTTTCTTTAGATACTTTTATTTATAAGACTAATATAAGTACTAATGTTGATTACAATACTTCTAATAAAATTACTATTGATTCTTTAGATGTTAGTAAGACTCGTTCTTATAGTGAAATGTCGCAGGCGAAAAAAGATAATGTTAGTTCTAAGGTACAAGATTTTTGGGATAATATTTTAGGCTCTTGGTCGTTTTGGAACTTTGATTAGTATCTATTAATAAAAAGATAAGAATTTTCAAAAATGCTTTAGATAAACTTAATAATTTATGTTGACTGTATTGCGTAATAATTGATTACTAAATGTGATTGATTGTTACGCTTTTTTAGTTATTTAGTTGGGATACAAGGGACTTATAGGTATAAAATTTATTTAACTATGGCATTTTAAGTTCTAAAGATATATAAAAGAAATAAAATTTAAAAGACTTTTAAAAATATTTTTGATATAATTTAAGAAAGAATAGAAGGTTATTTATGAGTGATAAGATTAAAATTGTTTACAATAATGGTAAAGAGTTGGAAGTTGATAAAAATACAAAGATAATTGATATCGTAAAATTACTGCCCCCGCAAATAAAAACAAGAGTGGTTGGTTCGAAAATAGATAATGCTATTGTAAGCATGGATACGAAATTAAAGAGAGATACTGTTATTAATTTTATTGATAGCAACGATTTAGCTGGTTATAAAATGTATCAAGCAGGTTTAAAGTTTGTTTTTTTAGCCGCTGTTTACGATATTTTTGGTAAAGAAATTGGGGTAAGTTTTGACCATTCGATTATGCGTGGTATGCACATAACAATTAATGGTTTGCAGATTACTAATAAAGAGATTATTAGAATTAAAGAACGAATGACTAAGATAATTAGTGATGATTTAAGAATATTAAAGATGAATGTTCTTAGTAAAGAAATGGTTGAATTTTATAAAAAAGAAAATAAAATTCCTAATTGTTATAATGTTTCAAATATTGATGATGCTTTAGTAACGCTGTATAAATTAGAAAATTATTTTGATTATTTCTATGTAGAAATGCCTTATAGTACAGGTTGTTTGAGCAGGTTTGATTTAGTAGCTTTAAATGATTCAGAAGTAGTCTTACTATTTCCAACACCAAGAAGTAAGAATGAAGTTCCATCTTATGTCCATTATGAAAAGGTTATTGAATGTTTTAAAAACGAAAAAAATTGGCTGAAAAGCCTAGATATTCCTTATGTTTATCAGGTTAATAAAGTGGTAGCTAGTGGTAAAATTAAAGATTTAATTCGTTTAAGTGAAATTAATTATGATAATAAAATTCATGAAGTTGCTACGAAGATATTAGAAAGAAATAGTAAGTTTGTTATGATTGCTGGTCCTTCTAGTAGTGGTAAAACAACGACATGTAAAAAGCTGTCTTTGGATTTACAGGCAAGGGGAATTAAAACTTTAACTATTAGTGTTGATGACTATTTCAAAAATCGGGTTGATACGCCAAAGCTTCCTGATGGTAAGTATGACTTTGAAAGTATTGCTTCTATAGATGTTGAAAGTTTAAACAAGGATATTAATGATTTATTGGTTGGCAAAGAAGTTTCTCTTCCTACTTATAATTTTGTGTCAGGAGTTAGAGAATTTGTTAAGGGAAAGACAAAGATTGATAATAACTATATTATTTTAATGGAAGGTTTGCATTGTTTAAATGATGAACTAACACCATACATAAATAATGATATTAAGTACAAAATATATTTAAGTCCTTTTATGCCGCTTAACTTAGATAGTAACAATTATATAAGTACGACTGATTTGCGTTTGATAAGACGAATGATAAGAGATAACAGAACAAGAGGAAATGATGTTAGTAAAACTATTTGTTCATGGCAAGATGTTCGCAGTGGTGAGGAAAAGTACATTTTCCCTTATATTAATACTAGTGATGTTATTATTAATACATCGTTAGTATATGAGCTAGGCGTTTTGAAGGTTTTTGCAGAGCCACTTCTTTACTCGGTTGGTACCGATTCGGTGTATTATGAAGAGGCAAGAAGACTTATCAATTTCTTGAAAAACTACTATCCAATCTCTAGTGAGTATATTGCAGATGATTGTGTGCTTCGGGAATTTATTGGTGGTTCATGTTTTGAAAGTTGAAAGTCTTTATAATTGTTTTAGGACTTGATTAGTTAAAAAGTAAGATGGAAAAGGGATGCAGTATTTAAGTAAAATGGTTTAAAAGATTTTGAATAAAGAAAAAAATTTAAATGCCGTAAATAGTAAGATATAATGTTTTGGGATATGATTGTAAATGTCCTATATATAATAAGGAAAAAATTCCTATGATTTATTGTATCTTATGTATATAGTAGGATACAATAAATATTAGGCTTTGGCAAGGATATTTTACCTAAAAATGCGGATTATAAAAATAAAAAATAAAGCAAATAAAGCAAATAAGGAAAAAAGGAAGAAAATAAAAAATGAAAAGAATAGCAATTAATGGTTTTGGAAGAATTGGACGCTTAGCGTTTAGGGAAATGATTACAAGTAAGGATTTAGATGTCGTAGCTATTAATGATTTGGCTACTGCTGAGGAGTTAGCTTATCTTTTAAAGTATGATACTAATCACCGCAGTTTTCATGAAAGTCAGATTGGCTTTGATGGTGATTGTCTTGTTATTGCGGGAGTAAAAAAAGTAAAAGTTTATAGCGAGAAAGATCCCGTTAACTTACCTTGGAAGGAATTAGCAATAGATGCAGTTTTAGAGTGTAGTGGTCATTTTACAAAATATGAAGATGCCTATAAACATATTGAAGCAGGTGCTAAAAAAGTAGTGATTTCTGCCCCTGGTAAAGGCGATATGAAAACGATTGTTTATAATGTTAATCATTTGACTTTAGATGGTAGTGAGAAAATAATTTCTGCAGCGTCATGTACAACTAACTGCATGGCTCCCGTTGTTGATGTTATTGAAAAGAATATTGGAATTATTGGTGGGGCAATGAGTACTGTTCATGCTTATACCAATGATCAAGCAACCTTAGATATTACTCATAATAAGGGAATTTATGCGCGTCGAGGTAGAGCGTGTGCTCAAAATATAGTGCCAGCTTCTACTGGTGCTGCTAGTGCGATTGGAAAGGTTATACCTTCATTAGATGGTAAGATTGTTGGTAAAGCTTTTAGAGTTCCTGTATCAGATGGTTCAATGATAGATTTAACTTTAGAACTAAAAAAGACGGTAACTAAAGAAGAACTTAATAACTTATTTATTAGTAATCAAAATGAAACTTTAAAAGTTACTAATGATCCAGTGGTTTCAAGCGATTGTATTGGCAAAAAATGTGGAGCGATTGTCGATTTACTTTCTACTGATGTAATAAATATTGGGGACACTTGTTTGGGCAAAGTGATTGCATGGTATGATAATGAGATGGGTTATACTCATCAAATGATTTCTACTTTAAGATATTTTTTAAGTTTAGGCAAATAGAATTTATATAAATACCATCTATAAAGAAATATAGATGGTAAGCATGAAATGTGTTTTAATTAAACTTGAGCTTAAAGAAATTACTATTAAAAATTTTTTTGTTGGCTAGTAATTAAAGAGGGGCAATAATAAGGTTGTAAAGGCCATTATTGTTGCACTTCTTTTTTCATTTTTGAAAATTACATTTTTTTTACAGTTTTTTTAAAAGAAATTTGATATAATAAAAAAGTAATTAATAATAGAAAATTAACTATTAGAAAGGTTAAGCTAATTAAATTTATGAATTATGACAGAAATAATGCACGAATGATTGTGATAACGGATAATAAGGTCTATTATGAAGATTGTTCAGAGGAAATTAATAAGGCCAGTTCACCGCATTTGGAAATGCTAAAAATAATAGCCAAAAGATTAAAAAATGATGGTTATTCGATAATATCATCTAACGAAAATAATGTTATGCAACTAGGTATTTTGGTTGCTAAATCGGTCAAAGGAATAGTTGTTCAAGTGTTACCTAATCCTTTAACTAATGATACAATTTCTTTGGCTATTTATTATGATGAGGTTGGATTAAGCAATTCTGTTATTGAAAATTTAAAAAAAGTATACAATGATTTACTTTTGGGGCAACAAAGTGCTGAAAATGGAAAACCTTATAAACCAATGTTAATAGATGGTGCTATATTTTTTGATAAAGCTGATTTAGGAGCTTATAATAATATTGAAAAAGAAGAGGGAACAAAGTGCTTAGCAGTTGAAAGAGTTATTTCAGAGTTGCCAGTTAATTATATAAAAGGAAGGAAGTAGCATATGAAGTGTTTGTTACAAGAGATGGATGTTTTAAATAAAAGAGTTATTGTGCGTTGTGATTTTAATGTTCCAGTAAAGGATGGGAAAATTTTAGACGATACGAAGATAAAAGCTTCTTTAGAAACGATTAATTATTTAATTGATAAAAATTGTAAAATTATTTTATTATCTCATTTTGGTAAGGTGAAGACCGAAGAAGATAAGAAAAAGTACAGTTTGCGAATTGTAGCTGAAAGATTAAATGAATTAGTTAGTAGTAATGTTATTTTTTCGCCAGAGACAAGGAGTAGCTTTTTGGAAATTAAAGCTATGGAGTTACAACTAAAAGAAATATTGTTAGTTGAAAATACCCGCTTTGAAGATGTACCAAACGGTTTTGAAAGTAATAATGATCCCCAGTTAGCAGCCTATTTTGCTTCTTTAGGTGATATTTTTGTGTTAGATGCTTTTGCTAGTAGTCATCGTATGCATGCCTCGACTAGTGGTATTGCTAAATTTATTCCTAGTTGCTTGGGATTTTGTGTTCAAAAAGAAATGGATATGCTAAATAAATATGTTTTAAATCCTGAAATGCCATTTACCATAATTATGGGGGGCGCTAAAATTGCCGATAAACTACCTTTGATAGAAAAATTATTACCAAAATGTAGTCATATGTTACTTACGGGAGGTCTTGCTAATAGCTGTCTTAAATCTTTAGGACTTAAAACGGGCGAATCACTTGCTACTCTTGATTCAGAAACACTTATAAAAGTTAAAGATATTTTACGAGAATATAATAAAAAAATTGTTTTACCATTTGATGCTATCGTGGGAAAAAAATATGATGAAACATTTGTTGTTAGTAAAGATATCAATAAAATTGAAAATGATGAAATAATTGGAGATATAGGTCCAAAGACTTTGAAGATTTATAAAAAAATAATTGATGAATCAAAGACTATTTTTATGAATGGAACGGCTGGTATTTATGAAGAACCCAAATATAGTAATGGAACCTTAGAATTACTAAATATCGTTACATCAAGTATGGCTAAGACTATTGCCGGAGGTGGCGACTGTATTGGGGCAATCGATAAATTTAATATGAAAGATAAGTTTACCTACATTTCAACTGGTGGTGGGGCGACATTGGAGTATATTATAAATGAGAACTTGCCAGCAATTAATGCTATTGCCGATAAAGAAGAAGTTTTATAAAATTTTTTAAAGTTAGAGCTATTTGTAAAAATGATTATAAGTAAATCGATGGAGATTGAAATAAAAGGTGGGAGTTGAAATAAAGGATACTAAATAAAAAATAAATTATTTTTATTGAAGTTATAAAATGTGAGTTTAAGTTATAAATAAGAAAGTTACTTTTATTCGACAAATGTTGTCAAAAAATAGTGTGGAATTTTGTAAAGAAAATATTTATAATGAATATATGTAGTACGAAAAAAGGGAGAAAATATGATAAATGTACTTATGATAGATGAAGTATCTAGTATTAAGGAATTTACGGAGTTTTTGGATTCAAAGAGTAGTACGCAGGTTAATATAAAATATAAATACAGTGATGGTTTAGAAGGATTAGAAGCAATTAAAAAACATTTAGATGAAATTGATTGTATTGTGTTATCCTTAGTTTTACCTTCTTTTGATGGGGTTGGCATTTTAAAATATTTAAAAAACGAAAATATTAATAAACGGGTAATTTTATATACTCATAATACTAATTTGGATTTACTTAAATTATTAGGAGATTATAGAATTTTGTTTATTCTTTATAAAGGAACAGATTTAAATTTATTAGAAGATAGAATTCTTGATGTTGGTAAATTAAAGGCAAAAGATGCTTTAGAAGAAAATAAACCTATTCAAGAAATGACTAAAGAAATTTCACGATTACTACATGATCTTGGGATGCCTAGTCATATTAAGGGATATCAATATATTAGAGATTCGATTGAGTTAATGTATAATAATCCCAATGTTTTAGGTGGTATAACCAAAGAAGTTTATCCTTTTATTGCTGATAAATATAATACAACGCCTTCAAGGGTAGAACGCGCTATTAGACACGCAATCGAGGTTAGTTGGACTCGGGGCGATTATGATTTAATGGAAGAAATATTTGGACATTCAGTTGATTTTGATAGAGCTAAACCTACTAATTCAGAATTTTTAGCGACAATTGCTGACAAGCTTTGTTTAGAGTTTAAAGGCGGTAATAATTAGCGATTAAGGAAGGTATATAAAATCTATTTATTTAAAAGATATGACATTTGTAGTTTATTTAAAAGACATGACGCTTGTTATTTAGGGCTTTTTAGTTTTGTCTTTTTTATTTTGAGTTTTACTAACTTTTAATTTTATTCTTTCTATTCTTTCTATTCTTTCTATTCTTTCTATTCTTTCCATTTTTTCTATTTTTTTCATTCTATTTTATTAAATGTTTTTATTTCTATTTGTTTTTTTAGCAAAATTAAAAGATATAAGGTATTGTATTATGAGGCAAATTATTCTTAACAAATTAATCTTATAAAGTTTAGAAAATGATGGAATAAATCTTGAAAAGAAAGGGTCTTTTATGGTAATATTTGATTGCTAATATAAGAAAAGAGATTGGTATAAGTTTAGTTTTATCATAGTTAAATAATTTTTTAATAACTACTTATTAAAGCTGTTTTATTAAAGTAATTAGGCTTGCAATAAATAGAGAAAATGTGAGAGTAATTTTAAATAATCAAAGAAGAAGATGGATAAAAAGTTAAATTTAGTATCAATATTTATTAGGAGTGATTTTAATGAAAAAAGTATTAACAATAATATTAGATGGGTTTGGACTTCGTAATGCCATTCATGGTAATGCGGTAAAATTAGCTAAAATGCCAAACTTTAAAAAATTATGGAATGAATATCCTCATAGTCAATTACTAGCTAGTGAAAGAGCGGTTGGTTTAGAAAAAGGTCAAATGGGCAATAGTGAAGTTGGGCATACAACAATTGGCGCGGGGCGTTTAATTAAACAAAACTTTATGGAAATAACCGATTGGTTTAATAAAAAAGAAATTTTAAAAAACGAAAATTTTTTAAAAATGGTTGAATATGCTAAAGAAAATGATAAGCCAATTCATATGTTAGGATTGCTATCAGATGGTGGTATCCATTCCCATATTAAGTTTAATTTGTGGATGCTTGATTATTTGCACCAAATGGGAATTGAAAAAGTTTATGTTCATGCTATTACTGATGGCCGTGATACAGGAACAACTACCAGTCAAAATTATATTGATGAGGCAAATGCTAAGTTAAAAGAGTACGGTTATAATGAAGTAGCTAGTGTTTGTGGTAGATATTATGCCATGGATAGAGATAAGAAATGGGATAGAACTAAATTATATAGTGATATGTTGACTTTAGGAACAGGGGCTAGAGTTAAAAATTTAAAAGAAGCAATTAATTTTTGCTACCAAAAAAATGTTACTGATGAATTCTTGCCACCAATTGTGATGGAAGATACACCTAAAATACAAGATGGCGATGTTGTTTTATGGATGAATTATCGTCCTGATCGTGCAAAGCAAATTTTACAAGTTTTAACAGATAATAGTTTTAAAGAATATGACACGATTAAATATAAAAATTTACAAGTGTTTACGATTTATCCAATTGAAGAAGCTAAAAAATCTTATCATTTTTTAGATACACCAGATATTGAAAATAGTTTAGGTGTTTACTTAGAAGAGTTAGGATTATCACAAGCTCGTATTGCGGAAACGGAAAAATATGCTCATGTTACTTACTTCTTTGATGGTGGCAAGGAATATAAATTAGAAAAATGTGATCGCTATTTAGTTCCTAGTCCTAAAGTTGCTACTTATGATTTAAAACCAGAAATGAGTTGTAAAGAAGTAACAAAAAAATGTCTAGAATGTTTAGATAAAGATTATGATTTTATTTTAGTTAACTTTGCTAACCCAGATATGGTTGGGCATACTGGTAATTTAGAGGCGACAATTGAGGCTTTAGAAGTTATTGATTATTGTTTAGGTAGTATTTTTTCTAAAGCTCAAGAAAATGACTATACATTATTTATAATGGCTGATCATGGTAATTGCGATTATATGCTTGATGATAATGATAATGTTATAACAACGCATTCTTTATATCCTGTTCCTTTTATTGTTACGGATAATAATGTTAAATTAAAAAATGGTGATTTAACTATGGTTGCTCCGACTATCCTTAAATATATGGATATTGCTTGTCCTCCCGAAATGAAAGATACTGATATCTTGTTTGTTGATGAAGCTTTAGAAAAAGAAAATTAATAGTTAGATCCTCCAGTGCTTGCTGTGAGAAATAGTAAGTGTTGGAAAATTATTTAAAGATGAGAATATACTAATTGTTTTTTAGCAGATAAATTGTTTCTAAATTGCTTTTAAAAAGTTCTTATTGTTTGATAGGAGCTTTTTTCTTTAAAGTTCTTATTGCTTGATAAGGGCTTTTTTCTTTTTTTTAGTTTTCCTATTTTTAGTTCTTTTTTTGATATAAATATTAGTGATTGGCTTAATTGAATTTTTATTAATGATAAGAATTAATGATAAGAATTAATAATAAAAACATTATGATATATAGTGTTAAAAATAATTATTAGTGTATTAGTTAATTCTGTTTGTAATGTCAGCTTGTTTAAGCTTTTAATTTTATTTTCTAATAATATTTTAATGGAATTTTTTTAAGAAAATAGTTTTTGAAATTTAAATCCATATTGAAAATTAGGCTGACAAAATTTACTCGAAAGTTGAAAAAAAAGCTTGATTTTTCGGCATAATGTATGGTATTATTTTGATTGTATGACTGCAGGGATGTGTGAGGTTGCTGATACGCTAGGCGGGGTTGATTGATAAAAATTAATCAAAATTGTCAATATCAGGTAATTCATTACGGAGCAAGTCTATACTAGATATAGGCGAAGGGAGGACATATAATGTCAAAAATACGCATTAATCTTAAAGCATATGATCATAGAAGTATTGATTTAGCTGCTGGCAAGATTGTAGATGTTGTAAAAAGAACTGGGGGAGCTATTTCTGGTCCAATTCCTCTTCCTACTGAAATCGAAAAGGTTACAGTATTAAGAGCTGTACATAAGTACAAAGATGCACGCGAGCAATTTGAATCGCGTACTCACAAGAGACTAATTGAAGTAAAAGAACCTAGTAAAGAAACTATTGAAGCTCTAAGTCGTTTAGACTTACCAAGTGGAGTTGCAATTAGTATCAAACAATTATAATAAAAAATAACGGAGGAAAAATTATGAAAGGAATCTTAGGACGTAAGGTTGGAATGACTGAAGTCTTCACTAAAGAAGGTAAAGTAATTCCTGTCACAGTAATTGAAGTTGAAAAAAATACTGTTATGCAAGTTAAAACTGTTGAAAATGACGGTTATAATGCAATTCAATTAGGCGTATGTGACAAAAAAGAAAAGAACGCCACTAAAGCTAGTATTGGTCATGCTAAAAAGGCTAATACAAATCCTAAGCGCTTCTTAAAAGAAATAAGAGATTATGAAGGCTCTTATAACTTAGGGGATACAATAGATGCTTCCTTATTTGCTGCTGGTGAAGTAGTAGATGTTACAGGAACAAGTAAAGGTCACGGAACACAAGGTGTTATTAAACGCCATGGCCAAAAGAGTGGTCCATCTGCACACGGATCACGTTATCATAGAAGACCAGGTTCAATGGGTACTATGAGACCAATGAGAGTATTACCAGGTAAGGCATTACCAGGACATATGGGTTGTGAAACTGTTACTATTCAAAATTTAGTAGTAGTTGAGGCAAATCCAACAGAAAACTATATTTTAGTTAGTGGTAATGTTCCAGGTGCAAAGCAATCTTTAGTTTTAATTAAATCTGCTGCTAAAAATGAAAGAAAAGCAGAAAATAATGAATTAGTTTCATACGAAACAGTTGTTGATAGCGTTGCTAACGACGATGCAGAAGCTAAAGAAGAAAGCCAAGAAAATTAATTTTCTAGAAAGGTGATTAATCTATGGCAAAAGTTGAAGTAAAGAATTTAAAAAATGAAAAAACTAAAGATTTAACATTAAATGCCAAAGTATTTGGCGTTGAAGTAAATGAAGTTGTTTTGAAAAAAGCAATCGATTTACAACTTGCTGCTACTAGACAAGGAACTGCAAAAACTAAGACAGTTGCTGAAGTATCTGGTGGTGGAAGAAAACCTTGGAGACAAAAAGGTACTGGTCGTGCTCGTCAAGGTAGTATTCGTGCTACACAATGGCGTGGCGGTGGAATCGCTGGTGGCGTAGTTCCTCGTGATTACACATTCAAAATGAATAAAAAAGAAAGAAGCTTAGCTCTTAAGAGTGCTTTAACTGATAAAGTTAATAATAAGGAATTAATCATTGTTGATTGTTTAGAACTTGCTGATAGCAAGACTAAAACAGTAAAAGAATTACTTAAGACTTTAGGCTTAGACGGCAAAGTGTTATTTGTAACTGCTGATGAAGCTGCTAATTTATATTTAGCAACAAGAAATCTTGGTTATACTTATACACTTATGAGCGATGAGGTTAACTGCTATGATTTAGTTAATGCTGATTATGTAGTTATGGAAGAAGCTGCTGTTAAAATGATAGAGGAGGCACTTAAATAATGAAAGATTATACTGATGTAATTATTGCACCTGTTATAACT
>CAKOKQ010000006.1 GCA_934095825.1 uncultured Bacilli bacterium | reverse complement strand
ATGTTCCTACCAGTATTAAAGCTATACTCAGAATAGTTAATACTGGTAATATTATTTTCTTTTTCATCAATTATCCCCTATTCATCTATACTTACTAAAGTTATTCTAGCATAGCCATTACCTTTTTTAGCACAGTAACTAGTTGGCATTTCTTCACTGCAAGTGGTAGATATGGTTTTAGTACTTTCTTCATTAGATTCTTCACAGTTATAGCAATACATAACTTTGTTAGTTAAAAGTGAATTACCTATATATCCTGAACCTCCACCTGCTGATTGTATATGATGAGAACCACCACCGCCATACCAACCAGCACCACCGCCAGAAGAGACAATTCCTCTAGATCCACCAGTTCCAAAAGAGCCAACAGCGTCATGTTCATTAGTCGCGTAATCTAACTTACAAGTTATTTCATCACAAATAGAATAACCACCAGCTGATTGAGTACCACCTTTACCATAGGTTCCCCACCCTTCTTTTGCTTGGGCACCACTTGATCCAAAAAAGCCACCACCAGCGCCACCATTTAAATTATCTCCTTCTGTACTATAAAATGCTCCACCGCCTCCACCAGATACTTCTAAAATAGTATTTTTACTGTCTTCTAAAGCAACAAGCAAGCCGGACTTTGTAGCAATATGTGTTGCACCACCGCCAGAAGAAAAATATCTTAGATTTTTATAACTATTTTGCACTGAACCTGAACCACCACCATTATAGCCACCCAATTGATTTTCAGACGAACTACTGGTTCCTTGACCACCAACATTAATAAATAGATTTGATTCTTTTGAAAAGAATATATTTCCAAGTGAATAACCACCATAACCACCAACCGAAACATGTCCACCACCTTGGGCTCCCCATGTTTCTAATCTATAAGTCCCAGAAACTGGAGCAATAAAAGTTTGTTCTCCTCCTGTATAATCAAAATCATATACTATTTGATCATCATAGTTAATTGGAGTTGAATCTACTATTATCTTAGATTGAAACACCTTATTCATAGAAGCAGAATCTTCAACATCTTTATCCATCCAAAATCTAATACTATAATCTTTAGAAGTATTTGATGCTAATAAACCTCTATCTAATATTCTTGATTCCGTACTTCCTGTTAGAACAGTATTTGCCTCATCATAACTAGTTAACAATTTTATTTCACCATTATTAACCATTACATCAACATATTTACTATTTAAAGTAGTACCTTCTAACATTTCCATACTTAAAGTATAACTTGCAGTCATATCACAAGTATTTTTTAAAGTAAAAGTATATGGAGTTAAACTTTTGCCTTCCTCATCACTTATGGGATACATATTATTTAAATTAATATTGTTTTCTTCACTTGCTAGTTCTAAGTTAAAACATTTACTTCCTACCACATTATTATTTTCTTGAACTTTACTTAATAAATAATAACCATAACTTAATCCTATTACTAAAACTAATATCAATATTAAGCCTATTAGTAAAACACTATTCTTTTTCTTTGCCATTATAACCAAAACCTTTACTACTTTTATTATTTACAATTTTTTAGAAATAATTACCTAAATATGTGCGTTCAGAACTCAAAATAACACAATTTCGGTTTCATAGAGTATATAACTCTATGAAAGCTAACTTTAGGCATTTATTTTTAACTTATATATTAAATATACCATAGTTTTTAGGCAATTTAAAGGATAATTTTAAGTTAATTGTAGTCAATTTTCTAGTCAAATATTTACTTAATAAAGTCCGTGTTTATGAGGCTTTGCTAAGCATTTAATGGTCAAATAATTAATTTTTATTATAGTCAAAATTTATGGTCAAGCTTTTATTAAACCTAGGTAAATACAGGCTTTCTATGATACTTTTCATAGAGTTATATACTCTATGATTTTTTGGATATTAGACTAAGTATACCCACTTAAATTAAAACTATACTAAAAAAGACAACTTAAATTAATAAGTCATCTTAATCTTCACTTATATTACAAATATAACCATTACTTTCTAAATGAGTTTTTACTTCATCTTGATTAGTTAAATTTGCCACATTATCAAATTCACTAGTCTTAGTAGCTTTCTTATTTACTTCTTCTAAAATATAACCACTGGCTTGTAAATTATCTTTAATACTTGTATAATCAGTTTCTCCTAAATAAGTTCTAGTGGTTAGTAAAGTACCTTTTTTTAACGCTTTGGCCCCTGTAAACAATAAAGTATAGTTATTATTTTCAACCATCATTTTACTATTTTCATCTAAACCTATTCCAGATTTACTGCATATTAATTTAGTTAATTTTTCTAAAATATTTAAATCAATTGTATAATCCGCACTGTTACCCAAATTATCTTTAGCAGTAATACTAGCAGTTACTTCGCCAACATTACTAGTATCTACGGGACTAGTAAGTTCGTAGGTACATTCGGAAATATCTTCACAAGATAGAACTAACATATCCTTAGTAATAACTGTCCCACTATCAAAGTCTTTAACATCTTTAAAAGTTATAACTGGAGCCTTTGTATCATTAACCGTAATCGTTCCCGTTTTAGTTGTATTACCATAACTAACTTTATAAGTATAAGTCCCTATCTCATTTTTAACTCCCGATAAATCTAGACTATAATCAGGTTCACTGATATCCGTTAAATTAATATAACTACGAACTGATTGCGGAATTTCTTCTCCTAATTCGACGGTAACATTTTTCGTTTCAAAATTACGAGGATTATTTCTAAATATATAATAATAAGTACCATAACCCACACCACATAAAGCTAAAACAAAGAAAAAACTTAGAACAATATTAGTAATTAGTTCTCTTTTAGTCATAATTCTAACTTTTTTACCATTTTTAGTAACCACTTTACTAGCCTTTACACTAATATCAATTGGTTCGGGAAACTTATCAGTTAAAATGCTAACTGCCCCATCATTAACAGTTGCCACAGTAACTGTACCTTTTTGCGACTTAGTAACACTAGTTTCTTCTATTTTAATATTATTAGGACTAGAGTTTGGATTTGGATTTGGATTTGGATTAATTTGAGAACCTACTTGAACATTAGGATTATTTTGAGTATTTGTTACCCCATTACTTTGATTAACACTAGTTCCATTTACTTGACTATTAGCAGCTTGATTTTTAACTACTTGATTGTTAGGTATTGAATTTGTTTGATTATTAGGCATTGAATTTACTTGATTGGTAGACATTGGATTTACTTGATTATTAGAATTAACAAAATTACTATTAGCACCATTATTAACGGATCTATTCATCTGACCACTTGGATTATTTACTCCTTGTATATTACTAACTATATTAGGATTAACTTGTCCTAAAGCACTAGGATTACTAACCACTTGTCCATTACTAACATTACTTACTGTTCCCATATTACTAGGACTATTAACCATATTTTGATTATTATTCATATACTTTTGACCACTAGTATTATTAATATTACCATTAGCATTATTATTCATAGTCCATAACCTCTTCTTATCTTAATATAATTATAAACTAAATAATTTATTTTGACAACGAAAAAAAGACCTAGTTATAAGTCTAATATTTACTATAAATTATAGTCTCTTATTACCAAGTCCTAAAGATTTAATAATTTGAATTCGTTTTCTGGCAACCATCTCATAATTATATTTACTAACAAGTTCAGAAATACTTAAGTGATTACATATAACATCATTAGTTAACATCTTTTTAATCTCTTTACTTAAAATTAAAGCATCTTCCCCACTTAATTTAGAACTTTCTAAATTTTTATATAAAACATTATTTACTAATATTTCATTAGCGTCTTCTATCGTTTTAATAAAACTAATATTTTTATTTAAAAACACTATTTCTTCATAGAAGTCTTTGGTTTGCATTAATCCCCGAACAAACGCTTCATATTCCCTCGTATAGGTAAGACAAGACATCATATGATCATAAATAAAATCATTTAAATCTGAAATTAAGAGAACTTTAAAATCACAAAATTCAAATCTATTAATAATATTTTGATATTCTTCAATACTTCTTGTTTTTCTAAGATAATTAACTAAACGATTATAATCAATTAAATAGTTTTCTAGCATTTTTTTCAAATGGGCAAAAAGGGTTCCAAAACCACTATTTTCATAAGTACTAATATCTTTTATAGTCTTATTTAAGTTTTTTATTACACCCCAGACCCTATTTTTTAATAAATACTCATTCTTCTTATTTATTAATTCCTTATCACTTTTAAAATTGCATGCCAGCATTAAGGCTATATTTAACGCATTTACTTCATTTATATCAGTATCTTTTAGTTTTTTCTTCTTTCCTATTCTTTTTAAGAATACTTCATAAATTCCAATAACATCAACAATAGTTGTATTTTCATCTATCCTTAATATTTTAGAATAATCCATGAAAAACACTTCCGAAAGGATTTTTTTTCACTGTTTTTTGTCTCTTCATATAAACTTCTTCATATCTTTGCTTATCTTCTAAAGCCCTTGGACACAATTTATCAAAGCCTCCATTTTCATAAATACCAACTACCATTAAAGCACTTAAGTTATCAGTACCAAGACTATCTAACTTAGTCATAACTTTACATGGACGATAATATCTTTTATCTTCAGGCATATAATAATCAGAGACCCTTGTTAATTCTTCTTCAAATATTTTATTAGTTCTTAATACTTGATTAGATAAAGAACTGAATTTTAAAATACTAGCCATATTTTTATCGATAAATTTAACTACCATATCTTGAGTGTTACTCCTAATAGAACTATCAAATAAGCCTTTAAATTCTGGTGTTCTAAGTAATGGTGTAAACTCTCTTTCTTTAATATATTTATTAATATTAGCAAAGAATTCAATATTTAAAGCATACACTCCCCCATAAGCACTAGTCATTCTAGGATTTTTCAATGTTTTTAAATATTTCTTTAATTCATCAATAATAATTGGTATAAGATTACTATATTTTTCATCCATTATAATATATTTTTCATCTTCTACTTCTACAGCTTTACACAACCTATTAATTAAATATTCGGTTCTTTCTATTAAATTATTCATATTACCCCCAGCTTTCTTTTAAATAAATTTTTCTTTCCTTTTTTACAAGTTTGTCTAGTATAGCACATCTTTTTTATTTGTCAAATTTTTTTGCCCCCTGTAATTTTCAAAACTATTCAACCTTTAAACTACCGTCTTTTATTAATTTTCTTACCGTAATAGTTGGTATTTCTCCTGTTGCCAACCTAATTTCATTTTCCAGAATCTTTTTGGCCCAATTACCCCTATGGACATAGCGTCTACATAAGTTATTTCTAATAATTTCGGTCTTACTTAATTTACTAATTTCATAAAATTCTTGCATATTCATCGCATAAACAGCATGACCTAGAGCTAAATTACTATCGTTTTGTTTATCATAAAATCTATCTAATATTACTCTACCGTTAGCATAAATATAGCCTATATAACCTTCAAAAGTATTTTTACCTTTAATTCGGTAAAGGGGATTTGTTGACTCATACAATTGTTTCTTAGTCATAAAAAGTTTTAACAATTTCTCTTCACGCGCTTCTTCCCCTTTTACACAAAAACCATTAGAACTTTCTTTAGTCTTTCTTGTAATATCTTCTTCTACTTGACTATTAGGTTCTAAAAAATCCCAATTAGCTCCTAAATCTTTTAAATAAGCCGTCATAAAAGCCGAAACTTCATCTAAATTCATTCCTTCAAAATTAAAAGAAGACAAATCAATCATTTTTAAATCAGGATTATCTACTAATAACTTAGTATACATATCATATAATATTTTAGGTGTAATAATTACTTCTTCACTAGTACTATTATCCTTCATAACTAGTAAACCATTTTGAATATCTTTACTCTTGCTGCCAATAACTATTCTAATATCTTTTTCTAAAATATCTTTTTTATTAATAAAATAATTAGATACATAATATAAATATTCTTGGCGATATATTCCTGTAAATAATTTTGCTTGTCTTAAATGCTGATAAGCAAAATATAGTTCTAAATTATCAATATCTTTTTGATTCAAGTCATTAAAATCAATAGGATTATTATTAATATAAGCCATTATTTTATCTTTATTATTTACTAAATTAGTTAGACAAGATCCTATTTGTTCAATAAATCTTCCAAAACTAAATTTCTTAGTATCTTCAATCAAGTCTTCCATTGTAACTGTATCATACAGAGAATGTTTACGAAGTTCTTTATTTAAGGTAATTAGTTTTAAAGTACGATCTCTAAGACCTAACTTATTAAGAGGCTCAATTATTCCTTTAGTTAAATTATAATTATCTTGAACAGTTTTTAAATATTTTTGATATATGTTAGGGAATTTTCTTTTTAATTCATTGGGAGTCTTTACTTGTTTTAAAATTTCAATTCTTTCTAAAAATTGTCTAACCATATCACAAGTATCCAATAATTCTTCATAATCATTAACTCTAATATTAGTATTTAAAGTCTTATCCAATGTCTTATAGAATCCTAAATCAGAAAATACTATTTTGCCTTTTAAGTCTTCAAAGTCATGAACAATAGCTAAAGTTCCATAAAAATCTAAAGAAATTAAACTCTTAGCTTGACTACTAATAAATTCTAGATAAGCAAAAGTACTATTCTCTAAAATACTAGTCATTTTCTTTTGATTACTAGCAATGGCTATTAAGTCTGTAGGCTCTATTAAAACAGGATAATTAATTGGTACTCCTTTATTTAAACTATTATCAATATTCATAAAAAATCCCCCTTTTTACAAATAATTGTTCTATACTCTAACACTGTGTTTACAAATTGTCAAGATTCTTAACATCTACTTTTTAGCATTTAAAAAAACTGCTAGAACCTTCTAACAGTCTTTTAAATTATTATTCTGATAAAACATAAGGTGAATCAATACTTCCATCCCCACTTACTATTTTAACATCTTCATTTAAATATAAAGCTGGATATATATTATAAGTAGCAGTGGGATAAATAGCATTTATAGAATTATTACCCGCTATTCTATAAACAAAACCTTCATCTTTTTGATAACTATCTAAGACAAAGAAACCATTTTCTTTGGAAAGATAAGATTTTGATTTACATGTTCCAAATTCTTTAATTGCTATATCTTTACAATCATCTTTTAAAGATAAGATATAATCACTAATATTAATTAAACCAATTTTAAAATTAGCCATATTACCATGAGCAGTATCACTATACCAATTACTTATGGCATCAGAATTATCGGTAGTAGCATTAATACGCCAAGTATAACTTGCAACCATGTTTCTTACTTTATCAGTTTTTAAACCGCTTTTAATAAAATCATAAGATACTTCTTCATCTTTACTATTTTTATATATATAATTACCATTAGCATTATAATAACCAGTATTTAAGATGCCATTAAGACTAGATTCTAAATAATCATAACCTCTATTATTATTCCATGAAAATTCACTTATTTCTTGATTATTAGTAGTATCTTTAACTATTAAAGGCGTATCTTTAACTAATTTTAAATTATATTTATTATCTTTAGTAGCATCAGATACTTTACTTATACTAACAATACGCCATAATTCACAAGTATTCTTATCATTTTCATCAGTACAATTAAAGTAAACATAATTAAGAGGATCTTCTCCATAATAGCGTAAAACCCCATTAGAATCAAAATATACTTTATTTTTTTCTTTAGTTTCATCTAGTCCGGTAATTAAATTCATTAGCATCTCACCCGCACTATCTTCATAATAGATTTTACATAAAGAGGATTTTTTTATATTACTAACTTTAAAAGTATTATTATCTTTATCTATATCTAAAGTAGTCCCATTAGAACATTCATAATTTGTAATATTATTTCCTATAACACTACTTTTATTATTATTTATATAATATTCATAAGTTACTTTAGGTTTTCTAATTAAGAAAAAGATAACTATTCCTATAATAGCTATTAAGACAAGGGCTATTATTATAATAGTCCAAGTCTTTTTAATACTATTATTATGGGCAGTTTTTTTATTACTTTTCATACTTACTACCTCCATTTATTATCACTGCATTTATAAGTACCATCTGAGACATTTACATCAACCTCGTGGTCACATACTTCTGTTACTTGTCCACAGTTACCAGTACTACCAGAGCCACCGCTACTCCAACTACAACCAGTATAATTACCATAATCAGGGTCATAAGTACCATAGTTACCATTAGCATCAGGGCCACCACAAGTATCGCCGTTAGACATTGTATAGTTTTTACCGTCTTCACAGTTAGTTACTTCCCCGTGTTTACTATCACAATATGATTCTGTATGTGATGATTCACAATATTGTTCCTGCTCATAACGATTAAATGTTTTATAAGAAGTACTAGTATTTCCAGCTTCATCAGTGCAAGTACCAGCCATTGTATAATTAATGTTATTTCTAGCACTGTAATCGCTTTCTAAATCATATAGAGAACCACTCTTATTACCTATCTTATAGCTTACATTATTAGTCATACTATCTTGACAAAGAAGTTCAGCTTGATTAGTAGAAACATCATAACCATCATCAACCCCATTATCCGTATGCGACTTATATTTACTATAAACACTCTTAGCATAATTAGTTAAATTATCGTTATTATTTAAGTTCTTACTATTCCATTCATCACAGGTCATTTTAATAGTATTACGACTATCCCCGCAACTTCCTGATGAAGTTATAGTTACACTATGATAACAATAATAAGTAGTCTTCATTCTTAGGGTAGCTGCTGGCGGTGTTACATCTCTTCTAAAACTTTGGGAAGTACAAGTACCACTTAATCCGGCTTCATTAGTTACAGTCCCACTTACATTTATATAATTAGTATCATAAATTAAAGTATATGAATTATTATAAGTAGTGCCATTAGGAACCGATATTTTACGCGAACTAATACCAACTCCGGAGGTATTCATAGAAACTGTTACATCAGAACGATACCAATCATTATAACCTTTAGTGCCACTAATTGAGATTGAACAAGTTGGAGCTTGAGTTAATCTTCTAGCCCAATTACTACAAGAGGCACTCTTACCCGCAGCATTAGTAACTGTTCCGCCTATAGTAATACCTTCTGTATCCCAGTTAACAGTGTAGTTATTAGAATTATTATTAGTTATTTTACTGCTAACTATATGAGATGATGATGAACCAACACTAGCATTAATATTTGATATATACCAGTTATTTTGACCCATAGTACCACTTAAATTAACCGAACAACTAGGTGTTTGCGCAAGTCTTTTAGTCCAAGTAGAACAACTTCCCTTTAACCCCGCTTCATTTACAACCTCGCCACTTACGGTCATACCATCATTATCCCAATTAATAACATATCGTTCACTATTATTATTGGTTATTTTCTTACTTGAAACATGAGGTGAGGTAGAACTAATTGTATTAGTTATATCACTAGTATACCAATCACTCCAGCCTTTATTACCACTAGCAGTAATACTACAACTGGGAGCTGTAGCTAGTCTTTTAACAGAAGAACTACAATCTCTTTGGTTACCAGCATTATCCATAACTATACCATAATAAGTTATTCCATCCGTATCCCAAGTTAAATTTTGATTATTACTATTATTATAACTAGTTCCATTGGCATTTAAACCATATTTCATAACCCCACTAGTAGCATCCGTTGCCGATAAACTCATGGAAACATTAGATGTATACCAATTATTCTGACCCTTAGTACCACTAGCATTAACATTACAACTTGGAGCTTCAGTATCTTTCTTAACATTAATACTACAATTACCACTTAAACCAGCATCATTAGTAACAGTTCCTTTAATCGTTGTCCCTTTAGTATCACTAGTTAAAGTATAATTATCCTTATTAGTATTATTAACATTTTTACTTGTTACATATTTAGAATTAGTATTCATCTTAATATTAACATTAGATGTATACCAACCATTATTGCCAACATTACCACTACTTGCTAAAGTACAAGATGGAGTTTCTGTAAGCTTTTTAACGGTAATTTTACAACTACCAGTATTACCAGCTTTATCTTTAACATATCCATAATAAGTTATACCATTGTCATCGGTATCATTTGTTAAAGTAGCAGATTTACTACTATTGTATTCTGGCGTATTGTTAGTTGTAATACCATATTCACTAACGCCACTTAAGTTATCATTCGTTGATAATAAAAGTTTTACATTACCAATATACCAATTATTATTACCTTTTTTACTACTAGCATCTACAGTTATTTGGCAAGTAGGTGCCGTCTTATCTACTTTAGTTGCCACATTATAAGAACAGTCTCTAGTATTTCCAATATTGTCTTTAATGGTCCAATTTACTTTTTTAAATTCCCCTTCATCAGTTGTTGTTTCGGTTTTATCTGGGGTTGCACATCCAGAACCAGCATCACTACTACAACCATAAGTATAAGTATAACTTGTTTTCCATTCCGTACTATTTTCAGGATTTTTACAAGCTGGTTTTGAATTATCTATATTAGTAATATTTATAGTAGCAGCCTTACTTACATTGCCAACTCGGTCTTTAGCATAAGCATAATAAGTCCTGTTTTCATAAACTTCAAGATGATTTTCACTTTGTTTTATATTAAAAGTTGGAGTTTCACTTTCTGACTTTGTTAAAGCATAGGCATACTCGCCAAAACCTGATCCCGAACCATCACTACCATTAAAGGTAATAACTTTACTTGATGGTTCATAAGAAGCATCAGAATCTAAGGTAAGTGTTGGTATTTCTTTATCAATTTTCACACTAACACTTTTAGATAATAAACCTTTACTAGTTTGAACTTTAACCGTTACTACGCTATCAAACAAGTAACTTGTTTCAATTTTATAAATATTAGCATAGGTTGTATCAGTATTAGCTGAGACCGCCATATGCCCGCTTTTTTCTTTATTATTGCCATTAACACTCCAAGTAATGGTCATTTCTTCCTTAGCAAATTCCCCTAAAGAACTAGGTTCTACAAATAAATAAACATCATTTTTTGACCATTTAATATCTTTATTAGTTCCTAATTTATTATCATTATTTAGAGTATCGTTACTTGCTTCATAAGCGGTAATACTAATATTAGAAGCTAAGATATCAGTCTCCGCTAAGCTACAATTATCACTGGAAGAAACCGAGATATCATAATCATCTAACTCTCTATTAATATTTACTTGATAACAATCAAGATAGCCTCCTAAAGGATTATTTAGTTTTTCATTAGTCTCGGTATCATTTTCTAATTCTAAATAACCTTCACTAATTAATTTAGCCACACTAATAGTAGTAGCATCAACCCCATAATCAGTGGCATATTCAATTGCTTTTGTCTTAATTAAGTTTAACTTATTATTATAAGTTTTTTCTTTCATAGTCTTACTAATTCCATTATAACTAGCAGTGGCAATACTTACTAAAATACCCATAATAACTATGACTGCTAAAAGTTCTGGAATCGAAAAACCATTATTTCTTTTCTTTATCATTTCCAATCCTTTCTTTATTTTTTACTATAATTATCTTAGTATTAAAACTTTTCTACCCTATTTTAATACATATATATTTTAACATACATTAATATGAATTTATCAATTTTATTTTCAAGTTTAACAGGAAACATCATAATTATAATAATAAATTTATCAGATGTTAAATCGAATTAAGTCAAAAATAAAATCCAGTAAATATACTGAATTTTAAGAATCAACAGATAATCTATATGGATTATTCATAGTACCATCGCCATCTTTTAAAACTGTACTTTGAATATTAATAACAGGCTTTACTCCAACAATATCTATAACATATCGGGCTCTTCTTGCCATTCCTGTATTATAAACGCCAATATTAGCTGTATAAATATTAGCATTGTCAGCACCCAAAGCCCAATAATTAACTCCTGAATATAAATAATACCCTAAATTATCTTCACTCCAACCACCAGCAAAAATAGTTTCATCAGGAGTAATGGCTCCAATAGGATAAGTTAAAGCACCGTTTCCGTTTATTGTATCATTTACAGTAAAAGCATCATTTTGTTGCCAACAATTAAAACCTACATATAAATTTTCATTATTTGGATTATATCCGGTTCCATAATACCAACGATAAGTCGTTCGAGAACTTCCATATCCCAAGTTAGGATATTCTTTATTACTACTTACGCTTCTATCATCACAAAAAATATTATCAACTATATATTTTTCATAACTAGTTCCTTTAACATTATTTTTATACCATGTATCAATGTATTTTTTTAAAGTAGAATCATTTATATTTGCATGCGTTTCTTTATAAGTTGAGGAGCCAGGAGTACCATACATATAACCTATATAAGCATTATCATCATCCTTATCATTAAAAGCACTTTGACCAATTATCCTGTCATCACTGGCCTCGCCATTGGCATGGGCTACTGTTCCATCATATATCATTCTTATGGAACCATCACCATTAACTCTAATTATACGCCAATAAATTCCCGCAAATTTCACATAATTATTTGTTACATTTCCCCTATAATAATAACTAGTACCATAAACATCCGGGGCACTACATAATAAAGAGTTTTCTGATTCAGAAGTTGTTATGTATGAAGTTCCATCATCATTAATAGTTGGACATTTACCTGTCGTATCTAAAAAATCTAATTTTTCAGCTATTTTTATTCCCTTTTTAAAATAAACATTACACTTGGTTCTATTGGTCATATTGGTTGTTAAAAGTCCCCATTTTTCATAATTCCATTCACCAATTGTATCATTATCACATGCAATCTTTTCTACTACATAACCATCATTCTTACCTGGAATTGTACTAGAATATTCGCCATCAATATAAGCTCCTATTACAATATCACCATAAATAAAATTACCTACGGTTGTTTTTACAACTTCTTCTTCCCTTGATACAAAGAATTTAGAAAAAGCAAAATAAATTTCTAACACACAAACTAAAAAGCAAGATAAACCTAAATATAAATACTTTGAATAGTTTTGAAAGAACCTCTTTAATTTCAATTTTTTTAAATATCTATCTTTATCAAATCTTTTCATTAATATTCACATCTCCAATATCACATAATAAAATCAAGAATAATAATAGTTACAGATTATATTTACATAGGCTTTACACTTTTCATAGAGCATAAAACTCTATGAAAGGCCTAGGTGAATACTGGCTTCAATTGTAATTTGACCACAAATTTGACCAGAATAAAATCAAAATATTATGACTACCTATTAGGCTTTAATCCCAGTAATTACCTCAATTTATTTTGATTTTAACTGACTAGAAATTTGACTATAAAAAACATTATAAAGAATTATTTTTAGCTAGTATTTAGCTTATTTATATGGTATATTTATACTATAAATTAAGAATAAGGTATGGATTTTCGCTTTCATAGAGTTTTATGCTCTATGAATTTTACAATTTAAAAGCGATATTTGCTTTTCAAGAAAAACACCATTAAAAAAGCTGAACTTTGATATAAATTGTTCAGCTCTTTTTAATCGATTTTTAACTGATAAGGGTTACTACTAGAACCTGTACCAGCCATTATATAGATATTAGATTTCAAAAACAATGATGGACGAAATCTAATAACAACATCGGCATTAAAATTGCTTTCTAGACCTCTAGCCTCAATAAAATAAACACCATTAGCATATGCAGAATCATGAGTTAAAGTCCATTCATTAATTCCTTTATATAAATAATTATTTTTATAACAATCGCCAAAATTATTCCAATAATACATTTCCTTAATCAAACAGGTTGATCTATTATATGTTGAACCACCAGCAGTCGCATAAGCATAATCGCTTGAATAAAGTAGGCTTATTTTTCCAGTCCATGTTATAGATCTACCGCTATAAACACTTGAACCTCTCTCTCTTTCATATAACAAGTTAGGAGTATTGTAAAGATTATTATTGCCCCCCAAATTCCAAACAGCATTCTCTATGGAATTTCTAGTATTATCATTTTTTAAAGTAGTATTATAATAATCCCCATTGTTTAAATACTGTTGCAAAGTTGATGCGCTCCAATCATTAATATTATTTGTATCCCAAGCCATAGTTCCGATGCTTTGATCTTTTATTATTTTTAATAAATTTTCTTTGGTCCCATCCGACTTAGTTATATTATTAAATACTCCTATAATACGCCACTTTTCACAAGTACTATCTGATTGATTAGAATAATCACTACAATTAAAATATATATAATTATCTGGATTTGCTCCTATATATCTTATATTATTATCAGGATCATCACTTGCAAAATTTACTGTATCATTTTGAGCAAGTTCTATTATTTTATAAGTGTTTGAATATTTTTTGAAGTAAATATTACATTTTGTTCTTTTACTTATATTTGTAGTAAGTAAACCCCATTTGTCATCATTCCATTTACCTACCGCATCATTATCACATACTACTTTATCTACTACATAACCATCATCCTTACCAGGTACAGTTTGTGAATATTCATTATTTATATAAGCAGTAATTACAACATCACCAGCTATAAAAGGTGCTACTGTTGTTCTTACAACTTCTTCTTCCTTAGATACAAAGAACTTCGAAAAAGTAAAATAAATTCCTAGTACACAAACTAAAATACAAGACAACCCCAAATAAAGATACTTTGAATAATTTTGCAACCATCTTCTAACTTTAATCTTTCTTAAATATTTATCTTTATTAAATTTTTTCATCTGAACACACTCCAACACCATCATAAGTTTAAATTTAAGAATATTTTGTCGAGCAATGTCTTTACATAAAGTTTACACTTTTCATAGAGGTTAAAACTCTATGAAAGGCCTAGGTGAATACTGGCCTCAATGGCTATTTGACCACAAATTTGACCATAATAAAATCATAAATTTTTGACTATTGATTAGTACTCAAAGCCAGTATCCACCTATAATTAAAGCAAATTAAATTGACTAGAAAATTGACCACAAAAAACTTTGTTAAGCAATATTTTTATCTAGCATTTAACGCATTTATATGGTATATTTATACTATAAATTAAGAATAAGGCACATATTTTAGCTTTCATAGAGTTTTAACCTCTATGAATTTTTAATACTCAAAAGCGCCTATCTTTTACCCATAATAAAACTGCTAGAAATATTATCTAACAGTTCATAAATTATTAACCAATTATTTCATTATATAAATCTATCATACTCTTTATTAAATCTGATTTAATAATCTCTTCTAAGGCTTTATCTAACTTAGATATATCAATATCTGTTATCTTAGTAATATCTTCTACATTACTAAAGTTATTACTAGTTATATTAACATTTTCTTCAATAGTATAATTAACTTCATAATTATAAGTCTTATATTTAAAAGCAAATACTCCACTAGTCTTATTACCATCTTTATTAGATTTATTAGTTATATTAATAGGATATACCTTATCTTCATGATGTAGTGTAACATCTAAATTTAGATTATCACTATTACTAAAGGTAGTTTCTAAAACTAAATTATCTAAACTATAAATATTTACCAAATAGGTTTCTTTATCTAAATTGGCACTACCAGTAAGCTTAACAGAATTACCATTGTTATATAATTCAAAATTAATAATATTATCATTAAATTCTAAACGAATAGTTACGGTATTACCTAGATTAATCGTAATTAATACTATTTTATTATTATCTAAATAAATATTAAATGTACCTTCACCACTAATATTATCTACTAAATCTTTAAAATTATCTTTAGTTATTCCATCTTGTTTAAAATACTCCCCAAATAAGTTAAATAAATTATCCTTTAAATCTTTATTCTTATCAATATTATTAATTAATACTTTTAATGACTTATTATTTATTTTATAAGAATATTTAGTAGCTTTAATATCTTTATCTGCTACAGTAATATTTTCTTTACTTTTAGAAGCATAACGATTTTTAAAAGATTTATTCATTTCTTTAGATAATCCATTAACTATAGTCTTAAATGTATTAGTATCATAATTAAAGTTAGAAGTTAATAGATTAATATAATCATCTAAAGTAGTACTACAATTATTTTTACAACCTGAATCTATATTTAAGTTTAAATTATAAACTTTATCTAAGATGCTATCTGATTTCAAATAGATTTTACTTTGTTCTTTATATAAACCTAAATCATAATTATTATAATTAGCTTTTATATTTAATAAATTATTTTCTTTATCTATATTACCATTTAAAGTTAATTTATCAGTAGTATTACCTGGTTTATTTAAGATTAAATTTAAATTAGTTGGTTCCTTAAAATTTAAGAAATCAATATTATTTTTATCTAAACCTTCTATTATTTTTGTATTTAAATTACTTACCGTGGTTTTAAATATTTTAGTTTTATCTGTAAATAAATTAATAATTAAAATACTAAGAAGAAGACAAGCTAAACAAATAATACTAATAGTTATTTTTTTATTTTTTTTCATTAATTATTTATAATAAATTTCATCTTAAAGACATAAAGCCTTTAAGATGAATATACCCTTTCTATATTTTTTAACATGAGGCAAAAATAATACCAAGAATAGCTGCAATGCCCCCAATAACAGGGCCAAGTAAGGCAATAGCAAAGCCGCCACCTATAATACCAACTCCAGCTTTAACAGCGAGATTTTCAGCCGCTCCACAAGCATTAGATTGAGTTGTAGCACCATGATAAACACAGTTTCCCGCATTAGTACAAACTCGTTGATAAATAGTTTTACTAGATTTAGCTTTCAATTCAAAAGAAACAGAATCACTTAAATCATAACTTTCACCATCCCAGCTTTGTGCTTTGGAAGCAACACCACTTGGGGGATATTTAGTTATTTCCATTCCAAAAGTTGTCGTGGTACACTTATTAAGCCAAAGAACGCCACAACCATAAGTTTCACCAGAATGGACAGTCGTTTTATAATCTAGAGCATCAGCAGTTTCTCTTTTTATAGTTGGACCACTACAACTGCCAGTTAAGCCAGCCTCGTTAGTAACTTTACCCGTTAAAGCCTCGCCAGCAGTACTCCAGTTAATGGTATAATTATTAGGCTTATCATTTATAGTCTTACTAACTACATATTGGGAATTTGAGGTAATTTCCGCTGTAACATCAGTCAAATACCATTCATTTTCAACTTCATGACAAACAATACTACCACTAGAATTCCAATCATTGCCGAACAAACCACCAAGCAAGCCCCCAACAAAACTATTACTATTGTTGTTATTATTATTGTTATTACTGTTAGCTTGCCATTTACATTCATTATGGCTAGGTCCTTTAGTTCCTGATGTCACTTGAATTGAACAACTTGGCGTTTGAGTCAATCTCTTAACATTTAACTTACAAGTATTGGTATTACCGGCATTATCTTTTACATAACCATAATAAGTTACACCATTTCTATCTGTATCATAATTTAAAACAGCTTGCTTTTGATTATTATATTCAGCATTAGAACTTGTTGTAATCCCATACTCACTAACTCCACTTAAATTATCATTAGTTTTTAGATTTAACCTAACATCACCAATATACCAACCATTTTGGCCTCTAGCACTACTTGAATCAACGACAATTTCGCAAGTTGGAGCAGTTTTATCAACTTTAACGGTTAAGGAATCAATTTTACAAGCCACCGTATTACCGACATTATCACTAATATTCCATGAAAAGCCACCAATAGTTTGAGCATCATTTGATACCGTCTTAGATATGGGACTAGTTGCACACCCGGTTCCTTTATTATCTTGACAACCATAAGTATAAGTATAATCTCTATTAGTCCAGGTTGTATTAGCTTTTGGTAACATACAAATAGGCAAATTATATTCCGCATTAGTTATATTAATTGTTGAGGCTTTAGAAATATTTCCCGCAGCATCAATAGCATAACCATAGTAAGTTCCATTTTCATAAACAGCCTTGGCATGATTAGAAACTTCTATATCAAAATCACTCTTATTAGGAGTATAATTGCTATCATTAGTTAAGAAATAACCCACAACTTTACTATCAGCTTTTGTATAACCAACCCCCGAACCACTACCATCCGAACCATTAAAGTTTATTACTTTAGTGGCCCTTTTCGTATTTTCATCTAATGTTTCATAAGAAGAATTAGTATCCATTGTTAAAGTTGGAATCTCTTTATCAATTTTAATACTAACAGTCTGCCTATATTGTCTTTTATTGGCTTCTATCTGTACGACCATATCAGTATTATAAACGGAATAAGTTTTTACTTTATAAATATTAGCATAAGTTTCATTAGTCGTAATATTTCCCGCCAAATTACCTTCTTTAGTATCACTACTAAGTCCCCAAGTAATCTTAACATTAGTCTTGTCTGGTAAAGTATTAGGATCTATAAATAAATATAAGTTTTTATTAGTCCATTTAACATTCTTATTATTACCAATATCATTTAAGTTAATATCATCATTCCCATTTTTTTCTTCATATTCATAAGCATAGATTTTAATTTTGGCGCTCGCTACATCTAGATTAGCAATATCACAAGATGAACCCGCATCAACATCTACATCATAATCATCTATTTCTCTTTTAATATTAATTTCATAACAATCTAAGTAACCACCTAAAGGATTACTTATTTTTTCATTTTTATCAGTATCATTTTCTATATCTAAGTACCCTTCCATAACCAACTTAGCAACACTGATTGTTTCATTATTAATATTATTATCAGCAGCATATTCTACTGACTTTGTTTTAATTAAATTTAGCTTATTATTATAAGCTCTTTCTTTCATGCTTTTACTAATTCCATTATAAGTAAATGATGCTATGGTTATTAAAACACCAATTATTACAATAACTGCTAAAAGTTCTGGAATCGAAAAGCCTTTACTTCTTTTTTTCACCACACTATTTCCTTTCAAACTTTATTTTTTTAATTCTCTTATCAATAAATACCCACCTACTTTACTTATCCTAAACATTGTATCATTAAAGTCTCAAAAAAAATAGACCTTAAAAGACATAAATTATCTTCTAAAATCCATTTTTTATTTTCTTAATAATTGTAATACTAAATCATTATCTTTCGATACAATATAAACTAAATAACCATTATAATTACCGGCATATCTATTTTTAATCAGATTTAAATTTTCTTCATTACCAACCCATTTTTCTTCTTTTTCTTGATAATATTTATCCATAGCTTTTTCTATTTCTTTAGCACTTACTTGATTCTTTGGATAAAATAACAAGTACTCAGTTACATCAGACTTTATAATCATCGCTGTCTTTACTTTATATTCTTTATAAAGATTACTATCGATTCCGTATTTTTCTTTAATTTCTTCTTTATTTAATTCTTGTAAAATATCAAATACTTTAACTTGACTTTGTTTAATTTTACTAATTACTTTTTTATCATCATTACTACTTATATAGAAAATATAACCATCATATTCTTCTTTAGTAGCCGTAATTTTTTTAATTTTCAAAAATTTTTCGATAGCGTTCGTAACATCACTAGTTTTATCAGGATTAGGTTTAAAAACCATAAATAGTTGTTTATTTTTTTCATGATAATATATCTTAAATTCATCTAACCAGCTTCTTTGCAAGCCAAAATCACTAAAGTCATATTCATAATACTCTTTTAAAGTACTTTTATAAGATTCGCTTTCATCAATTATTTTATTAGTATTACTTATTTCAAATTTTAATGTTTTTAATTGATCTATTTCTTTGGAAATATTCTCTAAATTAATACTTTGAATCTCTGGTTTAATTAAATTAATACTCATTATACAAATAAGTACTATTAGGACAGCAACTATTCCCGTAGTTAAATACTTTTTTGGAATAACACTATCAATGCCATATATTTTTATCTTTCGTTGTAACTTTTTTATTTTCTTTATAAATTCATTAGTCTTATTTCTAGCAATATTTTTAGCATGACTTTTTTTCTTAAGTTTAATTGTCTTGGTTAGGCTTAATTCATGAGTCTTTTCTAAGTCTTCTTCTAAAGCTAACTTACTTTCTAACTCTTTTTTTAAGTTTAATTGTTTAGTTTCTTCTTCTATTCTTACTTGTTCTTTAGTTTTAGGTAATTCAATTGTATTTTTAAGAGTCTTCTTGTTATCCTTAACAAGTTCTAAATCTTTTTTAGTCTTTTTACTTGTAGAAGATGCTTTTTTAACACTTTTTTTAGGTATAGTCTTTTTTTCTACGGTCTTTTTTAGACTAGTTTTAGTTGTTTTCTTGGCTGGAGATTTAGCAGTTACTTTCTTGGTTGTCTTTTTTACTCCGGTTTTAGTTGTAGTGTTTTTAGTCTTTGTTTTCTTTTTTGCTGGCATTCTAATCCCCACTCTTTCGCATAAATTATTTTATTATATTTTCCATTTTTTAGCAACCAATTTATAGTGTTTTTTTTAAATAATTAAGCTAAACTTTAAAAAGATTGATTATCTTCATATTTAAATCAATCCTTTATAAACTTCTTGTTTCATATTCATTCTTAATAATTTTTGAATATTGTTTATATTGTTTATTTAATTAATCCGGCATACACTTTTGAAAATATTATTACCTTATCTAGTATCGCCCTGATAAATAATTTTACCATCTTTAGCATCTTTATAATCGATATAAACTTTTACCTTAAGATTATAAAGCGGTATATCAAAACTTTTCCGTTTATTCATATAACAAGTGTCTTTAGCATTATCAATGTTTAAAAACTCTAAATAAAATGATAAGTAATCTTCCTTTATTTTCTTTAGCTTACAAACATCTGGCCAAATTAAAACGGCCTCATTATTCTCACTTAAATAATATTCATTAAAAAAAATATTTTCTTCCTTACCAACTTTAACTTGATTAATTTTTTTCCAATCATAAGTAAGAGTTATATGAAAAGTATACTTACCCTTTTTATCCGTAATATTAAGTTCATCTTTATTAAGTTCTATCTTACTTATACCAATATTTTTATTATTTAATATCAGATAATTTATCTTTTTTTCCATCTTTAATTCTCACTTTATTTAATTTCTTTTTACTATATAGTAATGAATCTCCATCCTTAGTTATAACTAAATCAAATATATCTTTAAGACTTAAAACATTTATCATAAGTAATTATTTCTTCATCACTCTTTTTAATTCTTGTTCATAATTAAGAGGATTCTTTAAAGTAAATTCATCACTACTCATAATTTTTACTTCGGGAATATAAACACCAGTTTGGAGTTTGATATAATCGGCTAGAACTCTACGGTGGCAAAACTCACTTACTGGTTCATGACATAAAAAAATAATATCAGGACCAAACTTAGTTTCTAAAGTCTTTAAGAAATCCTCCATGTCTAAATCTTTTAATCTGGTTTCATAATAACTTTTAATATAAGTAAATTCAATTTTTCTTTTTCTCTTAGTATATTCTTTTATAGATATACTATTTTTTATTTTTTCTAAATCATTTAGGGCATCAGCATATAAAAGATAAGTCATAAGACGGGGCGCTAACTTTTTATAAGCAGGACCAAAATAATTCCAAGCATTACCCACATCACCAGTTATGGAGACTGTATTACCAAATTTTACGGTATCATAAGAGCCAGTTCCCCTAATTATTCTTCTAACATCACTTTCTGTTAACATTTTAATCACTCTCAAATTATTACCTTTCCTTGCATCATTATCACCCTTTCTTATTATATCTTTGCCTCTTTAATAAATTTTACTATATCACTATTTACTTCTTGGATTCTGGAATCATTTTCTAACTCTTCCATTCTAAACCATTTAAATTTATTATCATTAAGTTCAAATTCTTTTTTAGCCTCTAAAGTTTTAGTATCTATATCAACTAAATAGAAATAATGTTCATACTCCCGCATTTTTTGATGTTTTACTGAATATTTACTATGAATTTTATTAAATAAATAAGTGATATTTTGAGTATCTACACCTAATTTTTCCTTAATACAAGTTTTTACTGGTTCTAGATCGTTTTTCTCTTTTACTTTACAATTTAAAAATAGATAAGACTTCCAACTTGACTCATAACATTGTAGATATTCATTGTTATTATTTTTAATAATTATTATAGCATGCTTACTAGGTGTGTTTACTTCTTCCTTTTTTATATCATTTTTTGTTTCATTAGAATTATTAGCCATTATAAAATTTACTAACTCTACACAAGAAGCATAAACATTAGAGCCCTCGCCATAACGCGACTTAATATCCGCCAAGCGTCCCTCATAACCAACATCCTTACCCTTTTTATCAATTTGCATATCCGCTTGATTTAGGATATCTAAAAATAAAGATGAGTATTCATTTTGAATAAGACCATGATAATAGACTTCTTGCCAGTAGCGATACCCATTTTCTTTTAAAACTAAACCTCCTAATTTTTGATGTTCGTTACCTGGACCAAATTCATAACCTATGTCATGAACTATTCCTAGGGTAAATAAATCATTTAAATCGCTTGCTTTTAAGCCTTTACTTTTTCCAATTGCTACCATCTTTTTAGCTACTCCTAAACTGTGTAAACTTCTATTTTCGTCCATAAAAACCTTCCTTCTACTAATAGAATTTTATCATTTATAGAAATGATTGTAAATTAAATTAATACATTAGAAAAGGCATAGCTATTTTTAAATAATTGCTATGCCATACGCGCTATTAAAAAATAATAACTATATAAAATATATATCTCAAATTTATTTTTTATATCAAACTAATAATTATGTTTTCAAAAAATTAATTATATATAAACGAACTATTTTTGCTAGAAGGAATAAAAAGATTGTACATTAGAAAAAAATAATTAACCTTTTTAAAACATTTAACCACCTAACCATTAAAACTTTTTATTCTTTAAGTAAAGTTATCCCTTTATTCTTCTTCATCAGAAGCAATAGTCGTATTATTACCTTTTTTAGATGTTAAAAAGGTAATTTGTTCCGCAATAACATCAGTACTATAACGAACATTATCTTCACTATCTTTATAGGAATTAACTTGAATACGCCCCCGAATCCCTAAAAGATCGCCTGTCTTACAATACTCTTTGGTATTAAGGGCAATAATATTCCACAGAGTCACCCGAATAAAATCAGTTTCATAGATACCATCAACATTTTTAAACTTGCGAGGGACTGCTAAAGTTATATAGGCTCTTTTTTTGCCATTATCGGTATCAATAAGTTCGGGATCTTTAGTAAGACGACCCACTAAAACAACATCATTAATCAAATGCTTCACCTCCTTTCGTTAGATAGATTAACAAAAAGGTAAGGTTTAAACAAATGCTTATTTTTAAAGTTTAGAATAATTACAACTTCTAAAGAAAAAAATTAGTTAAGCCAAACTTTAATGTTTAGAGACTTAACTAATTCTATATTTTATTTTTAGTAATTTTAATAATTTATTCTTTAATAAGCCGATTTAATTCGACGGCATATTCCATTGGTAATTCTTTTTTAAAATCTGTCATGAATCCCATAATTAAAAGTTCTCTTGCTTGATCTTCCGTTAAACCCTTACTAGCTAAATAAAATAGTTTATCGGCATCTAATTTAGAAACTGTTGCTTCATGAGTAAGACTTGAAGTTTTATTACCGACAATATTTTTAGGAAAAGTATCACTTTTAGAAATATTATCTAATAGAATGGTATCACATTTAATAGTAGCAACCGAACCAGTAGCATTCTTAGTAATTTTAGTAGTACCACGGTAGTTTGCAATCCCTCCCGCTTCGGCAATTGATTTACTGATAATACTACTTTTTGTATTCTTACCTAGATGAATCATTTTAGCTCCCGCATCTAAGACTTGTCCTTTTTTAGCATAAGCAACACTTATCGAATTACCTACTGCCCCAGAGCCTTTTAAAATACAAGAAGGATATTTCATGGTAAGACCACTACCGATATTACCATCAACCCATTCCATAAGCCCCCCTTTATCTACAATAGCTCGTTTGGTAACTAAATTATAGACATCAGTTGACCAGTTTTGAATCGTCGAGTAGCGGCACTTAGCATTCTTCCCCACATAGATTTCAACCACACCAGCATGAAGACTAGTCTTAGAATAAGCTGTAGCCGTACAGCCTTCAATATACGAAAGTTCGGCCTCATCATCAACAATAATAATAGTATGTTCAAATTGCCCTAGTGATTCACTTTCGATACGAAAATAACTTTGCAAAGGTTTCTCAACTTTAATTCCTTTAGGAATATAGATAAAAGATCCCCCTGACCACACAGCATTATTTAAAGCCGTATATTTATTTTCTTCTAATTTTACTAAGTTATTAAAATACTTCTTAAAAAGTTCCGGATATTTCTGTAAGGCATCATCAGTAGAAGTAAAAATAATCCCATTACCAATGGTTTGTTTATGATAAAATACTTCCGACTCATACTGATTAGTAACGCCTCCTAAATACTGTTCTTCGGCTTTAATAACCCCTAAGTCGTCAAAAGTATTCTTTAAATTACAGCTGACACTTTCCCACTTATCAGTCATTTTATTAGTCTTATCTTTATAATAACAAATTTCATCAAAATTAATATGGATATCCGGACCAAAATCAGGTTCTTCTTGTGTTAAAAAATTATGATAAGCATTAAGCCTATGTTCCAGCATCCAAGCTGGTTCCTTTTTTTTCTCTGATAACTTTTGTATAAATTCTTCGTTTAACTTTTCTTTCATAACAATCACGCTTCATATTATACTATATTATTGAAAAAATAGAAATTGTTTGTTACAATAAATTTAGAATAGAAGGTATATATATGGTTGATTATACATTAAGTAATACCCTTACATTTAATAACTTGAAAGAATACTTTTTTGTTTTAAATAATGATTTTAAATTAGAAGATGGTTATCTTATTTTTAAGAATAAAAGACTTAATTTACAAGGTTTTGATTTAAGAGAAGTTATTTATGTTAACAATAGTCTTATACTTAATGATTTAAGTGAAGGCAAGATTACGACTGCTAACTTTTTTGATATTTTAAAAATATATGAGTTTAAAGATGTTTATTTAGAACATGAAAAAGATTTTTATGCTAATTTTGGAAGTATGGAAGATTTTGTTGATAAGTATAATAATTATTTCTTTCAATTACTACTCTATCATGATTATTTAACCCCAGAGTTAGAGAAATTACTTACTACTTTTGTTAATCGTATTTATATGATAGAAAGTGATGTTAATTATACTGATAATCCAAGATTAGTTAAAGAAGTTGATTTTTATAATTCTTCTTTACAACAAATAGATGAGATTAATGAACGGGGTAAAGATGGTAAAAATAAGTCCAAGAAGTTAATTAAGCTTAATCCTGATGGAAATAGTGGTTATAGTGAAGAAGAAGATTATCCTGATCACAGTATTGAATGGTATCGTCCTTTATCGAAAACCGGTTATTTAAATATTTTCTTAAATATATTATTATTCTTAAGTATTGGGATTGTTATTGGGGCAAGCCTATTTATTAAGGCTATATCCTAAGTTAAAAAGTCATAAATATCAAAGGTTTATTCTTGATATTTATGACTTTTTTGGTGTAACAAAATACCGTATTTAATATTCTCTAATTAAAATCCTATTGCTTTTTCAAAGTTCTCTTTAATTTAGTATTTTCTTCTAATTCTTTCTCATCATCGCAAACGCGTAATATTTCAAAAACAGACGGGGCACGCTTTATTGGAACTGGATTTTTAATTGTTTCAATATCATCTAGTGCAACTTGATTATTAGAAGTATATGTCTGCTGCATTAATTCATTAGCAAAAATATTGTTTAAAAACCATTTTTGATTATTTTTTAAATCATTATATATTCCACTTGCAAAATTTATATTAGATAGTAATAATTTTTCACTTACTAAAAGCCATTTTTCAACATCAATTAACCATTCAACTGGGCTAACTTCTACCCATACATATTTATAACTTTGATAATTATAGATTCTACCATCTGATAACTTTGTAGGTAATGGAGAAGTAAAAGCTCGATTTTCAAGGCGAACATATCTTCTGCCTTCAAATAAATACTCAGTAAGCCTACACGGATAAAAAGTACCTTTTAAACCTTCACTAGTATAATCCAAAAGTATTGTTGGCTTATTTTTATCTACAGTAAAATAATTACCAGTAGTTTTCAAATTAAGATTTTGGTATTCCAATTCAATAATTTTTTGAATTTCATGAGGTGCGATAAGTTGCGGATAAGTACCATATTTTACTTTAGGAATAAAAGTGGTACGACTCTTAGTTTCTTTTTTTAAATAATATTTATTTTCTTGAACCATATTTTCTATTTCAGCATCTATTGGTAATACTACCCTAATACCGTTTGTTCGTGAATAACGAAAATCACAATAATATTCTTCGTACCTTCCATTCCAATTGATAGTCCCAAAATCATCTTTAAAGCAATACTCACCAATTCTTTTCTCATTGTGCAAAGCTCCTGAAAGGATAGCAAAATCAGTCAGTTCGGCACGAACGCCAAATTTACTTAAAATAGGTAACTTACCAGAATAATCAGGATAAACAAATGAATCATTTGAACAAGCATCTTCTGCATAACCCCATGTGTATGTTGCTTGTCCTCTTGTTAATAATGTAAAATTTGCCATCTAAATCACCTTGCAAAATATAATATCATTGTTTTATTTTTGAGACAATAAAAATTGACAACATATTATACTTAAGTTTATATTTGCAAATAAGCATTTATGACTTTTATTATTGGTTTTATTTAGAATTACTCCCAACCCAAAACCAACCATAAATGGTATTATTTATAAATTTATTAGATTTTATAGGTTTAGCCTATACGGATTAGATTTTGAACCATCACCAACTCCAATGAATATGTCAGATTTTAGAAAGAGAGCTGGTCGAAATTTAAGTGATGAATTTGCACTGTAATAATGAACATGACCGGCATTACTTATATCAAATACTAAACTGTTATTACCGCTATATGAAGTTAAAGTCCATTGTATCTCTTCTGATTTATATAAATAATCATTTTTATAACAATCTTGAAAGTCATTCCAATTAAATAGTTCTTTAGATAAACAAAATTCACGATTGTTAATTGAGCCACCACTTGTTGCGTAACCATAATCGCTAACATACATTAGTCCTATTTTTCCAATCCATGAAACCTGATTACCATTAATAACATTTGCTCCTCTTTCCACTTCGTAAAACAAGTTTGGAGTTACATTCTTATAATTAGAACTTTCGCCAATATTCCAAGTAACTGTCTCAATAGCTAATCTAGTATTGTTATTTTTTAATGTTTTATTATAATATTCTCCATCATTTAAATTTTTCTGTAATGTAGCCGTGGTCCAATCATTGGTGTTATCAAAATTCCATTCATTATTACCTATACTATCATTTCTTACTATTTTAATAAGATTTTCCTTAGTTCCATCTTCTTTTTCTATATTATTAAATACGCCTATAATATGCCATAGTTCACAAGTAGCACTTGTTTGATTATTATAATCATCGCAATTAAAGTAGACATAGTTATTAGGATTGACTCCGATATATCTGATATTATTATCTGGATCATCCGTTGCCATATTAACTGTATCAGTACTGGCTAAATTAGTTATTTTAGTTACTGCGTTTTCTAAGGTTTTAAAATATAAATTACACTTAGTCTTTTCATTTAAATTTGTTGCATATAATCCCCAAGTATCATTATCCCAATAAATATTAGTATTATTATCACAATCAGCTTTAGAAAAAGCTACTGTCCCCTTAGCCGGAAAACTATCAGTTTTTTCTCCATCTATATAAGTAGCAAGGGATTCTTCTTTAACTAAATATTTATTATTACTATTTATTGATAATATAATAATACTTATAAAAAATATAATAACTAATAATATACATCTCTTTTTCATATTAATTATTGTCTCTTTCTGCTTGCCATTTTAATATAGGATAACCATTATTTATATTATTAGTATCTTCCACAAAAGCATTATCGCCATTTATTACGGATATTACACTTGGCATTTCATCAATCAACATTTTTTCAGCGCCATCATCAAATGTTTGATTGGTAGTTGATGTATAAGCGCCATAACTAGCAGTGCCGGATAAATAGTAATTATTAAATAATTTTGACTTATTTTCATTTTCATAAACATTTCCAACAATGCCACTACCAGATATCGTTCCCGTATTATAACAATCATGAACTATTGGATATGTAGGATCATGCATTTGGCCAACTATACCACCAGCTTTTTGACCAGAAACATTACCTAAATTATAACAATTGTAAATTTCAGTCCTTTGAACACCTCCAACAACACCTCCAACTTCGACATTACCATTAATTGTTGCTAAGTTATAACTATTAAATATTTTGGATGTACTAGCATAGCCGATTAATCCTGCTCCAAATTGATTGTTAGAATTTATAATACCCTTTACTAGAATACTATGAGCTTTTGATTTATAAAGCCAAGTCGATAATAGGGCTGTTCTTCCAGCACCTTTTAAATTAGCATCTATATATATATTATAAATGTTACTATTTTCAACATTTACAGCTAAAGCATTTGCAGAACTATTTTTACTTTCAATATAAGAATTTTCTATACCCAAATTTTTTATAGTAGCATTACGAACATTTACAAATAAAGCAGCATCACTTTCACTTATAATGTACATATTTTTTAATAAGTGGCCATTACCATCAAAAGTACCAGAAAAAACATTATAAATTTTGTCAAAATTTATATTACCATCTAAGGCATTACCTTCACTATCGAATTTACCTCCTAAATCAATATCGGCAGTCAAAAAAACTATTTTACCTTCCATAGTATCGCCGGTGGCCAATGTATTAGACAGTGTAGTTAAACCATCTCTTGAATTAATGCAACTTACATTATCATTGACACCGCAACTATTAGGTGTTACAAAATAAACACTACATTTTGTTCTTTTACTTAAATTAGTTGCATATAATCCCCATTTATCTTCGTCCCAAGAAGCTGTAACTTCATTATCACATACTACTTTTTCGACATTAATACCCGTTTTCTTCTCGGGAAAAGTATTAGAATACTGTCCATCTATATAAGGCGTCATAATAATATCGCCATAGATAAACTCACCAACAGTTGTTCTTATTACCTCTTCTTCACCTGTTACAAAAAATTTAGAATAAGCAAAATAAATACCTAGTACTAAACATAATAAACAAGGTATACCTATATAAAAATATCTAGAATTAGTCTGCCAATATCTTTTAAACTTTAATTTTCTTAAATATTTATCTTTATTAAACTTTTTCATAAATCATTGTCCTTACTACTATCATACTTTTAAGAACAAGAATATTTTGTCGAAATTTGGATTTTAAACCCCTTTGAATTTTCATAGAGGTTAAAACTCTATGAAAGGCCTAGGTGAATACTGGCTCCAAGAGTCATTTGACCACAAATTTGACCATAATAAATTCAATTTAATTGACCACAAAATGTGCTTCAAAGCCAGTGTTTACCTAGGCTTAGCAAGCATTTTGCTGACCACAATTTTGACCACAATCATGATTTTTTACCAACAAATTTTTATGGAAATTAGCAGATTTATGTGGTATATTTATACTATAAATTAAGAATAAGGTCCGTATTTTGGCTTTCATAGAGTTTTAACTTCTATGAATTTTTTAGTCAATCAACTAGTATAACCCATAATGACCAGTTATATGTCTTTTACTAATAAAAAAACTCATAACACATCAATAAATGTTATAAGCCTCAACACTAAAATCATAAATACTTTAATCAAATCATTTTTTTAATAGATTTCTATCCAACATCTTTACCACCTAATTCATATAATTTCATTACAGCTTTCATATTTTGAGTTTTATTGGGATACCCAAATATCTTTTTCATATCTAGATTATTCTCACTAATAAAGTTGTATATTATTTTTTCTTCATTATAAACTTCAACCTTAATATTTTCTTTATTAGCAAGTAAATCCAAAAGTTGTAAATATACGCAATTTTCATTATCAACAGTTATTTTGCTCTTTTTAATAGAAACACTTAGATTTTTATTATCATAAATATTGTTATTAAGACATTCATTGGTTACAATAAGTACTTCCTTTGAAATTTGAGTAGTTAATCCTAACTTATTAAATAAATATGCACAGTAATATATCCTTTTTTACCATGTTCATCATTAATATATTTTTTTCAATAACTTTATTTATATCTAAAAGTTTATCGCCAAAAACCCCTTTTAATCATTGAGATATTTAGTAAATGAATTATTTTAATTTAACTCCCATAATTTATTTTATACATATTATTTATTCAAACAGATAAAGTGTATGGATTGTTAATAGTACCATCACCTGATGTTAAAGAATTAGGCTTTAAGTTAATGACTGGTTTAACACCATAATTATAACACGCTAAGGCTCTATTATCAACATCACCGTTATCGCCAACTCTGCGCAAATAAGCCCAATCTTCACTTTTTTCAAAATACGCCGATGACATTGTCCAATATTTTACACCAGATACTATATAATTGTTAATTAAATCTTTGTTTCCAAAGGCACCGGCAAGCGTTACTTCGTCCATATTAATAAGTCCAATCGAATATTTTAACTTTTTGTTACCTATAATATCTTTAACAGTAAATGTGTCATTTATCTGGTTACAGTTCAAAAAAATTCTTTTATTAAGTATATTACCTGACCAAGGAGTATTAAACCATCTATAATAACTTGTGATTTTTCCAAAACCATCACCAACACTTTCCTTTGCTAGGCTTCTATCATTGCAAAATACATTATCTAATAAATATTGTTCAAAGTTAGTATCCTTTATATTTTGTTCATACCAAATATCAAGATATTTTTTTATAGTAGAATCATTTACATTTTCATGAGTTTTTTCATATGTTGATGATCCTATAGTTCCATACATATAGCCAACATAAGCATTATCATCGTTTTTTTCATTAAAAGCACTTGTACCAATTATTCTATCGTCACTTGCCTCACCATTGGCATGAGCAACAGTTCCATCATATATCATTCTGATTGAGCCATCACCGTTAATACGAACTATTCGCCAATAAAAATTAGCAAACTTTACATAATTATTAGTAACATTTCCCCTATAATAATAAGAATTTCCATAATTATCTGGTGCACTACACAATAAAGAATTTTCAGATTCCGCACTTGTTACATTAACTGTGCCATCTTCATTAACTGTTGGGCACTTACCAGTAGTATCTACTAAATTAATAGTATCAGCAAGTTTTACTCCTTTTCTAAAATGAATATTACATTTAGTTTTTTCTGATAAATTAGTTAAAGTAATACCCCAATTATCATAGTCCCACTTACCTATTGCATTATTATCGCATACTATTTTTTCTACAACATAACCAGTATCTTTATTAGGAATATTTTCTGAATACTCTCCATCTATATAAGTACCTATTAATTCTTCATCTTCTATTATATTTTGATTATTAGAAAAGGAGTTAGAAAGGATTATACAGAATGATGCTATAAATAATGATAAAATTAAAAATGAAATTATAATATTTTTTCTTTTCATTCGTAATATCCTTTCTACTCTACCACATATGGATTATTTATGGTTCCATCACCAGATGTTAGGGAATTTGGTTTTAAGTTAATGACAGGTTTAACTCCACCACTATAACCCAAATCAATATTATACCCAGCTGAACCATCCAAGTAAGCAATTTTATTTAAAGCATAGCCACCGTTAAAAATAGTTGGGGTCATAGTCCAATACCAATTACCAGTATGAAGATAATATGACAAGTTATGAGTATTCCAGGCACCAGCCAAAATGTTTTCATCAGCTGTTAACAAACCAATTGGGTAAGTTAGGGCTTTATTGCCATGAATTTCATTAACTGTAAAGGAATCATTTTGTTGAGTGCATTTTAAATAAATGTTAGTTTTACTATTATCAGCCCACGGTTCAATTCCATAACGATAAGTTGTGGCATTTTTACCATAGCCAAGATTGTTATAATCATCGCCATATTTTAAATCATTGATAGTACGATCACTACAATAAATATTATCTTGTAAATATTGAACATAAGAAGCATTTTTTAAATTATTTTCATACCACTCATCTATATACTTTTTAATAGTACTGGAATCTTTATTATTATGAGATGAAGCATAATTATCGGCATCTACATCTCCAAGCATATAGCCGGCATAAGCATTGTCTGTGATAATATTATTAAATTGACTCATACCAATCTGCCTATCTTCACTTGATTCTTCATTGGCATAAGCACTCGTCCCATCATAGATCAATCTTATCGAACCATCACCATTAACACGAACTATTCGCCAATAAAAGTTAGCAAACTTAACATAGTTATTGGTAACATTACCACGATAATAATATGAAGTACCATAATTATCAGGAGCACTACAAAGTAAAGAGTTTTCAGATTCAGCACTAGTCACATTAACAGAACCATCCTCATTAACAGTTGGACACTTACCAGTAGTGTCCAACTGACTAATTATCTTATTTTGAATAGAATCTTCTACTTGCTCTAAAGATACATCTATATTAAATACTTTACCCATTAAATTAGATTGATCTTCATTAGAATCTATATACTCAGTTACTAAGTAATACTTATCATTAGTATTATAATTAACTACTATATTTATATGAGTAGTATCTTCATTACCAGAAAGTACTAACTTAGCACCACTGGGTATATTACATTCTCCCTTATTAGAAGAACCATTAATACTACTATCTAAAGTATTATTACAAGTTATTTCTTCATTTGATTTATATAAAGACCAATATACATATTTAGAAAAATCTCCTAAATTAGGTTTTACTATTAAAGATGCTTGTGATGATAAAGATTTACTATTTCCTTTACCTTTTACTATATATTCTTTAACAGTTTTATATCCTGGATAAATATTAGTATTATCAGACTTTTCTGGTATTTCTAATATTGTTTCTACTAAAGAACTGGCTGTAATAGTATTATTATTATCTTTATTTAAAACATTAAAATTTGCTATATAATAAGCAAAAGATAGTCCTATTAAAGTTATACTTACTCCAATAATAGTTATTGGTATTATTAATTTTTTCTTATTATTCATTGTTTCACCTACTCTACAACATATGGATTGTTAATAGTACCATCACCAGATTTTAACGAATTAGGTTTTAAATTAATAACCGGTTTAACACCTAAATTTGCTAAAACATTAGCTCCACCTTTAATATTGAGAGTACCATCACTTAAAACATTTCTAACCCCAACAAAACTTAAATTTATATTAAAATCACTGGCAGACATAGTCCATATTTCATTTCCACTATGCAAATATAATGTTTCATTAGAACTGTTCCATGCACCACTAAGTACGACTTCGTCCATGCTTATCAGTCCTATACTGTACTTAAGAGAACCATTACCTTTTGTTGTGCTGATACTGAAACTATCGTTTTTTAAACAATTATTAATAGAAACATAATTATTACCATATTCTTTTTCATTCCATGGACCATAAGCCCAACGATATTGAGTATAGTTGTTTGAATATCCTTTTCCAGTATTATATATACTTTTAGAAATAGTTCTATCATTGCAAAAAATATTATCACTTAAATAAATTTCATAATTATTTATATTATTTTCATACCATGTGTCAATATAATTTTTTATAGTCGAATCGTTTAGGTTTGCGTGTGTTTCTTCATAAGTTGATGAGCCTGCTGTCCCATACATATATCCTGCATAAGCATTATCATTTAAAATGTTATTATATACAGAATTACCTATTATTCTATCTCCACTGACTTCCTCATTTGTATGAACACTAGTTCCATCGTAGATCAATCTTATCGAACCATCGCCGTTTATTCTTACAATACGCCAATAAAAGTTAGCAAACTTAACATAATTATTAGTTACATTACCACGATAATAATATGAAGTCCCATAATTATCAGGGGCACTACAAAGTAGTGAGTTTTTAGATTCAGCACTAGTTACATTTACAGTTCCATCATCATTAACGGTTGGACATTTACCAGTCGTATCTAACTGAGCCACGATTTTATCAACAATACCCGTATACATAGAGGCATCTATAACTACTTTAGCAGAAAAACTTTTATTTTGGGCATCATCTGCTAAAGTAACACTTTTATCCATCCATAAAGATATACTATATTCTTTAGAAGCTCCTGGTGTTAAAATATTATTATCTAATGTTCTTGATTCTACAGAACCACTTATAGTAGTTTTAGTAGCATCATAACTACTTAATAACTTAATATCCCCATTATTAACTAAAGAGGCTAAATACTTACTATTTAAAGTAGTTCCTTCTAGCATTTCTAAGTTAACTTTATATTCGGTTGACATGGAACAAGTATTAGTTATTTTAAAAGAATATGGTGTTAATTTTCTACCATCTTCATCACTTATAGGATACATATTCTCTAAACTAATTGCATTAGACTCATTACTCATTTCTAATTTAAGACACTTACTAACAGCTACATTCTTATCAGTTTGAGTATAAGTAAATTTCCAATAAGCATAAGACATACCTATTCCTACTAAACCAATAATACAAATTAATCCGACTATTAAAAATATTTTCTTTTTATTATTTTGAAACATAAATCCACCTACTAATATTATCTCCGATTAAAAATAAATAATACTTATTATGGTAATTTGAATACCATTTACATTATTTACACTTTTCCTAGAGTTTAATACTCTATGAAACCGTATTTTCGTACCTTATTTTTAATTTATATATTAAATATACCATAAAAACGGCCTATTTTCTATATAATTTTTTTCTTTTTATAGTCAAAATTATGGTCAAAAAAAGTGTAAAGAAACCGGTAATTATAAGGCTTTGAAAGCGTCAAGCAAGTTCATGCTTTAAGATTTTATTCTAGTCAAATTTATGGTCAAATGCCTTTCAAAGCCTGTATTTACTGGAACTTTCATAGAGTATTAAACTCTATGAAAATTTTTATTTAAGATATATTTTATCCAAATATGAATTTTTTATACTAAAAATAGCCATAAATTCTCAAATTTATGACTATTAATATTATTAATTTTCAGTTACACGGTAAGGATCTGATGAAATTCCTGTACCATATTTTATAGCATCAGCCTTCAAATTAATGACAGGTCTAAAATTGTAGTCGTTATATGGCTCAATATCATCTATTTTAGAGTTGTATATAAACAACACATTAGAATAAGGGCGCTTAACACCATATGAAATATATTCACCCACTGGAGTCATGGTCCAATATTTTTTGTTTATATTTAAATAGTTATTACTTTGATGCGTATAATTCCAAGCACCATCAAACACTCCACCACTGCTACCAGACATTAGAACTTCATCTGCAGTTACAGTTGCTATAGGATATTTTAAAGCCTTATTTCCTGTATTAGATGTAGATGTCGTATACAAATCATTCATTTTCACACATTTTAATTCTGGGCGGCTAGAAGAAACTCTTGCATATGCCGAATAATATGTAATCATTGTTCCAACACCTGCGGTGTCATTAATAGTTAACGAACTTCTATCTCCACAAAATCCTGAATCGGCTAAATAATTAGAATAATTGTCTTTTAAATTATTTTCATACCATTTATCTATAGTTTGTTTCAAATTAGAATCATTAAGGTTTTTATGTGTTTCTTCATAAGTTGAAGCATTAGAAGTTCCATACATATACCCTACATAAGCATTATCATCATAGCTATTGTTAAATGCAGATGTCCCTGCTGTATCATTTAAAATAACCCTAACAGAACCATCACCATTAATTCTTATAATTCTCCAAGTCATACCAGCAAAATTAACATAATTATTTTCTACACTGCCTCTATAATAATAACTAGTACCATAATCATCTTCAGCAGCAAATACGCCAGCTTCTTTAGATTCACAATCACTACAAGCCGACTTAGAAAAATCAGGACTAAAAGTATTTAAATTAAAAGTAATACCAGAAATAGTTTTAGTTTCTTGCATAGTAAATGCTACCTTACATTTAACTCTAGAACCATTACCCATATTAGTCATTTTAATTGACCAAAGAGAATTATCCCAAGTTGCTGTAGCCTCATTATCACAAGTAACACTAGTACCTTCTACACCAGTATTTTGTTTAGGAAAGGTATTAGTACCTGCTACGCCATCTAAAGTATAACTTAATACCATATCTCCATATATAAATTCTCCAACCGTAGTTCTTATTACTTCTTCTTCATTTGACACAAAGAATTTAGAATAAGTAAAATATATACTTAATATTAAACATAATATACAAGGTATACTTATATAAAAGTATTTTGAATAGTTTTGTAATACTCTTTTATACTTTAATTTCTTTAAATATTTATCTTTATTAAATTTCTTCATATATATTATTATCCTTACTATTTACTTGTGTCTATAACAAACGGATCATTAGAAGTACCTATTCCTCCGGTAATTTTAACATCTGACTTTAAATTAATGACAGGACGCACTAAATACAAAAATGTAACATCATAATGTGGATATATATAACCATCTAGTTTTTGTGTCCACACATCTGAATATCCCCAAGAAGCGTCATATCGTGACGGAGTCATTGTCCAATAACTATAATCAGAATACAAATATGAATATTTGTTAATGTGATTTTTGTCCATACCACCAAAAACAGTTTCATCATATGATATTAAGCCAACCGGATATGTTAAAGAACGATTACCAACGATAGCATCACTTGTTGTATATAAATCTCTTGCCGGATCTGGACACACAAATTGTGCCATATTTTTTTCAGACCTTGAATAGCTACCAAAAAAGCTATAGTTTTTTTTGCTTATACCATCGCCAATATTTAGGGTTCTATCACCACAAAATCCAACATTATTAGAAATATAGTTATTGTACCCAATGTCATAAATATTATTTTTATACCAATCATCAATAGCATTTTTTACATTAGAAGAATTAATATTAGCATGTACATCATCAAAACTTGCTCCATCTGGATTACCATACATATAACCTACATATGCAGGACTGTTATATACTATATTAAATTTATAGGTTTTATTATTTATCGATTGCTTTACTCCGTTTGCATTTTGTTCCGCTCCATTATATAAAAGCCTTATTGAACCATCACCATTAATTCTAATAATCTGCCAATAAAATCCTGCAAAATATACATTATTGTTGTTAATATTGCCTCGGTAATAATAAGTTATACCATAATCATCTGGTGCACGATATAAGCCCTTATCAGATTTATCAGTTTCCAACTCTGTTTCTGATAAAGATAAAGTAGATAAATTATAAACAATGGAAGCATATTCATTATTTTTTAAGTTCCTAGTTTCATATTTTTTATTTGCGTTCAAAACTTGGTAAATTTCATAACCAACATCAGTATTAAAAGTATACAATTTTTGAGTCGATTGGTTATACTCAACACTTTCTGTAACTATATAATACTTTTTATTATCATAATAATCAATTTCAGATGGGTCAACATATACAGGATTCAAAAGATTATATTTTCCTGTTTGATTATCAAAATCATAAGATGTATATAGCTTTAATTTTGTGTCATTTTCTGTCATATTACTGGTCTGATTATCTGAATTTATTGCCCCCAAAGCTGGCTTAACTATCTCTTTTGTTGATTTTTCTCCAATCTTTTCTAGCCAATTTATCGCTGGCGCAGTATTTGATAAATCAGGTTCACCCTTAGCAGCAATTTTACTTATAGCATCTTCTGGTGTAGTTTGATATTCATTTGCAAGTATCGCATCATGTAGGGTATCATAACCTGCATCTTTAGGATTCCAACTACTAGGTGTTGCTGATATAACTATTTTAGATTTAAATAGTTTATTCATAGATTCCGTATCTTCAACATCTTTATCCATCCAAAATCTTACCGTATAATCTACGGAATCATTATAGGCTAAAGTTCCTTTAGCTAGTATTCTTGATTCTGTACTGCCTGCTATTACGGTACTAGTAGATTCATAATTTGTAAGTACCTTAATTTCTTCATTATTAATCATTACATCTAAATACTTGCTATTTAAAGTAGTTCCTTCTAACATTTCCATATTAACAGTGTATCCTGCTAACATATCACAAGTATTAGTTATCGTAAAACTAAATGGTGTTAATTTCCTACCTTCTTCATCACTTATAGGATACATATTATCTAAGTTAATAGCGTTCTTTTCATTAGTGAATTCTAAGTTAAAACATTTACTTCCTACCACATTATTATTATCTTGAACTTTACTTAATAAATAATAACCATAACTAAATCCTATTGCTAAAACTAATATCAATATTAAGCCTATTAGTAAAAAATTATTCTTTTTCTTTGCCATTATAATCAATACCTTTACTACTTTTATTATTACCAATTTTTTAGAAACAATTACCTGAATATGTGCGTTTGGAACTCAAAATAACGCAATTTCGGTTTCATAGAGTATCTAACTCTATGAAAAATGGGTTTCAAAGCCCGTATCTACCTAGGATTAATAAAAGTTTGACTAGAAATTCTGACTACAATAAATATTAAATATTTGACTACAAAATATTTAGCAAACCCCCGTAAATACTGGCTTTATTAAGTAAATTCCTGACTAGAAATCTGACTATAATTGGCCTAAAATTATTCTTTGAAAAGCCTAAAAACTATGGTATATTTAATATATAAGTTAAAAATAAGTGCCTAAAGTTAGCTTTCATAGAGTTAGATACTCTATGAAAAATGTCATATTTAACTAGTTTATCCATAATATTTATAAATTATACAGATAAAAAAACTGATAGACTTGCTACCAGAATATTTATAAGTAATGGGGCCATTTGATAAGAGAATTTTATAAATTAACATACTGAAGTTATGTTTTTTTATTTGGCCCCATTAATTATTAATATCAATTATAAAAGGATCATTTACTGTTCCAATACCGCCAGATATTTTAACATCAGCTTTTAACGAAATAACAGGTTTAACATAAGATTCATAAGTAACCGGTTGCCATGCTTGAAGATATGTTGGTGTAAGAGTCCAAACATCTTGTGTTGAATAAGATGGATCATATCTACTTGGTGACATTGTTAAATATGAATAATTGCTATATGTCCAAGCAAACTTATTTTTTATAGTGTCTTTATTACCAGCAAAAATCAACTCATCATAAGTAATAGTGCCAATCGGATAATTCAAAGATTTATTGCCAATATTTGCTGTAACAGTTGTAAATAAATCACTTTCTTTATTTTTGCAAATATAGGAAACTTTCTCAGAAGTATAACTTCCAAATATGGTAACGGAATTTGTTGAATAGCCATCTCCACTGAATAATGAACGATCATTGCAAAAACCACTATCGCTAATATATTTTTCATAGCTCCTATTTACAATATTATTAGAATACCATTTATCAATAAAACTCTTTAGAGTTGAATTTATTTCATTTTTCAAAGAATTTTCTCTAGAATCCACATTGTTTCCATACATGTATCCGCCATAAGCAGGTGAATTTCTATCATTATTGTATGAAGTTTTACCAATAAATTTATCTAATTCATTATTTTTATTGCCGGTTCCATTAAACATTAAACGAATAGTATTATCACCGTTTATTCTAATAATCTGCCAATAAAATCCAGCAAAATATACATTATTATTGTTAATATTTCCTCGGTAATAATAAGTTGTTCCATAATCATCGGTTGATTGGTATAAACCTTTATCAGATTTATCAATTTCATTTTCATATGATGTCATTTTTTTTACAGAAAATATATATTTTATTCCACTATAATTAGAATAAACGGTCACATTTTCTTTTTCTACCGAAATAATTTTATACACAAATTTATCAGATGTACTATGATAATTCCAGTAGTATGTATAACCATCAACATCTCTAGTTGTTATTCCTTCGTTTATTATATAGTAATCTTTTTTTTCGAAGTCTAAAGATGTTGGATCAATGTTAACAAAATTATCCAAATAAAATTCTCCATTGTCTTCATTAAATGTTAAATTACTTGATACATTCACTAAATAATCATTTTTAGCTAATAACGATGTTTTTTTATCTGAATTAATTGATTCACTTGCAAATTTTGTGACTTCCAATGTCGTAATGTCATTAGATATATTTTCTTTCCACTTTATTATTGGAGCAGTCTGACTTAAATCCGGCTCTCCTTTAGCCTTTATCTTTTCTATAGCTTTCTCAGGAGTAGTCTGATATTCATTAGCAAGTATGGCATCATGTAAAGTATCATATCCCGCATCTTTAGGACTATAATTACTAGGTTGAGCAGTTACTACTATTTTAGAAGTAAATGTTTTATTCTGAGCATCATCACTTAAAGTAACTGACTCATCTATCCATAATCTTAAAGTATAATCTACAGAATCTCCTACTCCTAAAGAACCAGATACTAATTTTCTAGATTCTACACTACTACTCATAACTGTATTAGCATTATCTAAATTACTTAATAATTCTTTATGTTCATTATTAATCATTACCGCCATATACTTACTATTCATCGTAGTACCTTCTAACATTTCTAAGTTAACATCATAAGAAATAAAGGTATCACAAGTATTATTAATAGTAAAAGAATAAGGTGTTAATTTTTTACCTTCTATATCACTTATAGGATATGTATTATTTAAACTAATTTCATTCTTTTGATTGGTTAATTCTATACTTAAACATTTACTTTTACCTATATTAGTTTTATCACTAATATAGGTAAATCTCCAGTAAGCATATGATGTTCCTACCAGTATTAAAGATATACCCAGAATAGTTAACACTGGTAATATTATTTTCTTTTTCATCAATTATCCCCTATTCATCTATACTTACTAAAGTTATTCTAGCATAACCATTACCCTTTTTAGCACAGTAACTAGTAGGCGTTTCTTCATTACAAGTAGTTGATATGGTTTTAGTACTTTCTTCATTAGATTCTTCACAGTTATAACAATACATGACTTTATTAGTTAGAAGTGAATTTCCAATGTATCCAGAACCGCCACCAGATGTAGACCAAGCATAACCACTTGATATATCATTGCTCGTTAATGTATAACCACCATAGTAACCACCACCGCCGCCAGGTATTTCTTGATTAAAATTTCTATCCAATTTGGGTGCAGAACCACCTTGTCCGAACGAATAACCATTGGTTTGATTTGCTTTTTCGCTACAAATATCCCAAACTTTGGCTCCTATTTTTACGCATGCCCCACCAAGATAACCGCCACCCGACGACAAATACATACCAGCATTTACAGCAGAAGAAATTCCTGTTGGAGACGCACCCATGCCACTTGAACCTCCAGCTACAATTAAAACAGCTGATTTATTACTTTCATAATTTTTTAATTGCCCATCAGCAATAAAAACATTTTGCATTGAGGTTGCTCCACCGCCGCCTCCACAAGCATCATCATCAGCATGGTCCCAATCGCCGTTTCCACCGCCATTCCAACCTCCTAAAGATTGATTACCGATAACCCCAATATTACCTTTACCTCCAACACTAATAAAAATTTGATTATCTTTTTTTAAATATATCTTTCCATTTGAATACCCACCATAAAAAACATTTTCTAATTCATTGCCATTAAAAATGGCGTTTCCTCCCTGCGCTCCCCATGTTTCTAACTTATAAGTTCCTGAAATTGGAGCAGCAAAAGTTTGTTCAGCTCCTGTATAATCAAAATTAAATACAGTATCACCAGTATAGTTTATTGGTTTACCTACTACTACTATTTTAGATTTAAAAGTTTTAATCTCATTATTCAAATCTTCTAAAGTAGTATTATAATCTATCCATAGTCTTAAAGAATAATCTTTACTTTCTCTAGATTTTAAAATACCTGTAGTTAATTTTCTACTTTCTATACTACTAGTATTTACTTTATCTGTAGAATCATAACTACTAAGCAAATTTATATTACCTTCAAACATTACATCAATAAATTTACTAGATAAAGTACTGTTATTTAATACTTCTAAATTAACTGAATACTGTGCAGTAACATCACAAGTATTAGTAACAGTAAAAGTATAAGGAGTTAAACTTTTACCCTTATCATTACTTATTGGATAGGCATTATCTAAATTAATATTATTTTCTTTATTAGTTATAGATAAATCAAAACATTCTGTATAAGCAGTATTATTAGTATCTTGTGATACACTAACATTCCACATTGAATAAGATACTCCTATTCCTAATAATATTATTAATACTAAAGATACGCTTAAAAATATTATATTTTTCTTTGTCATAGTTAAACTCCTTTATATTCATTAAAAAGTAACTGGGGCCATTTTTGATAAGAGAATTATAAATAAACCATACTAAAATATTTATTTTTTTAGGCCCCAGTTACTTAATTATTTGTATCTACTACAAACGGGTCATTAGCTGTTCCAGTTCCGCCAGTAATTTTAACATCTGATTTTAGATTTATAACAGGTCTAATATTGAAATCAAAGGTAACTTCCCACCAAGAGCTAATATAGCCAGTACTATTTTGAATCATTTCATAGGGAACCTTCCATGATGCTGAAAAACTAGATGGAGTCATTGTCCAATAGTTTTCACTCGAATAAGTCCATGCTAATTTGTTTAGTTTATTACTATTTAGACCAGAAAATACTAGTTCGTCATAGGTTATTAAACCAATGGGATAAATCAGTGCTGCATTTCCAATATCCGCTACAGATGTTGTATATAAATCATTCTGCTGATTAAGACAAACTAAAGTTGCAGTATTATCATACATTCTCTTTAAAGCACCAAATTCAGTATTAGTATCAGAATGGACACCATTTCCTGTAATCAATGTTCTATCACCACAAAAACCTGTTGCACTTGATACAAAACTGCTATAGCCTTTATCAATAATATTTGACTTATACCAAGAATCAGCCTTTGATTTAACATTAGAATCATTGATATTAGCATGTACCTCATCATAGTTTATAGCACTATAATTACCATACATATAACCAACATAACTTGGCGAAGCCGTTGATATATTAAAACTAGAATGATCACTACTTTTTTCTGAGCCAGTAGAATTTTTTTTAGTACCATTATACATTAATCTAATAGTACCATCACCATTAATTCTAACAATTTGCCAATAAAAGCCTGCAAAATATACATTATTATTTTTCACATTACCACGATAATAATAAGTTGTTCCATAATCATCAATTGTCTGATATAGGCCCTTATCAGAATTATCAGACTCTAATTCACTCTCCTCCAAAGAAATGCAAGATAAACTATAAATATTAGCATCATAACTTATTCCAGCTGTTGCTTTAGTATCGGTTGTTTTAGTGGCACTTATAATTTTATATATTTTTGCATCAGCATCGTTTCTTGTAACAAAAAACTTAGAAGTCGTTTGATTTAATGCCATATATTCGCTAGAATAATAAAAACCTTCATCACCAGTATATTTTAATGTTGTTGGGTCCTTTAAAGAACAATCGCTTAACAAATATCTTCCTGAGGTGCTATCAAAAGTTTTTGTAGTACATATATTCATGTACTGTTCATTGCTGTTTAAATTGCTTAACTCTGATACTGAGCTGATTGCTTCAGCAGTTGGTTTTACAACTTGCTGGATTGTACTTTCTCCTGTTTTTTCTACCCACTTTATTATTGGTGCCGTCTGACTTAAATCAACTTCCTGTTTATTGGCAATCTTAGTCTTTGCTATTTCTGGAGTAGTTTGATATTCATTTGCCAGTATCGCATCGTGTAATGTATCATAACCAGCCGATACTGGATCATACTTACCAGGTTCGGAATTAATAACTATTTTAGATTTAAAGACTTTATTCATAACATCATCATCGATGGTAGCATCTTCATCCATCCAGAATGATACCGTATAATCTACTTCTTCATCTGCTCCTAAGTAACCTTCGGAAATCGTTCTTGATTCTGTTGAAGTATTAATAGTAGTATTTGCTACTTTATAAGTATCTAAAGTATTAATGGCTTCATTATTAACTCTTACAGCTACAAATTTACTATTTAGAGTCGTTCCTTCTAGCATCTCCATATTAACATAGTAATGAGCAAAGATTGTACAAGTATTCTTTAAAGTAAAACTAAATGGTTTTAGTTTTAACCCTTCAGCATCAGTTATGGGAAAAGTACTGCCTAAAGTTATCTCATCTTTTTGATTAATCATCTCAACATTAAAACAACCAGAGGTAACATTATTGCCTTTAGCCCCCATTATAGTAGTTTTCCAATAAGCATAAGATAAACCTATACTTGTTAAAACTATAACTAATCCAATAATAAATATACTAATCTTACTTTTCTTTTGCATATTAAATATCCTAACTACTTTTATTATTTACAATTTTTTAGAAATAATTACCTAAATATGTGCGTTGAGAACTCAAAATAACGCACTTTCGGTTTCATAGAGTATGCAACTCTATGAAAAAAAGGTCGCAAGACCCGTATTTACCTAAGATTAATAATAATTTGACTAGAAATTTTGACTATAATAAAATTAATTTATTTGACTATTAATAAGCTTGCAAAGCCCTATAAATACAGGGATTGAACTAATATATTCTGACTAGAAATTTGACTATAAAGATTAAAAATATCCTCTTTAAAAAGCCTAAAAACTATGGTATATTTAATATATAAGTTAAAAATAAGACCCGAAAGTTAGCTTTCATAGAGTTGCATACTCTATGAAAAAGGTTTAATTATTAGTATGGCTAAAAATCTATAATATATGTAAAAAAAACATTTTAAATCGATGCCTTGTTTTAGTTTATCTATTAATTAAATAATTCTTATAAATATTATCTATTACTTCTTTTTCACTCTTATAATTAAAATAATAATACTTACTTAACTTAAGATAATAAGGACTATACTTATATTTATAAATAATTTTATTATAAGGAATATCATATATCATTCTTTCTAATATAAACTTATTATAAATGTACTTATACTCTTTTAAATAAATATATAGTTTATAAACTAAAAAAGATATAACAAAGACACTATTTATTTTACAATTATAACTATATAAGATAAAAATAATTAAAGTAATAATAGAAATAATAATACTTAAGATATTACTTTTTAAATAAGGTATATATATATTAAAAATACTATTTAAGATAATATAACCATCTAGAGGATATATAGGAATAATATTAAAAATAATTAAACTAGTATTTATAGATAAAAATAAGTTATAGGTATAAGTATTAATAAAACTATATTTATATAAAAAATAAAATATTAAATATAAAATAAGTTGATTTAGAATACCTCCTAATGATATTAATAGTTCTTTTAAAGGAGAAAAGTTAATTAATTTATTAGTTTTAATAAGACCCCCAAAGGGATAGATAGTTAATTTAGTTATAGGAACTTGAAAGTATTTTAAAAAAATAATGTGTCCAGTCTCATGAAGAATAATGATTATAAAGGTTAAAATAACTCTTTTAAAATCACCAGCTAGACACATTAGAAGATATAAAGATATAGTTGTAATATCAAGATTTATAGGTATCATAAGTTAAGTAGGTTCCATCACTATCAATGGTTAGATAAAAGTAATTACCCTCAGTGGGCGCTAAGATTTTACCTTCTGTTACATAGTCATAAAGATTTAATGATGAAGTATCAATATGAGAATACCAGATATCAACCCCATCTACACCTTGAATAATACAAGTAGGTCCTAAGGAGTCTTTATTACCTAAAAAAACTATGATACCACTAGTAATTATGGGAACAGGATAGTTCTCTATAGTTTCTAATTTAGTACCATTAAGATAAGGAGTTCCATTTGTATAATCAAATTCTGTATTAGAGGCTATCTGAGTTGGTACATTAGGAACAGTATAATCAGGTAAGATATTACCAAAGTATTTCGTATAAAGGTTATTAAATTTAGTAAAGTTAATTTGTTTATTTAAGATATCTTCTTCATAAAAATTTTTAATATTATTATTACTTTTTATTAAGATAATACTTAACATTAAGAAAATGATACTAAGAAGAAATTTACTTAAAAGATTAGATAAGTAATGATAAATCTTATTATTTGATTCATTAGACTTTTTATTATTTAAGTAATTTGCTATATCTGTATTCATGTAATCACCAGTTAATTATATGATGATTATTTCTTTTTAGAATAGTTAGATTCCTAATTGGTATGGTGTATTTAAAGAGCCATCTCCTAATCCAATAGATATGTTGGATTTTAGAAAAAGAGTTGGACGAATGTTTCCAATATCATTTTCTCCAACATTACCAGTAGCAAAAACAAGATACACTCCCCAACTAGTATCTATTTCTGGTGTTATCGTCCATTGGTTGAATTTTTTTTCATAAAGATAATCATTTAATTTACAATCGTTAAAATCTGTTTCATTCCACTCATTTAACTCCTTTAAAATGCAAAGTTTTCTATTCACAGTATTTCCACCAGCAGTTGCATAACCATAATCACTTGGATAAATCAGTCCTATTTTTCCAGTCCAACTTATAGAATTATTTTTATAAACATTGTTTCCCCGTTCTGCTTTATAAAGACTGGAAGTAATCATCTTTTCTGAAGATGATGATAATCCGCCTAAGTTCCAAACCACGCTTTGTATTAGATTTCTAGTTATATCATCTTTTAAACCTGTTTTTGAAAAATCACATTTAACTGTTGCATTATTTTCTCCTAAATAACACATACCTGCTTCAGAATTAAAATACAATGAACCACCATTTTTTTCGTTTTCGTAATTTGGATTTAATAAATAATTTAATCTAGCATTAACCCAATTACTGGATCCATTATTATTTTCGGCACCAGTAGTACTATCCTTATTATCCCAAGAATACTGACCTATACTATCATTTCTTACTATTTTAATAAGATTCTCTTTGGTTCCATCTTCTTTTTCAATATTATTAAATACGCCTATAATACGCCATAATTCACAAGTATCACTAGTTTGATTATTATAATCATCACAATTAAAATAAACATAGTTATTAGGATTGGCTCCTATATATCTGACATTATTATCTGGATCATCTGTTGCCATATTAACTGTGTCGGTACTTGCTAAATTGGTAATCTTAGTTACGGCATTTTCTAAAGTTTTAAAATATAAATTACATTTAACTTTTTCACTTAAATTAGTAACATATAAACCCCAAGTATCATTATCCCAATAAATTTTAGTATTATTATCACATTCAGCTTTAGAAAAAACTACTGTTCCTTTAGCAGGAAAACTATCAGTTTTTTCTCCATCTATAAAAGTAGCAAGAGATTCTTCTTTAACTAAATATTTATTATTACTATTTACTGATAATATAATAATACTTATAAAGAATATAATAACTAATAATATACTTATCTTTTTCATATTAATTATTCTCTCTTTCTGCTTGCCATTTTAATATTGGATAACCATTATTTATATTATTAGTATCTTCTACAAAAGCATTATCTCCATTTATTACTGATATTACACTAGGCATTTCATCTTGAGATAAAGGTTCAGAATTATAATTACTTTTTATTTTAAATATGCCATATTCCGAACCATTAATTGTATAATGATTATTTTTAAATATCATATCCATTTCTAAATAAGAATTTTTACCATACTGATAACCCAAAATGCCACAAAAACTACATTTTCCAGAATTATAACTATTTATAACTGACGACTTATTATCACCACAGCCTAAAATGCCTCCAGTAGCACCGTCTATAGCACTAACTGTATTCAGATTATAAGTATTTATAGCGCTTCCCATCCAGCCAACAATACCGCCAACTGAGTCGCCACTTGAAGTAACTGGACCGTAATTATATGAATTTTTTACTGTACCCCACGCCGATAAAAGGCCTCCAGTTAAATCCTCATTTCCGTTTATTACAGTACCTCCGTTATATGAATTGGTAATGGTACAATTTATTCCACACATTCCACCTGTTCTAGAATAAATTCCTTTAACAGTTGCTAAACTATAAGAATTATATATTTTTCCACCGGTACCGCTAAACGATCCTTGCATTCTATAGCCGATTATATATGACGATATTATTCCTAAATTTTTAATATCACTATTAGTTGTAACCCCAAATAATCCATTATTATTATCATTTGGTCTATTAACAAACATATTGCTAATAATATGCCCATTACCATCAAATGTGCCAGAAAAAGAATTACTATCAGTACCTATTGGTGTCCAACTAATATTACCATCTAAGGCATTACCGTCACTATCGAACTTACCACCTAAATCTAAATCACTTGTTAAATAGATTATTTTACCAGATTTATTATCACCATTATTAACTTCATTTGCTAAAGTAGCAAGGCCTTCTCGGGAATTAATGCAACTAACATTATCATTAATGCCACAACTAGCAGGCGTTACAAAATAAACACTACACTTTGTTCTTTTACTTAAATTAGTTGCATATAATCCCCATTTATCTTCGTCCCAAGAAGCTGTAACGCCATTATCACATACTACTTTTTCTACATTAATACCAGTTTTCTTTTCGGGAAAAGTACTTGAATACTCTCCATCTATATAAGGAGTCATAATAATATCACCATAGATAAACTCACCAACAGTTGTTCTTATTACCTCTTCTTCACTAGATACAAAGAATTTAGAATAAGCAAAATAAATACCTAGTACTAAACATAATAAACAAGGTATACCTATATAAAAGTATCTAGAATTAGTCTGCCAATACCTTTTAAACTTTAATTTTCTTAAATATTTATCTTTATTAAACCTTTTCATAAATCATTGTCCTTACTACTATCATACTTTTAAGAACAAGAATATTTTGTCGAAATTTGGATTTTAAATTTGTTAAATTTTCATAGAGGTTAAAACTCTATGAAAGGCCTAGGTGAACACTGGTCTCAAGGGCCATTTGACCATAAATTTGACCATAATAAGTTTAATTTAATTGACTACAAAAAGTGCTTCAAAGCCAGTGTTTACCTAGGCTTGGTAAATATTTTTCTGACCATATTTTTGACCATGATTTTGATTTTTAACTAACAAATTTTTATGGAAATAAGCGGATTTATGTGGTATATTTATACTATAAATTAAGAATAAGGTCCGTATTTTGGCTTTCATAGAGTTTTAACTTCTATGAATTTTTTAATGAGATAATAAGTATGTCCTAAAATGACCAGTTATATACTTGTTTTTACTAAAAAAGCAATTTACAGCACCAGTTATGTACTATAAATTGCTTTTAATTATTTATTCTTTCTGCTTGCCATTTTAATATTGGATAGCCATTATTTATATTATTAGTATCTTCTACAAAAGCATTATCTCCGTTTATTACAAATATTACACTAGGCATTTCATCTTGAAATAATGGTTCAGCATTGGTATTTAGTTTATAACCATATAAACCATAGGTTGCCGAAGTACTTAGATAATAATTATTTTTAATTGTTGATGTAATTTTAGTATAGTCTGAAACATTTTCTTCAGCACCGAATATTCCACCACCATTAGATATTCCAACATTAACATTGCCAATAATTTTTTTATTATTAGATGCTGCACCAAGAATACCACCTGTCCAATTTAAATGATAACCACTAACATCTCCAAGATTATAAGAATTATATACATTACTATTCCATCCAGAAATTCCTCCAACAGAAGCTCTTAATCCTGTAACTTTTCCAGCGTTATAACTGTTATATACAGAACCTTCACCGCCAAGAACTCCACCGACAATATCTTTAGAATTGTTTGTTATGCTACCATAATTATAAGAATTTTTAATAACACACTTGTAGCCGCAAATACCACCAGAAGCATTATTTCCAACTATATCGGCTGCATTGAAACTATTTAAAATTTTGCCATAGTAACCAGCTATTCCAGCGTTATATGTATTTCCTATAACAAATGATGATATTAAGCCAATGTTTTTTATTACTCCATTATAAGCATCGCCAAACAAAGCATTAGCACTAGAACTAGACCTATTAACATACATATTGCTTATAATATGTCCATTACCATCAAATGTGCCAGAAAAAGGATTAATCCCAGTACCTATTGGTGTCCAACTAATATTACCATCTAAAGCATTACCATCACTATCAAACTTACCACCTAAATCTAAATCACTTGTTAAATAGATTATTTTACCTGTTTTATCATCACCATTATTGACTTCATTTGCTAAAGTAGCAAGACCATCTCTAGAATTAATACAACTAACATTATCATTAATACCACAGCTAGCAGGTGTTACAAAATAAACACTACATTTAGTTCTTTTACTTAAATTTGTTACATATAATCCCCATTTATCCTCATCCCATGAGGCTGTAACGCCATTATCACATACAACCTTTTCCACATTAATACCCGCTTTCTTTTCGGGAAAAGTACTTGAATACTGTCCATCTACATAAGGAGTCATAATAATATCACCATATATAAACTCACCAACAGTTGTTCTTATTACCTCTTCTTCACTAGATACAAAGAATTTAGAATAAGCAAAATAAATACCCAGTACTAAACATAACAAACAAGGTATACCTATATAAAAGTATCTAGAATTAGTCTGCCAATACCTTTTGAATTTTAATTTTCTTAAATACCTATTTTTATTAAACTTTTTCATAATATAATCAAAATCCTTACCACTATAATTATAATTAAGAATAATAGTAAATTTTGTCGAATAGTGTATTTACACAAAGTTTACACTTTTCATAGAGCTTAAAACTCTATGAAAGGCCTAGGTGAATACTGGCCTCAAAGGCCATTTGACCATAAATTTGACTATAATACTTTTAAATATTTATGACTATAAAATACCTGTTAAAGCCAATATTTACCTAGGTTTCTTTATGCTTTTAATGACCATAAATTTGACCAGAAAAAACTTTTTTTACTAACAAAATTTTATAGAATTTAGCCTATTTATGTGGTATATTTATTATATAAATTAAGAATAAGATACGGTTTTCTGTTTTCATAGAGTTTTAAGCTCTATGAATTTTTTAAAATCATTAGTATGACCAAAAAATGGTGTTTTTATACAAAAAAAACAATAATTAAGACTCACTAAATTTAATAAATCTTAATTATTGTTTAAATATAATTTAATTATTCAAATAATTTTTTAATTTACTAGTAACTTTTTTTACATGATAATAATTATCTAAAGTTACTTCCCAAGTTTTTTCCATTTCGTATTTAAAAAATTCAACCATCGATGATAAAATCTTGTTCTTCATCAAATTTTTCTAAAGCGGCATAATAATATTTTTTATCTACATATTATTTAAAATAAATCATCACCAATAAAAAAGATTTACTTCTTAAGCAATTACTTTCTCTTACTTAAGTTAGCAAATCTTACTTCACATATTTTAATATAAGCATAAATACCCCCAATAGTATAAACTATATTAAAAATAAGGGTCCAAATATTTAGCATCAATCCTAAAGCTTTGCTATCAGTAATAAAATTAAATAACTTAGGTCCAAAATCAATTATTAATTCAATTGGAAATTTAAAGACAATAATTACTAAAGCTATAATTAATAACTCAAAGATAAAAACAATAATATTTATTAAATCAGTATGAGTTAAAAAAGTAAATATTTCTTTTATTAATTCTTTAAAAGTTAAAGGTTTTGTCTCCTTTACTTCCTCTTTTTCTTCTTTAATTTTTGGTAATTCGATATCGTTCACACTAATCCCACTTTCTTTTATTTCTTTCTATTTTATTCTAACATATTTTTCTTATTTTTTAAAAGTTCTAATAATAAATATTTCCAAATTAATTATTATTATCTAAAATATTTTGAATAGCATTTAAAATAGCCATTTTTCCATAATCGTAAGTAATACCACCTTGTAAATAAGCAATATAAGGACTTCTAACGGGGCCATCACAGCTAATTTCGATAGATGAACCTTGAGTAAAAGAACCACTAGCCATAATTATTTCATCATCATAACCAGGAGTTGCAACGGGAATTGGTAAAACATTACTATCTACAGCACTCGATCCTTGGATACCTTGAACAAATTTTATTAATTTTTCTTTATCTTTAAAGATAATTCTGGTTACAATATCACTTCTCGTTTCATTATATTTAGGATATACTTCGTATCCTAAATTTTCTAATAAGTAACTTGCTAACATACCTGTTTTAATACTACTTTTAACAGCTTCAGGAGCCATATAAATTCCTTGTAAGAAAGAACGATTAATCCCTAAAGATGGGCCAATTTCTTTTCCTTCCCCGGGCGCTGTTAAGCGTTCACTACAAAGATTGACTAAATCTCTTCTCCCAACTATATAAGCTCCCGTACTAGCAATACCTGCTCCTAAGTTTTTAATTAAAGACCCAACCATGATATCAGCACCAACTTCTACGGGCTCTTTTGTACTTACAAATTCACAGTAACAGTTATCAACCATAATAATAGTTTCAGGACTTACCTCTTTAATAGTCTGACAAACTTTAGCTATTTTTTCAATACTTAAAGTATCTCTATTAGCATAGCCAACACTGCGTTGAATTTCAATTACTTTTACTTTATGATTACTTAAATATTCCATAATTTTAGCATAGTCAAAATCATTATTTACTAGATCAATTTGATCATAATTAACATTAAAGGCTTTTAAACTACTAGGATTTTCTCTTATACCTATAACTTCATCTAAAGTATCATAGGGTTTACCATTAATAGATAAAAGGGTATCATTAGGTCTAAGTAAACCAAAGAAGCAAACAGTTAGAGCATGGGTTCCACTTATTAATTGAGGGCGAACTAAAGCATCTTCGCCTCCTAAAATATCAGCAAAAACTCGTTCAATTTTATCACGGCCGGTATCATCATAACCATAACCATTGGTACCTGCAAAATCACTTTCATTAACATTATTTTCTTTAAAAGCTTTTAAAACTTTTTTACTATTAATAAAACTAATTTCATCTATTTTTTTTAAAAGCTCTGTATTTTCATTTTCAAATTTTTCTACTAATTCTAATAATTTATCCATTATCTACACCACCATCTACTCTAATTACCGTATTATTTATATAACTAGCATCATCACTAATAACAAAATCAATTACTTTACTTATCTCTTTAGGACTAGCAAATCTCTTAAGAAGGATTTTCTCTTCTTCAGCTTTTTTAAACTTTTCACCTAAGGACGCATTCATTTCAGTATCAACCCAACCAGGAGCTATTGCATTTACCCGAATAGGTGCTAACTGTTTAGCAAAGTTATGCATTAAGGAAATAACTCCGGCTTTACTAGCATCATAATCAATTGATTCTATATAACAAGTATCAATTCCGTTCGTACTACTAATAAATAAGATATTACCATCTTTATTAATCTTTTTACTTAATAATTTAGTTAAATAATAAGTTCCAGTTAAGTTAGTTTGTATAATTTTACTAAATTCTTCATAAGTCTTATCTTCAAAAGAATTATCTAACGCTATAGCAGCATTATTTATTAAAATATCTAAATCATCAATATTATCTACTAACGCTTCAATACTTTCTTTACTTTCTAAATCTAATTGATAACCTTTAATATGATATTTATTTATAATTTCTAAAGCTTTAGTTTCATTATGGCAAAATGTAAAAATAACTTCATACTTTTCTACTAAATATTTTAATGTAGCATACCCTATTCCACTAGTAGCTCCTGTAATTAAAACCTTTTTCATAAATATTATAATCACTCCAATTACATCTACCTAAGATTTTAACATAATATAGTCTTAATGTGTTATACTTATTATAGTGATATTATGAAAAAGATAAAAGAATTTATAAATAAATATTTAATATGGATAGTTTTAATATTATGTTTATTCCTATTTTTATATATAATAAAACTTATAAATGCTGATTCTATTAGTACTTTTGATAGTTTTATTTATAACCATGTAAAAAAGTTAATAAACCCAAACACCACTAAGTTTTTTAAAATAGTAACTGAGCTGGGTAATTACACGGTCATGATACCAATTATTATAATCTTTTATTTATTTAATAAGGATAAAAGTTTTAATAAGTATTTTACTATTAACTTAATAAGTGTCTTTCTAAGTAATTTTATTGTTAAAAGTATTATTAGAAGAGATAGACCCATTGACATTAATTTAATTATTGAAAATGGCTTTAGTTTTCCCTCAGGTCATTCCATGGTCTCCTTTGCATTCTATGGTTTTATTATTTATTATTTATATCACACTGATTTAAAGAAACCAGTTAAGTATGGTTTAATGACTTTATTAGGTTTTATTATTCTTTTAATTGGCTTAAGTCGTATTTATCTAGGTGTCCATTATGCTTCTGATGTTATTGGTGGATTCTTACTTGCCTTCATCTACTTAGTTATTTATATTAAATTTATTTATAAAAGAGAAAAAGCTAAATAGTTTTAGTTATAAGCTAATTTAAATTATTAAAAAAATTAGGATTCACAATAGAAATTCTAATTTTTTATTTTTATCCATAATTATATTATTTTTTTAATTTTATTTTTTATTACTTCAATATTATTTTCATCTAAAAGACTGGTTAAAGTATTCTTAATATTCATTAATTTTAATGATGATTCAAATTGAATAAGCTTTTCTTCGACTTTTTTTAAAGTATTAAATACACCCGTTCTGGTTATATTTAAATTTTCACCAATTTCACTTAAAGATAAATCTTCATAGTAATAATATTTAAATATTTCTTTTTCTCTATCAGTAAGTAGTGATTCATAGATATCAAAAAGATTGGTTAATTCTACTCTATCCATTACATTAGCTCCTTTATATTACCATTATCATCAATGTGCATTTTTAAGTAATTACTAGTTTTATTTAACCCTGGTAAGGTTATAACATTTCCCATAAGAACAACGATAAATCCTGCGCCCTTATTTAACTTAATATCAGTTACATGCATAGTAAAATCTTTAGGATATCCTAATAACTCTTTATTATCTGAAATCGACATTGGTGTTTTACTTACACAAATTGGATATTTATCTAGTTTTAAGGCTTCTAACAACTTTATTTTTTCTTCGGCTTCTTTACTATAGACAATCTCTTTAGCATGATAAACTTTCTTCGCTAAAGCAAGAATTTTTTCTTTAATTTTTAAATTATCATCATATAACTTGATAATCTTTTTATTACCATCATTACTTAAAAGTATCGTTTTTTGGGCTAATTCTAAACCACCATTACTACCTTTAGAGTAAGTATCATTGATAGCAAATTCTAAACCTTGTTTTTTAACATAATCTCTTACTATATTAATATCTTCTATAGAATCATCAGTAAATTTATTTAATGATACAATAATATTTTTACTAAAATTTAACATATTATCAATATGAGCTTGTAAATTAGCCAGTCCTTCTTTTAAATTACCTTGTCCATTATATTTTAAAGCTCTAATTGTCGCATTTAAAATAACTACATCAGGATAAAAATTTCCTTTAGGGCAAACTATATCAAAGAATTTTTCGGCTCCTAAATCGGACCCAAAACCAGCTTCAACCACAGAATAAGAAAAATTTTCAAGTCCAGTTTTAATAGCTCTAACTGTGGCCGTCCCATGAGCAATATTAGCAAAAGGTCCCCCATGAATTATTGCTAGATTATGTTCTAAAGTTTGAACAGCATTTGGTTTTATTGTCTCTTTTAAAAGAATACAAACAGCCTCCACAGCTTGTAAATCTTTAGTATAAATTGGTTTGCCGGTATCATTATAAGCCACTATCATATTGGCAACCATTTCTTTTAATTCTTTAAAATCATTTGCTAAACACACACATGCCATTAATTCACTAGCCACGGTTAAAATAAAGTGGTCTTCTCTATTATAACTTGAATTAATAGTAATATTTCTTAGAGCTCTATCATTAATATCTATGGTTCTGGGTAAAACAACTTTCTTAATTTTTAATTCATTACCTTGAAAAATATGATTATCAATAATAGCACATAATAAGTTATTAGCCGTACAGATAGCACTCATATCGCCAGTAAAATGAAGATTAATATCATCACTTGGTATGACTTTAGCACATCCCCCACCCGTGGCCCCACCTTTAGTTCCAAAAACTGGTCCCAAAGCTGGTTCTCGAAGTATAGCAACAGCGTTTTTATCCAATTTGTTTAAAGCATCAACCAGTCCAATGGCAGTCGTGGTTTTACCTTCACCATAAATGGTAGGACTTATGCTTGTAACTAAAATCAATTTACCATTTTTCACCTTTTTCAAATTATCTATATCAATTTTAGCAATATATTTACCATAATTGATAATATAATCATCCGAAATACCATATTTATTTAAAATAGTATTAATTGGCATCAATTTAGCATTATCTCCCATTTCTATATTTTCCAAATTACATCATATCCTTAAATAAACCATAAATATAAGCTTCAATATCAAATGGTTTTAAATCTTCCATTCTTTCACCTAGACCAATAAATTTAACAGGAATGTTTACTTCTTCTTTAATAGCTAAAACTATTCCCCCTTTTGCCGTTCCATCTAGCTTAGTAAGAACTATACCAGTAATATTAGTAATTTCTTTGAAAGCTTTAGCTTGCATAATTCCATTTTGACCAGTTGTTGCATCTATTACTAAAAGTGTCTCATGCGGAGCATCTGGTATGAATTTAGCAATAACTTTATTCATTTTTTCTAATTCTTTCATTAAATTTACTTTGTTTTGCAAACGACCAGCAGTATCAATTAGGACGATATCAGCCTTTTGTTCTCCTGCTTTTACTAAACCATCATAGATAACACCCGCTGGATCAGTATTTTCTTTACCATAAAAGATTGAATCAGTTCGATCGGCCCAAACTTTTAACTGTTCAACAGCTCCAGCTCTAAAGGTATCGGCCGCAATTAACATAACTTTCTTCCCTTCGTTATGATATTTAAAAGCTAGTTTCCCTATTGTTGTCGTCTTCCCAACACCATTAACACCAACCATTAATATAACAGTTGGTCCTTCTTTAGCAATATTAATTTTATCGGTAATATTTTCACCATTAACATAGATAATAAATAATTCATCAACAATAACTTCATTTAAATATTTAGTATCCGTAATATTTTCTTTCTTAACTCTTGATCTTAATCTATCTAAAAAGTTTTCAACGGTATTAACACCGATATCAGCCATAATTAAAATTTGTTCTAATTCTTCAAAATAAGCATCATCTATTTTCGTATATTTAATACCTAAGACATTTAATTTAGAAACAAATTCATTTCTTGTCTTTTCTAAACCTTTACTATAACTTTCTACTTCTTCATTTTTAGTTTCTTCTTTACTTTTATTATTTACAATTTGTTTTAATTTATCAAAAATTCCCATATAATTCACTTTCTTTCTAATAACTTATTATACCTTAAATTTTTCTTTTAAAAAAGGAATTTATCTTTGTTTTTATGATAAACTCCTTAAATTTAATTATTTTTTATCTTTTTAGTGTTTCTTTATAATAGTTTACAGCCTCTTCGTAAAGTCTAGGTGTTTCAAGGTAAGCTTTTTCTTTATTTGTTAATAATTCTAAACAGTAATCACGACCATAAGTCTCATAAACATAACCAAACATTTTTTTATAATCACTATATTTGCCTTGACCATTTTTATTATCGAAAACTTCTTCTAAACTTGTAGTAACTGGTCTTTGATTAAAACTATATTGATTAGCAAAGTAACAAGCCATACCTTCAGTTAACCAGATGACATTGGGAGCGTTTCTTATTCTTAATTGACATGAATGCACAAATTCATGAACAAGCATATTTTCATAATCATCATATGTAGCATCTTTATGCGAAGTTTCATGAAGTCCCTCTAGGGATAAAGTATCAACGATAAACTTACCATTATTTTTACATGTATACCCACTAGTCCAATCATACACTTTCATTTCAGGACTACACTCAAGAAGAGCTTGATGAAAACTTTTAATATCAGGAAATAAAGTTACAATAGTTTTAGGTCCAAATTCCTTCATATCAAACCAGTCGACTACTTTACTACACCTAATCTCTAAATTTTTTACCAAAGTATCAATATATGCTAAGTCTTTTTCGCTATAATTAACTTCTAGATATTTTAGTTCTTTTTGCATTTTTACCTCTATTTTACTTGGCAAGCATCATCGGGTACAAAAGCTCTTATCTCATCATAATTACCGTTATTATACTTATAAATATAAACATTTTTATTTTTATCACAAGAGCTTTGTTTATCCTCAAAAGTACCATTATTCTTTAAATCATTAATGCTATAAGCTTTAACACATTTACCACCAGCACTTATATTATTTTTTGCCGTGTTTTCATCTTTTATTTCAAAGGTACAAGAGCTTAAATGTAATTTTTTCAACGATATTTGCTCTTTGGCATAACTTACGGCAGCATCTTTTAAATTATTTACAACAATATCACTGGTTTTATCTTTTTCTTTATTTAAAAGCCCCATAATATTTGGTGTTGCAACCGTTATCAAAATAGCCAAAACGACAATAACCGCTAATAACTCAACTAGTGTAAACCCATTTTTTCTCATAACTCACCTAGAATTTGCTACCTTTGCAACCAAATTTACCACCTTTAGCACCGTTTTTATAGCCTTCTAAGATATTTGATTCAAAGGAATGAACTTTTTTACTATTTTCTTGATAATTTTTAATACCAATTTTAATAATTTCATCTAAAAGCTCACGATATTTTTTACCTTTTGGTTCCCATAAATAAAATGATAATGATCCGGGAATAGAATTAATTTCATTAATATAAACTTTATTATCATTTTGATCAATTAGAAAATCAATACGACAAACTCCAGATAACCCAACGGCTTTAAAGGCCTTAACGGCAACACTCTCAACTTCATTTTGAATTTTTTTATCTAACTTAGCAGGAACTTTACGACCAAGACTTGCCATGCCTTTACTTGGCGTGTTTTTAGCATTACCAATATATTTATCGGCATAAGTTAGAAGATGATGAACAGTAGTTACTTCTTCAATGCAAGATACATCTTGATATTTATAATCGCCTAAAACAGAGATATTAACCTCACTTAAATTTTCAACGGCATGTTCAACCAAAATTTTCTTATCATAGGAAATAGCCTCTTCAATGGCACTTTTTAACTCAGTTTCATCTTTAGCAAAATTAATACCAACTGAACTTCCTAAAGTTGCTGGTTTTACAATTAAAGGATATTTTAACTTAGCACATTCTTTTAAAATTTCTTCGGGAGTCTCGCTATAATCAGTATCATAAAACCATGTAAAAGCAGTCATTGGTAAATTTTTACTTTGGAAGACTAACTTTTGCGTTACTTTATCTTGAGCAACACTTGATGATGCAACATCAGATTCACAATAAGGAATACCCACTGTTTGTAAATAACCTTGTAAGGTCCCATCTTCCATATTAGTACCATGACAAACTGGTAAAATTAAATCTAATTCAGTTACAATATGTTTAAATAAACCTTTACTTTGTAAATAAAATTTACCATTCTTATTAATTAATGAAACATTACTAGTATATCTTTTTAGTAAATCCATATCAGTATATGTTTCCATATCTTTTAAAATTTCGCCCGTATACCACTGTCTATCCTTAGTTATATAGATAGGAATGATATCATATTTTTCCTTATCTAGGGCTTGCATTGCTTGAACAGCTGAAATAATACTTACTTCATGTTCAACAGATACCCCACCAAATATTACACCTAATTTTATATTCATAATTTTTTTCCTTCCTTAATTTCCTAATTTTTATTTATTTTAAATAGTTTTTGCATACTTATATTTATTCATTATAAGTATCTGGTAAATCATTTTCATATAAAGCATAAATATCTTTTTTACCTTTTAACTTGTTAACAATAATATAAGTTTGTCTAACATCATTGGTAATAATAATTCTGTCTTTATCATATTTTTTATTCATTAAGCCTTCATAAATTGGTTTCGTTTGTTTTTCTCCAACTAAAATGACATAATCAGCAACAGCACTAATTTCTTCACCAAATTCTTTATTATATTTTTCTTCTTCTGCGCCTAACTCAACCATTCCGGGGGTAACTACCACTTTATCCCCTGGCATCATACCAAGAACTTCTAGAGCTACTTTTGCCCCCACTGGATTAGAGTTATAGGCATCATCAATTTGATACATGTTACCAATTTTCTTAAGTTCTAGGCGATGTTCAATTGGTTTAATCTTCATAACGGCAGCTTGTAATTTAGAAATGGATATGCCAAACTCATAACCAATCGCAACGGCTGAAACAATATTAGAAATGTTATGACGCCCTAAAAGTCTAGTTTGAAATTCATAAGCTTTATTTTCACTCTTAAAGAATATCTTAAAAGTAGAACCCTTATCACTACATTTTGTATCTAAGCAGTAAAAGTCCGCCTTTTTATTATTTACCGCATACCATACAACTCTAACTTTATTTTGTAGATCATATTTAACTTGTAGAGGATCGTCCATATTTAGAAAAGCTATACCATCACTAGGCAAACTTTCAATAAGTTCAAATTTTGTTTTAACAATATTTTCTTGACTTCCAAATGTTTCTAAATGGGCTTTACCAATAGTTGTAAGTAAACCGTATTTAGGATGGACTAAGTTACAAGCATTCTTAATTCTTCCTACTTTATAAGCTCCCATCTCTGCAATAAAGATTTCATCAAATTTTGTTAAATCATTATTAATGGTTGTCATAAGGCCCACATCAGTATTAAAGTTTTTAGGGGTTGGATGGGAAATATAATCCATAGATAAAATCTCATTTAAAATATTTTTACTACTTGTTTTTCCATAAGAACCTGTAATACCAATAACTTTTAAATCTTTATAAGAGGCTAATTTATTTTCTGCCATATTCCAGAATTTTTTATAAATCCCTTTTTCAATGGGATCATTAATTAGTTTAACAAGATAAACCATATAATAGTTTAGTACTAACATTAAAGAAGCAGTTAAAAACAAGATTTTAGCATTACCTTGGAATATTAAATATAAAAGCAAAGGAATTAAATTTAAAAGATAAAGCGTTGTTATTTGTCTTTTAACACGAGCAGTTTTAACAAGAGGTTTTTTAGCTTTTTCAATCATAATGGAATATTTAATAACTTGGGTATCAAATAGATAGATTAAGCCACTTGCAAGAAGTAACACTTTAGATAGAAAACCACCAGTAAATAAAGCAATAAGACTTAAAATTAAACCGACAACATCATAGTGTTTTAAAGCTTGTACTCGGTTTTGTTTTAACCATTTTAAATAACGGTTATTTTCATTATATAAGTTTTGTTGTAACATGTGTAAAGATTTTTGCGATTTAACAGTTACAGCATAAAAGATAATTAAAAAAAGTAAAGTATTTATAATTATAGTCATTTTATTCTCCTCCTAAGAAATTTATTAAAATATTAGTTACATAATCAATGCGTTCTAAGTAAGCGTAATGGGTGGCTCCAGAAAGTTCGATTAAAGCCCCATCTTTAAGAAGTTTTTCTAGTTTACGAGCCTGTTCAATTGGTGCTGCGGTATCCAAGGTTCCCCAAATTAGAAGCGTTGGAGCGGTAATCTTCGTTGCACAATCACTCAAATCTTGATTAATAGTATTTACTAAGACAGTTCTCATAACGGGACTGGCATTTTTATAATCGGTTGAGCCAATGTATTGTTTAGCAATTTCTACTAAATCTTTAGTAAAAGGAACTTTCTTTAAAGTTTTAAGGACTTTTTCTTTAAAAGTTGGTTTGTATTCTCTAATGCAAGGAGCTCCGAATAAAATTACTCTTTCAGTCTTATTACGACTTGCATAGATAATTGATAAACGGCCGCCAAAGGAATGTCCTACCATAATAGGATTTTCGATATTTAGAGTCTTTAAAAAATCCTCAATAAGTTTAGTATAACTAAAAACATCAGTATCCATATCCGGTTCAGTTGATGCTCCAAATCCGGGTAAATCTAAAATAGTAATACGATAAGTATTTTTGATATTTTTATCATTTATTAACTTAAGGGCTAAAGGACGCATCATTTCCATATTCTGTCCCCAACCATGAAGCATTACAATATCTTTAGTTCCTAACCCCAGTTGATCATAAAAAATATGTTTATTATTAACTACTACTTTCATAAAATTTCCACCTCAATTAATTATAGCACGACTTTCTTATTTTATTATGAATTTATGGATTTTTTTTCGTAAAAATATGTCTATTGACATTAATAGTATTTTGCTTTATTATCCTATATAAATAATGAAAATATTTAAATAAGTAAGCAGGTATTAGAAAGTTATAGAAAGAAAAAACAGGTTAAATTATAACCTATCTTTCATATAAATCATATTGCTTATCTGTATTATTTTTAAATTCTTTAAAACTAATTAGCTGAAAATAAGCTTCTTTTATTTTTTCATCAGGTATTCCTAGAAAACTAAGTAAACCTACTGCTGATGCTAAATCTATCTTAAAAAACAAATCATCAATTTTTAATAACTCATTAGCCTTATTATACATATCTAATTGCTCTTGGGATAAACCATCTTTATCTATTTTTTTATATAATTCTCTTAAATACTCCATATTCATAATAAGTCTCCTTCCTATATTAACTTATTGTAACCATATAAATATTTTTCTAATGCTGATTGAGAAGCTGTAACAATTTTACCTATTTTTTTACCAAATAACTCATATACTTGATCACTACCACTTTGCATCTTTATTACATTTAAGGAGTCCCCCGTATAATCAACATATACATTAATGCCAAAATTATTTTTAACTTCAACATTATTGTTACTAAGAACATTAATTAACTTTGATAAGTAAGAATATGCTTCAATTCCGTTAACATTTTCTGGTAATTCCATATTCCATAAAGTAGAACTGACAGCTTCCGTTAAATCTTCACCAAATATCTTCTCAACTAATCCTGGTTTTTTAAAATTGGCTGCTATTTCCTCAATTTTATTAATAGGTATTTCCCCCGTAGCCTTTCTAAGCTCATTATCAAGGTTATCAACATTAGTTTTAATTATATTATCATAAACTGGTCTTAGTTCTTCTTTTTTAAAGTAATCACGGGGCAATTTTGATAAAGACGACAAACTACCATTAGAATCAGATAATATTTTCTTAGGATTTAATAGCATAAAACCTAACTCTGATTCCCCTATTTTAGCTCTAACTAAGTCAGTTGCTCCACCTACAGCATTAGTTGCATCGGCAAGAATATAATTACCATCGCCTAGGTCAACACTTATCCATTTATGACTTCCTATGTAATTTTCTCCCTCAATAACAATCTTTGATTCATCAAAGCCTGCTGCTACCAACGCTTCTTTATAAAGTTGGGACCAGCCTTTACAAATTATATTATCACCAGTTTTAATTTTATCAAGACTAACATCTTGATTGTATATATCAATCTCTTCTTTTATAAAATTTTTATTTTCCGATACTTGCATCCATTTAACACTATAATTAACGCGCTTATTTAATTCATTGTATAATTTTTTTGCAATCATAGTTGGATTTGTTAGACCATCTATTGATTTTAAAAGTTCATCTTTTAAACTAGTAGTATTAACATCTGAAATATTTTTTAAATTTCTATAAATATCGAAAGCCCCATCGTCTAATGATTTAATCATCTTTTGAATGTTAGCCTCATCAGGTAAATAAACACTAAAACCACGATTACGATAATCTGTAACCTTAGAATACATATCTTTTAAACAAGAAATAGCTTCTTCGTTACTTATATCATCAAACAATTGAAAATTTTTATTTAAAGCATCATCACCATGTTCTGATATCCAATTTAAAAAATCGCCTGTATTAATTTTATACTTACCAACATTTTGCATATTTCCTAAAATAGTTTCTGATGATAATAAAGTTTGAGCCTTTATTGAATTATCAAACATCCACCTATCATTAGCAATACTTGCTAAATCTCTTATCCTCTTAAGTTCGACATCACTAAAAGCCTGCTGATAATTATTATTATTAATCATATTATTTAACTCATCAAAAGCAAGTAAATACTCTTTACGAGAAGCATCCAAAAACAATTTAGACGAAGAAGCATCACTAAATCTTCCATCTGCATTTTCAAAAATTTTAAACATTTCCTCATCATCAATAATATTTAATAGGGTTTTTACTTTTATCATTGGGGCATTACTACCGTTTAAACTTTTCCCTAAGTATTCTTTAGTGTTATTTAATAAACCGTTATCAAATAAACTACGCAATTTAGCCGAATCTAAATTCATAATAAGAGATTTATTTATATCCGTAAATTTAAATTCATGATTTAATATTTTCATTGTGTTATTATCATCTAACTTATTAATAATAAGGGCTAAATTAGCTAGTGTCGTTTTATCTATTATTTGTTCAGTTAATTTTTCATCAAAATTGTTAAAAATTTTATTTAAATTATTACTTTCCAAAGAACCAATTATCTTATTTAAAGATTCACTATCTTCTAATAAATTTTCATATACTTTAGAAAGTGATTTGGGATTAGCAGCGTTCGATATTTCATTTAATATATTAGTACTATCACATTCTTTAATTATAGTTTCTAAACTAGATGCATCAATTTTGTTTATTTTAGTATTAAACTCACTTATTGTTATTTCGTTATTTTCTAATGATTCTAACAACTTCTTAGCACCTTTGGTATCGTCTATATCTTTAAAATATTTTCCTAAATCGAAAACCTCGCTTATTGCTGATGTTGCCATTCCACTTAGAGCACCAGTTAAAACACTATTAAAGCCACCTAAGTCATCAAAATTTTCTTGTAATCTCTTTAAAACGCTATCGCTACTAGTATAGTTTATATAATTTCCTTCATTATCAGTATAACCGTCCTTATAACAACTATCAATTAAAGTCTTAGCAAAAGTTTCCGCGCCACCATCGACGCCATCTAGACAAACATGGACTAAGCTGTTAATTAATTTAGTTTTTACGGTAGATGCAGATTTTCCAAATACATCAATACCATTAATTTTGGCACCAACAAAAAATTGAAATCCTTCCCATAAACCATTTAAAGCACCCGAAATTATCCCGCTAATGGTGGATGCGCCTTTTTGCCAAGCATCACCTGTACCTTTACCAAAACCAGCAACTCCAGCAACGGTAGTTACAGTAGTTGCGGCAGAGGCACTGGAACCTGCAACGCCAACAGCACCTGCAATACCTGCGGTTAGAAAAGTTAAACCAATAATTCCTGCCGTATATCCGACTCCATTCGTTATTTCTCTAACATTATTAAAAAATAAGCTATTACTTTTTAACCACTTACCAAGAGAATTATTTTCATAAAAACTATCAAACCACCCAGAGACATGTTTTTTGGCTACAAAAGCTTTTGTCCCTGCCATTATTTTACCAGAAATGGAATCCCATTCTTTTTTGTATGCTATGGAATATAAAAGATTAAGAGGTGCATCAATAAAAACATATGTTACTAAACTTACTGCTGCGCCGATGATTGTTATGCCAGTATCCAAAATTGCCCCAGCAAGATTACCAACACCTTCAACTAGCGAAGATATAACTGTTCCAACAGTAGCGCCTGTAACTTTCTGAACCGTGTTAGCAGCCTCACTAATTTTTACTAGGACAGGTAAAGCGTTTGTTGTTAACCATTCCATTGCTGAGCCTATAACTTCTTCACGCCCCGCAAAGAAACTTTGGGACTTATTAGTAACTACAGCTCCTATGTTTTCATTAAGACTTCTTATATTATCAATACTGTTACCATCATCACTGTTAAAATCCATTTCTTCTATATTAACTGATGAAATATGATTAGCATTTGTATTTTGATAAGAATAATTACTATTACTGTTTTGATGGATACCATTTATCTTGGGTTTAAAATTATTCGTAAAGTTGCCCAAATCCCTTGTAAGTTCGCCCATATTTACCTCATTACTTTTTCTCTTAAAATAGTTACTCTAATTCCAAGTTTCTCTTCTATTTCTTTTTTTAAATCATTACTTAATATATTTAAAAAATTTGTTTTAGCTTTAGCATTGACTAAATATTTGGCATCATCATACTGTTTAGTATTTTTTCCAAAAATAATTTTTATAACTAAAGAATCCGACAAAGCAAAATTTTTAGGTATCATTGGTCCATAGCATCTATTAAATGGCTCATTAACATATTTACCGTTAACAAAATTATTATTTAATACTTCTTTATATGTTTTTTCAATCATCTTTATTGTATTTAAATTATATTTCTTTTCTTGATATACTTTTCCTAATTCATTTAAATCATTAATACTTAATTTTTCAATAAAGAAATCATTTATTATATAAATATAATCTAATCTCAAATACTCCCCTAAATCATTAATCACATTAGATTTATTAGGATGACCAATACCAAAATCTAAATCACTGTTTTTTATTTTATTATCATATAATTTTAAATCTATTTTATTTTGTAAATATATTTCAAATAATTGTTTATAAGCTTTTTTTAAAATGACATATTCTTCTAAAGAAATATTTTTAGATTTAATTAAATTTTCATTACTATTTTGCATACTTATTCTCCTAAATTAATATTGTTTCGATGATTTAACTTATCTTCAAAACCAGTAATAAATTCTTTTTGTAATGATTCTTTGGATCTTGGAGCAATATATGGCATATGAACATTAACATCTAATAGTGCAATATAATTATCTTCATTAACATTCTCATCTACATCTGATACATCTATTATATATGGATCTCCCCAGGTTGATACAATTATTTCATTATCCGGTGTCACATTGGTAGCACACATCGCATGACTACTTCCACCATAAAGACAATTATTACCGTTTAAATAACTTAAATTATATCCATCTGCCCAAATAATTGGCATATCATTATTTTGCTTAATAGCCCTTACCTTATCTACTAACTCATCATTTGCTATACCATATTTATAATCAATATCTACTTTTAAATTATAATTTTTCTCCATAAATTCACTAAAAACTTTTAACATGTCAGATGATGTTCCATGCGCTCCTTCTTCATCAATTTGCGCTCTACCATTATCATTAGGTACATTTTCTAATGTCTGGGAGCCATTAACAATTTGATCAATTGAATAACCACTACCTTCTGCCCAAACATAAGTAAAATAATCAAAAATCATATTATCATAATTCATAATCTTATTTCCACTTTTATCAGAATAATACATGGGATAGCCAAATTTTTTTTCGAATTCATTTGGTATATTTTCAAAGGATTTAAAAATACAATTAGCAAGAGCTGTATAACCACAACCGACATTATTTATTTTAGAAAGATACGCTTCATAATCTTCCATTGTAGCACCTGGATAAATTTTCTTTAATTTTGAAATTATATAATCATTTTGTAATAATTCATACACAGTATCATCATCATTGCTGGCAGCAAAATCACCTTGATTACCACCATATTTGTGAATTGGATAATTATTACAAGAATAAATACCACTTTTATCCATTAAAGAAATGTAATTATTTCTTAAATTATAGTTTTCGGTTATAGTAACTACTCCAAAAGATGTTATACTTTGTATGTCAAAATATCTACCATTTTCAAGATAAAAACCACCATTATTATTTCCATTATTGTTAAATGCAGCAATTTCATCAATATTTTGGATTATGCCTTTACTTATTAAAAATGTGGCCAGTGTATCTTTAGAGTACATGATATCATCAAGTTTAAAAGCATTTTCATCATTTTCATTAAAACTATCAACACTAAACCATATATTAAAACTTTTTTCTAAACCATTATCAGTTAAACAATACTTTCTTCCATCTTTCAAGGTTATTCCTTTAAAATTATTTGAATAACTAGTAGATAATATTTCATCTTCCGAAGATATTACTCCTAAATATTCTAAATAAACAGCCAACTTTTTATGATCATAAAATATATCATCAGCAATAATCATGTCATTTACATTATAAGTTCCTTCAACAATAGAATCAGAATATACTGAAGCAAAGCGACCATCTTTAAGAAGAAAGATACCCGTATTATCACCATTATTGCAAAAAGAAGATAATTCACTTACATCTTTAATAATTCCCTTACTTATCAAAAAAGTGGCAAAAGTATCCTTAGAATACATTATATCGTTAAGATTAAAAGCATACTCACCTTCTTTATCATAGATATATTTCACATCAAAACTTTTTTCGATGCCATTACTGTTAATTATATAGCGTTCTCCATCAATTATAACACTGCCAAAACTTATTCCACTTCTTATCTCATACGAATATCGTTCAATATCTTTAGCACTAATATTAAAGCCATTACTATTTAAATACAAAACAAGATTATCTTTAGAATCCCATATGCTTTTAGAATATTTAATTGGGGTAACTTTTTCTTCTACTTTCTCACTATCCACAACATTATCAGTATCAAAATCAATTGTTTCTACTTCTGTTTTAATATTACCAAGATAACTATTACTAGAAGGAGAAATGTAACCATTATTCCCTTCTGCATATGTTTTCATTTTATTTGAATTATTTACTTTTCCTTTAATTGCATCCATTAACAACATCCCCAAACTTTAATTATTTTTGCTATGATTACTTATTGATAAACACTAAATCAACTAAATATTTAAATTATTTATATAACCTACCAGTCCCCAAACTCATATCAGATGTTTGACCACTAGCATATAAAAAATCAAGATTACATTCTGATATAAGCACTTTGGCTAAAGTTTGATTGAAAATGCGAACCCTTGGTAGGTAACTATTTAGTGATTCTATATATTTATTTGCACTTTCTACATCTATAGTTGGTGCTGCTGAGTCTTGTTTACTGCCGGGAGCAACATTATTTATTCTCTCTGTTGCATACTTTCTACCTTCAATAGATAATTTATTTATTCCATCTAAGGCTTCATCTTTTAAAAGTTCGGTCATTTTTTGAGCTGGATTTTTTCTTTTCCACCTTGATTGTTCTAAATTAGTAAAGGCTGCAATCAAATCTTCTAAAGAATAACTGGAATTAGCGTATTTTTTATAATTTTGAACTAAATAATTTTGATATTCCTTGATTATTTCTTTTTTATATTCATCCGATATTCCATCTAAAACTATATTTATAGTACTACTATATATAGTGGTTATTAATTTTTTTATGTCCATATGTAAACCTACTTTCTACTTATTTGTAATTTTAATGCTAACTCAGCAATTATTTCTCTAAGATTAGTATCATTAGATTTTAATGTAGCTTTATCCATTGCCGTAACAAGCCTGTCAAAACACCCTTCACCACCAACTTTGTCAATTGAAGAAGCAAGAAAGTTAAGTGCTTTAAAATCGTGACTAAAGTATGCGTTTTTTAAGTTTTCAAGATTAAATCCCGGAATATTCAAATCCAGCAAATCTCGCAAACCACTTACACCACGCATATATCCACATTCACTAGCATGTTCACTACCCTCTATACATTCAGCAAGTAGCTCAGTAGTTGCCTCATTTAAACCTTCTCTAATTTCTTCTGAACCATTAAGCTGTGAAGCAAGACCACACTTATAAGCCAAAAATTTTCCATTGGAATCGTATATTTCATGAAAAGATAGCTGATGACATGACTCGTGAGCAATAATTAACTTCGTCAGCCCTTGATTATTTGAATTAGCATTTATAACTGAATTAATTCCGTTATTATAAGCCATACAATTTTCTTTTTGGCCTCTAGCTTTAAAATCTTCGGCACTTAAAAATACACAAGTGTTTTTTACAGCGTCAATTCTACTATTATCCACACCACCATAACCTAAAAATTCTTTTTTAAATTTTTCTAACATTTCATTATTGGCATACTCGACAAATACATTAATTTTTTTAAAGAAGTTAAATTTATTAGCATTATTTTTAATATCATATAGCGACTGCATATATGGCATATCAAGCGAATATCCATGACTTTCCAAATATTTTACTCTATTACATATATTAGTAACAATTTTGCAGACCTCTACATTATCAATTGGATATAATAATGTTACATTTTTGGTAATGGCATCATCACTGTTTTCAGCAACATAATCCAAAAATTGTTCTGTATCAACAACCGTACCATTAGAAAGATGAATAACATCACCAAAAGCATCTTTTACTTTAATTTTTGTTTCTAAATTAGAAAATTTAATAAAATTATCGGCTATACTTCCTAATTGATTTATACGCGATAATTCCATGTCAGTAAAAGCATTTTGATAGCCATTTTTTTCTATTGCTTCTTTTAATTCTTTAAATGCAAGGATATATTCTTTTCTCGAAAAATCTAAAAGTTCCGTACTACTAACAAATGAATGCTCATTTAGTGCTGAAACCATTTTAAAGGCATCATCATCATCTATCATTCCTAATAGAGTGCTAATTGAAATTAAACAAGTTGTGGCCTTACGGAAGGTAACTTCAACATTATCCTTAATACCATTTAAAAGACCATCATTTAACAACATTCTTAATTTGATTGGTTCAATAGTATTAATTAAAGAATTTAGTATTTCGTCATTGTTAAAATCATGTTTTAATAATTTCGATAAGTTATCAGTATCAAGTTGCCCCGCTATTGATTTTAAATAATCAATATCAAGTAAGCCAATCATCTTATCAAATGTATCAGTATCAAAAGAACTTAAAACTTTATTTAAATTTACACTATCTAAGGAAGTCGTGATATTATTTAATACTTCTTTATTATCGATAATATTTTTATAAAATTCTGCTAAATTGGCTTGTTTAGCGGACGCAACCGCTTCATTGATCAGACTTTGATCGCTACAATTGGTAAATAAAGTCTGTAATTTTTTTGAATCCATTTTGGAAACAGCTTCAGCAAATTTTTCCTTAGAAATATTATTGTTTTGCACCTTTTCTAGTAAATTAAGAACTTTATTATTATCGCTTGTGTCTTTAAAATATTTTCCTAAGTCAAAGACTTCACTCAAAGCAGAAGTAGCAGCGCCACTTATTGCCCCTGTTAAAACAGTATTAAAGCCACCTAAATCATCAAAATTTTCTTGCAACTTTTTTAAAATACTATCGGCATCAGTATACTTAACATAATTACCATTTTCATCAGTATACCCATCTTTATAACAAGTATCTATTAGAGTTCTAGCAAAGCCTTCGGCACCACCATCCACGCCATCTAACGCTACATGAATTAGACTATTAGCAAGTTTTGTCTTTATGGTAGGAGCTGACTTTCCAAATACATTAATACCATTAATTTTAGCACCAACAAAGAACTGAAAGCCTTCCCATAGACCATTCAAAGCCCCAGATGTTAATCCACCAAGTGTTGATGCTCCTTTACCCCAAGCATCCTCGGCACCTTTACCAACACCCGCAATTCCCGCAACGCCAGCAGTACCACCAGCAATACCACCTACGCCACCAGTTAAAAGTGTTAATCCAATAATTCCAACAGTATAACCAATACCAGACGATACCTCTCTAACATTATTAAAAAAGAAAGCGTTAGTTTTTAGCCATTTGCCAGCGGCACTATTCTCATAAAGACTATCAAACCAATTAGCAACATGTTTTTTAGCAACAAAAGCTTTGGTAGCATTCCACATTGCAGTAGTAGCAGAATGCCATTGCTTCCCAGTTATGTTGGAGTATAAATAACCACCACCATCTGCTACTAAGGTAACAATACTTGCAGCACCTGTTAATATAGTAGCACCAGCATCAACGATAGCTTCACCTAGTTTTCCTATTCCCTCAACTAAAGATACGGCTGCCGTTCCTACAGTAGCTCCTGTCCTTTCTAAAGCGTCACTTACGATTGAGCCAACATTTTCAATTACTGGTATTGCATCATTAACTAGCCAATCTTGGGCATTACTTAAAAGTTCATTAGACTCAGCCATAAAACTTTTAAAATCACTCGACATAGCTATAGCATCAGAAGATAAAGTGTCAACAAAGTTACCAAAATTTTCATAAAAACTAAGATTTTCTTTATCAATTTCGTTAATATTAGTACCTACCTTAGATAAATTTTCTAATCCCGTTTTTACCGCTGTTTGTATAGTTGAAGTGGTTGACTTTGAAATTTCTTCTCTAACTTTGGCTGAAGCCTTAGCACTTTCCGTTTGGGCTGCAGCAACACCACTTAAAAAACCTCCAATTTTACCAACTACTGTAGAAGCCGTTTTTTTAATACTTTCAAAAGCATTGTTGCTTGAACTTGCAATATTAGAAGAAGCTGTATTGGTATCGTTATTATTAAAAAAGTTTTTTATATCATTAGCATCACTAATATTATGTGGAAGTGAAATATCAACCTGATTACTCGTATTATTTTTAACTATATTAGCGGTACTTTCGTTAACTTCTTTAATTAATTGACTTTCAAGTAAAATATCACTAGCTTTCACCCAAGCTCTGGAATTATTATTTTCATCAACAACATTAACTACTATTTTGTCATAATCTATCCCCAATTTTTTAGCTTCTTTACTTACCAAGTACATAATATCATCAATATTCATGTTTTTAGTCACATCAATATGTAAATCAACTAAATTACCGTTATTATCTAAAGCCTTAAATTTATTAATCTTGGAAGTTCCATCAAATATTATACTGGAGTTTAAATTAAGACTATTACTATCATTTGCGGCATCATAAACATTACTATAACCTTTAGAAAACTTAAGCTCCGTACCTAAAGTCGTACCATATATAGGTTTACTAGATATATGATTGGTTTCTACGGCAAACGGATCTTCTTCTGCTAATATTGAATCAACATCAACATCACTAAAATCCATTGTTTCGGTATCAGCTTTAACCGTGATGTTTTTATCATTACCTCGATTATTACCAATATTTGGTGATATATAGTTGGTGTTTCCTTCTGCATATGTTTTCATTTTATTAGAATTATTGATGCCACTATTTATTGTATCCACACTATCACCTCGCAATTATAATTAAGTAAAAAATCATTTATTTGCAAGGATTTCTTTTAACTTAATTTTAAATTGTTTTTCCTCATCATCAGAATAACCCAAAGCAAAAATTTTAGCAATTTGCTCATGATTAAATAAAAGGGTTTTATCTGAACTAACTACTCCTTCTGGATATAAGCATCCACAGTAGTCATACATTTTTGAATCATCATCACTAGCAATAGTACAAAAGCCAGTTATCATAACTCTTTTGGCTCCCCCATTTAACATTACTACCGTTCCTATTGGTAAAAATTTTTCTGTATTAACATTTGTATTCATTACATTTCCTCATTTCTATTATCACTTTTCTATGATTACACTTTAATTATATAATAATAAGGATTTTATGGCAAACAAAAAAGAAACAGCGCCTGCTATTTCTTTAAATAAACAACTAATTTTGACTTGTAAATGAAGATTCAACATTGCTGCGCATTTGACCGTATTTTTCTTCAGTCTTTTTAATATTAGCATCAAAAGCATTAGTTAATTCTTCAATTTTAGCAGCTAATTGTTTCTTAACAGCTTCAATAGAACTCTTTAAATTTTCTTGTTGGCTACCACCGACAAATGCAGAACCGTTACAAGTACTTGCAAGAGCATCTAATTTAGAATTAGTTTCTGATAAAATTGTTTGTAAATTATTTTTAATTTGCGCACATTGATCAGGATCATATCCTCTTTCACCAGTAGCAGTAGTTGTAATTACTGCATCGTCATTTGGTCTAATCGCAGTTTCAATCCAAGATTTTAAAGAAAGAGCAGCCTTAACAGTTTCAGCCCAAGCTTGTCCTGCTTTACAAATAACATCAAAATTATGACTATTAGTTTGTTCAATGCCATCCATTAAACTTTTTACATCACTAACAGCTAAGTCAGCAAACTCTTTTGCTTCTTCGCAAACCCATGCGTCTTTCATTTTATCAAAAATTTGGTTTTGAAAAGCATTATTTAAGTATTCAGTTATCTCTTGTGATCTTGCTTGAAAACTATCTGTTAATGTTTTTACTTCTTGTTCATTATATCCTATAATTGCCATAAAAAGCACCTCCTATTGTTATATGACTGAACCTATCATACGAATAAATTATATCATCTAAAACTTAAGTTGCAAATAAAAAAAGTAAGTTTTCTTACCAAATTCATAAGAAAATACTTACCTTTGACATTTTTTTGACACTTATTTTAGACTATTTGCTATACTAACTAACTCATTTTGAATACTTTTTATCTCACTTAGGGCACCTGCAATTTCACTATCTCCATAACTTTTATTATCAATTTTCAAAAAGCTATTGCCTAAATTTTTTAAATTATTCAAGTTACGATTAATACTAGCTAATTCCAATGTGCATTTGTTGATTTGACTTCTTTGATAAGAATAATCTATCTTTTTGGGATTGCTACTCGTACTACTAGCATAGGCAAGGTTAGCAAGAGTCCCCCACAACATTTTACTTTGCATATATTATATTTCTCCTAAATCGTTATCAAAACTACTTTTAACATTTTTAACTGTTTCAATATATCTGTCTTTGACTTCTTCAATAACCCTTCGATATTTAATTCTATTATCTATTACATCATTTTTATATTTACTGATAGCATTTAAATCACCATTTAACTTTACTTTATCTTCTGAATTATAATTTTCTATCAAACTATTAAGATGATTAATAAAATATTTTAAAACATCTTCTTCATCTAAAGTATACTTATTCATACTATTAAGTTTAGAAGGAACTTCTTTTACATCCATCTTCGCATAGCCAATATTCTTAGTACTTAAATTATCCATATTAAATTCAAAAGTCTTAACATAATAATCAGTTAAACTATTAATCTTAGCCTTAATACTACTTTCTATTTCTTCAATTTGTTTAATTAAATTAGTTACTTTAATATAATAATTATTAAGTTTATACCTAATATTTTTTAATTTTCTTAAAGTTTCTCTTATGTTGTTATTAGCATAAGTATTACCACTGATATAAATATTACTTAAATTATTTTCAGTCACTTTTAAACTACTAATAATATTTTTTAAATTATTTAAATAAGCTACTTTATTATTTTTTTCATAATAAATAGTCATCCCAATTTTTAAATAACTATTATAAATATAAGTTATCAAACTTTTTCGCTCTTGCAAGCAAGATAAAAATTTCAAGGAATTACTTTTTTCGATAATCATTTCATCTTTAAAGCGAAGACTAATCCCATCTTGCCAACAATTAGTATAAATATCTTCTAAAGTATTAAATATTTCTAATATATCTGTTTCATAATTATCTAAAATAGTATTAATGTTATTACGACCACTTATAATGGTTTTAATATTATGTAAATTCACTTTAAGCATGAAGGCCTCCTGTTAAATCATTTTTTCAAAGAAATCACTATTTTCTTGAGACTTATATGTTCCTAGAATTAAAATAGATGCATTTCTAATATCGGTTGTTCGAATAGTTATGTTATCAGAATAGCAAATACCACTAATAGCATTTATTAAAACATAATCAGTCTTAGGATTCAACTTTATGTTAGTTAAATCGCTAATCGACTTAACTAACATTTTCTTTATTTTCCAAATAAGTTCATTAACTGGTAGAAATATATCAAACGAAGAATTTAACTCTGGTACTAACAATTTCACTAAAACTTTATTATTCATTATCATCATCCTCTATTTTAAAATCAGAGAAAGATATTAACTTAACTTTACTACAGTCGCCATCACTAATAATATAACCATAATCAATATCTTCACTAGACTTTTCTTTTACTATCTTATTAATTCTAAAGACACTTTGGTCTTGAATACCACGGCCAATCCATAAACCATCCGTATTATTTTTAATTTTACCATAAAAACCATCATACTCAATACCTTTTAAGTTTTTAGCAGCATCTATAATTAACATATAAATATTATCTTTCTTTAGAGAAGAATCAATAAATTTTTCTAAATTACTAATTGGACTTATAATATTTTTTAGCTTACTTAATCCATAAAAGATAAATAAATACTTATTATCATTAGGAACATTATTAACAAACTCATCTAATTTAGTTATTAATTCATTAAAGTTATCACGATAATATATTAATTTCTTACCATTATATTCCTTTTTATCTAAGTCTGGGATTATGTTTTCTAAATCAAAGAAGACAGGTTCTAGATCATCAATATGCAATGATAATTCTGCTAAAGCTTCTACAAAGTTAACCGTATATTCAATACGATTAGAGCTTATTGTTAATGATTTTGAAACATTAAAATCTAATTTAGCAATTTTAAGACTATCTCGAATGATACCAACTGGTAATTTAGGAAATTTAATAAATTTAGTTATTAAATCAAGGGCTACTTTATCTGGTAAAGTTGGAATATTTGGAGCTTTTTGTGGGTTATTACTATTAACTGTATCTACTAAATTACTAACTTTACTTGTCCATACTTCATTAGTAGATTCAATACTCGCCGTTTGAAATTCATGGGCAATTTCAGTAAAGACAATACCACGGCCAACATAAGCTTTCGGTTCAATTTTAACCGGAACATTAAAGATATTATAATAATCATTACTATCAGTTAAATGAAGAGCATATCTAGTTAAGAAGTTCATTGAAAGTCTTCTAGAAACCACATTGGTATTATTGCACACAAGAATAACATAGATACCATATCTTTGACATTCACGGGTTATAGTAATTAATTCATCTACTAAGGAATCATTTTCTTCAATAACAGCATCAAAGTTATTAATAACAAACAAAATATTGCTTAAAGGCATATTAGCAGTCTCATTATATTTATCTAATAAACCTCCATAAGGTATTAATAACTTCTTGCGTTTTTTAATTTCTAAGTTTATCATCTTTAAAAGATTATTTTCTTTTTCTTCTTCTCCTGCATAGACAAAGCCACCAACCTGATTAAAAGATTCAAATATTCTTAAAGATTCACTACCGAAGTCTATACCATAAAGATTAAATTTATTAGTACGATAATTTGTTAAGTAACCGTAGCAAATAGTTCTTAATAGTTTTTCTCTTTCTTCTTCATCATTTCCATAAATTAGAGTATTTCCATTTTTAATTAAAGAATACTTTAAAACCCCAATGCTTTGCGATTCAGGAGCATCATATTCACCAATAATAATACTTAAGTCATTATCAGGATGATAATCATATTTTTGATTCAAATTATCAATTAAAATATTTTCAGGAATTGAATCTAACCATAAGCGCTTAGCACTTACATGCAAGGTATTAGCCGTATTAATAATTTCATTCATAATAGCTTTTAATTGTTCACCATCGGAGGCTACTTTAACCGATTTACCAGCCTGAATACTCTTTAAGGAAACACCAACATCATTAATAAATTGAATTGATTTATCAACTTCTTTAATAACTAAATCACTTGGGTAATATTTGGCTCCACACCACGCAGATTGTCCCATCGCAAAATATTCATCATAACCAACTTGGAGGTAGAAACGACCTGTCTGCTTTAATAAGGCGGCATCTGGTTTCTTTAACATTTCGTTACTATCCTCAGCAGTTTGAACTTTTAAACATACTCTAAATTTTGTATTAGACCAAATTTGGTCATTAACAACACCACTAGGTTTTTGGGTTGCCAAAATTAGATGGACTCCTAATGAACGACCAATACGAGCAACAGAAATTAAATCATCCATAAAATCTGGTTGCTGACTTTTTAATTCAGCAAACTCATCACAAATAATAAATAAATGTGGAACTGGTTCTTGTAAGCGCCCTTCTTTAAAGAATTTTTGATATTTATAAATATCAATAGTACTTTCCCCTAAAGCGTCCCTTGCCTCATTAAACACTCTTTGTCTTCTTTTAATTTCACTATCAATACTAACTAAAGTACGGTCAAGTTCCGATTTATCAAGGTTGGTAATAGTCCCCGCTAAATGTGGAAGTTTTACCCCCGTTGCTTTATTTTCAAACGCATAAGCAAGGCCACCACCTTTATAGTCGATTAAGATAAACGCTACATCATTAGGACTATAATTCATAGCAAGAGATAAAACATAAGTAATAATAAATTCTGATTTACCCGAACCAGTCATACCAGCAATAAGACCATGGGGGCCATGATACTTTTCATGTAAATCTAAATACATTAAATTACCATCACTATCAACACCGACTTCGGTTTTCAAACTAATAGTCGAATCATTGGCTTGCCAACGACTCATAATATTAAGACCAGAAGTCTTACTAACATTTTCCATTTCTAAGAAAGTTAAAGAGTTAGGTAGGCTACCTGATTCCCCCTCAAATTCAATGGGAACATTACTAACCTTTCTTGCTACCCACATCATATCAATATAAGGTTCAACTTCATCTTTAAATTTAATATTTTCCTGATTTTCAAACGAATTCTTAAGTAAATTAGAATCATTATCCCCTAAAAGAATAAAATTATCACATTTACTTGGCAATCTTGACATTTGCTCTTCTAAAATAATTAAACTAAAATCATTGTTATCTTTATCTTCACAAATACTTTTAATTACATTTAAGTTTTTAACCATCGCAAAATCATCAATAATTACTAAATAGTAAGGACTTTTTGGTCCTTCATCACTATGAGATGCTACTTTTCTTTGATATTCATAATTTAAATATTCATTAAGTCTTTTTGCTTCTTCAATATCACTTGCAAAAAATCTAATTTCTTTATCATTAGAAAAATTATGATTAGTATACTTTAAATAGTCCCAATGATTTTTTAAAGATTCGTTAGTAAATACCACTATTTTTAAATCTTCATATGTATAATAAGCTAAAAGTTGTAATAAAACATTATTGATAAAGGGATATTTTTTAGAAGTATTACCCAATATACCTGTGATTTTACCAGTATAAAAAGAATAGCCAATCGGAACATCTTCGATATATTTATATTCTTTTATTAACTTATCCGCTTCTTTTTTTAGTTTGTCATCATCAATAGTAAAGCCATCTTCAGGATAATTAATTTTTACTTGCATAGTCTCATTACCTGTACCAATACGAACTGTTAGAAAATCATCTTGCTCTACTCTTTTATCCCAGAAAGTAAGCTTACCATTATTTATAATTTCTACAATTTCGCGTAAAGGTATTAAATTTTCTAGTAAAATTTCTTTTTGTAAGTTGCGTTCTAGATTTAATTCTTTGCGTTTCGAATTTAAATACCTGCTATATTTATGGGTAATCATGATATTGCGTTGAAATTGAACGATTTTATTAAAGATTCTTGTTAGTAAAGGCCATAACAGGCTGGATAAAAGCATAGCAATGCCACTAAGAATTGTCGGCCAACTTTGAGCCCAAGTAGTCTCGCCTTTAGTAAGTTTTACAAAAGTATTTAAGGTATTAGCAAACGATACCGCTGCCATTGTAAGCATAGGAGCTAAAACTAAGAATAAAGGTGGTTCCGTATTTTCCGTTCTTCCTGGGGGTGGTGATAAAGTAATTTCTTTTTCTTCTATTTTACGGCGCAAACGCGGAGATTTAGAAAAATAATCATCTTTTGAATATAAATCCGTTTCAATAATGTCTAAATCTTTAGGGTCTGTTGGTTTTGGCAAATTAGCTACTTTTAAGTTGCATCTATCTTCATAAACATAAACAGAATTATTGGGATTATTCATGATAATCATATTATAAAGAAAATATATTTTAAAGCCATAAATATCTAAATAATCGCCAAAACGAATAATACTTTTTTTATCATTTATAATTAAATTATTTAAATACACGGGAATTTTCTTTGTTAATTCTAGAACAATATTATTATTTTCGACATAAACTTTACCTACATCACCAGTTATTAAAGGATTATTGATGACAATACTACTATTCTTATTATTACTTATATTAAATTCTAAATTACCATTATAAGCAAAGTATTTAATAGAATCATCATATAAAGTACTAACTCTTATAAGATAAGTCTTATCTTCTCTTTTCAAAAAATAATATTTACCAGAAACAATAATCGTTTCTAAAATAGGGGCATTTCCTTCTAAAACATTTACATATGGAGTTGAATATAAAATCCAATTATTATCTCTAGCCTCGATATTAATTAATTTGTAAGGTTGTTCCTTATCCATATCAAATTTATAAATTCCTTGCATAATATTTGGCAAAGTAAAAGTAAAAATCTTTTCATTTGTATATAAATCTATCTTCATACTAATCCAATCCTATTCTTCTTAATTTTATCATAAATTAATTAGTTTAAAAAGGATAAATATAAAAAAGAAGATGGACAAAATGAAATCTCATCTTCTTCTTTTCTTTTCTAATTCCTCTAACAGCTGTTGCTTACGGGCCTCTAGTCGTTTTAAAATTTTCTTTCTTTCTTCATCAGTCTTTGCCACAATTTGTAAACCAGCACTGTCATTTATTCTTTCAATATATTCTTTAGTAACTTCTTTTTTATCATCTATCATTTTGATATTTTCTCCTTAAAATTAATTAGCATTTCTACTCTTTCTCTTAAAGCATCGATGGCTTTACCAGTTTGATATTCAGACCTTTGAAAACTTCTAAACAAGAGTTCAAAATTATCAAAAGGTTCCCAATGACTATCTTCCAATTCCATATTAGCAAAAGCTTCCTGTGTTTTAGCATCAAAGCCATTAAATATCTCTTCTAAATCATGAGAAGAATATTCATAATCACCCATTAAAGTGAATTTCATATTATTATCAGCAAAATCAAGAAGAGTTTTATACTGAGTTATATATTTATCTAAAATTGTTCCCTCATAATTAGCCTTACTAGTTGCAACATCAACTTGATCAACAAGACACTTAACAATAACCGATTTATTACCATCATGACCTAATCCCATTGAAACATCAGTTATTAATAACTGGGTATTAGGGCTTAATATAAATTCTTCTTCACCCAAACAAGTACTGAAATTTTGAACATCAATTCCTTTTGTACCTTTGGGAGCAATTATTTCCATTGTTATATTACCATTCATGACACCATTCATGCTTTTAGCTGTTGACATAAAACCTTTATCTGTCAATTTGATACCTTCCGTACCTTTAAGTGCTGCATAAATAGCATCCGGATCTCGAAAATCAACATCTTGCAATAATCCTTCAAAAATATTTGCCTTACGAAGTCCACGATATAAAATTCTATCACTATCTAAACCATTACTTTTCTCTATAACAGACATAATATCAGCTATTCTTTCCTGAGTAAAATCATTATTATTATAGTCTCCTATCCCACGCAAAGCACAATTAATAGAATTATAACCATATCCCGTATAATATTGAGTGGAATAAAGCTCATCAGGAGTGAATTCTAATATTTTTTCCGTCTCTAGATTATCTAATAATTTTTGTAAGTCAGCCTTTGAATCAGGATTAATATCAACCATTAATTTTTTTATTTGTTTAGAAATATATTCCTGAAGACTGGCTCCTAAAACATGCTCATCACTGCCTTCACTCAATTTTTTTAACATATTATTATATTCAGGAACATCATTAGCATTAATATTATTTAGTAACTCACTATATTTTTCATAATCAGGAATTAAATCTTTAATTTCTTCATTACTTAAACCATTAGCCTTTAAAGAATTAAGAAAACCAGAAATACTAGGATGTTTGCTTAATAAATTGCTAAATTCCAAAGCATTATTATAATCATCAATTTCCTTTTGGCGCATAATAGCTCTTTGATTAACAAATACTTCTGGATCAAAATTCAAATCAATATCATCTGGAATATCATCAAAGCCAGATATTTCTTTTTTTAATTCCATTAATTTAGAATAAAGTCCCATATATTCATAAGACTCATCTGTTACTGTAGTCGTACGATCATTTAAAAAATCATCTAAAAAAGATATATAACCATCTGTAGACATTTTTTCTTTTAATGCCTTATACTCGTCAATTTTATTCTGACGAGCAATTCTTCTAAGTTCAATTTGTGTAGCACTATAATTTTGAAGAGAACCGCGAAATCCATCTTCTAAAACATTAAAGCCAAAATTAATAGCAACTTTTCCCAAAACATCGAGGCAATTATCTACTGTAACTTCTTTTTCTCCAGTAATAAAGGGGATTAACTCATTGGCACTCATTAAACCAGTACTAATATAATTACCAATATCAGTAAATGAAGATTTTAGCCATTTAACAACAAAATCTTTATTTGCAACACTTTTAGCAAAAATAGCACCTGTTTGTTTAATTCCAACTTGTCCTATAGAATTTGTTATCTCTTTATAAAATGTTGAATATAAATTGCCACTAGCCTGCCAAGAAATACCATTTAAAACACCACTAACTAAAATCATTGCTGTAGCAATAATACCATGAGCATCATTTTGAGCATTACTAGATGCTGAGGAACCAATTCCAGATAAAGCTCCAATAATAGGAGATGCAAAACCACCAACTAAAAGAGTAGCGCCACAAGCTGCAATAGCGCTGGTTATAGTAGATGATACTTCTGATATCTTGCTGGCAATATCACTATCAAATTTAATATAAGAATAATCATTGATGCTTTTTCCTAAATTAGTATTAGTATATATATTATTTTGAATATTAGAAATTTTATCTTTTGCTAAATATTCATTTAATTTGGCATCTAATGCCTCACTAAATTCATTTTGTCCTAATAACTTAGCGGTTAAGGAAATAGCATTTGTCGAAACATAAGCAATACCATTAAGAATATTTTCCCCTACTTTTAAAACTCCGCTTGTAATTGATGTAGCAATAACCCCAGCAGTCGCCACATCTTTTTTTAATTCATTCGTTATATCAGAAAAAGCAAAATATTCAACCTCAGCTTTATTAGTATTATTGGAATCGAAAACAGTATTAGAACTTAAATTACTAATATTATTATTTAAAGAAGTAGCTGTATTATTTTGAAAATTAGATATAGATAAATCTTTTTTACCTAAACTAGAATTTAAATTGTTACTAATATCTAACATTTTTCTTTCCTCCAAACTTAATTAGTATAATTCATGAGTTTATCAACAAGATTTTTTTCTTCCAAACTTTCTAATCCCATATGTATTACCTCTTTTATTTGATTTCTATTAAAAACAATAACTTGTTCACTAGATATTACACCTTCTGGATACATGCATCCAGCATAATCATAAATAATCTTGGAATTATTATTTGAAACTACTAAATAACCAGTTATCATAACTTTTTTTAAAGTATTTGTAAGTAAAACAACACTACCAATCGGTAAAAAAGTATCTTTCATATATAAATTGTCTCCCCATTACTATACATTTTCAAAATCAATAATATCATGATAAATTTAAATAGACAATAATTTTGTTACTGTTTACGGATTTTTTAAGTTCACTTCATTATTTGGAGTACCACCAACCAACCTCTTTAAAACCGCAAATCTTGATAGAATATTTCTATAACAAGTTTCTAAGTAACTTAATATTATTGAATAGTCTTTCATTCGATTAACATTCTTAAAAAAATGGTACAGCCAATTTTCTTTTTACTTGTCTCAAGCCTCTTTCAGAAGTATTGTTGGTAATATCTATATTTAATTTAATTTAGCTTCTAATTCTTTAATTCTACCATTTAATTTAGAAACTTCTTTCGCATATTCTTCGTTTAGTTCATTAACTACTTTAGTAACAACCTTCTTTATTAATTCCTCTTAATTTTTCTTCATATCGTCGATTTGATTTTCTAATATCTTAATTTTATTATTGGCAAATGAAAGACTATTATAAAGTCTTTTAACTTCAGATTTTAAGTTCTTATTTTCTTCCTGTAAGGCTTTAACTTAATCTCTTAATCTTTTGTTATCTTTTTTAATTCTATATTTTGTTTAACAATTGCATTTATATTATTATCATTGTTGTTCATACTACATCTATCTTTTCTGTATATAATTATTAAGCAAAATCTCAATAATATCAACTATAAATTGAGAAATTCATGAATAGTAACGAATTTATGGATTTTTTTTGTAAAAATATGTCTATTGACATTAATGGTATTTTGATTTATTATCCTATATAAATAATGAAAATATTTAAATAAGTAAGCAAATATTAGAAAGTTATAGAAAGAAAAAACAGGTTAACTTGTAACCTAGTTTTTCACATAATACTTATTATTTCTTATTTCACGATTCATATTTTTCTTCATCTTGTTTCTTTAGTTTAACTTTTTAATTCTAAACATTACACCCAACATCTTTATGATTTAAATCTTTATATAGCGCATAAGTTAGACATTTTAACCCACCATGACAAGTCTCAGAATTTTCACAAGTTTTACAATCATCAGGAATAGTATTTTTTCTTAATTTTTTTAAAATAGGACTGTTAAAATAAAGATAAGTCATATCATTTTCAAATAAATTACCAACCACTATTGGCATTCTTCGGCAAGGAACTAAATTGCCATTTTCCATCACAGTCAGCAAAGTATCTCCAGCGGTACAACCGTAAGCAAAATCATTAGTCATTTGAAATTGTAAAGCTCTATACATTGATATTGAAGTATGATTATTTTTTTTATTAATTAGTTTTTGTCTTTCTAAAGCCATAATCTGTAAATACTCTCTAGTTTCTTCATAATTAAGGCTTAAGTTTTTATCTTCAGAACCACCTAAAGGAATATACCTATCAGACCAAACATTATTAACCTGATATTTTCTAGCATACTTAACAACTTTGGGAAATTCTTTATAATTTAAATTAGTGGCAGTAAAAGAAATAGATGTATAAATATCGTATTTTTTAAGATTAATTATGCCTTGAGCAATTTTTTTATAAGTTCCCTTCCCTCTTATATAATCATTGGTCCTCTTGCCACCTTCTAAGCTCACCTGAACATAATAAGGATTATAGCTTTTTAATTTTTTGGCTATTTCTTCCGTTACCAAAGTACCATTAGTTAGAAGAGAAAAAGTGATTAAATCGCTATCTTTCTTAATTAAATCTAGTATTTTAAAAAGATAAGGATTACATAATGGTTCACCACCAGTCAAGTTAATATGTCCCTTCATATTTAAAGCTTTTAAAAGGTCTTTAAACTGATTATAAATAAGTACAAGTTTTGGATATTCTAACTGGATTGGACAGTGATGCTCTTGGTAGCAATGAAGACATCTAAGATTACAATTTTCACTTAAATGCCATTGTAAAACAAATCTTTTTACCATGATCCACCACCCCCACAAGACGAGCATCCACCACCAGATGAACAACCGCCACAACCAGAACTAGAAGAACTACTAGAACTTGGAGTATGTATATTACTAGCTAAAGATGAAAAAGCATAATCACTACTATAATTAAATGTTCCCATATCTTTTGGAGGTATATAAATATTTTCAAATTTACTAATCCACTTTTTAGATATCCCTAAAACATAAGTATATGGTAAAATATCATAGAAATACTCGGAATTTTTGGCAACTAAATCCTCTAACTGATCTTTTTCAGCTTTAAGAAGAAAATCTTTAAAGCCCGCAATCCTTGGTTTTATTTCTTCTCCGTATTCTGTTTTTCTTCCCATAAAAATGGTAAAGATTAAAGTAACAAAGCAAGCTATAAAACCAATTAAATAACAAATCCGAAATCTAGGGTCTAAATCTTCAATTACACTATAAGAAAGATAAAATAATACAAAACTTAAAATACTAATGCTAATTGACTTATCCGCTTTTTTGCTAGCAACAGCATCATTTACTTTATCATCAAATTCATCTGTAAGCTTAGCATTAACATCAGAAAAAGCCTTATATAAAGTTAAATGTTTAGATAAAATAATATCATCACTATCTTCAAACAATCTATCATAAATAATTTTTTCCATTTCATTTAAAGGTTTTAATTTACTAATTTCTTTTTCATAATCAATTTGCATTTGAGCATATTTTTCTTCTTGCAATACTTTTTCTTCTTCTTGTTTCTTTATATCTAAAATATTATCATTTATAATTTCAATAAACCTACCATTAAGTAGCTCATCTTTAACTTTATAAAAATTATCAATACTATCCGTTATTTCCACTACATCATTTTTCATAAAAGGAATATTTACAAATAGATATTTCATCATTGATTTACTTTCTTTACTCAAACTATCATCAATATCTTTTAACTTTTTTATTTTAATTGTATGAATAATTTTACCTGATTTTTCTAATCTTGGTAATGGATAAAGATTAATAATTTCAATATCTTTTTTTTGATTATTAATTTTAATATACCCTTTACTAGCCATTTCGATAATTAAAGCAATTGATTGTTTTTTATTATATTCATCACTATAAATATAACCAATTTCAGCAGCATTTAAATTATCTGGAGGATAAAATTCAATGGTTTGGCTATGTTTTGGAAAGTTTTTTCCATATTTTTTCCAATTTCTAAAAGTTAAATATGTTAAATAACAAATAACACATATTAAAATCAAAGATAAAATTCCATAGTTATAGTTTCCACCAGTAAAATATTTATCGGGGAGAGTAATATCTATTGTTAAAGATTTAAATAAAGAAAAATTATCATTCACATTAGCTGTAATTGTACTTCCCTTAACACTATAATTTATCATGCTATTAACATTATTTTTTCGATACTTATCAAGATAGAAATTAATTTCTGATGTCGATATATCTTTAGGCATACGGATTTCTACGGAAGCATTTCTAATTTGGGTTTTCCAATAATCTCCAAAAGCATGAAAGATAAACTCATCAAATCCTCTATAAGGATCCTTACCCATATCATAAATATAAGATATAGAATAAGTTTTTTGACCTTTTTTAACATAAGTAGAGACATCTCCTAGGCGAATACTTTTCTTTTTATTTGTCGGAATAATTCTATAAGGATCACTACTAGAAGATAAATTTTTAATTGAGGATTTTCTTTTAATAGTATTACCATTTTTATCTGTGTATTCTAACCATTCAGGAATGAATTTATAGATACCATGATGCTTAGTATTATACCAATCAACAGTAATATTTTCCGTTACGCTAACTTGATTATTTTCATGAACATCTAAAATAACTTTATAGGCATTAATATTAAAACCAACTACTGTATTATTAGAACTATCGCTTCCGATACTATCTGAAGTCCAAGCTTTTATAAAAAAAATACAAATAAAAGTACCAACTAAAACGGACGCTATTACTCCAAGAACATTTTTTAAATTTTTAATCATACGCTAACCTCAATACTTTCTTTTTCTTCTTCTTTAATAATAAACATATCTTGGGGTTTTAATCTTAAAATGCCAGCAATGATATTGCTAGGAACCATCTCAACCTTATTATTATATTCTCTAACAACAGCATTATAATACTTTCTTGATTTAGCAATTTCCTCTTCAACCCTAATAAGTTCTTTACTCAAAAGATTAAAATTATTACTAGCCTTTAATTCAGGATACTTTTCGCTAAGTAACATTAAATTCTTCATATTCTGATTAATTTGTTCATTTACTTTAATTTTTTCTCTATTAGGCATATTATCATAAACATTATTTCTTAAAGTTATAATCCTCTTTATAGTCGTATTTTCATAATCACTATAAGCTTTTACGGTCTCTACTAAATTAGGAATTAAATCCCAACGCTTTTTTAAATAAACATCCATAGTAGCAAAGGCCTCATTTATTCTTAACTTTAATCTAATAAATTCGTTATAAGTTATTAAAGTGTAAATAAAACATATAACAACAACTATTCCCATAATAATTAAATATTTCATTAAACTCACTATCCTCATCTATAGGATATAATAGACTTTAAATTATTGCAATAAGTTTTAAAAAATCTAATAAAAGTTATTTTTAATCAACACCTTAAAAAAGCTTGAAAATTTAGCAAAAACCTAATTTACAAAAGGGGCCATTTATGGTAATATTAACTAGCGAAAGGAAGTTAAATAAGATGAAAAAAACAAAAATTATTTGTAGTATTGGTCCATCTACACAAATTTGGGAAAATTTCAAAGGTATTGTAGAGGCTGGTATGAATGTTGCACGTATCAATTTCTCACATGCAACTATTGAAGAAAGAGAATTAGACTTATCATTAATCAAACGCGCTAATGAAGAAATGGGCGCTAATATTGGTATTTTATTTGATACTAAAGGTCCAGATTTAAGAACTTGTACATTTGATGGTGATTATATCGAACTTGTTAAAGGTAAAACAATTCGTATTGTTGAAGAAGATGTTTTAGGTAATGCTGAGAGAATTTCTTTCAACTACAAGGGAATTCTTAAAGATTTAGAAGTAGGACAAGCTATTCTTTTAGATGATGGTTTCTATAAATTAGTTATTGTATCTAAAGAAGAAGATGGCGTTACTTGTGAAATCATTAATGGTGGTACTATTAAATCACGCCGTGGCGTTTGTATTCCAGGAGTTAAACTTAATGTTCCATTTATCTCTGATGCTGATAGAGAAGATATTAAATACGCTTGTGAACATGATGGTGACTATATCGCTGTATCATTTGTAAACACTGCTGATGATGTTAAGGCTGTTAGAGATCTATGTAAAGAATTTGGTCGTGAAGATATGATCATTATTTCAAAAGTAGAAACTCAATATGCTATTGATAATCTCCAAGAAATCGTTGATGCTTCTGATTATATTATGGTTGCTCGTGGCGATTTAGGTATTGAAACTGGTTTAGAAAACTTACCATTATATCAACAAAGAATGATTGATATGTGTCATAAGAATGGTAAAGGTGTTATCATGGCTACACAAATGATGACATCAATGAAAGAAAACATCCGTCCAACAAACGCTGAAGTTACTGATGTATCTAATGCTGTACTTGCTGGTTGTGATGCTATTATGACTAGTGATGAAACTACTATGGGTAAATATCCGGTAGAAACTATACAATATATGGCTAAGATTGCTGTTAATGCTGAACAAATCACTAAATACAATCTTGCTGATTATAAATTAAGAGGTACTGATATTCACAATGCTATTTGTAAATGTGCAGTTGATGCTACTTTAGAATTACCTATTAAAGCTATCGTTGTATCAACTAAAGAAGGTAAAACTGCTTTAGATGTATCTTCTCTAAGACCAAATGCTTATATTATCGCTACTGTTGAAAATGAAAAGATGGCTCGTATGCTTGCTCTTAAATGGGGTGTTTATACTAAAGTTGTAGGTAACGCTTCTAAAGATACTGATGCCTTAGTAGATGAAAGTATTAAAGCTGCTAAAGAAATGTTAAATCTAAAATACAAAGATTTAGTTTGTGTTGTTGGTTCAACACCTAGTGATGCTCATACTAACTTCTTAAAAGTTGAAGAAATTTAATTTTTAGCTTAAGGAAAAGCCCAGTTAATTCTGGACTTTTTTATTATTTAAAGCACTACAAGTCTTCTAGAAACGAATTGTCGATGCGCGTGTCGACAATCTTTTTTTATCCCAATTTCAAAAAAATCAGAGGCTTTCACCTCTAATTAAATATTTAAATTAACTAAATTACTATCCATAATTGAGTATAAAAACACATCAACTGGTAAATTAGTCATTTCTAAAATATAATTTTTATAGCCAGCTAGCTGTTTAAGATATGCAGTATCGGTAATATGTTTTAACTTATAATCAACTATTACGGCCTTATCTTTTTTGATAATTAGTAAGTCAATAATCCCATGACTTTCTAGGTCGGCATTTTCATAAATAAATTCATATTCTTTATAAATTTCTTTGCTATCTTTTAAGATACCTGTATTAATAAATTTTTGAATACAATTTACTTCAAAAGCATTGAAATCTTTATAATCCGGATTATTAAAGTCAGTTATTTCAAATAAGTAATGCATGCGTAAACCAAAATCAATATTTTTTTGTTCCTCTTTAGTTCTTAAAGTGGTGGTTATTTTAGAAAAATGACTATTTTCTATTTTTTTCATATCGGGAATATAATCTTCAACCGAAATAATACTCCCCTTCTCGTTTTTTAAGGCGACTAAATCTTTTTTAGCCGATAAATTATAATCTTTAGTAAGCCCAAGAGAATCAATATCAATATCTTGCATGTAGGGTTTTAAATAATCATAAATAGAATCTAGCATATCCGTAAACTTACGGTAACTGCTTCTTGTTTCTCCATCCACTACCCCTTCTACTTTATAAGCTAACTCATTTTTATCAAATTCACCAACGATAATCATTTTTTCCCTAGCTCTAGTTAAAGCAACATAAAACAATCTTAATCTTTCGCTTATTTCTTCTAAAATATATTTATTTTTTAACATTAATTTAACAACAGTACTATGAATACCATTTTTAACATAAGGAGTAATAAATCCTAGGATATTATCATAATAAAATTTATTTTTTAAATCATCAATATTAAATTTTTTTGATAGACCAGTAAAATAACAAACGGGATATTCTAATCCTTTTGAAGCATGAATAGTCATAATTTTAACTGAGTTAGAAGCTTCTTTATTTAAAGACAACTTAATATCCAGTCCTTCTTCATAAACCATATTTAAATAATCTAAAAATTCATAAGGACTATAACCAAAATTAGTAGCATTCTGAGCAATCTTACCGATGGAATCAATCGTTACCAAATGTTCCTTAACATCGCCTGTCGTAATAAAGGCTTCTAAAAATTTGAACTTATCAATAATTAAACGGTAAATTTCATCATTAGGAAGATTATCTAAATCCTTGGCAAGTTCGTATAAAATACTATAGATTTCTGTTTCGGCATAAGACCTGTTACTAATAATCTTTAATATATCTTTATCGCTCATATTGAAAAGATAACTACGAGCAACAGCCATGAACGAATAAGAAAACATCGTGCCAAAATCTCTATTTTTAATTAAAACTAATAAATTATAAATATTTTTAATAATCGAAATATCAACAGAATCACTAATCGTTTTATCACGATAAATAGTAATAGGAATATTTAAATATTCAAAAATTTTCTTATATAAATTAAAGCTACTAGAACGATCCATTAAGATAACAAAATCACCATAATTCACGGATCGCTTTTGCATAGTTTCTTTATCCATCATTTCATAACCGATAGCTACTTTTTCTTTAATATCTTTTGCTACGGTAAATATTTCGATTTCTTCTTTAGTAAATTTTGAATCCTTATCATAAGTATAATTTAAAATGTCCATATTATAGTTTTCTTTATTTACTTCATCATAAGGAGTAAGTCCAAAAACCATTTGATGAGACTCAATATAGTCAGCACCACCAATAAAATTATCCATAAATAAATTAAACATCATATTAATATTATTTAAAACTTCACTACGACTACGGAAATTTTTATTTAAATCAATTTTTAGACCCCCATCATTATTTTGATATGCTTCATATTTACTTTTAAAAAGCATAGGATTGGCATTACGGAAGCGATAAATTGATTGCTTAATATCCCCAACCATATAGACATTGTTATTTTCTATTAAAGAAATAAAAATATCTTGAATATCATTTGTATCCTGATACTCATCAATTAAAATTTCCTTATACTTATATTTCATTTCTTCACGAACAGTATCATTATTCTTTAAAATATTAATAGCCATCTTGGCAATATCAATAAAGTCATAAGCATTATTTTCTCTCTTAAAATAATCTAATCTTTTCCCCAGTTCCTTTATAATGGTAATAATTATCGCAACATAATCTTTTGTTAAATGCAAACTTTCCTTAATTTCATCTAAAGAATTGTATTTAGTTAAATCCCCTATTTCATCAATTAAACTTTTAACTTCTTCTTTAATTTTTTTAGTTACTTCATCAGCGCCCCGCAATACTGGTAGCTTAATAACACATAGTCTTTTAATGTCTAAATAATCTTTGCTATTTAAAAGTGGGCGGATAACTTCTTCCATCTTACTTTGAAAAGCATCATCAGTATAATGATATAAATTATCAACGGTATTATTTAAAACTTCTAAACGCATCTTTATTAAATCGACATAAGCCTTAACCAAATTTTCGATATTAATATCATTATAATAATTGGTAAGATAATTATCTAAAATATCATCTTTATCATAACGATTATCTAATTTAGCATATAAACTTAAAATAGCATTAAATATTTCTTTGTCATCTTTAACAGTAAAATCACTTATTAACTTTAAGAATAAAGGTTCCTTTTTTTGATATAACTCTTCAAAAATTTTATTTAATTCTTCTTCCTTTTTTAAAGTTATAATACTTGCATCAATAATATTAATATTTTTAGAAATGTTCATTAAATAACTATATTTCTTAACTAAAGATAAGGCAAAGGAGTCAAAGGTTGTGATATAAGCTAAATCCACCTTATCTAATTCTTCTTTTAATTCTGGAACTTTACGAATTTTACTCCTAATTCGATCTTTCATTTCTGCCGCCGCCGCGTTTGTAAATGTTAAAACCAATAAATCATCAATGCTAATACCTGATTTAACATGTTCTAAAACCCGTTCTGACAAAACTGCTGTCTTACCAGAACCAGCTCCCGCTGAAACAATTATATTAGTTCCTTTTTTATAAATGGCATCCTGTTGTTCACTCGTCCACTTGGGCATTATCATCATCTCCTAAAATATCTTTTCTAGTTTTATACTCTAAATCAACTATATCTTCTTCTTTGCGATAGCAAATTTCTTTATATTTGCAAAACTCACAGCCAATCAACTCTCCCTTAACGCGTTTAGGATTAATTGAAAAATCACCTTCCTCGATAGCGCCAACTACCTCGTTAATGCGTTCATCAACAATTTTATCGATTTTATCGATATCACTATCATTAAATAACTTGGTATAATGGGCAAAACCCTTAGAAGTCGTAGCCATGCCTTTAATAACATCACTTTTGGTATAAGTGTTATCAAATTTTAGTAGCTCTTCTTCATTATTAATAGAATAACCATCTAACTTCAAAGCTTTTTTACTATCTTCTTCAAATGAATCAGAATCAACCGTCTTCCCATTTAAAATTTTTTGTAAGTAAAAACCAGTAATTTTAATATCTTTATGTAGACCTCGTTTCGTTAGGTAGATATAAACGGGCAGTTGTAAATGTAAGCCATAATTAATATTATCTAAAGTTGTGGGAACATAACCAGTCTTATAATCAATTATAGCTACTAAATACTTTCCATCATTATCTTCTAAATACTTGATTTTATCAACAAAGCCTAAAAAGTTGATAGTAATTTTCCCTTCTTTTTTTAAGTTAAGGCGAGTTTCGGTTAAAGTTTTATTATACATTGACTTACTTTCTTGTTCTCTTATCGTCTTAATAATAAACTCTAAAGTTGCATAAAGATTATCTACATAAAACTTTTCTTTATTAGTTAATTCTCTTTTTGTTAGATAATTATCATATTCTTTTCGTAAATCAAAGTCTTCATTATACATTTTACTAAGACAATCATGGAATAAGGAACCGAGAAAAGCCGCAAAAGTATCAACAAATGGGTCTAATTTTAAGATATTTGCAATATAAAAACGAAAAGCACATAAATAATAGTTATTCATAGCCGAGTAAGAAAGATTACTCTTACCATTCAAATATTTATCTAAATCTTCAAAATCAACTTTAACATAAGAATTATCATAAGTATTATACCTAATATCAGGATAAGTAGTCATCAAGTCCTGCAAATAGGCATTAGTCTCATTATATTTTAAATAACGGTCAAGAAAAACACTTAAGTTTAATTGATTAAAACTATTAGAATAAAGATAAGGATTAATACTTTCTTGTTTTACTTCTAAGCCTAAATCACTTATTAAAGGACTGGGATAATAAGTATTATAATTATCTTTTTCTTTATAGCTTATATAGACATGAGGATTACTCCTAATACGCAAAGAAACTTCTTTCTTTTCCTGTTTTAATAAGTCTAGGGAAGTAGCAAGTCCCAAAGTCTTACGCCTATTATCTTTAATTAACTTATCATCATGATAAATTCTAGGAACCGCCCCTTGATTAAAATTCAAAATAAAATAATATTTATCTGGTAATAACATATCCCCAATATTAATTAGATTAATACCTTTTTCATATCTAGATAAACAAATATTTAAGCTCTTTATATCATTTTCTAGCATATCTAAGAATACTTGGTCTATCTCATAATCAAAAGTATAACTATTAAAAAGATTAATTAATTGTCTTTTAATTTCTTCATCTAAAACTTTTTCTAAAGAAGAAGAAATATCTTGGCTGGTTTTTAAATTTTCTAAAAAATCTTTAACAGTTTTTGTATTTGCTATACTTCTAGTTTCATAAAGGTTAAGAGGAATATTAAACATTTTAAAAATACGAGAAAGCTCACTATAATAGGTATCATTAACATTAACTAAATAAATATCATTAAGATTAATACCTTGTTTAATTAAATTTCTAACTTTTACAGCCGTTGCCACTACTTCATCGCTACTAGTTGCATAACTGATAACTTCATGCTGATAAGAAGTATTACTATCCATATCTAAAATTACTAAGCCATAAAATTCTAATTCTTTTCTTAAAGCCTCATCTAAATTAACCCCTATAGTTACAATTCTTTTTAAACTCTTCTTAAAATAAGGATTATAAGTAATTAAATTATTACTATCTAATACTTCTCTTAATTCGTTTAATTCTTTTGTCTCATAAAAAATATTACTTAAATATTCTTTGGCTATATCATAACCATAATTATAATGCTTCATTATAAAATATAAGGCTTCTTTAGTAGGTTTTCCATAATAGTTTTCCTTAAATTCCTCTAAGGTATAAAATTTCAAATTAAGCAAACTCTTATTAGCTGTTAGTGATTTTAAAATGATTTTCTTGATATTGTTAGTTGTAATAACTGTATCGTTGTTTTGTAATTTATCTAACATAATTTTACTCTCCTTTAATAATAGATGTCCCATTTACTATACCATAACTTTAAGAAAAATGGCGTTTTATAAATAACTTTAGGTCTAGTTTTTTTACTGCAATCTTTTTTATCGTAACTTTTCTTAACTTATTTATAGATTCTTGATTTCTTCTTTTATTTCTTCTATCTCTTTATCGGCATTATAAGTTAATTGTAATTTTAATTTTTTGGTTATTAAAGCATCATCACTGTAGTTAGTAGTAACAATAGTTATATCAGGATTATCTAGTAATTTTTCAATAAAATTTTTAAGACAACATTCACAACAAAAATTATTAATAGAAGTTGTATATTCTTTGGTATTTCCTTCTTTATATTTATTAAAACCAATAATACTAGGAATTTTACTAAGGTTTAAATATAAAAGAATCTCTAATTTTAACATATTAAGGCTTACTTTAGTTTCATCATAAGTAATATCAACAGTTAAAAACGCGTTGGTGATTATACTTACTTTAAAAACGCCATCTAAGTTTTGTAAATATTCTTTTAAACCAGCATAAGACTGACTATCAATTGTTAATGTTATTCTTTCCATAATTTTCATAAATAAATCTTTTTTCACTAAATAATTGAAGATTTATATTTCCTTTCATTTTCTTTTTAAACCTAATAATTTATATCACCCAAAAATATATTTCTTTATTTTACCAAAAATATATTTCTTTATTTTAATAAGGATATTTTATCGTAAACTTTGTCCCTTGATTACTTGAAGTAACCCTAATAATGCCATCGTTACTTTCAATAATTTTTTTAGCTAAAGCAAGTCCTATACCAACACTTTCAAAAGAAGCTCCGTTACCTTTATAAAATCTTTCAAAAATATGAGGTAAATCTTCTGGACTAATCCCCGTGCCATAATCCCTTATTTCCATGCTAGCATAAACCTTATTAGCACTCGCTGTAATTTCAATTTTGCTATTTTCTCTTGAATGTTCTACACAATTTTTCAAAATGTTAGTTACCGCCTCTACTTGCCAGTTTAAATCACAATTAATTTTAATATCCTCACTTAAATTTTTTTCAATATTAATATTTTTTAAATCACATAAAGGGGCAATATTTTTTATGGAAGCCGTTACTATCTCGTCTAAAGAAACTTCTTTTTTTATAAAATGAACTGTATTAGAATCTAACTTCGATAACTTTAGAAGATTTAAAGCGAGAAAATTAATATTTAGAAGTTCCCTTTTAATATCTCTTATAAAGTCTTCTTTAGTATTTTTATCCATATCGGGATTATCAATGATATTATCTAAAATAATTAAAATAGAAGTAATAGGAGTCTTTAATTGATGGGAAATATCGGCTAAAGTATCTTTTAAATCCTTTTTCGCTTGTTTAGAATTTTCCGCATCTTCTTTTAATTTAATAGTTACCTTATATAATTCATTTTTTAAAATAGATAATTCATCTTCCGACATTTCTTCTATATCAATCTTATAATTTCTTTTATTTATTTCTTCTAAACACTTGGTAATTTTATTAATCTCTCTATCTTTTTTAGCATTAAATCTTAAAAACAAGAAGATAAAGAAGATGGTATTTATAAAAACTATAATAATATTAGTTACTAAGAATTGCTGATATTTATTATCATTTTCGACTAAAAGCGATTTATTATCAATAGTTAGACTATATTGTTCAAGGACTTTACCATCTTTTTTAGAACTTTTTAAAATATTATATAGTTCTTCATCCGTAATATTGGGATAATCTTCTTTAATTTTTAAAATAATACTAGTTATTTTGGTATCAAAGTTATCTTTATATACTTGATATTCATATTTATTAATACTATAGGTTAGAAAGATAATAAAAATGGTATATAAGCTTAAAATTATTAAAAACTTTTTTAATTTTTCTTTATTTTTCATAATCAATCCTGTAACCTAAACCTTTAACAGTGGAAATAATATCGGTTCCTAATTTTTGTCTTATTCTTTGAAAATATACAGTTATGGTATGGCTATCAACATCATTACCAGTCCATTCATAAATTTTATCTAAAATAGTATTACGACTTACGAGCTTGTTTAGATTTAAAAATAAAAGATGCAGAAGTTTTAACTCTAACGGGGTTAATTCTATTTTAGTAGTATCTTTATAAACCAACATTTTATCCATATCAAAACTTATATCCCCTACTTTTAAAATACTGTTATGTTTTTGGCGTAATAAAATTTTATTAATACGAGCCAGTAATTCTTTGGTTGAAAAAGGCTTAGTTAAATAGTCTTCAGCACCTATTTCAAGACCTCTTACAATATCATCTTCCTCATCTTTTGCCGTTAAAAAGATAGTAGGAATATTTAAGGCTTTTAAATTATCCGTAAAGAAAGTAAAGCCATTACCATCTGGCAAAGTTACATCTAAAATAATTAAGTTTATCTTAGGATTATCTTTTAAATAAGATATAGCCTCTAAAAGATTTTTACAGGCATAAACTTCATAATTATTTTGCTTTAAGGTATAAGTTAAACCTTTTATAATAGTTAAATTATCTTCAATTAATAATATTTGCATAGAAAGTACTCCTTTTTTATATCTTATAATTTTTTATAGCGAAAGAAAAGGGCTTTAAACCCTTTTCCAAACTTTTCTAAATATTTTCGTTTCTAATAGTTTCAATAATATTCTGTTTATTTATTTTTCTTAATGAATATTTCATCAGTAAGGTAATTAGAAGGTAAACAGCAACAATACTAATTATAATCGGAATTATTGGTAATTTATAACCCGAGAAATCACTGCTGGCTAGATAATGATAGATTAAAACGGATAAACCAGTACCAAGGATAATACCTACTATTAGAGATTTAACAGTCATAAAGATACTTTCTAAACGAATCATTTTAGAAAATTCTTTGGTAGTCATACCTATACTTTTTAAAGTAGCAAATTCACTTCTTCTAAGTTGCATATTAGTTGTAATCGTATTAAAGATATTAGTTATCCCAATAAGGGAAATTACAATAATAAAGCCATATAAGAAGATACCTACTAAGATATAGAAATTACGCATCATCTCTACTCGTTCTTCACTATTATAAAGTTCATAAGCCTCATTATTTAGGAGTTCTTCTATCTCATCTTGAAGTTTAGAAGCCGCAGTTGAATAATATAGAGCCTCTATATAAGTACTTTTAGTGGGTAAGGTTTTATATAAATCTTCACTTACAACTAATATAGAAATGTTGTGATTTTCTAGTCCAAAAGGATATTTATCACTTAAGGCACCGACTACTATTGAAGTAAGATTATCGGAAATGTTACCCTTAATCGTATCCCCTACTTGAAAGTCAAACTCCCTAAGAATTCTACTTTTTTCTTTATTTGTCCCATTGTCATATTTAACTATCGGATATTTATCTATTAAAATTCCTTTATCTTTAAGAGTTTCATAGTCTAAGTTTAAAGTCTGAAGATATTTTTTATAAGCCTCATCATTAAGAGAAAAAATAGTTATATAAGCATCAATATCATCACTAACTTCAGGGTTATACCACTCTAGATATTCTTTACTATAATGTGTATTAGAAAAGCCAAAATCACTATGCTTTCTAACAACTACATCTTTAATATTATCTAATTTAGTGGTTTCCATAATTTTTTGATAAGTAGTATCATTATCATTTTTAACCGATAAATAAATATTATAATCCGAAGAACCCAATTCTTCTTTAATGCTTTGAAAAGCAAGGGACATAAAGGATGCTAAAGCAATGAAAGTACAAACCGAAACAGCGATGGAAATAACAGTAGTTCGATATTTTTTCTTATTGCGTTGTTGATTTTTATAAGATATTTCGCCCCCAATCCCAAAGATTTTACTAATTAACTTGGGAGTTTTTAATTTTCGAGCCTTAATTTTAAGATCAGCACTGTTTTTAATCGAGTCAATAGGTGAAATTTTACTAGCCCGCCTAGCACTTTTAAAGGCCGAAAAGTAAATAGTTATAATTCCTAGACCAATCGTAAATAATAAAACTAAGGGTGAGTAAGAAAATGTTAATTTAAGACCGCCAGCCATCATCTTATTTAAGAAGAAATTACTAATTATCACTAGAATATAAGCCGCTAAAAGGCCGAATAACAAACCGAAAGGAATACCAATAAGTCCCAAGATAGAGGCTTCATAAAAGACATTTTTGCGTATTTGTTTTTTTGTCGCCCCAACACTTCTTAACATTCCATATTGTTTTGTTTTCTCAGTAATAGAGATATCAAAACTATTCTTGATACAGAATACCGAAGTAAAAACAATAATTAGACAAACTATTAAGACAACCGTACCTAGACTCCTAGTAGTACTTTCATCTAACGGATTAGTTTCTAAAGTTATGAGATAGTTATTACTATTAAATTGGTATTTACTATTTTTCATTTGGGCCTCAAGTCTATCATATTCAGAAGCATTAAGATAATCTGACTTAAGGAACTTTTGTAAAAGATCAGGTTCTACTCCTAAGATATTGGCTGTTACTTTAACATGATTTTTTAAACCGGTTTTATTATACTTAGCATAAACATCAACCTTATCGGGAATATCTTTAGAATCTAAATAAGTAATAAAGGTATAACCAGGGGCATTATAAGGTTCAATGGTGCGGTTAGGTCGCTCGGCAATACCAACGATTTTGTAGGTTTTACTCTTAGTATCTACAAGGTGTTCATTACTATCAGGATCATACGATTCTTCTTGATTTAAAAGATAACTATCCCCTACTCTTTTTCCAACATCTAAAGTGATATAATCGCCAACTTTTAGATTTATCCGCCCATTCGTTTTTAAGTGGGTAGGAATTATTATTTCGGAAGCATTTTCTGGTAATCTCCCCTCAACTAAATGAACGGAAAGATTATCTAGGGATTCCTTACTAAAGGCTTTTATGTAAGCATAAGGTTTATATTCATTTTTAGAATCATTTAACTTAGCATAACCAATGTTACTAGTTAGATAAGTAGCCGCAATTCCAAAATTATTTTGAATATTTTGAACATCTTCTTTAGAAACATCTTGATATTCATAATGAAAGTTACCAAACTCATATATTTCATAATTAATTAAAGAATTTATGGCACTGGAATACATAGTGGCAACCGCGCTTACTAAGGCCACAGATAAGATAATACCAATAATAGTTACAATGGTGCGTTTCTTATTAAATTTTAAATTTTTAATAGTTAATTTATTTAGTAAGTCCATATTAAGCCTCACTTACGATTTTACCATCTTCAATTTTAATAATTCGATCGGCCATTTTAGCAATTTCTAAGTTATGGGTAATCATAATAATGGTTTGTTTTAATTCTTTATTAGATTTCTTTAAAAGTGCTACAATTTCATCACTAGATTTGGAATCTAAGTTACCCGTTGGTTCATCGGCTAAAACAATGGTTGGTCTAGTTATAAGGGCTCTACCGATACTGGTTCTTTGTTGTTGACCACCACTTAATTCATTAGGAAGATGATATCTTCTTTTTTCTAAACCTAAATGGTTTAACATATTTTCTAGTTCCTCATTACTAACTTTACGATTATCGAGCGCTAAAGGCAAAGTAATATTTTCCTCAGCATTTAAAATAGGTATTAAGTTATAAAACTGATAAATTAACCCAATTTGACGACGCCTGAAAATGGCTAGTTTATCATCATCTAAGGCAAATATATCTTTACCATCAATATAAACTTTACCGTGAGTCGGTCTATCTACGCCGCCGATTAAATGTAAAAGCGTGGATTTTCCCGAACCAGAGGCTCCTACAATAGCCACGAATTCGCCTTTTTTCACGCTAAATGAAACATTATCTAAGGCGACAACTTTGGTTTCTTTTTTACCATATATTTTGGTTAAATTTTCTACTCTTAAAATTTCCATAATAATCTCCTTTTCTTAAAGACATTATATGATATTTAAAGTTACAACTAAGTTACATTTTTAAATTTTTTTACTTAAACATCCTTAGGGCCTTGCCAATTGGTAAAGTAAAAAGTTATTCCATAACACCAGAATAACTTTTTTACTATACATGCTTAAATGATTATTTTGACAATCTATTTATTTTATTCCTCTGGTTTAGTATTTTCAACTAGTTTTTTTTAAACTGATTCCCTCATTCAATGCTGGCAAATAAGTAAGATTTAGTTCTCTTAATATATGAGTTGCTTTATCTAAAGTAGGGTTTATTTCCTACAATTTATCATTTTCAAAAATATAACCATCAACCTTCAATTATTTTATTATAAAAAACATCTGTCTGCATATTCATTATATTTTCTTTAAGATCCAATCTCACAATTTTTTTCAATACTACATCATCTAGTCCCATATTCAAATAAAAAATCTCTTAATACATCTGCGTTTACCATGTAAACATATCTATAATTTCTTCCTAAATTGTAACTTTCTCTTACTTCATAAAACTATTAGCAACTATATTTGCTATTAATAACCCTTATTTTTTACTTTCTATTTTTATTAAACATTATTTTTGTCAATTTTTTAATTCCTTTATCCTCTTTTTCCTGTTCTTTTTTTGCTACATCTTCAACAGTCAAATATGAATGTTCCTCACCATCTTCATCGACATAGGTTTTTAAAACATCCTCCCATCTTTCACCATTAGTGTAATCTCTATGAATTATTCTATCAATTTCTTCTGTAGATAATGTAAGACCTAATTTTTTATTAAATTCATTTATAAATCTTTTTGCTCTTTCATATCCTCTTTCAGGAACAGTATTTCTAGAATATAATAATTTAAGTGCAACTAATTGTAAAATTCTATGTCTTAATTCCATATCGCAATTATGATTATAAACACTTTCTTTTAGTTCAGTAAAATCTAATTGATCATTATACTTTTCATTAAAAATTGATAATAATTCATCTAAACTTATATTTTCTTCATTATCTATGTATTCTTCTAACTTATAGTCTTTTGATACTTCACCAGTCATACGATCAGCAGGAAGTAAAAAATATGATGCTTTACCAAACCATGGATTACATTCTTTTTCATTTTTTATGTTTATCCGCATAAATATTTGAGTTTTCCAACCAACTTCTTTGCCATTTTTATAAATTGGATGTTGTCCCCAACCTTTCGCTCTATATCCGCATTCCATTAAACATAATTGATTATGTGGCAATCTAAATAGTAATTGTCTAATATCCATTACATCAGAAATCCTTCTAATATCTTGGAAGTTCGTATTTATAGCTCCTGCAAAATATTCCAATTCTCTTTCCGGATACTTTATTTCATACCAATTAACAATATTATCAATTAGTTCTTGTAATTCTTCTCCTTTTATAAAGCAATGATAACCACTCTTTATTGAAATTTTTAGCCAAGTTAAAAAAACTTTATTTTTTTCTATTTCATAATCTTTTGTGTCTTGTTTATAAAATCTTTCTGCTTGTGCAATAGTCATTACCAAACCTCTTTTCTCTAATTATTTATTGTAACATACTTTTTTTCTGCTTGAACCATTTAGTGTTACTATTCACAGATTTTTTGACTTATTTGACTTATTTGTTTTATTTCGTCAACACTATATGGAATACCGTTAACCAACCTCTTTAACTCATCAAATCTTAATATGTTATTTATGTAACAAGTTTCTAAGCAACTTAAGATTATTACGTAATCTTTCATTCGATTAATGTTCTTAAACGCAAATGATACTGCTAATTTTCTCTTTACTTGTCTTAAGCCTCTTTCCGAAGTATTATTAGTAAATGCAACAGTAAAGTCTTTAACAAACAATAAGTGATTATCCTTAAATTTTCTAAGTCTATCAATTAAGTTCCTTCCCTTGTTTTTAATCTTAACATAAGTTAGATCTACACCGTCATTTTCTTTGCAACCTATAGCAAGTATCTGGTCATATTGAGTATAAATATCATTAATCTTTTGCACATCAACCCCATTAATTCCTTTATCAATCAATTCGTTTCTTTCCTTATTGGTTTTAATCAATAATTCGCGCATTTTCGGCGCCACTTATGTTCAGGAAATTCATAAATATTCTTTTTTAAGTATCTTTTTATATGCTCGTTACATTCGGCATTTACGAAATCATATTTATCATCATAAATTTTTGCTAAATCTTTTACAGCTCGCTTTTGCAATTTCATTAAATAACCTTCACTTAAATTAACTTCTTTGTTGCTTATTCCAGATATAAATTAACACACTTTATTTAAAGCCATATTGGATTCATTCATAGCTGAAAGACACATAGCATTAATGTTTTGACCATAAGATACGCCTCGAGGTAATTTATCATTAGCAGTAACATTTCTATGCCAATTACAACATCTATAATTTTCAATTTCATTTCTCTTTTTAATTATGCTTACTTCAACATCTAATATATCAGAAATAACAACATTAATTTTTTTAAGCTTACCGCCACAGTAAGGACACTTATCTAAGGTAAATACTTCTTTTTCGGTTATTTCATCTTCTTTAAAATGCTCAAGTTTTTGTTACTTATGGTTTAACTGTCCGCCTCTAGGTTTGTCAGACTTCTCTCTATTATTTTGAATAGTCTTTTTTCCGATGGCTTGTTTCAAGGTTGGAGTTCCACTATTGGTACTATCTATATTTAATTTTGCTTCTAATTCTTTGATTCTACAATTTAGTTTAGAAACTTATTTAGCATGTTCTTCATTTAGTTCATTAACTACTTTAGTAACAACCTTCTTTATTAATTCTTCTTGATCTTTCTTCATGTTATCAATTTGATTTTCTAATAGTTTAATCTTATTATTAGCATATGAAAGACTATTAGAAAGTCGTTTAGCTTCGGCTTTTAAGCTTTTATTTTCTTCTTGTAAAGCATTAACTTGTTCTCTTAATCTTTTGTTGTCTTTCTTTAATTCTATATTTTATTTAATAATTGTGTTTATACTATTGTCATTGTCGCTCATATTACATCTATTTTTTCTGTATATAATTATTAAACAAAATCAAAATAATATCAACTATAAATTGAAAAATCTGTGAATAGTAATATAAAAAGGGTATAAACAGGATGTTCTGAAATAATTAGTTAGAAAATGTAATCATTTACATACTAATACCATTTTATTTTGCCACCATATACACTCTTTATAATAAACACATATTAAAATTCATCATTCATTAAAAAATCAAGAACATTTATTTGTTTAACATCAGCAGTTGAATAATTCTCTTTAGTTAAAGTTATAACATATTTTTCTTCACTTTCAAATTCATCAAAGGCTCCAAACTCCCTAATTCTGGTACTTTCTTCTGATAAGTCATAACATACCTGGATATATTTAATTTTATTTGCTTTAGATGCTATGAAATCTATCTCACCTTTTTTTGTTTTGTCAACAAAAACTTTATAGTCTTTTATAATTAAATTATTATAAACCAAATTTTCCAATGCAATAGAATAGTTAATCTCATCATTATTAGTTTTAATTTGTTTAATTCCTAAATCAGTTGCATAATATTTATTCAAAGTTTTCAAAATATTCTTCCCGTGTATATCATATCTATAAACTTTATTCATAATAAAAGTCGTAGAAAAAGCCTCTAGATAATTATACAAAGTATCATTAGCAATCTCGTGATATTCTTTTTTTAAATAATCAATAACATTATGTCTTGAAAATCCTCTAATTTTAGCTAAATATTTTTCTCTAATAAGTATTTTCAATCACCTAGTTCTAATTATACTGTCAAAAATGTTTTTTGCAAAGTTATTCCAGTACACCGGAATAACTATTTGGCTGGTTTATACTAATGTCTTAAGCATTAATATTTGATTATGTCCCAAAATGGTTAAAAATTCTTAAATAGAAAGATTCAAAAAAAGTCCCATATTAAGGACTTGCAAGGCTTATTTGGTGCCTGTGGTGGGACTCGGACCCACACGATATTGCTACCACTGGATTTTGAGTCCAGCGCGTCTACCAATTCCGCCACACAGGCATATAAGTATTATAGCAGAAATCCTAGTAAATAGATACTAAAACTTTACTATAACCCCAAAGTTTTTAATCATCTCAACTGCTTGATTGGCAGATACCTGACAACCAACAACATCAAAAGGCTTAAAAATCATCCCACTAATATCACAAGTTGATAAATCAACACCCCTTAATCGGGTATCTGAAAGTGTTAACTTACTCATATTACAAGCATTAAAAGTCGTATTTCTTATGGAATTATTAACAAGACGCATTTCTTTTAAATTACTATCTGTAAATCGTGTTTTTTCTAAAATAGTACCCCCAATATTTAAATAAGAACCAAGACAACTTAGAATACTAACATTTTTTAAAGTACAATTAATGAGTGATGTTCCAATTAAATTACAATTTTTAAAATGACAATCATGCAAACCACAATCAGTAAAATTAGAGTTACTAAAATTACAATCTATAAACTCCACTTTCGATAAGACCACATAATCAACTTTTAGATTACTAAAATCACAAGCCTCATAAGTATTACCATCTAAAGAAGCCTCAGTTATGTCAGTAAATTTTTCCTTAGTTATTTTCATCTTTTACCTCTTCCTTATAAATAGAGTTAAATAAATCCCCACTGGCCTTCTTATCCTCTTGAGGCTCAATCTTAGGTAAATCTTTAATAGTAGATAAGCCAAAATAATCTAGAAAATCACTAGTAGTTCCATAAAGATTAGGACGCCCCGGCATTGTTGACTTACCTACTTCTTTAATAAGGCCCTTTGCTACTAATTTTCGAAGAAGCCAAGTATTATTAACTCCTCTTAACTCATCAATTTCTATTCTGGTAATAGGTTGGTTATAAGCAATGATAGCCAAAGTTTCTAAAGCGGCTTGCGATAAAGTATTAGTAGTAGGATTTACTATTAACTTTTGATAATAATCCTTATGCTCTTTTTTAGTTGTTAACTTAAAAGCATCTCCTAAATAACTAATTCTAATGCCCCTATTATCAGCCTCATAGGCCTGTTTTAAAGAAAGTAAGATTTCTTTACAAGTATCGATATTTTCCTCTAATAATTCACTTATTTGTTTTAAAGTAAGACCATCATCTCCCACAACAAATAATAACCCTTCTAAGATACCTTCCTTATTCATAATCTAAACCCTCCACAACGATAGGACTAAAATTGTCCTCCTGCATAATTTTTAACTCTTTATTTTTACTCATCGTAAGTATAGTTAAAAAAGTAATAACTACATACTCTCTTGTATTAATACTAAATAAAGAATAGAAATCAACCTTACCTCTTAATCTTAAAATATCTTTTATCTCTTTAGTCCTTTGTTCAACACTAATTTCTTTTTTCGTAATAGTAGTATCTAAAGGTTTTAAAAGTTTTAATTTCTTTTCTACTTCTAAAAAAGCTTTATAAAGAATATCAGCATCATATAGTCCTTTAGGAACCTCACTTGGCTCATAATATTCTTTTAAGTTTTCAGGAAGTCTGGTATATATTTCTGTTCTTTTTAATTCTAAATTTTTAAACTCTCCAGTAATATTTTTAATATTTTCATATTCTAAAAGTTTATTTCTTAAATCTTCTTCACTTTTAATATTAAATTCATCATCAGAGTCTTCTTCGGTTTCATCTTTTTTATTAACTAACATCTTACTTTTTAAATGGACAAGTTCACTGGCCATACTTAAATATTCGCTAGCAATATCTATATTTAATTCTTGCATCTGGTTAATAAAATCTAAATATTCTTTAATTAAGTCAAAGAGATTAATATCATAAATATTCATTTTTGACTGTTTAACTAGATGTAAAAGAAGATCTAGGGGACCTTCAAAATCATTTATATAAAATGTATAATTCATAATACTTCTTTCTAATCACATTTATACCCTATCGACTCTAATTCATACTTAACTGTACTAGCCGTTGCATCTTTTTCATAATATATTCTATCATATTTAGTTAGATTTTCGCTAGTCTCACTATAATTAATTTTCATAGTTTTGGTAAATCCAGTTTGGGTATTAACAAATCCCGCTGAAACTCCGGTTATTTTATTTAAATCATTAACCGTATTTTGAACATTTAAGGCATATTGGGCATAGGCCTCATCATTAACCACAAATGTATAATTATAAGTATCATCAATACCGGTTAGTTTATTGCTAGTAAAAGTATAAATAGTTGAGTGATTGTTACCATTACAAGTTAGTTTATTATTTTTTAAAGTTATACTTTGATAATCAGCCGTAGTTCTTTCTAATACTTCTAATTTAGTAGCAGCTGTATATTCATTTTCATTAAGAATACTTTTTAAAGTTATTTCTTCTTTACTACTTAAAGAATCAGTATCAATTAAGACTCTACCTATATAAGTTTTAGAATCATTATATAAATCAAAATAAATTTTATGAGTTCTAAAATTATAACTATAATTATCATTATTAGTTATTTTATAATTTAAATAAAAGGCCCCATTTTCTTCTGTTTTAGTTAAGTTGGTTATTATTAATTTATTAAATGTAATAGCAGTTGTATCTAAAATATCATAATAAGTAGTTTCTTTAGTATCATTATCTTTACTAGTGTTATCTTTATTAACATTATCCTGATTATTATCTTTATTGGTATTAGAAGTAGTATCTTTACCATCTCCATAAATAGAACTATTATCATCTATACCAAAGATTTTTAAAACATCACTAAGATAAGGGGTAATATAAGGAATAACAAAGATACCAATAATTAAACAAGCAAATAGGATTAACATGGCAACTGGACTTTTTTGAGTATCTTTTTTCATCATACCTACGGTTTCATCGGTATTAAGTTTTGGCATAGAAAGGTCTTGATTAACAGAAATTTGATTAGCTTGGTTTTGATTAGGATTTACTTGATTAGTATTTGGAACTGATGTATTTATTGGTTGATTATTTTGAACTTGATTAAAATAAGTACCTTGTTTATTTGGGGTATTTTGATTATTTGCGGCACTTCCCATAACACTTGCTGTTGTGGTAGTATTGATAATTTGATTGGTTGGCATTTGGTTAGTAGGTCTAGCCATATTAACTTGATTGTTCATATTATTTATTGGTGAATTATTAACATTAGGACTCATAGTATTCTGATTCATAGGATTTTGAGTCATGTTATTAATTCCATTATTAGAAATACTAGTTCCATTATTTGCTACTTGATTTAGATTTAAAATTTGATTAGCCATAGTATTTTGTATATTTTGATTATTTTGTATATTTTGGCTACTTAAAGTATTTGAATTATTTGGAGTAGTATTTAAATTATTTGTATTACCATAATCGCTAAAAACATTACTTTTCATTTCGTTATTATTATTCATATCCATACCTTCTTATCTTTTATACTAGTATAATTATAGCAAGAAACTATTCTATTTGTAAACATTAAGTCATGCCAGCCATTAAAAAATGGTAGATTTACTCTACCAGATATTTACAAGTAACGGGGCCATTTTTGATAAGAGAATTTATAAATAAACCATACTAAAATATTTATATTTTTTTAAGGCCCCGAAGCTTATAATTTAATTATTAGTATCTATAACAAATGGTTCATTTACAGTACCTATTCCACTAGATATTTTAACATTAGATTTTAAAGAAATAACAGGTCTAATGCTAAACGGATTTTGCACGCCCCAATTATAATCATCAGTATAATCAGTATCGTGAATAGAACCATTTATGTAAATCATTGCAATATTTGCTGATTTCCAAGCACTAATATATGTTGGCGACATTGTCCAAGCAATAGCTCCAGAATATAAATAATTGAGATAATTAACTTTATCTTTAACCAAACCAGCTAACATTAATTCGTCGACTGTCAAAAGTGCAATTGGATATTTTAAAGCCTTATTTCCAAATGTTGATTCTACTGTTGAAAACAAATCGTTACTCAAAGTGCAAATCAAATCAGGTTTATAATTAGTTGATCTGGTAAAAGGTGAAAAAGTTGTAACCGTTACGCCATCACCAGAATATATACTTCTGTCATTACAATAACCAGTATCATAAACATATCTAGAAAAATTATTATTCAGTATATTTTTTTCATACCACAAATCTATAATCGACTTAATATTTGAATCAACTTCATTTTTATAGTTGCCATCTTTGTTTCCAATTTCACTTCCATACATGTAACCTACATAAGCAGGGCTTGTTCGTTCAAAATTAAAAGCTCCATTTTCTATACCTTTTTCCTTACCTTTAGCGTTTTTTATATCCCCATTATAAATAAGTTTTACCGAACCATCGCCATTGATTCTTACTATTTGCCAATAAAATCCAGCAAAATAAACATTATTATTTGAAATATTCCCGCGATAATAATAGGTTGTACCGTTAGCATCATTAGTACTATATAATCCTCTATCAGAAAAATCACTTTCTATCGCATTCTGAGAATATTCATATACATTCATTATGTATTCAACCCGATATGTATTAGTATTTGGCTCTCCAATAGTAGTTTTTGTTGCAGAAACGATTTTCCTCATATTACTACATGATTGATCATCAAACACTGAAATATTTGCATTCGTTGAATTAGTTCCACTACCACAAAGATAATAATCATTATTCTCAAAATCCAATTCTGTAACATCTGTTTTCACGGTGTTCAAAAGATTATATATGCCATTTTTTTCATCAAAAGAATAACTCGTACCTACTCTTGGAAAGGAATCTAATGACGATAACTTTTCTGTACCATATTCACTTTTTCCTATAATACTTGGATGGGGTTTTAGAACAGTATATTCAATTAATACAGACGATATTTTTTCTTCGTATACAGTGGATGGAGCAATGGCTGAAAAATCCGGCTCCCCTTTAGCATTAATCTTTTCTATAGCTTTTTCTGGTGTAGTTTGATATTCATTAGCAAGTATCGCATCATGTAA
>CAKOKQ010000005.1 GCA_934095825.1 uncultured Bacilli bacterium | reverse complement strand
ATAGAATTCCTTATATTCTTTTTTATAATCAAAAGCCATAATTACATCTCCAATCTATTTAACAAATTACTATTTGTCTTTCGGTTTATATTATATCATTTTATTTATTTAAAATATTAAAATATTAAAATGTTGGTTAATTTTAATAAAATCATGTTATACTAATTTTAGTTAGTAATTATTACTACCTATAATTTATTGCTTATAATAGTTGTTATACCAGAACCATAAGGGCACCATTAAAGATTTATTCGAACTAGAAATAGTTCGTTTTTTTGTCTTAAAAATCCGGCTAACAAGAAGTTTTCTAAATAAAAAATCTCTCCATTTATTTAATATGGAAAGACTTTTCTATTAATGTTTATTTAGTTTTCTTTTTTCTGGCAAATTGGTATCAATATTATATTGCTTACAAATTTCTTCTATATCTATCTCACCTTGGAAATACGCTGATACCAAAGTTGTAGCAAGTAACAAACTGGTCTTTATTCCAAGTTTTAAAAGTCCCGCGTCTTCATCAGCTACTTCTACTGACCATGATCCTAGAAAATCAGAAACCATTCGGTTAAATTTAGTAGCTATATCCTCATTGCTTGAACCTTCGATATAGCGGTCAAAAACATATTCAATATATATTCTGCCGACTTTTAAATATTTTTCTTGACAATTGATAGGCAATTCACTAAATGCGCAATTTACTATGTCCACAGTGTCAGTACCATGCTTAATATTCCAATCTTCGTCCAATGACTTCACCATATGTGGCGCTTTGAACGACTCTCTCAATGCCTTATGTACTTTGACAGAGAACTCATAAGAAAGTGCTTCTTTTACAACTTCATTATTCATATATTATCCCCCCAAGAATTGCTTTTTTCGCATTTCTTAGGAAGTATCCTATCGCAAAGTTTTCTTATTGTCAAGTACAACTTGCAAATTGATAGTACAAATTGAGAAAACTAAACAAAAAATATTCATTGAACAACTTTAAGTATTATGATAATATAAATGCTAATTTAAAGAAAGAAGATTTAACATGCAAGAAATAAAAATGAAAGAAATAGACTTATCTACTTTGCAAAAATTACAAAATCAGGGAACAAATAGTACGGTTTATACAGATGGTAAAATGTGCTATAAATTTTTAGACGGTCTTTACCCTAACGAAAAAAGGGATTTATATCATAAGTTTTTAGACATGGACGGTATAGAAATTGACCATGTATTACTTCCAAAAGACTTAATTATTAAAAATGGTGAATTAAATGGTTATACTATGCAGTATTTCCAAGATTCTATGCCTTTATCTGATAAATTTTTAAGAAGATATTTTAATTGTCAGGAATTATTTGAATATGTAGAAAAAGCTAGTAAAATTTTAAGAAATATTCATAATCAAGATATATTTTGTCAAGACTTAAGTTTTGAAAACATATTGATAAATAAAGAAGGAAACATTGCTTTTTGTGATATTGATGGTTGTACTTATAAAAATCACACATCCCCTTTTTATTCTATATTATTAAAAAAATTCTTAGTTGATTATAGAAAGTCAAAGGTATCTTCGTTTGAAGATGTTGATAAAATATCAATGATTTTATCTTTTTATCTTATTTTGTATTGTGAATTATTACAAAAGATTTCAAGAAGGCAATATGATATTTTGGCAAATAATATACATACTTTAGAAAATTTAAGAGAAGTCTTTAATATGTTAATTAATAAGAAGGTTAAAATATCTAATATACCTTATTTAGATGAAGTTATCGATTTAAATGATAATTACATAGTAGATAGAGAAAAAGTCCTAAGTTTAAAACAAAAAATATTTAGAAGATTATAAAATTTTATTTATGGATACTTAATAATCTTTGCCAGAAGTATAATATATGCTATATATTGTTCCATGATAAATCATAGTATAATTTTTTTAGATGGAGATGATAATATGGCTAACACAATTAATGTAAGTTTTAGAGTTGATAAAAAGTAATCTTTTGTTTTAATAATTTATAAATTGAAATAAATAGCATTAAATTAGTTGTATTTAATTGATAAAAAGTATTTCTATTAGTATAAATTTTAGAAAATCAATTCTATAATTTTATTAAATAACAGGATATTATAAACCAAATAATAGATACAAAGAGTTGAATTATTATAAATTTTATCATTAAACTCATAATTATTCCTTAAACCAAATCAATGGATTAAACTACCAAGCAACACATTAACGCATTCGATTTAAAGGTGATTCTACTAATTGTGTATGTAATATCAATATAAAAACAGAAATACCAAAAAAATTGGGCTAATAATAAGAATAATAACGAAGAATTATTTATTTTTTCGTCTTAAAAAGCATCGTAAATGATTTAATGAAATTAGAAAAACAAAGAAAGGATAAGTATTGAAAAACATTTATCTTTTTATTTACTCTATAAAGATTTTAAATTATAATATATTGAAAAAAACAAAGTAATAAAATGATACTGGTATAATCATTTTAAAACTTAATTAATGAAAGAAGGAAATAAAAATATGGAAAATATCTTTACTAAATTAGAAAAAAATATGGATTATAACACTTTTAATAAAGTAAAAAGTGGTCTTTACATAGTAGCAATTAATCTTAAAACAGCAAGCATATTCCTGTTACCAGCAAATACACCTATAAATAGTACATTTTCTATAGTTGGTAATTTATTATTATTAGGATCTGTTATGCTTACAATAGAAGACGGCAAAGAAACAGCTGATATATGCAAAATAAAAAAACTATATCAAGAATTTATAAAAAATTATAGTAAAATTAACAAGATATTTAATCTTCAAAACCCAATTGAAATTTATAAATTGTATAGTTATTTGTTATATGGTGGTTATTTATCAGTAAATCATAAATTTTTTGATAATGATAGCAATGCACGAGACATTTTAGAAATTTTAGGTGCTGATGTTCTTAATGGATACGGAGTATGTCGCAATAACGCCGCAGTATTAACAGACATTTTAAAACAAGAAGGTATTATGGCTAATGAAATTGGGGTATATTATAAATCTAACAGTATAAAAATCGATGTATTAGAAGAGTCCAAATATACTAAAGACGAATTAAAAGAATGGGTCCAAAAAAATATTATTTCTGGAAGAGATTATGATTATCTTCTTAGTGTAATTGATGTATTACTTGATAAAGAACATGTTAATATAGAAATTTCTAAAGAAATAAAAAACAGTTTTTCAATTAGTAAAATTATTGGAAATCATGCAATAACATATGCCACTAAAGATGGCAAAAATTACTTTTTAGATCCAACTAAACAACTCATTTATTATCAGACAAATAATAACAAATTTATTTGCAGCAATGAAGATTACAGTTGTAAATTTAAACCTTTATTAACATATATTACTTTTGGAAGGTTTAGTAATTATTGGAAAATGCTAAAGTTAATATCAACTAATAATACTTGTAATTTAGAAGAAGAAAGACAAAGTGTCGTCTATGTAGATAAAATTTGGGAAAAAAATAAAGACATTTTTGAAAATTTTTATAACGATAACAGTGAAATTTACCAAGAAGTATCCGCAAGACTTAATAACATAAAGAACTTATCACTTAAATTAAAACAAAAATAGTAACTAAAAATATTTATTACTTATTTTACAAGTTAATAAACTTAAATTATAATATTTTAAAAGAAAAGGAAAATTTATGATGAACGAATTATCAAATGAAAAATTAAAAGAAATATTGAATAGATGGTTATTTTTAATAGAAACTTATGCTAAGAAAAGTTAAAAGAAGCTACAGAACTTGCTAAAACTATAACTATTAACAATATGAAAAAAGAAGAAAAAGCAAAAAAACTAGTAAATAAAAAAAGCTAAAATATTAAGTTAATAGAACCAAAAAAACAAATTAAATAACATACTAAAAGAGCCCTATCGCTATTGATAAGACTCTATTTTTTTATAAAGAAATTACTTTTATCTAATACGATAAGATTCCCCATCTAATTCTTTAAAAGTATATTCTTTCTTCATTTTAGGAAGTTCCATAGAAACAGGAGCTTCTTCTTTATTTTCGGATACATCTTTTTCTTCAAAAGAAATTACCCCATCCTCGTTATGTGAACCTGATTCTAAATCATTTTCATCATTTACAGGAAAAGCACTTTCTAAAGTAACTGGTGTTGATATCTTAGAATCATTACTATCCGAAACTTCAGTACTATCTTTCTTGGCTTCTTCTGATATAGATACTTCTTCTTTATCTTCTTTTTTAGAAAAATCAAAGACATTATTATTTTCAGATTTTTCTTTTAAATTTTGTAAAAAGAATTCTTCAAAATTACTAATTTCTTCATCCTTTAAAACTGGAATACTAGTAGTAGTCTCCTCAATAACATCAACAGGACTGCTATCCTTGGCTGCTTCATTAACCTTAGGTTCTTCAAAAGAAACACCAGAATATTTATTAGCCTTTTCCTCTTTAGCTTCCTCACTATCAAAAGAAACTTCTTCAAAAGTTTGAGGTTCTTCCTTTACTTCTGGTATTGGTTCTTTAAACTCAACCTTATCCTTAGGTTCTTCTTTTTTCTCATCATCATCTAAGAAATTATTTTTTGCATCTTTTAATGCTAAAATCAAAGTAATAATAAATAAGACTACAAAGATAGCGATTAAACACACTAAAATTATAGGGAAATTACTATTACTATATAAATTATTTATAAACTTTTCCATACTTAAAACCTTCTATTCTTAAATTTAGATTACCATAAATATTTACTTATTGCAACAAATTTTCTTATATTCTATAAATATTTAGGTCCCAGTAAAATAATTAATAAAACTAATAGCAAAAAGATAATACTTATAAAAATTATTTTAACAGGAATACTATTGATGTTTTTTTCCAACTCAACTCTTTTATCTTGTTCAGTTTTTTCGATAATACTTGTAGCAGCTTCTTTGGTATCTTTACTACTCAAAAGTAAAATACTATCACTAAAAGAAAATTCGGGAATAAAGTTAACTAAGTTAGTAACAATATCATTATAATTATTATATTTAGGAAGTAAATAATTGATTTCTTTAGTTAAATCATTATCAATATTACGACTTACCATCTTAAAGACTAAAAAGGCATCATTACTTCTTTCAAGTCCTAAAAGATAAAGTTTCATAAAGCTTTCTAAATCACTTTTAATAATTTCAGCCCGCCTTAGAAGACGAGAATTGATAAGCATATCTTCATATAAATAATGAAAAAGGATAGTAAATAGAAAACTTAAGAAAATACCATAAACAGGAATTAACAAAAGACCAATAAACATTACAAATTCAATTAAAAGACGAGTAATTAAAAAAGTATCAATATGCATTTTATTATCATTTCCAAGTCTTTTAATTTTTTTACTTAAGGTAAGTAAATATTTTTTCGGATATATAACTTTAACAAAACTATTCACTTTGAACCTCCAAGATATTCTTTATGATATAAATATAAATACTATATATTATGATAACCCCAACCACTAAGTACAAGCCCTTTCCACTCATGAGTTTAGCAAAATAATCTAAGTTAATAAATAAACCAAAGATAAAGACTAATAAAGGAATCATTAAGACAATTAAGAAAAGATAATTATAAATATCAATAATTTTAAAAGTATTTTCTTTTTCTTCATAAGTCTTAATATTTTCATTTATAATATATTTATAAGCATTTAAATAACTAATATTTAAAAGACTAGCTATTTTTAGATTTTGATAAATCGCTAAGACCTCTTTTATCTTACTACGATTATAAAATTTAAGATAAGCATCTTCCAAACTAATATTATGTTTAAGGTCTTTTAATATTTTATTTAATTCATCGGTTATATCACCATCTAAATTGGAAATAGCATACCTTATTGCTTCATCAATAGTTTTCTTTTGATTTAAACCATAATAAATATACTTTGTACTTTTAAAAATATCTTTAACAATACGATTAGTTCTTTTAATATATAAATATTTCCAAAATAAGTCTGGTAAGAAGTAACTAGCTAAAAAGGCAATAATAAAGATAAAAGGACTAGTTGGTAAGAGATTTAAAACAACCCCAATTAAGCAGAATGACAAAGAAGCAATAACAATTACTAGTTTGATAGTAAAATAGTCGGTGGGAGCTACTTTATCACGATTGATTTCTAAGATATATTTATCATATTTTAGAGATATTTTATTTACAAATTTATAGCGACTTAAGCCATTACTTAAATTATGAACAATTTTAAAGAAACCATCTTCTAATCTAGTTAAAAGAGAGGAATTTTCTTTAGGAATATCCAGACTAAAACGACTAATACAACGCACTTTTTTCTGGGTATCAGCAATTTTTAGAAGAAAGATACCTATACTTAGAGTGATAATAACAATTATTATTTGGACTATATAAATAGACATAGTTACACCCCAAAGATGTCATCTAGGGTATTATTACCCATATTTTTAATCTTTTTATAAGTAAAATTGCTCTCTTTAATTAAGCTGAAAGTATTATCTTTATAAACAAAGACATCTTTAAGACCACTCGTTTGTACTTCTTTAATACCCGTTACTCGAATTTTTTTATCATTACCTTTTTCCATGTAAACTAAGATATCAAAACCAGTATAAATAGAGGCAATAACATTATCACGGTTCATATTAGGATTTTCTAGCATGACATTGGTAACTAAGTTAGCCAAAGTAAATTTACGAATATCAAAACTAGAGATAATCCCCTGCTCTTTATTAACAAGTTTAAGAAGCGTATCGGCATTTTTATTGGCATAGATTAAGTAAGAGGGACTTAAGGCTTCTAGAACATCAATATCTGATGTATTGGTGGTAACTATTTGATGAGGGCTGCTAATATTTTCTTTTAGACCCGCATAAACTATTCTTTCGTTAGTAGGAATAAAGTTCATTAAAGTATTAATTAAAGTTCTTTTACCACTACTTTTATTACCACAAACCAAGATGTTTAGTTTAGCTTTAACGGCGGCTTCTAGGAATCTAGCCATATAAGGAGTAAGGGTTCCTAGACGAATTAGCTCTTCAATGCTTTCTAAAGTTTTATCTGTTTTACTGATTGTAAGAACGGGATTGTCTACTAAAGGAGGCATTAAAAGTGTAATTCTGGCATCATTTAAAGTTTTAAAAGTAATATAAGCCTCATCTAAAGAAATGTTTAAATTATTTTTACGAGCTAAATTGGTTACTGTTTTAACTATATGTTCATTATTAATGAATGATATCGATGGGTCTTGGTGGTAACCAGTAGTTGTTAAAACATAAACCGAACTTGGCGAATTAACAAAAATTTTCTTTACCGAAGTATCATTCATAACTTCGGTGATAGGACCAATACCATAAATCTCATTATCAATTAAATTATATAAGTATTGTTTTTCTAAAGTACTAAGATTTAAAGATTTAGTATACTCATCAATTTTACTATGAACATCCGTTTCTTTAAGACCCAAAGAGACTTCATCTATTAAACTAAAAGTAATATCGTTTTTAATTTTTTCTAAAGTTTGTTTATCTTGAAAGATTTCATAGTCATTTAATTTTAAAAGATTAGTATTTTCAATATTAAAAGCATTTGCTAAGGTTTTAATCATTATCTTGTCCTCCCATAATATCAGCTGCTAAGTTAAGTAAAGCTGTATAGTCTTTTTGATAATGTTTTAGGGCTTTACTATTTAAAGTTATTATCTTGCCATCCATAATATTTTTTTCCATATCAGTAATGTAAAATTCGTTAGATATGTGATAATCAATATTAGCTTTAATAATGTTTTTAATGTCATAAAAGCTAAAGTATTGTTTTAAAGGATTGACACTTTCATTTAGAAGAATACGATATTTATGAATGTTTAAGTTATCAAAAAGGGTTACCATATTTTTAGTGTTTTTTAAATCCATTAGACAGTTAGTGGTAACAAGTAAGGCCATATCACAAAAATCAAGAGCAAAGACATTAATTTCATTTAAGATATGAGTCATATCAATTAGGATAGCATCATAAATAAAAGAAGCTTTCTCCAGAATAATATTGATTAGAGAGTTATTAATTTTATTAAAGTCTCTAGGATCGGTCGAAGCCGGCAAAATATCAATATAATCATCATATTTAACAACATAGTCATTTAAGGAATCATAAGTATTATGTTCGATATCATATAGCATGTTACAAATATTCTTTTGATATGGAGTGTTTAAAATTAAGGCAAGACCGCCATTAGTTAAATCTAAGTCAATAAGTAAAACTTTCTTATTTAGACTCTCAATGATACCAGCAAGATTAGCGGTTAAAACAGTTTTACCTACTCCACCTTTGCCACTTGTAATGCAAACAACTTTTCCTTTGCGTAAATTTTTCATATAATTAATCCCTCTTTATTATCTATAATCTAAAAAGATTATAACACGACTTTCAAGTGAAAGTAAATCAAAAAAGAAATAGTATATTACTATTCTAAATTAGTATTTATTTAAGAGTCTATATTGATACTATCTATTTAATTTAAGGTTCATACCATAAAATAATTTTACCGGTACTATCAGTTATTTTTAAATAATAGATGTTGCCACAAAAATATTTATCAGCTCCCCAATTAGATTTACCAATATAATTAGTTGTTCTTTCGATATTTCTAAAACCTTGACTACTCGTACGATCCATGGTTGAGACTAAATTACCATTTTGATAAGTCTTTATTTGGTAACCATCAGTAGTCTTTAAAAATTCAATTTTAAATTCATTAAGATTAGCTAAGCCAGCATTAGAAATCAAATTAGTTTCATTAGTGTTGTTTGTTATGCCATTTAGGCCGCCTAAAACTAAGACATCTTCTGTAGTTAGTTGAGCAACCACAATATTATCACTATAGGCACCATTGCCAAAATCAAATATTCTACTCCATCTCTGAAAGGTTAGCCACTGAGCTTTAAATTCAACAGTAAAACCATCTGCCCAATTGATATTAGCGGGTAATGCTGGCAGTTCAATATAGTCATCTTCACCATCAAAACTAAAATATTTGATATTATCATTATCAGTTTTGATACTTGCCCCATTTTTTAAAGCAGCGGTAAAATTATTAGCAGATTTATCATAAACAGTGCTATCTTTAAAATAGATATTACATTTATTCTTTTTAGTAAGATTGGTTGTAAGTAAACCCCAGTTAGTATAATCCCATGTTCCAGAGGCTCCATTATCGCAAGTTACTTTTTCGACATAATAACCAGCATCTTTAGTAGGAATCTTTTCTTGATACTCATCATTTATATAAACGCTAAGCGAACTTTTATCTAAGTTATTTCTTGAGACTAAAGTTGTTAGAAAAGTAACAGCCAAAATAATGATTAATATAATTTTCTTCTTCATAAAACATCAATTCCTTTACTTGACAAAAATTGACACATTTCATAGAGTTTAATACTCTATGAAAATACCAGTAAATACTGGACTTGAAGACTATTTGACCATAAATTTGACCACAATAGAACTATAAAATAAAATTTACTTGACGCTTTCCAAAGCCTAAAATGCTTAAGAACTTTACATATTTTATTGACTAAAAAACTGACCACAAAAATTTATATTTTATATAGAAAATAGCCCATTTTTATGTTATATTTAATATATAAATTAAAAATAAACAACGAAAATACGCTTTCATAAAGTATTAAACTCTATGAAAATTGCATTTACTAAAATGTATTGATACATATATTACTTAAAATAACATATACTATTTTTGATGGCAAAAGTAGTTGCAAAAATATTTAAACATGCTATACTACTTAGTGAAAGAACTTAATTGTTCTTTATACAAAAAAAGAGATACATTTGACTTTGGTCGTTAGATGTTTCTCAGTCCAATATTATATTGAATTTTGAAAAACATCTATTCACAAGGTTGAGTAGATGTTTTTCAGTTTGACTTAAAGTCAGTATTATTTTCTGTTTCCAGAATCTAATATTCTTGCAATTAAAACAAGAATGATTATAAGTACAACTAAGTACTCCACTTGAAGGCTCCTTCATATGGACCACCACCTCTCCATTTCTAAAAAAAATTAAAATATGGACTGAGGTCAAAACATCTAACAATCAAATGCATCTATAAAATATGGTATCACAATAACCAGTATAAATCCATCAAATTATGTTATTTTCTCAATTTTTATATTATTAATATTTAAATTATTATCAATAACTATTTATAGTATATTTCTTCTGGAATTTTATATAATATTTAGTAGAAACTTGTAGTTGCATTTTATTTTTATTATGCTATACTACTTAGTGAAAGAACTTAATTGTTCTTTATACAAAAAAAGAGATACATTTGACTTTGGTCGTTAGATGTTTCTCAGTCCAATATTATATTGAATTTTGAAAAACATCTATTCACAAGGTTGAGTAGATGTTTTTCAGTTTGACTTAAAGTCAGTATTATTTTCTGTTTCCAGAATCTAATATTCTTGCAATTAAAACAAGAATGATTATAAGTACAACTAAGTACTCCACTTGAAGGCTCCTTCATATGGACCACCACCTCTCCATTTCTAAAAAAAATTAAAATATGGACAGAGGTCAAAACATCTAACAATCAAATGTATCTATAAAATATGGTATCACAATAACCGGTATAAATCTACCAATTCGCATCGTTTTTTTAATTGAAATTTAATAATATAACCATTAAGTAATTTATTTTAAAGTATTTAAAAGCGTACTAATCAAATCTATATTATCTATAGTCTTGCTAATCTTATCCGCTACTCTTAACCCATACTTATCTTTAACAAAGTTACTAAAGTTTTCAAACTCATTCTTATTACGATTTAATTTCTTTATGTAATAAGAATTTTCTTTTAAATAATTATAATAATTTTTGGTATTCTTAATTTTATACTGTAAATCTAATTCCATAATCAATCTCCAAAAAACTTGTCAAGTGGTCTCGGACTTTTAGGTCCTTTAGGAATACTTCCAACATTACTAGCCCCTTTACTAGTTAATTCTTCAATAAACCCCAAAGCCTTCTGGGCTGTCTTAATATGTTCTTGCAAACTATCCACATCAATACTCTTCATTAAATCTTTAATACTATTAATCGACTCATTATCATTTGTCATCTTATTCGTAAAATTTAAATACGGACGCCAAGCCGCCTCATCTTCCCCATAAATATCATATATCTCATACAATTTTTGAATAGAACTATCTTTATTATTTCTTAAATATTCTGTAATTTTGGGATATTTTCGTAAAAATTCCTTGAAAGCTTCCTTTTTATCCATAAAAAATCACCTACTAAATTTTATTTATTAGTAAGTGATTTTATTTATCTAAATTTTAAATTCATCAAAGAAATCATTTAAAGATACTTGTTCTTCTTTTGGATTTTCTTCCTTTTTTTCTTCTATTTCTAATTCTTGCGTTTCTGCAACAACTTTTTCATCATTTTCTTCTGAAATAACTTCTTCTTTAACATTTCTATTATTTTTCAAACTACTATCAAAAATAGTATTGGCAAAAACATCATCAATTTTATATTTACTAACAGTCCCACCAGTTGATTTTAAATCTAAAATAGAAATATCTGTATTTTTAATCTTAGTAATTTCATTATCACTCTTTAAATACAATTCATCTTTACCATCAGTAAGCAATACTTTAATAATTTTATAATCAAAAGACTTAACTTTCTTAATTAAAGTACTACCCTTCTTAGCACGATTATGGGGTTCAAGTTCAATTACTTTTACTCTCTTAGCTGTTTTATTGTTAGTAAATATACTTAAATATTCATTTGAGTCTAAAGATAACCCTGCTACTAGAATATCATCTTTTAGATTCATTCCTTTAACACCAGAAGCTCTTGCTCCGACTACTGGAATTTCTTCAGTATTTATATTAACATAATACCCTGCTTCGCTTACTAATATCGTTCTTGACTTACTAGAATTTACAGCAATAACTTCATCATCATCTTTTAATTTAAAGGCTAGCATTGCTTTAGAATAACGACTTACTATAAAATCTTTTAAAATCGATTGTTTTACTAAACCATTCTTAGTTACAAAAGTAATCTTTTCTTCTGGATTTTTAAGAATAAAGGCTCCAACTATATATTCTGATTCAGTTAAACCAGTAACTAAATTATTAATATGTTTACCTAATTCTTTCCATTTACCTTCAAAAATTGTATGTACCGGAACATATAAATACTGTCCTAAATTAGTAAATATTACTATATTATCTAAAGTCGATACTTCAAATAAATATTTTAGATAATCCCCCGGTTTTAAAGTTGTTTCATCACCATTACTTGAAGTATAGCTCTTCATAGAAACTCGTTTAATATAACCTTCGTTAGATAAAGCAACCATTACATTTTCTTTAGTAATTAAATCAGTTGTATCTAACTTAATATCAGCAATCTCATCAACAATTTCAGTTCTTCTTGGCGTTGGATAATCTTTTTTGATTTTCTTTAATTCATATTTCATAACTTCTTTTAATTTTTCTTCATTACTTAAAATAAGTTCTAAAGCTTTAATATATTTTACTAAGTTATCATGTTCTTCTTGTAATGCTAAAACATCAGTATTAGTTAAACGATATAATTGTAACACAACGATTGCCTCGGCTTGTTCAGCATTAAAGTTAAATTCTTTCATCAAGTTTTCTTTAGCGTCGGTCTTATTTTTTGAAGCTCGAATAGTCTTAATAACTTCATCTAAGATGTCCATCATCTTTAAGAAACCATCTACAATATTTAAGCGTTTTTGATAAGCTTCTAAATCAAACTTACTGCGTCTGGTAATAACCTCTTTTTGATGCGCTATATAAGCATCAAGTAATGATAATATCCCTAAGGTCATTGGTCGTTTATTAACAATAGCAACCATATTGTAATTATAAGAAACTTGTAAATCGGTATTTTTAAGTAAATAATTAATTATTAAATCACTATTAGCATTAGCCTTTAAATCAATAGCAATCCTAATCCCCGTACGGTCTGTTTCATCACGAACTTCAGCTATGCCATCAATTTTTTTATCAATTCTAATGGCATCAATCTTAGCAACCATCATGGCTTTATTAACTTCAAACGGAATTTCCGTTATAATTATTTGTTCTTTGCCTTTAGTCTTTACAACCTCATATTTACTACGAACAATTACTCGACCACGGCCAGTTGAAAAAGCATCAATAATTCCATTTTTTCCCATACAGATGCCACCAGTAGGAAAATCGGGTCCTTTAACAATATCTAAAATTGTTTCTAAACGACAATTAGGACTATCTATTCTCTTGATTGTGGCCTCAATTATTTCCCCTAAATTATGGGGTGGAATATTAGTTGCATAACCAGCTGAAATACCATTTGTCCCATTAACTAAAAGAGCAGGAAATTTAGCGGGTAAGACGGTTGGTTCAAGTAAAGTATCATCGAAGTTTGGAGCCCACTCAACTGTTCCTTTATCTAAATCTTTTAATAACTCATTAGCAACCTTAGAAAGTCTAGCCTCAGTATAACGATAAGCGGCTGCTCCATCACCATCAATGGAACCATTATTACCATGAATATCAATTAAAGGCATTGATTGTTTCCACCACTGCGACATACGAACCATAGCATCATAAACCGAAGAATCGCCATGGGGGTGGAATTTACCCAAAACATCACCAACAGTTTTAGCACACTTTGTAAAAGGGTGAGCAGAATCATTATGATTAATATACATATCATATAAAATTCTTCTTTGAACTGGTTTTAGACCATCACGAACATCTGGTATTGCACGATCTTGGATAATTTCTTTAGCATAGGCTCCAAAACGAAGACCCATAATTTCTTCTAAAGCATATTCTTGAATTTTCTTTACTGTTTCATTCTGCATATAATCACCCTCTATAATTATCTTCTAAAGTAAATTCGACATTTTCGTCAATCCACTCTTTTCTTGGTTCAACCTTATCACCCATTAGAACTTCAACTCGTTTTTGCGCTAAAGCCGCGTCATTAATATTAACTCGAATTAAAGTTCTTGTTTCAGGATTCATAGTTGTTTCCCAAAGTTGTTCCGGATTCATTTCACCCAAACCTTTATATCTTTGAATAGTATATTTACCTGAATTATTATTTTTAATTTCGTTTAATTCATCATCACTATAGGCATAAATTTGTTTATTTTTACCATAATCTAGTTTATATAATGGTGGCAAGGCAATATAAAGTTTACCTGCTTCAATTAAACCACGCATATAATGATAAAAGAAAGTTAAAAGTAATATTTGAATATGCGCCCCATCAACATCGGCATCGGTCATGATAATAACTTTATCATAATTAGATTCCGTCGCATCAAAATTAGCGCCTACTCCAGCTCCAATCGTATAAATTAAAGTATTTATTTCTTCATTTTTATAAATATCTTCCATACTAGCTTTGGCTGTATTCAATACCTTACCTCTTAAAGGTAAAATAGCTTGGAACTTACGATCTCGCCCACCTTTAGCAGAACCACCGGCTGAATCTCCTTCAACTAAGAACAATTCATTAATCTTTGGATTTTTACTCTGTGCTGGCGCCAGTTTACCAGATAAATTTTTTTCTTGTTTACTATTCTTTTTACCATTTCGAGCTTCTTCACGAGCTTTTCTAGCAGCCTCTCTGGCCACTTTACTTTTTTGTGCTTTTTCTAGTATTGTTAAAGCAATCTCTTTATTTTCTTCTAAAAAGAATTGTAAATTCTCATATACCACATCATTAGTAGCCACTCTCGCTTCTGGAGTTCCTAGTTTTCCCTTAGTTTGGCCTTCAAATTGTAATAACTCTTCTGGAACTTTTAAGTTAATAACGGCCGTTAAACCTTCTCTAACATCACTACCATCTAAAACACTATCTTTACCTTTAAAAATATTATTTTGCTTAGCATAATCATTAAATACCTTGGTAATAGCCGTCTTAAATCCCACTTCATGAGACCCCCCATCACCAGTTTTAACATTATTAACAAACGATAAGATTTCTTCTTGATAAGAAGAAGTATATTGCATAGCTACTTCCACTTCAATACCATTTTTTAAACCTTTGAAATTAATAACTTTATGTAATGGTGTTTTATTTTCATTCATATAGTCAATAAAAGATACTAACCCATTCTCATAATGATACTTAACATCTTTATTATCAACTTCATCAACTACTTCAATAGTTATTCCACTAAGTAAAAAGGCCGATTCTTGCATTCTTTCTGCAATAGTTGTAAAAGAAAATTGCGTTGATTTAAATATTTCATCATCAGGTAAAAAAGTAACTGTTGTTCCCGTTTTATTAGTGCTTCCTATTGCATGAAGAGGAACTTCTACCTTCCCACCATCAACAAATCTAATATTGGAAATAACTCCATCACGATAAATTGTTACATCCATTCTTTTAGATAAGGCATTTACAACTGATGCACCTACTCCGTGCAAACCACCAGATACTTTATAACCTGCTTCGCTAAATTTACCACCAGCATGTAATACTGTATATATAACCTCTGGGGTTGATTTACCAGATTCATGCATTCCAATTGGTACCCCACGACCATGGTCGCTTACCGTAACGGAGCCATCTTTATTTAAAGATATTTTAACATAATTTCCATATCCATTAATGGCTTCATCAATCGCATTATCCACAATCTCCCAGACTAAATGATGTAATCCTCTTTTATCTGTTGAGCCTATATACATACCCGGTCTTTTACGAACAGCCTCTAGGCCTTCTAATATCTTGATGCTTGATTCATCATATTTTACCATTTTAATCACCACTTAATACATTACCATAATTTTTAATAATTTACCAGTTACGATTCTACTTTTTCCAAAAAAAGTGCCATTATTCCTTAGAATAACAGCCCTTTCTTAACTTATCCTATATGGATTATTTATAGTTCCATCACCAAATTTCAAAGAACCTTGTTTTAAATTAATAACAGGTTTTACACCATATACCACATTAACAGCATCAAAACTTTCTCCATCATCATAATACAGCCTAGATTTAGCACCTTGTTCATCAAAAGCATCAGGGCTCATCGTCCAATAACCGCTTCCAATATACAAATAGTTTGATTTAGTACCATAACTATATATATATTGTCCTGATAAAACTAATTCGTCCTTATTTAATAATGATATCGCATATTTTAAAGACATATTGCCCAATGACGATTGCACAGTAAAACTATCATTTAGTTGTTTACAATAAAATTTCATCTTAGCATTTTCGGTATCGCTAGGTGCCGACCAAGGGCCTTTTGCTCTTTCATATAAAGTGCTATTTTTGCCAAAACCATAATTAGTATAATTATCAGGATTATATTTAGAAATTGTCCTATCATTGCAAAACAAATTATCTGCCAAATTTTCTTCATAATTAGTCCCTTTAATATTATTTTCATACCAACTATCTACATATTTTTTTATTGTTGAATCATTTATATTAGCATGAGTTTCTTCATATGTTGAAGAATTAGGTGTTCCATACATATAACCTACATAAGCATTATCATCTGATTTTTCATTAAAAGCACTGTTACCAATTATTCTATCATTACTTGCTTCGCCATTTTCATGGGCACTTGTTCCATCATAAATTATTCTTATTGAACCATCACCATTAATACGAACTATTCGCCAATAAAGGTTAGCAAAATAAACATAGTTATTAGAAACATTACCACGATAATAATAACTTGTTCCATAATTATCAGGAGCACTACATAAAAGCGAGTTTTCTGATTCTGCACTGGTTACATTAACCGTTCCATCATCATTTACTATTGGACATTTACCTGTTGTATCTAACTCATTTTTTATCGAATTAACAATAGTATCTTTTCTAAAATAAACATTGCATTTTGATTTCTTACTCATATTAGTAGTAAGTAAACCCCAATTAACATAGTCCCACTCTCCCGAAGAGCCATTATCACATTCTATCTTCTCAACATAATAACCATCATCTTTAAGGGGAACATTACTAGAATATTCACCTTCTATATAAACGCCAATAATGTTCTTAGTACTATTATCTACTTTAAAATTTAACCAGTAAAAACTTCCTAATATTAAAAAACTAATAATTATTAAATATCTCTTCTTCATAAAACGCCTATCCATTTCCTTCTTTACAAAACTTGACACCTTTCTTAGAGTTTAATACTCTATGAAAACACCAGTAAATACTGGACTTGAAGACTATTTGACCATGAATTTGACCACAATAGAACTCCAAAATAAAATTTATTTGACGCTTTCCAAGGCCTAAAACGCTTAAGAACTTTACACATTTTTCTGACTAAAAATCTGACCACAAAAATTTATATTTTATATAGAAAATAGCCTATTTTTATGTTATATTTAATATATAAATTAAAAGTAAACAACGAAAACACGCTTTCATAGAGTATTAAACTCTATGAAATTTTTTACATTATGACACTAAAAAAAAGCAGGCTTCCCTACTTTTCATAATCATATCAATTATCTAGTTTTATTTTTTATTTCTTCTTCAACTTTATTTACAAATTCATCTAAAGCAATAGTGATTTTTTCTTCACTCTGACTAGTTCTATAAGTAATAGTTTTATTAGTAACTTCATTATCTCCAAGTACTAAAATATATGGATATTTGCTCATAATAGCCTCACGCATCTTATAACCAACTTTTTCTTCTCTATCATCAAGATTTACTCTAATTCCCTTATTTTTTAATAAATTTTCTACTTCTTTAGCATATTCTAAATGATAATTATTATTAACAGGAATAATATTTACTTGATGAGGAGCAAGCCACAATGGTAGATAACCTTTTGTTTCTTCTAAAAGGAAAGCAATGAATCTATCAAGTGAACCTAAAATAGCGCGGTGAATAACAACGGGTCTTACCTTTTCATTATCTTCATTAATATATTCTAATTCAAATCTTTCTGGTAATTGGTAATCTAATTGCACAGTTGATAATGTAACATCATGTCCAATAGCACTTCTTACTTGAACATCAATCTTTGGTCCATAAAATGCGGCTTCCCCTTCAGCCTCATAATACTCATGCCCCGTATTTTTTAAAATAGTTCTTAGAGCATTTTCACTCTTTTCCCATAATTCATCATTACCAAAATACTTATCAACATTCTTACTATCTCTTAAAGACAATCTAAATTTAAAGTCTTTAAAACCAAAATCTTTATAAACATCTAAAATTAAATCGATTACGCCTTTAACTTCAGATTCAATTTGGTCAGGACGACAGAATATATGGGAATCATTTTGTGTAAAGGCTCTAGTTCTTTCAATACCACATACTGCCCCACTGGCCTCATATCTAAAATCATTAGCAATCTCCGCAATTCTGATAGGTAAATCACGATAAGAATGTAATCTATTTTTAAACATCATCATATGATGAGGACAGTTCATTGGTCTTAATACATAAGCTTCATCATCAAGCTCCATCTTAGGAAACATATCATCTTTATAATGATCCCAGTGTCCTGATGTCTTATAAAGTTCAACATTTCCAAGTGATGGAGTCATTACATGTTGATACCCTAAAGAAATCTCTTTATCCATAATGTAATCAACTAAACTACGACGAACAATAAAGCCATTTGGTAACCACATTGGAAGTCCTTTTCCAACTAAATCACTAAACATAAATATGCCTAAATCTTTACCTAGTTTACGATGATCTCTAGCTTTAGCATCCTCTAACTCGGCAAGATGTTGCTCTAAAGCTTCTGGTGTATCAAAACATACTCCATATACTCTTTGTAACACTTTATTTTTTGAGTCCCCTTTATAATAAGCCCCACTAAACTTTAATAGTTTAAAGTTTTTAAGTAATTTAACATTATCAACATGAGGTCCACGGCAAAGATCGGTAAAATCACCTTGACTGTAACAAGAAATAACTTCATCTTCGGGCATATTTTCAATTAAATCTATTTTATAAGGATCATCCTTAAACATTTCTAATGCTTCTGCCTTACTAATTTCATGACGAATTATTTTCTTGCCATCTTTAGCTATTTTTTTCATTTCTTTAGAAATTTTTTCTATATCTTCTTCTGTTAAAACTGTATCACCTAAATCCATATCATAATAGAATCCCTCTTCTACTACTGGACCTACCCAAAATTTAGCATTGGGATATAAATGTTTAACAGCTTGGGCCATTAAATGCGCGCATGAGTGATTTAACACACTTAAATTTTTATCTTCTTTTATATTTATCATAATCTATCTTCCTTTTCTATCTAATTCATTATAATAACCATAATCTATATTATTTTGCATAGCCTTGGTTAATATTCTTTTTAAATTTTTTTCGGCTTCCTTAAGGCCAACTTTTTCGGTCTCGGATGTTGCTAAAGCAATTTTTAACTTCAAATCAAAAAGTTCTTGATGTTTTTGTTTAATAAAAGCCTCATAATCTTCTTTAGTCATCTGCACCGGTATCTGTTCTTGCATAAAAACCTCCAATAAAAAACGCACTAACCACCCTCAAAAGGAGCAATTAATGCGGTACCATCCTTAATTTTACTTAATTCTTATAACGGCTTTGCCGGACTAGTTTTGCTAGCCAATTCATAGGTAGTAACTATTTAATTCTTTTATCTATCTTCCACCAATGATAAACTCTCTTTAAAAAGATATTTAAATAATCTCGTCCTAATCAAAATTGTTAAATTAATTTTATGTCGTTTTTCTTCTAATGTCAAGAACTTAAAACCATTTTTTATCATCAGGATAAATTAACCTTAACAATAATCGCTTTCTTGAATGTTCAGCAGCTGTCTTTTTAGGCATTTCCAAATAGTTCTTAGTAATGTTTAATTGACCAGTAATATAATCTAACTTCCCACCGTCAATCATCTCAAAATTTTCTTTATCAATATCAATGGAATATGTGAAACCATTAATTTCTAAAGCTCTTAAAAAGACATCATAATCAATTGTAATAGCTTTAGGACGATAATCCATTTCTACCAAATATGGCATACAATTTAAGTCCTCACGACTAATAACATAATCTAAATGATTAGTTAAAACTATTCTTATATATTTCTTACCATTAATTTTAAATAATTTATAACTGCAACAAGCATCAACACACATATTATAAGCCATTGTTGTCGCTGGTTTTATTTTATCTTTAACTTCAACCACAAAATTCTCAGATAATTTTCCTAAATACTCTTCAAATACTTGAGTATCAGCTACTTTCTTTCCTAAATCTACGCTTTTTTTCAATATTTTATTAACCATTATTCTTCACCTATTCTCTATTTGCAAGTATTAGTCTTACTTTTCTTTCTTAAAATGTTATTACACTCAGCATCAGTACATACAAATTTATCTTTTAAGTAAAAATTTCTATCACCATAAATACTTAAAGTTCCATCATCATTTAAAGAATATTCACCACTTTCAACTAAAGCATCAACATTATCTAAATTAGTACTATAAACGAATTGTTTTTTACCTTTTACTTCTAGTTTCTCACTGGTAACAACAAAACTTTTCTTTTCTACTTTATCAACACCGTCCATATTTTTAACTAGTTCCACCAATTCGGTAGCCTTAGTATTTTCCGTAAAATAAGTAGTTATAGAAGTATTACCTTTTTCAATTGAATCAATAATATCATAAGATTTATAGTTTCCAAACTCTTTAATCTTATTTTCGATATTACCAATTTGTTTATCAGTAACACCACTCTTCGTAACTATAATTGTTCCAAAAACTTCGGTACTACGACACCATGTCCCTTTAAATTTATTGCACCCACTCAAAAGTAATAAAGACATCACTAACACTATAATTTTCTTTTTCATACTTAATCAACCTCTTTTGACTTGCTACTATATCACAAGTATTCCAAACTTACAAGCGTTTTCTCATTTAAAATTCACAAATTTTCCACTAAATTTAGCATAACCAACTAGTAAAATTAAATCTATAAAATAACATTGCAAGTACTCACCAAAACTATAGCAAAGACTTTTACTTTTGGCAATCATTTTCATATTAAATAGGTATCATTTAAAAATTTTTGAGCCCCAAAAAAATGAGAGCACGGTTAATGCTCTCTCAGGGGGTTTTTGGTTGATTACATAAGTCACTTTAAATTCGTAAAATATGCAATCTGTTTTTTCAGCATGACTTTATCATGCTACATACATCATATTATTTTTAATAACGATTGTCAAGTACACAAATAGAAAATCTTTTTATATTTACAAATTATTTACGCTTGCTTTACTAGTTACTCTGTAAACCATCCATTATTTTTAAATATAGGCTATTATTATCAAAATTATCTAAGTATTCTTTAGAATCCTTAAATGCTTGTAACCAGATTTTACTATCTCTTTTAATATCAGCAATTTTAAAGTGCATATCCCCACTTTGTCTTTCCCCGAAAATATCGCCTTCACCACGCATTTCAAAGTCTTTTTCACTGATATAAAAACCATCATTACTACTTTCTAAAACTCTTAATCGGGGCTCATCTACCTTACTTATTAAAAAGCAATAACTTTGCAAATCACTTCTACCAACGCGCCCACGCAACTGATGTAAAGTTGCCAATCCAAAAAGATTAGCATTGTAAATCATCATGACCGTAGCATTGCTAACATCTACCCCTACTTCAATAACGGTTGTAGACACTAATATCTTAAGCTCGCCACTTTTGAAATTTTGCATTATATCGTTTTTATCTTTTTTACTCATCTTACCATGCAAAATACCAACTGGATATTTTCTTTTAAATGCCAAGTTAAATTTTTCTTCTAATTTTTTTACATCATCTAAAGTATTATCACTTGCCTCTATTAGGGGTGCTACTACATAAACTTGATGCCCATTTTTCAAATTCTCATAACAAACTTTTAAAGCTTCAATTAGGTTTTTATCTTCTATATATTTAGTAATTACTGGCTTTCTACCATTTGGTTTTGTTTTAATAATGGATAAATCCATATCACCATATAAACCCAAAGCATATGTTCTTGGAATGGGAGTGGCACTCATATAAATGACATCAACCCCTAAACCTTTATTTTCAATAATATTCCGCTGATTTACTCCAAAACGATGTTGTTCATCAGTAATAACTAATCCTAAATTTTTAAACTCTACTTTATCATTTAAAATAGCATGAGTCCCAATTAAACAATCAATATTACCTAATGCTAAATCTAAAAGAACTTGCTTTTTTTCTTTTAAACTCATACTTCCCACAATAAGACCAAATCGCACCACAGGAGCCATTTTTGATAAAGACTCATAATGTTGTCTAGCAAGAACCTCTGTTGGAGCCATTAAAGCACTTTGATAACCTGCAAAAGTATTAATAGCAATGCCACATAAGGCAATAACGGTCTTCCCACTACCTACATCGCCCATAATTAGTCTATTCATTTTAGTTGAACTCGTCATATCCTTATATATGGCATCAGCGGCTTCTAACTGGTCCGATGTCAAACTAAATGGTAATTGATTTATAAATTCCTCTAGCTTTTCTTTGGTTACTTCTTTTTTTATACCTGATTTTTTATTTCTTAAACTTTTTAAATAGTTAATCTTAAATGCAAAAAGAAAAAACTCTTCATAAATTAATCTTAAACGCGCTTGTTTTAAGGTCTTTATATCTTCTGGATAATGAACCGCTTTTAAAGCCTCTTCTTTTTTTAAAAAATTATACTTTTCTTTAAAAATCACCGGAATATAATCATCAACATCAAATCTAGTACTAACGGCATTTTTCATGATATTTCTTATCATTTTATTATTAATACCACTAACTAAATGATAAATAGGGATTATTTCATTTTTATTTAATACTTCTAAACTAATATCATTAGCTGTAAAGGTGTTTCTAAAACTATCATAACGCCCAGTTATACTTATATAACTTCCAGAGGCTATCTTTGATTTTAAGTAGCCTCGATTAAAAATAGATACATTAATAAAAGTACCATTATATAAACATTTCATACTAAGACGATTTTGTCGGCCTCCTAAAAAACTTACGATAGGACTGCTAACTACTTGAACATTTATGGTTCCTTTTTCTTTAATACAAGTTGTTAAATCACCTAATTTTACTATTTCATAACGATACGGATAGTACTCTAACAGTTCACTAAAAGTAGATATATTTAGTTTTTTTATCAATAGTAAACTTTTATCTCCCATTCCTCTAACTTCTTCTAAATTCATTGCCATCACTAGTAAAATTATAGCAAAAAAGCATTGACAAAACTACCTTTTTTTATTAGTATATTAGTTACCAATTTGCGTTACTGCAAGTTGGTGCTAGTATCACACTAGCCAACCCCTTTTTATTCTTTTTGAGACAGTTATAATTACTGTCTCCTTTTTTTATTGTCTTCTTAGGTCTAATATTTTGACCTTTTTTAAATATTTTATTTAACTTTTTTCAATAACTTTGCAAATCTTTTTTCCTTTTTGCCATCTTTTAATTTTTTCATGTTAGTCTTAACATATTATACAAGTATTTACATCTTTATATCAATTTTTCATTACATCAACTTAAACTCAACTTTATAATTTTTGATATTATTTATACTAAAACACATTAATTAAATTAGGAAAAATTAGCGTAACTGGTCATTCCAGCACCTATAAAAACCTCGGTGTATTCTGGTATCTTACTGTTTTTAATGTATAAATTATTAAATTTTAACGGTATTAATCTTGTTATATTTTACATTTATAATTTATATGTAATTAATTTTCCGTATCTGGAAATAATAAATAGTAAGGGAGTGTTTTTTAGATGAAATTAATGGAATTAGTTGGTTTAAATACAAAATGGTATCGCTATCAAAATGGTTATACTCAAGAAAAATTTGCGGAGTTAGCTAACTTTAAAATGGCATATGTTAGCATTGTTGAAAATGGTGATGCAAATCTAACTTTAAATAATGTTGAAATTATTGCTAAGACTTTAAAAGTTGAACCAGAATTGCTTTTCAACAAAGAAACAGCAAATAAAGCTAAGAATTTACCAAAAAGAGTTTACATGTATCAAAAATAAGTGCAATCACTAAAACTGCACTTATTTTTTTATATCATTAGCTTTAACTAGATAATTTAACTCATTTTTTAATTTTTAATAATTATATTTATCTTAACCTAGCAATAGCTTCATTGTAATTATCACTTAAGCAAACATAAGAGCCTGACACAACGGCATCAACATAGTCTTTAACTAACCCAATTGTTTTATCATTAATCCCGCCATCTACTTCTATTCGCCCTTTATAAATAAGGCGCAGCGATTCTAACTTCTTTACTACCTCAGGAAGAAACTTTTGTCCCCCCTTACCAGCTTTAACACTCATAACTAAAACCATATCCACATATTTAAGAAGTGGTTTTATTTCTTGGATGTTTGTTTCGGGATTAATAGCCAGTCCCCCACGCATACCGTTATCCGTAATATTTAAAATTAATTTCATGGCCTCATCAATATTTTTTAAAATTTCATAATGAACAATAAAATGTTTAAAATTAAATTTTTTACAGTAATCTATATATTTACAAGGATTATCCACCATCAAATGAATTTCTAACGGTTTAGTAAATTTTTCTAAATGCATATCTTCTAAAGTTAACGACTTATTATCTACAAAAGTCCCATCCATAAAATCAACATGAATTAAATCACAATTAGATTTATTTAATACTTCTATCTGTTCATCAATAGGATATTTACTTTTCAAAAAGGATACACTTATTTCCATTGTTCTTTCTCCAAAAAATTTATATAGTTTTCATATCTACTCGCCAGTATTGTCTTCCCGACATTTTCTTTAACGGCACAACCAATTTCTTTATAATGTTTACAATCTTTAAAACGACATTCATACTTACTAAATTCAATAAAGCCATTCTTTAATTCTGAAGGACTAGTAAAATTTAAATCAAGAGCACTAAATCCCGGAGTATCTAATAAGTAAAAATCACTAACTGGATAAATCTCCACATGACGAGTTGTATGAACACCTCTACCCAAAGCCTTAGAAATAGCTTGAGTCTTAATATCATAGCCCCCTAATCGGTTAACTAAGCTTGATTTTCCCGCCCCACTTTGACCTAGAAGCCCAACTTCTTTTCCTTTTAACATCGTCTTAATTTTTTCTACTTCAGTATTAAAAACCACATCTATCCCAATACTTTGATAATAGTTTTTTAATTTTTCTATCTCTTCTTGTTCTTCTTTATTTAGTAAATCACATTTAGTAAAACATATCATACTAGGAATATCATGAAGAGCAAGAAAAGCCAGTTGTTTATCTAAAAGATTAAGGGATAAATCTGGCTCTTTTGTACTAGTAACACAAATAACTAAATCAATATTACTTATATTAGGTCTTGTCAAATAATTTTTGCGGGGTAATATTTCTAAAATATATTTTTTTTCAATATCAATTTTTACTTCATCACCAACCATGGGACTTATTTCATCTTTGCGAAACTTACCGCGAGCTCTAGCTTCAATAATCCCATTATTCGTTAAAACGCTATAAAGATTACTGATAATGCGAACTATTTTACCCTTATTCACAAACTTCCTCATTCGGGTTACATTCAACCACATCTTCTTTAACATAAATAGTAATAGTTAGACTAGCACCACTAGTAACTTGAGTTCCACTTTGTCTTGATTGCGCAATAATATCGCCACTCTTATAATTACCTGAGGCTTCACTAACTTCTTTAAATTTACAATTAATACTATATTGACTACAGAATTGTTCAATTTGTTCTTTAGTATAATCACCACTCGTAAAGTCTGGATATTTAGTTGTAACATTAGGTATATAAAGAATTACAGTATCCCCTTTAGCAACTTTTTCTCCTGCCTTAACTGATTGATCTAAAATGGACGAAGCATCAACATTAGTATCACTAACATCACGCTTTTCTGGAATAACTAAAATCCCATAAGCAGTTAAAGTACCATAAACAGTATAATAATTTTTACCAGTAAAATCTTCCATTGTAAAGCCTTCGTTACCAGTAGAAATATAAAGTGTTACTTCACTACCTTTAGTTTTTTTAACTCCAGCAACAGGATTAGTCTTTACAACTTTACCTTTTTCAATTTCATCACTAGCCTGTTCTTTTTGTTGATCAGCTATTTTAAAACCTTCATTTTGCAAAGCATTAATAGCCTCACTAATATCAAGTCCAGAAACATCAGGTACTTTGATTTCTGTTTGATTAGTTATTACTGGTAGCAAGACAATAATTGAAGTTATAACTAACACTATTCCTGTGAAAACGGCAAACAAAGTAATTAATACTTTATTATCTCTTTTCGTATTTTCCACCTCTTCTGTTTTTATTTCTTTTACTATTCCTTCTGATTTAGTAGCTGTTTTAGTTGTGTTTTTAGGTTTTCTATCATCATCAAATTCAGGATAAGGTAACACAATTTTAGCTTCGTTTGCTCTTGAATCATCAAGACAAGTTCTTAAATCCTCATTCATACTTCTAGCATCAGCATATCTGTTTTTCGGATTTTTAGCCGTAGCTTTAATAATAATATTTTCTACACTTTGTGGAATTTCTGGATATTTATCTCTAACACTAGGAATTTTTTCTTTTAAATGTTTAAGTGCTATTTCAACAGCATTATCACCTTTATAAGGAAGCTCTCCCGTCAATAACTCATACATTAAAATTCCCATAGAATAGATATCACTTTGTAATGTTGAACCTTTACCATTAGCTTGTTCTGGCGGCAAATAATGAACGCTTCCCATAACGGAATTAGTCTGCGTTAACTGCGTACTATTCATCGCCATTGCAATACCGAAATCCGTTATTTTAACTAAACCACTATCTAAAATCATAATATTTTGAGGTTTAATATCACGGTGAATGATATAAGCATCATGAGCAACCGACAAACCATCAGTTATTTGAAGCATTATATCAATTACTTCACTTAAGGTTAGACGCCCTCTTTTTTTAAGAAGTTGCTTTAATTGACACCCTTCAATATACTCCATAACAATATAATATTGACCATTATCTTCGCCAACATCATATACTTCCACAATATTAGGATGGCTAAGACTTGATGCTGATAAGGCCTCTCTTTGAAAACGACGAACAAACTTTTCATCAGTTGCTAAATCACCGCGTAAGACTTTAACTGCTACATTACGGTCTAAAATTGTATCATAAGCTAGATACACATTAGCCATACCGCCTTCTCCAATTGATTTAATTATTTGATAACGATCGTTTATTTTTTGTCCTTTCATTATCATTACTATTCACCACTTTCTTTTACTAAATAAGCAACAGATATATTATCAGTACCACCTCTGGCATTACATTTTCTAATTAATTTAACGACTTTTTCTTCAACACTAAGCTCTGGGTCATTTAAAACTTTTTCAATAGCCTCATTACTTAACATATTAGTTAACCCATCGCTTGATAAAAGAATTGCATCAAATGACATATCAACTTCATAAATATCTGGTACCACATCTTCTTCGCCCCCCAAAGCCTTCATTAAAACATTTTTCTTTGGATGATATTTAGCTTCTTCCTCGGTTAAATCCCCCGCTTGAACAAGTAACTGCACTAAAGTATGGTCTTTGGTTACTTTAAGAAGATGACCATTTTTCATAGCAAAGCCACTTGAATCACCAACATTAGCATATAAAAGGAAATCATGGGTAAGTAAAGCGACTACTACCGTTGTTCCCATACCTTTACTTTCTGGATTATTACTAGCATACTCCACAATATGATGGTTAATCTCACTAATATTGTCTTTCAACCAGTTAGTCGCATCATACTTTGTCCCTACAGTAACTAAGTCATTAAATCTTTTTCCTAAATGCGTTACAACCATTGATGATGCAACTTCGCCAGCCCGATGACCGCCCATTCCATCAGCAACAATAAGTAAATATTCACCGGCATCATTTTTTAAAATAGTTACGGAGTCTTCATTATGACTTCTTACTTTTCCGGCATCAGTTAAATAAAATGTCTTCACTTTCTTCCTCCTTGCTTCTAAGTTGTCCACAGGCAGCAGAAATATTACTGCCAAACCTTCTTCTAACCGTTACATTAATTTTATTTTTAACTAAAGTATCGTAAAACTCATCAATCTTCTTCTTATTACTTTTACTAAATTCAATATGATTAGTCTCATTATAGGGTATCATATTGACATACACATTTAACCCCTTTAATAGTTTAGAAAGTTCTTCTGCACAATCTTTACTATCATTTACACCATCTAGCATAACATATTCAATAGTAACTCGTCTATTAGTTTTTGCAATATAATCCTTAATTGCTTTAATTACCTCCGAAATGTTATAAGCTTTATTTATTGGCATTATTTGGTTTCTAATCTCATCATTGGGAGCATGCAAACTAAGTGCCAAGTTCACTTGTAAATCTTCCTTACTAAAGTCATAAATTTTGGGTACTAAGCCACAAGTTGAAACGGTTATATGACGCGCCCCAATACTTATACCCTTTGGATCATTTATTACTCTAATAAAGTTCATAAGGTTTTCATAGTTATCAAAAGGCTCTCCAATTCCCATAACCACAACACTAGAAATTCTCTTGCCTATATCTTTTTCAATTAACAAAATCTGTTCAACCATTTCATAAGCTTCTAAGTTTCTAACCTTTTTACGACGCCCTGACTCACAGAACTTACACCCCATATTGCATCCTACTTCACTGGAAACACAAACACTTAACCCATAATCGTGTTCCATTAAAACTGCTTCAATATAATTATGGTCTTTAAGTAAAAATAAATATTTATGCGCATCAACATCATGTTCAACTTTAGCAATACTTATCATATCCGTACTAAAATCATTTTTTAACTTATCTTGAATTTCTTTTTTAATATTAGTCATTTTATCAATACTATCAACTCTTTTTAAATATAACCATTCATAGACTTGTAGAGCTTTAAACTTTTTTTCACCCATACTGATAAAATGTTCTTCTAAATCACTTCTTTTTATTCCATATATATTTTTCATAAATAAATCACTCGCTATCCCTTAAATTATACCAAAGTATTACCTTCTTGAATAGAAATATTTTTAAAACTAACTAACAATTTATATCAATAATTAAATCGTTAATATTTTTTATAATTTAGCTGCCAATCAAAAAAACACCCTATAAAAGAGTGTTACTCTGTAACTTCACCATAAGCATAAATTTTTAGAGATATTGTTTTTCCAATTTCACTTTCTGGGGTATCTTCATCAATCCAGATTTTTACATTATGAGCTTCAAAATTATTAGTATTACTTTTATTTAAAAGACTGATATTTTTCTTTAAAATACGACGACCACTGCTATCAGTTTCACAACTACTTAATAAGAAAGGTGTTCCACTATCTAAAGATACTTTAATATGGTCATAACCTAATTTATTTGTACTAGTATCAAGAGGATTGTCATATAAAGCAATATAATAAGTCATGTCTAAAGTACCATTATTAGTAACGGAAAAAGAATATCCTTTTGTAAGTAAGCCTTCATTATCATCAATTGGGGTATTATTAGTTGATATTACGGTACTACCATCATAAGCAGATAATTGCATAATTAAGCTTCCCGATTGAACAGTTTGTTCTTCTGATTGGTCTACTTTCATAAATAAAGCATAACTAGTACCAATAATACCTATTACCATTACAAAAACAGATATGGCAATTACTTTTGTTTGTTTTCTTATAATCGAAGTATAATTCATAATCTCACAATCCCTTACTATTTTATTTATAATCTAATTATAACTTATATTTAAAAAAATTACCATTAATATTTTTCAAGATATAGAAATTTCTAATTTATTTAATTTTTCTTTTCTAAACTTAGATAAAACTAGCCCTATATAAATAAGGAAATAATTCCTATGACTTATTATGTTTATAGATATATAGATTACAACCATTCTTCTAAATTAGCAAGTATTTTTAATGATTTACTAAAGCAAACTATTTATCCATCAAGCTTAAAATATTTCGTTTAAATTTCACCATTTATTTATTGCAAAAAATTTTTAGCATGTTATACTAAATATTGAAATCCCTTGGGATTGGGAAAGGAAGTTAAATAATATGGAATTAAAAGGAAGTCAAACTGAAAAGAATCTACTTACAGCTTTTGCAGGAGAATCACAAGCTAGAAATAAATACACTTTCTACGCTTCAAAAGCTAGAAAAGATGGATATGAACAATATGCAGAAATCTTTGAAGAAACTGCTAATAATGAAAAAGAACATGCTAAAATGTGGTTCAAGGAATTACATGATGGCAAAATTCCTACTACTCTTGAAAATTTAGAAGACGCTGCTAACGGTGAAAACTATGAATGGACAGATATGTATCAAGAATTTGCAAAAACTGCTCGTGAAGAAGGCTTTGAAGAATTAGCTAAAAAATTTGAAGCTGTTGGTGAAATTGAACGCCATCATGAAGAAAGATATCGTAAACTTATTGCTAATATTAAAGGCGGTGTAGTTTTCTCTAGTGATGATGATAGAATTTGGCAATGCCGCAACTGTGGTCATATCGTAATTGGTAAATACGCACCAGAAGTATGTCCAGTATGTAATCATCCTCAAAGTTTCTTTGAAATCAAAAAAGAAAATTACTAGGTTCTAAGTTATTAAAGTCTAAAAACAGGAGTTAAGTCCTGTTTTTATATTAATCAATACTTACTAAGGTTATCCTAGCATAGCCATTACCTTTTTTAGCACAATTTTCGGTCGGTGTTTCTTCGCTACAAGTAGTTGATATAGTTTTCGTGCTTTCTTCATCAGATTCCTCACAATTATAACAATACATTACTTTATCTTTTAAAAGAGGATTACCTATATAACCAGAACCGCCACCAGCACCATTTATATCACTGCCTATTCCGCCATAATAACCGCCACCACCTCCAACTTTTGTATATCCATTGTTACAAGAGCCAATTCCAAATGAGTTGCCAGAAATTTGTGTGCCTCCTTTGCCTCCAGCACCATTCACATAAAAATCCTGTGCTCCTGTATAAACTCCTGAATTACCTTTAAATCCACCACCAGAACCGCCATTAGCATAATTATAAGGATAATTTGCATTATTTGCTCCTCCGCCACCTCCAGATACCATTAAAATATCGGATTTATTGCTTTCTAAAGTCGATAATAAGCCTGATTTAAACGCAATATGAGTTGCGCCTCCTCCAGAACCACACGAAGAATTAGATATATATCCATGCAAAGCTTTACAAGAACCGCCGCCATTATACGCTATCTCTGAAACACATCCTTCACCTATACAATAATTTCCAGATTTACCAACATTAATAAAAATTTCAGTATTTTTAGAAATATTAAGAACCCCATTCGAGTAAGCTCCATAACCACCAGTATATTTATCATCATCGCCGCCACCTTGGGCTCCCCATAATTCAACTTCATATGTTCCTGTAATTGGGGCTGTAAAAGTTTGCTCTCCTCCTGTATAATCAAAATCAAATACTGTTTGACCAGAATAAAAATATAAATTACATTTTGTCTTTGCAGTTAAATTTTTTAATAACAATCCCCAAGTCTCACTATCCCATGACACACTAACATTTCCATCATCACAGATAGCTTTATAAAATTTAGCCTCATCTTTTGAAGGTATTTTTTCACTTAATTCATTATTTATATAAACACCCATAATCTCTGTATCTTTTAAATAACTTTTCTTCAAATTAACGCTTCTAACATTAACCATAAAACCTATTAAAGATAGAACAAATGCAATAATAATCAACTCTTTTTTCATACTTTTTTCTCCTAAAAAGCCGTAATTTCGTCTTCATAGAGTTTGTAACTCTATGAAAACAAGCCTTTAAACCCAGTATTTATAAGACTTTCCAAAAAATTGACCAGAAATTTTGACGAGAAAATATTAATTTATTTGACCATAAAACCAATTTCAAGCTCCTACAAATACTAACATCATAGTTAATTTATTTGACTAAAAAATTGACTACAATAAAATAAATTTTAAGCTTTAAAACCTCTAAAATATATGTTATAGTTTATATATAAATTAAAAATAAAGCCCGAAAGTTAGCTTTCATAGAGTTACAAACTCTATGAAATTTTAAGTTATAACCTCAAAAAGACTAAATAACAACTTTCTAAATATTATTTATTAGCTAAGATATAAAATTATCTTTTTTAACATAATATTTTATTAGGAGGCTTATCATGAATAAAAAATATAACTTCTATAATATTTTATTTATTTTTATCATTGGTACATTACTACATTTCACTTACGCATGGACTAATAACAACTTTATAGTTGGCTTAATAAGTCCTACCAACGAATCAATCTTCTCTCACACTAAATTATTAATTCTTCCTACCTTTCTTTTTTACCTATTATTTTATCGAAGAAACAAAGCCATTCTAAAAAAATCAAAATTCTTTAGTAGCATGATTATCCAATTAGTAAGTAGTATTCTTAGTATGGTCCTAATCTATTACACAGCTAGATACGGTTTTAACCTTGAAAGTCTTATCTTTGATATCTTCTTATTTTTCTTAAGTATCCTAATTGGTCTAATCTTAAGTAATTTTTATTATCAACACAGTAATAAATCTTTTAACTATCAACTATATTCCTTTCTAATAGTTATACTTACAATTCTTTTTACTATTAAACCATTAAACTTTCCGTTCTTTAAATAACATTTAAAAAAACTAGGTTCACCCTAGTCTTCTTTCTTTTCTAATTTACTTATGCAAGCATTAGTAACTTCAATAGCCTTAAGTCTTAAAGATTCAACAGCATCTTCCAAAACCGGAGTGCCTTTTTCTTTAACATAATCTACTAAATCAGCCATAGATTTTTCAATCTCTTTAGCTTTCTTTTTAGCAATCTTAGCTACTTTTTCCATACTTAAGTCATCTAACTCTTTTTTGATTTTTTTGATATTTTTGTCAACATACTTCTTTACATCATCAGCATCAATATCTTTTACTTTAGTCATAAAATCATCAAAAGCTTTCTTTAAATCATCTCTAGTTTCTTTACCAGATTTAGGAGCAAGTAATACACCCAAAGCCGCCCCAGCAGCCATACCTCCTACTAATGTAGCAACAGTTTTCTTTTTCATTTCATATCCTCTTTTCTATTAATATAACTTAATTATACTATATTTTCTTTCTTAGTATATGAATTTTGTGTGAATTTATACATTTAAGTGTAAATAGTCCAAAATTTTAAAAATAATTACTTACCAATCTTTTTAAGTCTTGATATTAATTTTTTCGAATTTCGGTAAACAGTATAACCATTTTTATACATAAAATACAAAAATTTATTAGCAACTAAATCATATTCACCAATATATTCAATTACTCGACCATTAAAATTCTTTTTAAAAGTATAAACACCATAATCAGGACTACCTATTTCAAAATTACCAGAAATACCTCCAAAATCATATACCTTATAACCTTCGGATATAGCCCATTTTATCATTTCATTTTGAATCATATACTGTGCATTAAAATAATTATATTTACTAAATGAACCACTATAAACATAGTTAACTGTATCTTTATCCATAATAAATAAAGCACAAGAAATAGGTATCATGTCTTTTTCTTCACTAACTATTTCCTCATAAAATTTATCATCTTTACAATCTTTTTTATACTTATTCTTATCTAAATATAAAACAAAAGCTCTAATTCTACCTGCTTCTTTAAAATTATCTATTAAAGTTTCATAATATTCCATCGTTCTATCAAAATGATTATGTCTTTCTGCCGTATGTTCTGTTATGGCTTTAAAGTCTTTGATTGCCTCATCATCAACTTCTTTTAAAACAAATGGATATTTATAAGCTTTTCTAATATGTCCTCTTCCTTTTGAAGAAAAACTAGCAAATGCTTCATCATAAGTTTTATTAGCAATATCAATCGCATAAGACCATCTAAATTGTAGTTCATCAACATAACCTATCCTAAATCCTTTATGTTTAAAGCCTAGATTAATTAAATATTCATGTAACTTTTCATTACTAAAACCATCATCTAATAAATCACCATCAGAATTATGATGTCTATACTCTACCATAGGATCCATTTTAAAGAAGAAACCATTTCTTTCCTTAATAAATTTCTTAATATTAGCAGCAAAAAATTCTACCATTTCTAAATTATCATAATCAAGCATTGGTCCTCTTGGTGCATAAAATATACAGTATTTTCCAAATATCTTTCTTGCTAAAAGTAAAGATGCTCCTATAAATTTTCCTTTATCATCTTTAATTCCCACATAATAAGAAGCCCAACCATTAACTGCTTTAATATTTGCCCAATAAACAGTTTGATAATAATTACTATGGGGCATTTTATCTTCTATTTTTTTAAACTCTGTTTTATTTAATTCTACAAAATTCAAGTTAATCACTCTCCAACATTTATATTATAACAATTTTATTGACAAAATACTCTATATAATTGTAAATATCCTAAAAATATTATCTGTTTCTTTCCATTAGCAAAAAAATTTCAATAGCCATTAATTAACTTTGATAATTCTTAAGTCAAAAATATTATTAATCATTAATTTACACATTAAAATAGAAATGTTATAATAAACATGTTGAAAGGAATTAATGCTATGCGATACTTCTTAAATTTCTTTGGTCATTTACACACCATTAATCAGCACCGATTAAAAGTATTTATTCTTTGTTGTAAAGCTGGTATTCCTATTCAAGGATTACTCCATGATTTATCAAAATATAGTCCTACTGAATTTTTAGAAGGTATCAAATATTATGCCAAAGGCAAGTATTCCCCCATAATAAATGCTAAGAAGGACCAAGGATACTCCAAAGCTTGGCTACATCACAAGGGTCGCAATAAACACCACCATGAATATTGGTTTGACTATGCTGCTCCTCTAAAAGCTCCTGTCATCCCATATAAATATGCGGTTGAAATGATCTGTGATATGATTGCTGCCTCAAAAAATTATCAAGGTAAAAAATACACCGATATGTCAGCCTACTACTACTGGAATAAAGTTAGAGATAACTGCATGGTTAACCGCAAAATTCAAAGCTTTATGACGGAAGTCTTTGAAACATTAGGAGCCCAAGGTGAAAAATATACGATCAATCCTAAATATCTAAGAAGTATTTATGATAAATATACAAAGAAAAAAGAAAAGGAAGATAAAAATGAAGAAAATTGCTCAAAAAATCGGAACTAATACTATTTACTGCGGAAGTAACATTTTTGCCGGAACCACTGACGATTATCACTTTCTTATTAAATATGATAGTCAATCTAGTGTTTACACCCTAAGTTTTAGCATTGAAATGGATAGTAACATTGCTAAATTAACCAACAGTATTAAAAAAGAAATAAAAGATGCTATCGTAAGTTACAATAATAAAAATCTTAATATTGTGGGATCCGTTACTAACAAGAAATATTTACCTGAAATTATTAATCCTCTTTTAGAAATTATTGGTAATTATTTAAAAGATAATAAAGCTAAAGAGGTATGTCGTCATTGTAAAGAAGCTAAAAAAACTTACCTAGTTGATAATGATTCCGAAATCAGTTTCTACTGTAATGATTGTTATAAACTTATTAAAAAAGCTACTAATTACAAAAAAGAAAAATATAATAAATCAAAAGAAAACATATTACTAGGAACACTAGGTGCTCTAATTGGAACTATTCCCGGTATTATCTTATGGATTTTATTTGGATTTATTGGTATTGAATCGGGGATCGCTGGAATTGCTATTACTATGGGTTCTGCTGTATTCTATAAAAAGTTTGCCCATAACATTAAACTTCCCGGTATCATTATTTCTACCGTTATTGGCCTATTCATGGTTTTAGTGGCTCACGAAATTAACTGTGCTATCTACATTTATGACCTTTACAAAGCTGATTATGCCATAAAATTATTTGACGCTTACCAAGCAATTCCTTATTACTTAAATACAGTCTCAGAATTCCACAAAATATTTAATAATGGTCTTCTTACTGGTTATTTATTATCAATTATTGGGGTATTTACTTCTTATAGTTTGCAAAGACAAAATGCAAATACTTATGAGATTAGAAAGTTAGGTGAAAAATAATGACTAAAAAAAATATTAAAACTTTATTAATCGCTTTTACTATTCTAATTTTAAGTGGTTGTTCCTTACCTTTTCAAAGCAGCAATTATCCCGCTTGGAAAACTAAGAATCTAATTATGAATAAAGATTCTAACAGTGGTTTTATGGGCTTATACATTGGTGATACTGCTCATGTTACAGATTTTGATATCACCGTTTTAAACTATGAAGAAAAAGATGATAAATTAAACATTACTATCAAAGTAAAAAATATTACCGACACGAAAAAAAATATCAGTAATAAAGATTTTCCATTAATGTGGAACTTAGATAAAGAAAAATCTTCTTATACATATCCTTTAGAAGACAATAAAAAGTATCCTATTAATAGTAATGAAGAAATCGAAATCAATATTTCTTACGAACTTAAAAGTAATATGAAAAAACCACTAGCCATTTATTATGGCGAAGTTTACGAAGATAAAACCGACGGTAATTCTTACTACTTCTATATTAAATAGTTAAAAATGCGTTTAAAATAAAGATTACACGAAGATAAGTGTAGTCTTTTTTATTATAATTTTCTATTGCATTTAAAAACCATTTTTGATATTATTCTTATTACTTAGATGTCTTTATAGGGATATAAAGGAGGTATCATTATGAATGATACGGATTTAAAAAGATATCTAAGTAAAAGAAAAACTTCTAGTTTTAAAGAAACTTTATTTAGTTTAATTACTAAATATAAGCTTACGGACCAAGAAGTTTATAAAACAGCAGAGCTAGATAGAAAGTTATTTTCCAAAATTCGGTGCTACAAAGATTATGTCCCAAAGAAAAATAATATCATAAAGTTAGGACTTGCTCTTAATTTAGATAAAACGGAATTTGATACATTATTAAATAGTGCTGGCTACTCTTTAAGTAGTAGTAGCTTTGATAGTATTATAGCTTATTGTTTCGATAATAAAATCTATGATACTAATTTGATTAATAATTATCTTTATAGTTATTGCAAGGCCACTTTATAGTGGTTCTTTTTTTAATTAATAAACATTTTTAAAAGTTAGAAGTGATAATTAAAAAACTATGATTCTTTCTTACCTTTTAATATAAAAATAAATAAACAATGCAAATAATCATTAAATAATGTAACTAAAAACAAACAGAAAAAATTTTAAATACAATAAACAGCAAATAAAATCATTAAAAACAGCATTTGTCGCTTTCAAAGCGACCACTTTTATATTTTTTTATGATATAGTTAGGTAGCAATGAAAGGAATGAATATATATGAAACTAAATCTTACTACTTTAATGAATAAAATTAACGAAGAGGAGGAAAACTTTAACACTTTAATGAATAATATCAGACTTCATATCTATAGTACCTCAATTAAGGAACTAGACGGTTCTGAAACTATACTAGAGGATTATAAAGATGATTTTACTGAAGAATTGCAGAACTTAAAAAACACCTATGAACTACTTACGAAACTTAAAAAAATCCAGTTTGAAAAAAATAACTCTTATAAATTAAATGACGGCAGAACTATACAACAAGCAATTTCTGATAATAATTATTTACGAAAACTAAAGAATTTCTATAACTCTATTGTAAATAATAGATCAACTAAAGCAAGAGTTACTGAAGTTAATAATTCTTATTTTGAATGTCATAATTTAAATTATGATAATAAAGATATTCAAAAAGAAATTGATGAAATTACTCAAAAAATCGAAACTACTGATTTTGAAATATCTAAATTAAATTCTATCGAATTTGAAATCTAATTTTAGGGTCTTAAGCAGACTTAAGGTAAATTAAAATGCACTTTTAAGCCCTAATCTTGTTTTTCCAAATGGTTTTAAAAAGTAAATATTACTTAGGATTAAAACTAATAATTTACAACTTTTCGCAATGATAATAATTTATACCTTACAATTTAAACTTCGAGTTAAAAGAAGAAAAAATAATTAGATAATTTGTTATAAAAGGAAAAACAAGTAAAAGCCTCATTTAGCAAAATTGTTAAATGAGGCTTAACTTTTTAATTAATCATTTCAAGATAATTTACCAATTTTCGTAAAAGGGAAAATTCTAAAATCAGCAACCCCACTAATATCACTCTTATTTACGGGTCCAAAATACCTACTATCTAAAGAATCTTCTCTATTATCACCAATTAAGAAATACTCATCATCTCCCAATATAACTTGCTGAAAATCAAATGATGTTCCATATCCATAATTAGATACTTCTTCGTTATTAACATAAATGATGCCGCTAACGCACTTTATTTTATCACCAGGAACACCCATTACCCGCTTAATCAATTTATCCCCATTATGACTAGCCACAACAATATCATAACGATTAATCTTATCAGTCCTTCTTAAAATCAAAATATCATTCGTATGCAAAGTTTCTTGCATAGATGGTCCATTAACTATGACAGGCGTAGCAATAAAAGTCCTAAATAAAATAACGGCTACTAAAATAATTATATAAGGTAATACTTCTTTTAATTTTTCTTTCATATCTATCACTTAGAAAATTATATCATAAATGAAAAAGAAAAACTCCACCGAAGTAGAAGTTTAACGATTTTTTTTCTTCTTTTTTAGTTTACTTTTTTCTCTCATAACTTTTTGAGCTTTGGCAACATTTATTTTTATTTCTGCTAATTCTTTTTCTTTGGTCTTTTTATGTTTAAATAAAATATCGGTTTTCATCACGATAAACACTAAAATTAACATTAAGATAACATAAATAGCCATTGCAATTTTCTGGTCCCCTAACACAAAGAATATTGAAACAGCACTGAACATAATTGTAATTCCGTAAATTATTAAAATAGAAGTTCGCGGCGAAAATTTAAGTTTTAATAATTGATGGTGCAAATGATCATGGTCGGGAGTAAATATACCTTTATGAGATATAGCTCTTCTTAAAATAGCAAATAAAGTATCAAATATTGGAATAGCCATTATTAATATAGGAATAACAATACTAGTTAATGTTGTAGCTTTAAAACCTAAAAGAGCAATAACACCAACAATAAATCCTAAAAAATCACTACCGCAATTACCCATATAGGTCTTAGCTGGCGGAAAATTATAGACTAAAAATCCTAAAGTAGCTCCAAACATAATTAAAGCCAGAATGACATCTAAACCTTCCATCTGAGTAACAACTAAACCGATTATTGCAATGGTAGCAAAATATATCGAACAAACACCGCCAGCTAACCCATCAAGTCCATCAATTAAATTGACCATATTAATAAATGCTATTAAAAAGATAATTGTAATCAAATAATTAAGTGGATACGGAAAAGTTAAATTAAGTCCTAAAATTGAAACATTATTTAATACTAATCCGCCATAAACTGACACCGTAAAGGCAGCAATGAAATGAGTAAGTAACTGATACCTAGCTTTAACAGGATTTATAGAATCCACAAACCCAACTAGTACCAATAAGAATGAAGCCATCAAAATTGATAACATCATCACGCTCTCTCTGGCAAACAGCATGTATCCAACCATAAAAGATAGAAAAATAGCTATTCCGCCTAATCTTGGCATTGGTTTTGCTTGAAATTTTCTAATCCCATCCGGATAATCCATTGCTCGCACATGAATAGCCACTTTAATCATGACTGGCAATAAAATAAGACTACAAATAAAGGTTACTAAAATAATTAAAAATACATTATGTCCATTAACAACTAACTCCATAAAATCCCCCTAGTCTTTTAAGATATTATAAACTTCTGTAGTATCATCAGAATCTTCTTCTCTATTAGTTTGTAAAGAATTATCTATTTTTACTGTACTAGTTTCCCCATTAATATTATTTTTATTATTCTTTTTGCTTTTTTTATGCTTATTATTATAATATATTTTTTTTATTTTCTCAATTTCTTTATCCTTATGTTTAATTTTTTCTTCCAAGCTAAGAGCAAGTTTACGAGCCTTACGATTTTTACTAGATATAATCATAATAATTATTAAACTTAAAAATATGATACCAGCACTACCACCTAAAGCATATAGAAAGAACATATAATCTTTATATAAAGAATTATATAAGTCATTATCAAATAAAATATAAGTATTATCTTTTTGGTTATAAAGATAAGTATGAATAGAATTATCCTCTAAGTTTCTACCTTCAAAAACAAAGAAATCATTATCTACTTTTTTATACTGATAAGCCTTCACTTTATTATCATTAATCGCTATTTCTTTTAAAACATATCCTTTTACATTTAAAGCATTATTAGTTGGCATAACAATTAAATTATCACTAACTAATTCATAATATTTAGTATACTTACCGTTTTCATAAATAAAGAAGTTAGTTACACCATAACTATTTTTTAAAGCCACCAAAGTAATATTAGTATTTTCATTTACAAAGCAAGGAATGCTAGCTCCATCTATATCACAAGTAGTTTCACTATAAAGAGATGGTATTTCTAAATTTCTAGAAGTTTTTAAAATTGTATAATCTTCATTATCAACACTGACTTTTATTGGATTTTCATCTGTTACTGAAACATTAATTGTATATGTTCGTAAATCACCATTTTGTGCTTTAACATCGACCTTAAACTGATTATCTCCTTCTGTAACTTCAAACTCCCCTGTTCCACTTACAGTTGAAGTAGCATCTTTTCTAGTTGCACTAATATTAATCTTAGTTGTATTTGGTGGCACCACTACAGAATATTCTAAAACATCACTATCAAATTGAGGTGATAACGAGAAGCCATCAACTTTCAAGCTACTTAAAGTATTAATTTTGGAATCAGGGGCTTTTTCTTTGACTGTTACTGTCTTAGTTCCACCCAAATTAACAGTATTTCCAGCTTCATCTGTGATATTACCTTCTAAACGAAAACTAATTACCCCCGTACTACTTGCTTTACATGTAGTTGAAAAAGTTTTAGTTGTGTTTTTAGCATCACTTGTCGCATCAGCCCAGTTTCTTGAACAGCCTTCCGTATTTCCAGAACTCAAAATTTTTATTTGCCAACTAGCAGCGCCACTTACCGTAACAGAAGCTGTTACTTTGTTGCCATTTGTAATTGCCCCACTTGAGACCTTAAAATTATAAGAAGGGGCAGCATTAATTGTGGCCATCCCAACTCCCAATAAGGCTAAAGTATATAAACAATAGTTCTTTTTCATAATTTTCTTTTATTTAGAATTTTACTTTCTTATCTAAATAATCCTTTCTATTTATATTTCTATAATTGATTTATATTAGTTTGACCTAGTAAATATTGTCTTAATTTAAGTAAGTCGGCTGAATTTATTTGACCATCACTAGTTAAATCAGCTGCTTCTTTATAAGCCCCACTTAAATCTTTAGTGCTTAACAAATATTGGCGTAAACGAAGCAAATCAGCTGAATTTACTAGACCATCACCTGTCAAATCCCCGTAAACTATAGCAGTATAACTCTTGCCATCATTAAATGTTATCTTAGTTCCCGTGGCAATTAGATTATCACTGCTATAAGTAACGCTTAGTTCTTTAGCTTTTAATGCACTAATTGCCTCACCAATATTGAATCCTTTTAAATACGCACCATATTCTTTAAGACCGAGATTATCAATTATCGTTTTACTACTTGGAACAACAATAATCTCATCACTTGGTTTATTATCATTACCACCATTATTATTATCATTGTTATTTTCATTATTGTTGTTAGAATTATCAGGAGTAACTGGAGCAACATAGTCACCACAAATTTTACAGTAACCACCTGTTGCATACATTAATCCATCATAAACACCAGTGTTGGCTCCAATATTAAAGAAGTTATAAATTCCTTGATACTCATTACCATTATAAGTAAACTTTTCCCCCGTACTTGCAATGCTTCCTTTGGTCCCTAATTCTTGACGAGCAAGTGAGGCTAAGTATAAAGGCGACATATCATAAGTTTTACCTGCCTCAACAAAAATACTCTTATAACTTTGTTTATCAACAAGACTATCAGCTTTCATAAAAGTATTATTTAAAACCCCTTGCACTAAATCCTCAGTATACTTTTCATCATAATTTAAAGCTTCAAATTGAAAGATATATTTTTCTGTTAAGAAATTACGGGGATCCATATAGTAAGCTGTCGCAGCACTTGTTGGAACATACCATCTACTTCCTTCAACTACTACCCTAGACTCATCATAATAATCACTCATGTCAATGGCCCCAATCCACTTTTCACGATCAACAGCATAACTAAAATCTTCACCTGTTTGCATGCCTTTAAATTGCCAGTTTGGATGAATACTATGTAAGTATCTTAAAATGCGTTTATAACTTTCTGGAAATTCCTCGTTGTTTAATTTATTTTCAAACTCTTGGTCAACAACCGTATCTAAAGCTTCTATATTATCAACTAAGTTTTTAATTGGCCTTTTAGTGCCTAAATTATCATAACCAACATAACGATCATATTTATCAGCCATATTATTAAAAATTGGTATATTAAAAGTAAATTGTAAATCTAAAAATCCTTGTTTTTTATAAGCATTATAAGTTGTAACTGACTCACTAGATGGAGCAGCAATATTAGTTTGGTATTGATGATTATACATAGAACTGTCCGCCTTCGGATTAACATTAAACTTTTTCAAATAAGAAGTAAACTGTCCACGAGAAATATAACCCGAAGCAATCCATTTGGCTCCACCCATGATGGCTTTTTTTGGTGTATTCCATGGTCGATCATATTTTTCTTCAAGTGGTTTTTCACTTAAATAACCAGAACAAATATAACCTTTAGTATCATTATAAACAATTTGTTTCCACCCAGAACGACAATTGGTATAACTAGCAATGTCATCACTGATGACAGTAACAATACTATTGGCATCAATACTTGTAATAATATTTATATTACCATCGCTAGTATTATCATTCGTATTTGGCTCGCGACGAAAATTAACATCTGTAGTAGTATAAGCTTTATAATTAGTCTTAGCATTAACTTGTTTAATATCACAGAAAAAATAATTAGTTAGAATACCAATAATTAAAATACCACTAATAAATTTCCCCATTTTATTCTTACGCACTGTTATCACCTACTTTTATCTTCTTAATTATAACAGACTATTGCCCATTTTTAAATAGCTATAATTTTTTCTATGTAAACAATTAGACAATATAAGACTACTTTTAAAAATATTTTAGACTTAATCAAATCAATAAGAATTCTTAAGGTAATCTATTTCATCAAATTTCTTAAGGTTAAACTAATTCAAATTCTGCCAAAGAAAAAACACCCTTTATTATATTTTTCATATAATAAAATAGGTGTTATATATGTGTAATAATCGACCAAGAATCCCCAATTTTTTTACTATTTTAGCTATAATTGGACTTTCCATCCTTATTTTTTACCAAACCCTTATAACTTTAATTTTACCCTTAAGATTTAATATCTTTATTCTTTTAATTGAAGTATCAATTCTCTTCTTTCTTCTTTTCCGTATAATATGGCCTTATTAACTTTTCAGTTCTTTTAATATAATCAACAACCAAGACAACATTGCAAGTATTATTAAATTCACTCATTTCTTTATGAATTTCATCAGGTAACGATAACAAAATAAATAATAATTTTTCTTCATCTTTACTTAATTTAAAATTCTTTAAATACTCTTTTAAAATGCCACTAAAATCACAAGTTAAATATTCATTTTTATAAAGATTAACAATATCAATTACCGGTGTATCAAAACTATATTTATCCCAGCTTAATAAATAGCTATCCATTCCTTTAACAAAATGGTCTAAAGATAAATTATTATGAACAAGGCAGACCCTTTGTTTATTAGCTTCCTTTACTAAATTAAACCATTCATCAAGTTCATTTTCTACAAATGTTAAATCATTATTTATTAAACTATAATTTAAAAGGAAATAATAATTAGAAGGACTACTATAAATTTCAGTAAAAGCCTCATCATACATCTTGCTATAATAATCTTTTAAAAACAAAATATTGCTTTTAATATTATCATAAATTTCTGTATATTTGTCTTCTGTCACTTCTTTAAAATAAGCTGTTTTATTATGTAATTTACTTACCACCAAGACTAAATCTAAAAGTTGCTGTTCCTTAGGTGTATCTAAACTTTCAACATATTCATAAGTAATATAATCGTCATTTTGTTCAACAATCTTTGGAAAGCTAGTAAAATTTCTCGAACTCAAATAATTAAATAATTCTTTAATATTCTTTTTAGTTGGCTTAACAACATAATCACCAGCCGTACTAAAAAGATTAACTGTTTTTCCCTTAATAGTATATTTTAAAGGTTTATACTTTTCTATTATTCTTTTTATTTCATTATTCATTTCTATTACTTTAGTTTTCTTATTTTATTTATTTTTTTAGCTTTTATTATTATCATTAATCATCTTGCAAATCTGGAATAATTACTTTTTCGCCCATAACCCATTCCAAACCAGAATTATATTCATCTATTAATTCTTTAGTTACTTTATATTTATTAATAATGTTATTAACATCTTCACCATCATTTAAAATATGAATATGGTATGTTACATAAGTATTTAAAGCATTACTTACATTATTTAAAACCACTTCTTTATTAACATTGTTATTAGCCTCTTCAGTTGTATTTTTTACTTTTACATCGACAGCATTATCTTTAATGCTAGTATTATCTTTTATTTTATTATTACTTATCTCATTATTTAACTCAATATCGTCTAAAAGATTATTTAATTCTCGCGATGCCGCATCTTCTCTTTTTTGTTTTTCTAATTCTTCTTCTTTATTTGGAAAAGTTACAGCGTCTTTAATTAATTCTTCTTTAGTATCCTCTTCTTTTTCTTTAACCATTTCATAAGAAACCCCGAATTCGATGTTTACTTTTAAGGTATCATCATCAATAACTTCATAAGTAAAGTTATTAATGTCATATTTAATTGAGTCTCTAATTATATCATCAGTTAAAGAAACACTAAAAGGGATACGATATTTAAATGGCTCTTTATTAACACTTAATTCATGAATTTTATAATCACCAGAAACAATAAATTCTCCTTCAATATCCTCATCTAAGACATTGGCTTCATACTCTAAGGAAATGGAAGTAATTTCAGCAATTTTCGTATTAAAGACAATTTCTTTTTCATAAGGTATACTCATTTTCATAAAATCAATTCCTCTCTAAAAAATAGTATGAAATTGCTTTTATTTATATTACTCAATCTCAATTTAGAAAAAAGCATTAATTTTGAATCGCCAAATTTTCCTATAATTAGATTACTTTTATTTAAAACAAATCTTTATAATTTTTTGTCCTTTTATTACCTTTGAAACTACTTTATCTACCATTGAATACATCTTAAAATGTATTTTTGCCAAAAAAAAAGCCTAAAAACTTTTAGACTTTCTATAAATTTCTTAATATAATTTAGCCCCTGCAGGAATATTGTTACTTACCATTAAAAGATTTAACTTTTCTTCGCCTTCTTCTTGATGAACTGCTGACAATAACATTCCACAAGACTCGATTCCCATCATTGCTTTTGGTGGCAAGTTTGTAATAGCTACTAAAGTCTTACCAATTAAAGCTTCTGGTTCATAATAAGCATGAATACCACTAAGAATAGTTCTATCAACGCCAGTACCATCATCTAAAGTAAATTGTAATAATTTTTTACTCTTTGGTACAGCTATACAGTTCTTAACCTTAACGGCTCTAAAATCACATTTTGCAAACGAATCAAAATCAACATAATCTTGGAATAATGGTTCAATCTCTACTTTAGAAAAATCGATTTTTTCTTCAACTGGAGTTGCTACCGTAGTTTTAACTTCACTAGATGTTGAAGTTTCATTTTCTTTTTTCATAATTGGGAATAATACAACATCACGAATTGATTCTTGATTATAAATTAACATCATCAAACGATCGATTCCAAAACCTAAACCGGAGATTGGTGGCATACCTTGTTCCATTGCTCCCATAAAGTCTTCGTCAAGTTCCATAGTTTCATCATCGCCTTGACTCTTAGCTTTAGCTTGTTCTTCAAAGTTTGCTCTTTGAATTTCAGGATTAACTAACTCTGAATAAGCATTACAAATTTCGGTTCCACAAACAACTACTTGGAAAACATCAACAGCATTATTATCATCATCATTTCTTCTAGCAAGTGGTTTTAAAACCGCAGGATAATTGTAAAGAATAGTTGGACCAACAATATTAGCGCGTATTTTCTTTTTATAAACAAAATCAATAATCTGACTTACAGACTTATATTCAGCCATATCAGCCATTGTAAATAAATTTTTACTTACAACTAATTCCTTTAACTCCATTGGGTCCGTAATATTTAAAAAATCATTACCTAATAATTCTTTCATAGCGTCAATATAATTAATTCTTTCCCAATTTCCATCAAAATTTAATTCATTACCACGGTAATTAATTATGGTTGAACCAGTAAGTTCTAATAACGCATTTTTAATAAAGTTTTGGAAGAAAACAATAGTATCTTCAAAATTCCAATAAGCTACATACCATTCAACTTGTGTAAACTCTTGTAAATGTTCAGTATCCATGCCTTCATTACGGAAGCACTTAGCTACTTCATATACTCGATCAAAACCAGCAGCAATACATTGTTTCAAATAAGTTTCGGGAGCAATTCTTAAATTCATATCTAAATTTAGAGCATTATGATGGGTAAAGAATGGTTTGGCAGCCGCCCCACTAACAGCAGTTTGCATAATTGGCGTTTCAACTTCTAAAAAGCCATTTTCTCCTAAATAACGATGTAAAAAAGCATAAAACTTGCTACGACCTAAAAATACATTACGCGAATCTTGATTCATAATTAAATCTACATATCTTCTACGATATTTAAGTTCTGTATCTTGAAGTCCATGAAATTTTTCTGGCAACGGTCTTAAAGCTTTCCCTAAAAATTCAAAACTATGAACTCTTAAAGTCTTTTCCCCAGTTTGGGTTGTAAAAATTTCACCCATAGCACCAATAAAATCACCAGAATCAATAAGTCTTTTAAAGAAATCATATCTTTCTTCACCAACTTCATCAATTCTAAATTCTAATTGTAAATCGCTTTCTAATTCTCTAATACGCACAAAAGACAATTTACCCATTTTACGCATAAAAATAATACGACCACAAACGCTAACATCAGTTGTACCATCACTTAAATTTTTAGCTTCCTTTAATGTATGGGTTCTCTTAAAACTATCGGGATAAGGATTACATACTTTAGCTATTTCTTTTAATTTATCTCTTCTTACAATTTCCTGTTCGGTTAATTTTCGCATAGACATCACTTCTTTCTATCAAATGATAGCAAAATTAGTGAAATTAGTCAATTAATTTGCTACAATAATCATGTGATATTTATGAAAAAACCAACCTTTAAAACATATGCTAGTTATACTGATGATTTTGTTACTTCTAGTAACCAAAATTATGAAATCAAAGATAACTACAAATGGTTAAATACCAACATTTTTTATAAGATTATCTCTTCTATTCTTTATTTTTTAGCATATCTAGTTGCCCTTATCTATTGTAAACTAATTCTTAAAGTAACATTTAAAAATAAAAAAGTCTTAAAAGACTATAAAGGTTACTACTTATTTAGTAATCATACTCAAATGATTGGTGATGCCCTAGATCCTTTACTTCTTACTTTTCCCAAGAAAAATTATGTTGTTGTCAGTACTGCTAATTTAGGTATTCCCTTTCTGGGAAAAATCCTCCCCTTTGTTGGAGCTTTACCAATTCCTAGAAAGATTCATGAAAAAGAAGCATTATTTAAGGCTATGCACACTTTAGTCCAAAATCATTCGATAACTATTTATCCCGAAGCTCATCTATGGCCATATTATACCCAAATAAGACCACTTCCCATATCTTCTTTTAGATTTCCTGTTAAAGACCAAGTTCCCTCATTTTCTATGACAACCACTTATCAAAAAAAGCGTTTTGGTAACCGTCCTAAAATAACTATTTATATCGATGGACCGTTCTATCCTGATTCTAAAGAAACTCAAAAAGAAGCCGCTATATCTTTAAGAGATAAAATCTATAACCAAATGGTTTTAAGAAGTAAAAATAGTAATTATGAATATATCAAGTATGAAAAAAGAATAGACAATTCCAACGATAATAAATCTTGAAACTCTATTCTTTTTAAATTATCCTAGCTTATTTTTACTACTTTTTATTATTTATAATACTTTCTAATATCATTTAATAGATTAGAATTAAACATTTTATTTCTTAGCATTTCTATTTCAAACTTATATGGTGGATAAATCTTTTCTTTTTCATTATCTTCTTTGCAAATATAAGGAGTTTCTAAGATAAAAGGAATATTTTTAAGTCTTTCATTATAAATAACATTAACTAAATTATCAAAACCAATTGTTCCTAAACCAATATTTTCATGACGATCCTTATGGCTACTTATTGGATTTTTGCTATCATTTACATGAATACAGCCTATTCTTTCTAAACCGATTAATTTATCAAGATCATCTAAATAATTATCAAAAGTTTTAATATCTACTCCCGAATCATTTAAATGACATGTATCTAAACAGACTCCTAACTTAGTATTATCTTGGACATTTTTTAATAAATAATTAATTTCTTCTAAGTTAATACCACATTCATTACCCTTACCAGCCATTGTTTCTAAAAGAATTTTAACATTATAATCGTTATCTAAAATATCATCTAAAACTTTTACAATGTTATTTAATCCTTCTTCTCTTGTTTCGTTAACCGCACTCCCAGGGTGTAAAACCATCTGTCTTATCCCCATTAAATTACATCTTCTTAATTCTTCTTTTAAAAAGTCAACTGCAAAATTTTGTTTTCCAGGATCATTACTAGCAGGATTAACTATATAAGGAGCATGACAAATGACATTATTTATATCAATACCATTTTCTTGCATTAACTTTTGAGCTTCCTTTATTTTTTCTTCATCAATTTCTTTTCTTATTGTATTTTGAGGTGCTCCTGTATAAAACATAAATGTATTTGCCCCATAAGATATTGCTTCTTTAACCGATGCTAAAAGTTGGTCTTTACCAAAAGACACATGCGAACCTATTACTACCATTTTAAAACCTTCTCTCATGCTTTATTTTACCAAATTAAAGCTTTAAAAAAAAGACTTAAAATCAAGTCTCTTAGTTAAATTGATGAGCGCCATCTAATTTAGATACTTCAGCTTTAACAGCATCTTGTGTAGTTAAACATAAATTACCTTTTGTTCCTTCATCACTACCATTAGATATACCAGATACATCTTTACTAGCACCGTTAACAACTAACTTAATACCACTATTATATTGGCCAAGTGTATTACCAGATCCTTCCGTATAATTTCCAGAAGCTAAATTGCTTAAAGAAATACCATTGATTGCATAACTACCATTAGTCATATAAATATTAGTAATTGTTGAAGTAACAGTTGAGTTTGTAGAAGTTGGAATAAATAACTCAATAATTCCACCATAAGCAGCATCATTAGATTTATTAACATACTGATCAGCTTTCAACTTTTGATAAGAAATACAAAAGTATTCAAAATCTCCTTTTGCTGTACCTGGTACTTTAAATTTTGAAATTTGTCCAGAACTAGTAAGACTTCCTGCTAATTGAACATTCGTATAGGCAGTCTGTGCATACTTAGCAAACTCCTCAGCTTCTGTAGTGAATGAATTTTTACGAGCATTCTCCATTAATCTTGTAACATTTGGCATCGCAACTAAAGCAAGTACGGCTAAAATAACAATAACAGCCAATAACTCAACTAATGTAAAACCTTTTTTATTAATACTTTTATTCATAAAACTCTCTCCTATACTAATAATTATACCTTAAGAATTTTCTAATTGCAACATTTTTACAATCGCATTTTCTTCATTTTAACAATTATTAATTACAAGTAACTTTTTAATTTCTTTTTAAATGAAAAAAAGGTAGATAACTACTCATCTACTTTGTTCTATTAATCATTAATTGTCCGGGAAGCAAATATATGGTTTGATTCATACTTGTTAACTCGTTAACACTTCTTTTAAACTTATCTGCTACCGTACTTAAAGTATCCCCATCTTTAGTAATATAAAAACTATAACCACTTTTAGGAATCATAATCTTCTGATTAGGATAAATATAATCATCCATATTTAAGCCATTTAACGCTGCCAGTAGAGTCGGATTTATATTATAACGCCTCGCTATAGCATATAAATTATCCCCACTATTAACCGTATAAGTTGTAAAATAATCATTACTTATGGGAACAGCAATATCCATTCCTGCTCTTATCATACCTTCATCATAAATATTATTAACACTAAGTAACTCTTCTTTAGTTGTATTAAAACGCTTTGCAATATCACTTAATGTCTCATTGTAACCTACCGTATACTTATCATACATAAAAAATCACATCCTATTGTAGGATATGAATCTTTATATTTTATGTTAATCTTTTTTAATTACATACTTCTTTTTTTCTTCCATCATAAATTCAGTAATATTAGTCTCTATTTCTGGTAAAGCTTTCTTATCAATATTTGATAAATTTACTAATTCTTTAACTGTATCAATAGTGATAATTCCCCAAATTAAACCTTCATAAACTTCTAAATCATTAAATAAATCAGGAGTAATCGAAGTTAGAGCATAACCAAATAACAATTTAGATTGCCCAATTAAAATTCTTTTATTTGTAAGCGCCAATATACAAGTATTAAATATATCTTTATGCGACTCATTTTTTTGGGCAGGAAAAGCATACATCACTTCTTCCCCTGGATTTAAATGTCTTTCAATCACGGCCGCATGTTTTTTTAAACGCCAATAAATTCCCCCACTAAATCTTCTTTTGTATTCCAACACCTTTTTATAAACTGGACCAATTTCTTGTTTTTCAACGGAAATAAGCATACAAATCACCTACTTAAGTTGTACCATAAAAAGCCTTAAAAATCAATCAATATAGTTTGTTAACAGATAATACGCTCCAAAACCAATAGCAATAACAATAGCGATAATGACAATTGCCCAAATTATGGAACCTAAATGACCTTTTTTTACGGGTTTAGCTTCTTCAACTTTTACCTTCACCATTTCTTTTTCGGGACTTTTTGGCTTTTCTTCTCCTATATCTTCTTTAGGACTTATATCTCCTGTTACTTTATAATGTTCCTCAACTTTTTCATACTTATTTCTAACCTCTTGATTATGATTTACGGCATTTAAATTAATACTAGTCTGCGTAAGAGCCATATCAATTCGTGACTCCCCAAAACTTAAACGATGTTCTTCTTCTAAACCTGCTACATTATCAATTAAATCAAAAAGAATACCTGTAATAACCTTAGCATCTCTTCCTGAAGTATTATTATCAATAATTAAACTCATACTCTTTTTATAAGCCGAAACATTTTCCATTAAGCCTCTACTTATATCTTTAAAAAACTCATAATAACCATTAAACAAAGTATTCAAAAAAACTTCTTTATCAACATATTTATTATTCAAATTAACAACATTACTTTTTTCTAAACTCTTACTATAATTAAAAGCTGGTAACATACTTACAATACTAGAAGTCTTACTCTTATAAACGCCATAAGTATTTAATTCAATATTATTTTGATTAATAACATACATCCCAAGTAAATAATTAATATAATTTAACTTGATTTTATATAAAGCTTTACTATCTAAATTAAAGACATAACTTATTATATTAATTGGAAAATCTATTAATTCTTTAACAACTTTCATATCCATAATAGGACTATTTTTACTATTACTTCCTAAATGAATATAGCTAAGTAAAAACTCTGGAATAGCTGTCTTATTTTCTTTAATCATTAAAACTATTTTTTTCGATAAATCTTCAATCGTATAAACTTCATCACTCAAGTTTATGGCACTTATTAATATGGAACCTCTCAATTTTTCTTGTGTAAGTAAATGAAACGCTGGCATGGCATTAATTCCTAAAAGTTTTAATACTTCATATGAGATAACATCTAAATCATCTTGATAAGGACTATCACTAGTATGTAAAAAACCCAATGACTCAATAGGTACAAATGATTCTTTACCAGTTATTTCATCTACTATTCTTTTTTTACTTAAAACTTTAAAAGTTCTTCTATTATATAAATTTATTAAAGCATTGCTTAAAGGTACTAAATTAATATTACTGGCTTTTAAATTACCATGAATTGTATCTACTAAAAAATATTTATCTGCATTATAAAAATTGTTCATCTTACTACACCCTTATCTTCTAACTAGATTATAGCAAATTATTTAAGACTTGGAAATAGTTATTTTTGATTACAAAACTCCTTACTTTGGGTTTACTTATTATTTATCCATATTTATTTTTTCTTTGAAGATATTATTATTAATTTTTTTCTTCAAATTATTTAATTCCATATTAATTAAAGTTTTTGATAAAGTAGTACTTAATAATTTTAAACAATTAAATATAACTACTTTCGTCTGATTATCTAAAGTTTCAGTAGCTTTTAAAACTTCAAACAGACTTCTTAAATAGTTATCACTTATATCACTGACTCTTTTAATATTACTTTTTTCTAAAAGTCCAAAAGTTTCATCAATAATCAGTTTTCTTTGTTCTAAATTGTAATTAGATAACCAATCATAAATAGCTTTATCTAAGTTATCACTTAAAGCACTCTTATTTGTTCTTACTAATTTATCGTCTTCGACTTGCCATGAAGTTGTGGCATGTTGCATTATTCCCTTGGCATTACTTTTAATAACATCTAAATTTTCTTGATTAAAAAGGACTCCTACCATACTTTCATCAGGAATAATATTATGTAATTTTCTTCTTACTTGTTTATACTGATTACTATTAAATTCATTCTCACGCAACCCCGGTCCATCAAAGGAATATATTTCTTTGATAGCTAATTTTTTTAAAAGTGTAGTTCGCATGGCTCCCACCAAAGCTAGATTGCCCCCTTTAGAATGACCACAAATAATTACCGAGCGTTTATATTTGCTAATAATCTTTTCCACATAACTTCCCGCCAGTTCTTGGGAAGTTGTAGGATATTTATAAGAAAGAATGGCATCTTCCTTCCAACCAGCAATTGTATTATCGGTTCCTTGAAAAGCAATAACTATTTGTTTATTAGGTAAAATAAAAGTAACCGCTCCAAACTGGGAGTTCTCATCCATAATATATGAATAATCCGTAACCTTTATTTCTTTAAAACGCGGTAAATCTTTAATTGTATCTAATAATTTTAAAGCGTTTCGTTGGGCAATCAAAGACTCTAAAAAAACACTTCTATCAATATTAGTAGCTATTTCTTCTAGGGTATATTTCTGATTATTTTTAAAATCAATATTATCCATTGGTAAATAAGCTAGCTGACTAAATAATAAAATATCTATTTCGGTTTCTTTCTTATCTTTATAAGTTACTTTTCCATATTTATCTATAAAAGCAAAATAATTCATTTAAAGTCCCTTTCTACTTTTCCTTTTTTATGTAAAGTTAATTGAAAAACATTACCCCAAAACCCCTTTTTATTTCTTGGTAATTCCATATTCTTATCCCCACCATTTTCTAAAATATCTTCCATTTGATAATCACTTTCTTTAACTATAATCCTAACCGGTAATTCCCTTCCGTCCATTATAGCATGATAATATCCCCATTCATCACCATAATAATCATAATAATCTTGTAAATTAACTTCTAGTATAGTCCCAACTAATTCATCTAAATCTTCTTTCTTTAAAGTTGCCAAATGCCCCTCACACGAAGAAATCTCAATTTCTAATGTTTCAAAGTTATAAAAATAAACTATTTTAGTATTCCCTAATTCACTTTGCAAAATAATCGAATTACCATATTTTCGTCTTAAATAATCTTCTTTAGCTATATCCATCGCGGTTTTAATAGTTGGATTAAGTCTATAAAGTTCTCTTTCATTCTTAGTTAAAGGGGATATCATTCCCTTACTTTGAAAATAAAAAATTGTCTCATCTAGCTCTCATTATATTGCATAATATACTGAAAAGTAGCTAAAAGATTAAAAAAAGGAATAAATCTTAAATACATTGGCACCTCATGCATGTAAATACCACCATCATCAATAATTTTAACTTTAAAACCTCTATCTGCTAAATCTTTATAAAGCTTCTTAGAATTTAATTCATTAAAGATAAAAGTTTCAACGATACTTCCTCCCCAAAATATTAATTCTCCCATAATATACTCCTTTAAACTACGCCTTAAATATAACACCATTAAATTATTTTAACAACATTTTTAATAGTATTTTTTGCGATAAATCAAGGATTTTTTTAAGCTTTTTTCCTTTGTAAACTAAGCTTTTGACTTAACATTTCTTCTAAAAGATGAGGTGTCTTAGTAACAATCTTCTCAGGATTAAAATAACCTTCTCTTATAGCATCATAATACGCCATTAACCCTCCACATTTACTAATACAAACCTCTTCGTACTTTTGGATTGTTTCTTTTACTACTCTTTTTTGTTCTTCTAAATCTAGATTTTCCATCGTTCCTTCAATATCTAAAATAATTATATCGCGATAAGGAAAATCAAAAACATAACTAACTTTACAAACATCATACTCACCTATAAAAATTATATAATACGGCTCTTTTCTTTGCATATAATATCTATCTGCTATTTCCCGACACCTGTTAATATTTTCATCTTTTAAATAATAAAACATATCTCCCTTAGTAAAAGGTTCCATTAAATTTTTTTCCTTTAAATAAGCTATAATCTCATCTTTATTTAGATTATAATTAATTATATGATAAAACCCTTCTAATAAATTAACCACGGGAATAAATTTTGCTAAAAAAGCTAATTGTAGTATAGAATCATCATCTTCGATTTTTATTTTATATCCTTCTTTGCCGGCATCATTATATAAACAATCTTGATTTATTCTTTGCAAGATAAAAGCTTCTAAAATTGTTCCTAAGTAAAAAATAAACGATACCATCATACCACTTCCAATGCCCATATAATACCATTGAGTCTTTATTTTAACAAGTAAAATCTAGCTTAAAAGCAATTAATTAATACAAACTTTCCATTTTAAGAAAACACTAAAAGTTAAAAGCCAAAAAAACTCTCAATTATGAGAGCAAATATCTTATTTATTATTATATTTTCTAACTTTTACTTTGTCTTATTTATTTCATCTTTAACAACTAATCTAATATAATTTTCTAGTTCAGTCATTAACTTTGTAGCATCAATAGCCAAGTTTTTCTCTTCTTCTTGTCTATCAAAATTAGTTGGTTCTTCACTTTTTTCAATAGCTTGTTTTACTAAATCATCCATTGAAACTTCTGGTTCACTAGCAACTTGGGTAGTTTGAGGCACATCCATAACATTTATAGGTTTTACTTCCGTTTCTTGAACCACACTACCATCTTGTGCTGGTATCTCTACAGAAATCCCTGGTGTTACTTCATGACCGACCTTTGAATCAGGTGTTTCTGTTGGATAAATAGCGGGATTATCAATCAAACTATCAGATACTGGAACTGCTACTGCATCTGTAGGTTTCTTCGCCATATAATCACTAATTAACTGGGTTTTAGCCGCTTCTTGAACCGCAATTACTCTGGCAAAATCATTACTAGCTTTAACACTCTTAGGCATTTTAATGTAACTATAAGTATAACTACTACCACTTATAATCGCTCTCATGACATTTTTAACTTCGCCCCATAAAGCCTCATCAGCAATTTTAATCAAACCATTATCCGTAATTTCACTAACTAACAATTTTACTAAACCATTTTGATCCAACTCATTAGCAGTCGCAATACAAAAATTATGTCCGACATTATTAAAATCAATACTAAAAGCACTGATAGCATCTACTACTAATTTATCATTATTTTCTTTTAATATCTCAATCTTCTCTATCACTCTAACCATCCCTTGCTCTTTATTTTATATCTTTATAAATCTTACTAATTATAAACCATTTAGCCCCATAAGAACAATATTTTTCTAAATAATTATTTAAAAAACTTATCTTATTAAATTTATTATTACTTTTACTATCTCTATAAAAACCTTTAAGTCTTATAACACTATAACTTATATCACCAACAATATAATCAAAATCATCAAAATACTCCGTTAATTTATCACTTATATCCATAGTACTTAATATATCATTATCATCTTTTATAACATAATAAGTTATATCATTTATTACCTTTGTTTTCATACTAACATAAGTCCTATCGTAATCCCTAATATTATTATAAAACTAAAGAAACTAGCAAACATAATTAAGTTAATACTTCCGGTATTATCTGCTAAGCGATATTTAGTATTACTTAATTTATTAACTTTCATCATTAATTTATCATAGGCTCTAATCCCAATTGGGTTTATATGAAAATAATTATAGATCCCATTATTTATTTCTTCTAAGGTCGCATTATTTAATTTAATAATATCTTGTTCATTAAGATTAAATAGTTTATAAACACTCATATCTAAAATTCTATCTTTTTTAGGTATCATCATTATAGCATAATCTTTTCTACTAAAAATGTTACTAAAATAGACTAAAGCCCCATCTAAATTGGTATTATATAATTCATTTAATTTCCTACAAGCAGCATTACTATTTTTTGATGAATATAGTAGGTTTTTAAATTTTTTCATCTCTTCTTTGCTGACATCTACACTTTGCCACTTAGCATAAAACATATCTATTAAGTCTTCTTGTATTATAAGAAAATAAGGATTCTTATACTGATTACAAACTTTATTATAGTTATCCCTTTCTAAGTAATTATTTAAATCATTAAAAAATTTATTGACTTTTTCTTCCTTTAAACCATATTTAGTTAAATTATGTAATAAGTTAGAGGCTCCATTTTTATAACGAGCTAAGTACGGATTCATAATATCAGCTTTACTATAAATAAATGTAAGCATCATCATGACATAAACGAGATAATCCGTTGCTAAATCATGGTGATTTTTCTCCGTAAATAAAACATACTTCTTAATAGCAGTATCAAATCCAATTGAAATAAATATATCCATCATTTTCACCTACTATTCTACCAATAGTATACCATAATTTTAGGCTTTTAAAAGTAGAAAATAGTTTAAAATTTACATAAAGTAATTGATTTATTTTGAATACTTCATTAATCCTTTGGATATATTATTAATATGGACATTTTTTTAATTTAAATACCATAATAATGAACCACGGGTAGTTGCAAAAATAAAAAAATATGCTATACTACTTAATGAAAGAACTTGATTGTTCTTAAATAAAAAAAGAGATACATTTGATTTAGGAAGTCAGGTGCTTCTCAGTCCATTTTGTAAATGTTGAAAAGCACCATCTCGTCGAGTTGGTGCTTTTCTATTACCCCTTTTTCGAAATAATAAATTAATCCCTGTAATTGGAATTTACTATTCTGTCTATTAAGACTAAAATAATAATTAGAGCGATTAAATGCTCCATAATTCTCCTTTATCTAGGACCAACCTCCTTCCATTTCTAAAAAACAAATTTTAAGATTTGGACTGAGGACAAAACACCTAACAATCAAATGTATCTAACAAATATGGTACCACAATAACCGGTATAAATCTACCGATTTATGCCATTTTCTTAAATTTTATGTTATTATCTTTTAAATATATATAATTGAAAATCAAGTATAATTTTTCTGAAATTAAATATCATAATAATGGACCACAGGTAGTTGCAAAAATAAAAAAATATGCTATACTACTTAGTGAAAGAACTTGGTTGTTCTTAAATAAAAAGAGATACATTTGATTTTTGCGTGTTAGATGTTTCTTTAGTCCATTAGTTTAATGTATGAAAAGCACCTATTCATGATGAGTAGGTGCTTTTCAAATTTTTTATAAAAAAATTTACTTCCTTTTGATAGAATTTATAATTTCATCTACAAAGGCTAAAATTATTATGAGAATAATTAAATACTCCATTTAAAATTCCTTTCATAGGACCTCCTCCTTCCATTTCTAAAAAGTTAAAATACGGACCGAGGTCAAAACACAATCAAATGTATCTAATAAAGATGACACACAACAACCAGTATAAATATACCAATTTATGCCATAATCTTAAATTTTAAATTATTAATTTTTAACATTATTACTTTCAATATTTTTTTCCAAATAACCATTAAACATATCAGGAACTCTTCCCATTACCATCCGACTTGCTAAAAGAATTTCATAATCACTGTTAATTGCCTCATCCATACTAAAATAAATAACATTAGAAACAAAACTAACCTTTAAATATACCTCAATCAAAGCATTATTTAACCCATAATTAGTAACTTTAGTTTTAATACCCGTTAAAACATTACTATTTAATTCTAATTTCAAAGGAATACGATATCCCAAATTATTAAGTAAAATATTAGAACTAGCAAGACCAACAGGATACCTTAATACCATAGAACCTCTTTTATTCTTAGCATAAAGATCAACATCATCATAATTATTAGATTTATTCTTTAACTCCTTAACAATACCAGCCATTAATTCATAAGATTTAGCCGTATTAATATCAATATTCATTATTTCTTCATTCTTATTCTTATCTAAAGAAATTAAATCATCAATTAAACTACTTCTTAACTCTTGGGTATCCATATACTCTTCAACTAACAAATTATCATAATAAATAATATTATTTTTAACAATATTAATTAACTTAGGACTTATCAACTTACCTAAACTATTAACAGCCCAGATAAACTCTATTAAAATTAAAATAACATATATTAATAAGAAATTAATTCTTTTTCGTCTTTTAAACCTTTTCATACTAAAATATATTAATTGATATCAAAAAAGAGAAGAATTATTATTTTATTTTCCTTCTCTTTCTAATCTTTATATTTCTAAAAATTAATACCTAATCTACTTAATATTCCTAAATCTAGAATTCTATCTAAAACAAAGACTGTACCAATTATAACCGCAATAACTATTAAGAATATTAATATTTTAACAAAAATACGCGGTTTAGTAGCTTCTTTTAAATCATCAAAATCTTCAAAATCATCTTTAGTAAATATTTGAGTTGTTGTAAGTTCAATACTATCGGTAAATTCATCCGTATCATCACGACTAACTACTTCGGTCGTATCAAAATCATCATCAGTATCTTCTAAGTCAATATCATCATACTTATCTGGTTTAGTATTTTCCTTAAAGTTTATCTTTTCATCATCAATATTATCTTCTATCTTACTAGCACCCACTACCTTAGTATCTTCATCATTACCAGTTAGTTCACTTAACATATCCAGTGGTTCATTAGAACCTGTATCTTCTAAAGCCAAATCATCTAATAAAGCACTATTCTTATTAGTATCATAAAACTCTTCTTCATTACTATTAGTATCTTTTAATAAAGCATCATATCCTTCTTGTTCTTTTAGATTTATAGTATCAATAAGTTCAATTAACTTCTTAGAATCACTACTTACTTTACTTTTATTAGTATCATCATTTTCTTTAATATTTAAACCATCTAATATAGAAACATTAGTATCACTTAATTTCTTTAATCTTTCTACCCCATAGTCTGTATCATTATTATCTTTAGCTTTATTTAATATCTCATCTAAATTATATTCTCTAGTTTCTTCTAAATTAATATCTCTATTAACTAAGTTATGATCTATATCTTTTAAAGTATTACTACTAGGTTCACGATATTTTTTATCAAGCATACTTTTTAGTTTTTCTACATCAATAGTCGTAGTATTAGATTCAATTATTTCTTCTTCTCTTCTTGGTTCTATATCATCGATACTTGCAGCATCAATTCTTCTATAAAGATTAGCATTTTTTCTGACACGACTTGGTGTGGTTTCATTATAATCATTGTTCATATCATTACCTCAATTACTATCCATCAATAACATAATAGCATAAATCCTAATTTTTTGGTATTACTAATTTACTTTTTTCTATAATTATTGGTATAATTACATAGGAGGAAATAATATGAAAAAATTAATAGTAGATGGAACGGTATGTATGGGATGCGGTATGTGTGCTGCTATGGATGAAGAACATTTTGAAATGAATGATTCTGCAAGCATATCTCAAGTTAAAACTCAAGAACATCTTGATACACCAGAATTGCAAAATGCCGTTGATACTTGTCCAGTAGGAGCAATTAAGTTAGCAGAAGAATCAGAAGATGTTGCTGCTGAACCATTAGCAGCTTAAATAAGACTTTCGTAAGATTGTCTTTTTTTATTATCTTAAAAGCAAAAAAGCAAGACATAAAAAAGTCTCACTTATTAAATAATATTGATAATTGATTTCTAAGAATTAGCACCCTCACTTATTCTTCTTCCAGGTAGGTTTGCCTTTGCCAAACACACGACCTGTTTTACTCACTTTATTTTTTAGTTGACCTTTAATTGGTATGGTTCCGTACTTGATCCGGCACCCCCACTAATAGAAATGCTAGATTTTAAAAATAGAGTTGGACGCACCTCAGGACTACCAGACGCGTTAGCGTTAGAAACAGAGCTGGGAAAAACGCCGCCATTTGCATAAATACTAAAAATACAATCAGAAGAACTGGTACGATATGGAGCCATAGTCCATTGCCAATAATCAGATTTATATATATAATTATTAATTTTACAATCATTTAATTCAGAACTATCCAAATTATATAAGTTTTTAGAAAGGCAAGTCTGACGATTATTGTTTAACCCGCCACTAGTGGCATAACCATAATCACTTGGATACACCAAACCTATCTTACCCGTCCATGTCACTGGTCTATTATCAAAAGTTAAAGTCCCTCTTTCGTTAGCATAAATATAATCAGCAAGGCCACTATTGCTTACTGAACCATATAATTCTGTTGTTCCAATATTCCAAATTACGCTTTCAATTGTATTTCTAGTATTATCATTTTTTAAACCAGTAGTAGTAAAATCTATCTCAGTACAATTAAAAGTTTCTCCTTCAGCAATTGCTGCCGGCTTACAGCCTTTAGTACCATTATAATAAGAACCCATTTTACTATATATCTGTTGTCCATTATAAGAAATTATATCATTGGAATTAGTATAACCATCTTTTAAATATTCAACAGGATTTAACATCATCATCAATTGTGAATCAGACCAATCATTTGATCCCATTTGGCTTAATGATGAAGCAACTTTATATCTCTTTAAATCCCAAGAAAATTTGCCTAAGCTCTCATCTTTTATTATTTTTATTAAATTTTCTTTGGTCCCATCAGACTTAGTTATATTATTAAATAAACCAATTATACGCCATTTTTCACAAGTGCTATCGGATTGATTATTATAATCACTACAGTTAAAATAGACATAATTATCTGGATTTGCTCCTATATATCTTACATTGTTATCTGGATCATCACTTGCAAGATTAACCGTATCACTTAGAGCAAGCCTTGTGATTTTTTCAACTAAAGTTGGCAAAACAACTTTACCGCCTAAATCTAAATTAATAGTAAATTCTTGCCCTTGTTGATTATTTTGATCACCTTGATTAGCGTATTCTACTACTAAATAATATTTAGTTTCTGTCTTTGGATAAACAATAATATTTTTAAAATCTTCATCAGCTCCTCCAGATAACTCTAAAGTTGCACTACTAGGAATATTACATGATGAATCTTCATAATACTGGCCATTTACATGTTTTTGTGTAGATGTACAAGTAACTTCTTCTGTTGATTTATATAACTTCCAGGTTACATCATTACTAAATACTCCTAGGTTAGGCATTACTTTAATTGCTGCCTCTGTTGGCTGGGCATTTGCATCTCCTTCACCTCTTATAGTAAATGCTTTTACTTCTTTATGTCCAGGTAATACTCCATCAAAAGCCACAGTTTTACTCTTAATATCCATTACGACATTAGTAGTATTTGCTGACGTAACATTATTATTCCCATTTTCCGGATTTTTTACCTGAAAATTTGCTACATAATAAGCATAAGAGATACCTACTCCAATTAACCCCACTAAACATACTGCTGTTAATGCTAATAGCAGTTGTTTCTTATTAATCTTTTCTTTCATTTTAAACCTCTACTACTTTTATTATTTCCCATTAAAAATAATTAATACCTAATAATCAACAGGTCTCTAGAATACCCATTTACACACTTTACACTTTTCATAGAGTTAAATACTCTATGAAAACCCTAGGTAAATACTGGCCTTGCAGCTTATTTGACCATAAATTTGACTAGAATAGATTTTAAAAATAAAAAGAACTTTACACTCTTAAACCCAGAAAATACCTAGGAACTTTACATAATTTTTTGACTAAAAATTTGACCACAATTAGTAAAAAATTAAGTCTTTTACCTATAGCATTATGCGCAATTATGTGATATAGTTTATATATAAATTAAAAATAAGGTACGAAAATACGGTTTCATAGAGTATTTAACTCTATGAAATTTTATAAACAAATTATTATGGTCAAAAAATATAAAAATATACAAAAAATACTCTAGAACTTAATAATATTCTAGAGATTATTTTTATTTACTTTTTAATCTTATAAATCTTTGATATTCCCCATGGAAGAAAGTTAAAAACTTATTAACTTCATCCATAGTAGTATTACATGATAAACTTATTCTAATAGTAGTCATAGCTCTTTTTTTATCTCCGTATATAGCCATAACTGAAGTAGATAACTCTCCTGATGAACAAGCCGTATTAGTACTTATATATACTTCATGATCTTCCATGGCATGGACAAAACTTTCTGGTTTAATATCCATTAAACTTATATTAATTACATGATATATTGAATACTTAGTATTATTAAACTTTAAGTTAGGATAATGACTTAAATCATCTACTATCTTTTCATTTAACTTTTTAACATATAATTCTTTTTTATCTAAATCCATTAAACATAATCTAATAGCTTTTGATAAAGCGACAATTAAAGGAAGAGGAGGCGTCCCTGCTCTAAGAGGAAAATCTTTACTACTACCATGAATTAACGGTACTATATCCACTTTCTCACTTTTATAAAGTAAGCCTATTCCTTTGGGACCATATATTTTATGACCAGAAAAACTGGCTAAATCGACATCATTTAAATTAATAGCAACTTTTCCTAAACCTTGTGTTAAATCACTATGAAATATAGTATTAGGATTTTCTTTCTTAATTATTTGTCTTATAGTCTTTAGGGGTTGTCTTACCCCAACTTCACTATTAACACCCACAATACTTACTAATATCGTTTTATCCGTTATTAAACTTCTTAAATCATCTAAATCAATTAACCCATCACTATCATTATTAACATAACTAATTCTAAAACCTAAACTTTCTAAATAATTAGCCAGCACATATTCTGAAGGATGTTCTAATTTGGATAATATTATATGATTACCCCTATTTTTATATCTTAAAGCCACTCCCAATAAAGCCGTATTATTAGCCTCCGTAGCCCCACTAGTATAAATAATTTCTTCCATCTTTATATTTAAACAATCAGCAATTTGTCTAGTAGCACTTTTTAAAAGGGCTCTTGATTTAACCCCTAAACTATGCATCGAATTAGGATTGCCTATATAATCTCTACTAACTTTAAGTAAACTGTCCAAAACATCAGGATTTACTGGTGTCGTGGCACTATAATCTAAATAAATCACAATAATCACCTTAATCTCTTTAAGTATAACAAAAAATCTATAATTAATCTATTAATTTTTTTTATCTAGTTTTAATCTCTTCCTATTATCATTTTCTTTATTATTCATATAACTTCTTATTTTTTCTAACCCAGCTTTTTCTAATTGGTCAACTCTTTGATGAGTAAGTCCTAACATCGCCGCAATTTCGACTTGAGTTCTAGTAATTTCTAAATCATCTAAGCCATTTCTTAACTTAATAACTTCTTTTTCTCTTTTCGTTAAACCCATACTCTCTAACAAGTTATCTATATTAGCAAGATATTCTTTATCTTCATATTCTAAAACAAAATCCCTACTATCATCTACTAAAAATTCTTTTCTATCTACTTCGGTTTCTAATATTACTGGTTCATCTAAACTTAACTTTTGACTATTAGCCATCAAAAATCTATATAATCTTTCTTCCGAAACCTCCAAAATCTTCGCCATTTCTTTTAAACTAGGTTCCCTCCCAAACTCATTATAAAACTCTTGATACTTGGTTTGATAATCAATATATAACCTTCCTTTATTGGCTAGGGCAGTAAACTCTCTTTCTTTAGTAATAACATACCTTGAAATCATATGTTTAATCCAACTATAAGCATGAGCCCCAAACTTAATATCATATTGAAAATCATACAATCTTATGGCTCTCAATACTCCCATAATTCCTTCTTGAATTAAATCCTCTAATAAAATAGAATCATTAGTATATTTCTTCGCGACAAAAACAACTAACTTTATATTTCGCATTATTATTTCTTCTTTAGCCAATTTATCCCCGTTTTTAGCTTTTTTTATAGTCTCAATCTCTTCTTCTTTACTTTTAAAAGGTGGTAAACCATATCCAAAATAAGGATTACTATTTTTAAATTCTAAACTCTCAACATCTACTTTTTCAATATCACAATATATATAAATAATTTCTCTTACCATCTTATTATCAATCGCTCTATCTAAATTACCATTTTTTATATAACGAATATTATCAACGGTTACATTACCTACTATTTTTCTAAAAGTTTTATTATTTTTAATAAATCTTTCTATCATATTATCATTAATATTACATTTACTAAATAAACAAGTAATACTTTCTAAAGCACTCAAATTATCTTTTATATCTTTTAATTCTATATTAAGATAATTATTTAATACTTCTAAAGGATTTTCATTCATCTTTTTAACTAAATATTTTCTTGCTACATCCTCTAACTCCATTAAATAATAATCAAAATCACAAACATCTAAACTAACTTCTTTTAAGTATTTCTTTTTAATATTTCTTGTTAAAGCCTCAAACTTATTTCTTTCTAGAAATAAAAAACGATATTTATAAAACACTTGATTAAAAATAATCCCTAATTTTTCTTCCATGTTAATTCCTCTTTTCAAGTTAAATTAGTATATCACAATTTCTAAAAAAGAAAAGAATCTTTATTTACCATTAATTAATAAGTTTTACTTTCTTTTTTCTTTAGAAAGTTTTACAATGATTTTACATCTTTTTTTAGATAAAAAATATAATTATTACAAACGAGGTTATTATGCAAGAATATTTAATATATATTAAACAAGAAATAAAAAGAAAAATTAAGTTAGAACCTTCTAAAGTTATTTTAACTGATTCTAAATTTATTCCCCTATTAGAAAAAGAGTTTTCTAAGGAAAACCATAATCTAAATAATAATTCCAATAAGTGCTACTATCTAATATTATATACGGCTCTATATTTTGATAATTTATCTATCTTAAAACTTTTAAATGATAATAACTTTTCTTTAGGAATATATCCTAGTAATTTAAGTCTTTATCTTTTAGATAATAGTTTTACGAAATTCTTTACTAAAGACTCTTATCTTCCTTTTATAATGAGATATAAGCCTTATTTTCACAGTTTCTTTTTATCTATTAAAGATTTACCTCCTATAGATAAAGAAAACTATATTAAAAGATTTATTCATTTAGTAACCTTCTTAGATAATACTTTAAAACAATTAGAAAGTAATCACTATAATTTAATAAATAGTTTATTTACTAAAAAAGCCTTAGATACTTTTTATGATACTACTTATTTTAAAGCCTCTATTTATCAATTAACTAATATTATTGCTCCTTTAGAAATGACTCCTAATAAAAATACTATAAAAAGATTAAATAATTTAATTACTACTACTAACTTTTCAATGTTTTGTCATAATTACGATTTAATGTTTGAATTATTTAGTGATGAAGAATTACTTAATATGTCTACTTCTCCCGAATACTTTTTTACTAAAGCCTTAAATTATAAACTTGATCTTACTAGGGTAATATATGTTTATAAACATAATCCGGATATTATAAATAATATGGGTTTACTATGTCCTAATATATTTAATAATTATTCTAATTATGAAATTATTATTTTAAGCAAAACTATTAACTTTAGTAGTCCCAATGCTAGTAAAGAACTTAAAAATTATAATTTTAAAAGAAGAGTATTATCTCTTCTTCCTTGGACTAAATAAGTCCTTTTTATTTTTGAAAATTTTTAGCAACACTTTCAACATTTACTTCTTCCATGCGATATTTTTGTTTAACATTAGGATACTTTTCATGATCAACTTCACTTAAAAACATCTCATAAGGTCTAGCATAAACTAAGTTATCACCATATAAGGCGCGATAGATTACTAACTTTTCTTTAGTTTCACTATGAATAGCAACTCCTAATACTAAATAATAATCTCCTTTAAAATGACGATAAATACCATTTACTTTTAATTCTCTCATAAATCAAATTGTTAAGTTTAAAACTTAACCCTACCTTTCTTTAAATTATTATATCTTTATTAAATTCGGATAGCAATTATCTTTTAATAAAATCAGGCATTTTTAATTATAAGTCCAATTTTCATACATTTTGTACGCTTTTTCATAATTTTCACTCAAAATAATCAAGCATCATAGCCTTTTTTACCGCTTTCAAAGTCGTAGCAGCCTTTTCTCTTGCCTTTTTAGTGCCTTCTCTTAATACTTGATATACATATTCCGGATTCTGGGCTAGTTTTTCTCTTCTTTCTCTAATTGGTTTTAATTCTTCTTGTAAAACCTCATTTAGGAAATTTTTAATTTTCATATCGCCTAAGCCCCCACGACGATAATGCTCTTTTAATTCATCTAAATTATTATATTCTGGTAAATACTTTTTAAAAGAATCTTCCTTACAGAATACATCTAAATAAGTAAATACCACATTACCCTCAACTTTACCCGGATCACTTACCCTGATATGATTAGGATCCGTATACATGCCCATAACTTTTTTCTTAATTTCTTCCGGACTATCTTTTAAATAAATGCAATTACCAATAGATTTACTCATCTTAGCATTACCATCAGTCCCTACTAGTCTTCTTTCATTAACATTTTCGGGAATTAAAGCCTCTGGTTCGACTAAAGTTTCCCCATAAATTGAATTAAACTTCCTTACAATTTCTCTTGCTTGTTCAATCATTGGTAACTGGTCTTCTCCGACGGGAATTAAAGTTCCCATAAAAGCCGTAATATCCGCCGTTTGACTAACTGGATAAGTAAAGAAACCCGCCGGAATACTATCTTCAAATCCCCTTAATTTAATTTCTTCTTTAACCGTTGGATTACGATACAATCTTGATACTGTTACTAAATTCATAAAATAAAATGTCAGTTCCGTAAGTTCTGGTACTTCTGATTGAATAAAATAACACACTTTATTAGGATCTATCCCGCATGCTAAATTATCTAAAGCAACTTCAAATACATTATCTCTTACCTTTTTAGGATTATCAAAATTATCAGTTAAAGCCTGCGCATCAGCAGCAAACAAATACATTTCATCATAATCCCCTTCATTTTGAATTTTAACCCTATTTTTTAATGAACCAACATAATGTCCTATATGTAATGGTCCCGTTGGTCTTTCTCCTGTTAATATAACTTTTCTCATAAATAAATACCTCCTATATAAAAAAGTCCTACTCTAACAAATTAGAATAAGACTTACTTATTGCCACTAAATTGTACTAACATACAACACTTATTTTAACGGTTAAGTACTCCGTACAAGCCTACTTTAATCGGCAAGTCTCTCCATAGCCCATTCAATAAAAATCCGTTACAGCCTTCCACCTATTACTGCTCTCTATAAACTACCATTTTATTTACTCTTCTATATCCGCGATTTCTCCTTTATTTTAGTAAATAATTAATATCTTTGTCAATACCTAATTAATTAGTCATTGTAAGTAAATTAAACAAAAGTTTTGTAAATTCATTATTCTGCAAATTACTAAAAATTGTATTCAAATTTTTACTTTCATCTCCGCTCATTTCTTTATAATTTTTAACATTATCAAGAACTACGCTTTTTACATCAGCATTATAATTCATATCATAATTTAGCGAATAATTATTATTAGCATCATTAATCATAATACTGCCATTTACCTTAGAATCAGCAACTTCTTTATTAAAAGTAATCGAATAATCATAGCTTTTACCATCTTTATTTAATTTAATCTTAATATTTTTATAATCTGGCATCGATAAATTTAAAACTTCTTCTTCATTAGTAAACTTCTCAAAACTTAATGTATCATTCTGATAGCTAATAATACTCTTCTTATCGTTACTAATATAGCTTATATTAAGTTTATCTTTATTATTTGTAATGATAATCTTTTTATCATTTAAAATTAAATTAATTTCCTTAATCTGACCCCAACTAGTATAAATATTAATTTCACTATCAATATCAAAATTATTAGGTATATACTCTTTAAAAAGATTAACATAACTACTTAATTTTTCATTATTTACTAATTTTGTTTTTATATCACTTAAAGAATCATTATTTAACTTATAACTAAACTTTGAATATAATCCCTTTTTTCCATTAATAGTATCTATTATTCTTCTTTTCTTAATATACTTATTACTTAAAACAGATTTTAATATATCAGCAATTTCATTAATAGAAGTAATATTTAAAGTTAAATCACTAGTATTATAGCTTCCTAAAACCCCACTTATATATTTACCAATATTACTTGGACAAGAGCCCATACACTCATCTTCATTATCCATCACATAAGCATAAATATTATTAAGTAGAGTATCTGATCCATAATATAAAGTATCATCTTGTAAAAAAGCTTTAATATTTTCATTAGTTTGTTTATTTTCTAAAGATATTTGATAAAGATTATTTTTATTACTACCAGCACCATTCAAAGATAAAATGATACTATTATCTTTACTAACAGATGCCATAAAAGTCATATTTTTGCTAAAATCTATTTCGGGAATATTATCATATACCTTACTTGCTTTAATTATCAAGTCTTTAGCTGAATCAATAGATTTTTTATAAATTCTCGTTTTATCCCCAAAAGTATCAAGAAGAATTATACTAAGTAAAATTAATGCAATGCTATATATAATCATTCTTATTATTTTTTTTGCTTTTTTCATTCTAACCACTTCCCTATTATTTAAAGCAACTTACCTCACCAATCTCAATTGGAACAAGCAAAGGATTAAGTGTTCCATAAAGTTTACATTTAAAGTGATATGTTAAGGTTTTCGACCTATTTCCTAGATTATCAACAGCAGTCACCTTAAAATTAGGCTTTTCAAAAGTACTAAATTTACATTCTTGTCCAGCATAACATACACCAGATTTTTCCCCTAAGCCCCATGCATATAACTCGTATTTATAAACTCCAGACCCAGCATCAGATGAGTACCAGTTTGCTGAATATACAATTGGTGAAGCCGTATCTAAATAAGGATAGGGCGGGATAAAACTAACCCAACTTCTTTTAAATACTATATTACAATCATCACCTGCATCATTACATTTTATTTCAATCGGATTCATACTAAAAAAGGAGTCAGCATTAACAATTTCCGGTAAAGAAGGACCTTCTTTATCTAAATAAACACTAGCATTCTTACTACAAGTTGTACTATTACCCGCCTTATCTCTAACTTCATAACTTAGTTGACTTGTTCTAACTGTTCCTGAACTATAAGACCAAGAAGTTCCAGGCGTTGTATCGCTACAACCACTGGCAGAATCTTGACATGTTGCTTTAATAGTTTGATTATTAGTTGTCCAAGTAGTATTTTCTCCCGACCAACTACAAGATGGCACTACGGAATCCTTCTTAATATTAATTTGACAAGTATTGGTATTACCCGCCTTATCTTTTACATAACCATAATAAGTTCTACCATTACTATTCGTATCATCCGTAACTGTTACTTCATCTAAATTGTTATAGGTAGGAGTTGTACTTGTACTAATACCATATTCACTAACCCCACTTAAATTATCCTTAGTAAACATTTTTAATTGAACATTAGTATTATACCAACCAGTTGGATCTTCATAACAAGTTTTTTCATACACAGTCTCCTCATGACACCTTTCAAATATCCAAAAGCCTGTACAAACTTCCTTTGTTGTTGGTTCTAAAATACAGTTTTGATTAGTACCAACTCCTCCTGATACTACCTTTATTTCACAAGTTGGAGGTGTTGTATCAACATTAACCTTAAGATTAGTTGAACAAGCCGTAGTATTACCAATATTATCTTTAATCGTCCAATCAACTTTCTTATATTCCATTTCCCTAGTTTCTGTTTCCGTTATATTAGGAGTCCCACAACCAGTTCCTATATCACTTCTACAGCCGTAAGTATATGTATAACTTTGCGACCACCCCGGATTATTTACTGGTTCCTTGCAAACGGGATTATTCATATCAATCCCCGTAACAGAAACTTCAACGGCCTTACTTATATTACCAGCTTTATCTTTAGCGTATGCATAAAAAACGGTATTACTATCTACATCTTTATATCCTTTATTATTCTCATTTTTAATGTTAAATACTGGTGTTGCTTTCTTATCCTCCATCAAAGCATAAGCATACTCCCCAAAGCCTGAACCATCGCCATCACTACCGTTAAAATTTATTTTCTTTTTCGATGCTTCATAACTAGCATTAACATCAACTGCTAAACTTGGAGCTTCTTTATCAATCTTAACACTTACAACTTGACTATATTGTTTACCATCAGCTTGTATTTGTACTCTAATATTATTATTATAAATCAAAGAAGTTCTTACTTTATAAATATTAGCAAACGATTCATTACTAGTAACATTATTTGTTAACTGACCACTTTTAGCCTCACTATTAGTCCCCCAAATAATTTTAACATCAGTTGTACTTGGTAAAGTATTAGGTTCTAAAAATAAATATACATCTTTGTTAGTCCAACGAATATTTTTATTTTCCCCAATACTATTATAATTTAACTTAACCTGTCCATCAATTTGTTGAAATTCATAAGCTTTAATTTTAATTCTAGATGATGCAATATCTAAATTAGCCAAATCACAGGAATTACCTTCATTAACATCGACATTATACTCATCTAAATCACGAATTAAATTAATTTCATAACAATCAAGATAGCCCCCTAAAGGATTACTTATCTTTTCATTTGCATCAGTATCATTTTCAGCTTCTAAGTATCCTTCTAAAACTAATTTAGCTACACTTATTGTCTCATTATTAACATTATTATCAGTTGCATACTCAATTGATTTCGTCTTAATTAAATTAATCTTATTATTATAAGCATTTAATTTTATTCTCTTACTTATTCCCATATAACTAGCACTAGCAATTAACATTAATATTCCCATTATAACTATAACTGCTAATAGTTCAGGAATCGTGAATCCATTATTTTTTTTCATTTCACACTTCCTATCATACCTAAAGTTTATCACAGTATTAATTTACAAACAAGAAAAAAGAACTACAATTGTAGTCCTAACTTATCAAACGATCTCTTTCTTTGATATCATATACTTCTATCTTTTCAATACTACTCATTAACTGATTATTTAACGCCTCATAACTATGATCTATATCTTGAATCATTAATTCAATTTTATCAACTATTTTTAAATAAACATTAATTTTATTTTCTAATCCTTGTAAATAATTTAGATAACTAAAATCTAAGGGTATATCATATTTAGTATTATTTTTGGCTTTATATAAGTTATCTCTTAAATCTTTAATATCTATTTTAGTTACATTAATTAAACCATTTGATGGATATACAAGTTTCATGATAACTCCTTATTTTTACCAGTAACTTCAATTACTTGATTCATATCATTTATTACTTCATTATTTAAACTTTTTAATGATTTAACAAAACTTAAATACTTATCACGATCTTGTGCTACTAAATTAAAATACTTAACAGAAGATGCTCCCACCCACTCTTTAGTATCAGTTGGGACATTTTCTAATCGATCAAACATTTTATTTATTTCATATTCTATCTCTTCAAGAGATTTTTTTATACTATCAGTTATTTCTAAAGCATTATTAGTATCAACATATTTTATTGCCATAATTCACCACTAATTAATCGTTTGTTTAGCTTGTAAAGAATCTATTATTTCATCGATTGCCGGTATAACTACTGTTCTTAAATAATTAATTGTGGAACTTATACTAGATTCTAAGTCCTTACTCTTTTCAGTCGTTAAACTAGGCATATCATTAATCATATAATTATTATTTAAAGTTTTAACCAAATTATTATTGGCAGCACTAGCTTTCGCTAAATAATCTATTTGTTTATTAACAGATTCTTTTAAAGCTTTATATTGTTCTAATTTCGCTAACATTTCACTAGATGTCATAACAAATATTAATCTAATGGTTTATTAGCAGCTTGTGATCTTAATGAGTCAACATCACTCATCGTCGTTTTAGCAATTTCACCTGTTTGGGCTTTAAATTGAGCATAATATGAATCTAATTCATTAGCAACTTTATTTAAACTATTTAAATATGTTCCCATCAAGTCCTTAACAGCTTTAACATATTCACGAGCAGCTGTGTTAGTATCACCTTTTAAGAAAGTATCAATTTCTTTTCCTTCATCAAAGCTACTAACTGATGATTGCATTTCTTCAACATATTTTTTGATTTGTGCTTTTACCTCTTCAACTGCAGTTTCGCTCATACCAGCAAAACCACCATCATATACCTTACTTGGTGATGCAGCACTGGAAATACTATCTTTAATGCTACTAGTGGCATCTTTAATTGTACTAACGCCTTCTTTAACTACCTCTTTTCCTGATTTCCAAATACCGGAAACAGCATTCCATGTCATACCCATTGGTGTAGTATTCCACCATAGTTTTCCTAAACTACCTAATAAACCCATCTTAGTTACCAGCCTTTCCAACTAGATTTTCTTCAGCTTCAGACATCTTAGTTACAATAGTAGACATTTCATTTTCAAGTTGTTGATAATATCCATCTAAAGTTGCTGACATATTTTTAGCAAGTTCATCCATATGCTCTTTAAATCTATCAGCAGAAGCACCTCTCCAAGCATTATCTATACCACTTTTTAACTCAGTCATATATTTTGCCATTGAATTACTTGTTTGTTCTATTAAATTAGTTTTAATACTTGCCATAGCAGTTTTCATTGCTTCTGGATCAAAACCAATTGAAGAACTATTAATATCATTTAAAGCCATAACATATCCTCCTCTTAATCTATCATGTTTTTGCTTTTACTCTTAATAGTCTCAGCCAAATCATTAATGAGAGTATTTATATAACTAGAATCTTCTTTAACTTTTTTCGTTAACATAATTAAATCATCAGCATAGGAAATAATATTACTTTTTATTTTTTCACTATTATCATTGATTTTCATAATCTTAACCTTTAAAGCATCAAAAGTATCGCCTTTATAATAATCTTCTAAACTCATAAACTTATTATAAATATCATTAAATAACTCTGATATTGTATCAGCATAATCCATAATATCCATACTAAGTTCCCCTAAGGATTCCCCATTTACTTCATACCCTGTATCCATGAATTAACCCTTTCTATTAAGTCTTGCGTACTCTCTACGCTCATCTTCATTTTAACATAAATAAAAGGCTTGTAAACACTTTTTACTTATTTTTTTATAAATAGTGTCAACAAGCCTTAAATTTTACATTACTAATTTAAAATAATACTAACTCAGTCCCATTTCTAATATCACTTTTTCTAACTAACATATCTTTTGAATATATTAGCCCAGTCTGTCTGTTAGCCAGAAACACATTTTCTTTTCTTGGATATACTTTAGATAAATCGCCAACAACATTACAAAGTAATATTCCTATCTCTCCTATATACTTATTTACAGGAATATACATTTCATAAGTCTTGTCTATCTCGGGGACAAATAACTTTATTAATACTTTATATTCCATTATTCTTCACCGTCCATCATAACTTTAATAACTTTATAAGAATCATTATCTACTTCATAGCCTAATCCCTCAAAATTAAGTTTTTTATCATCATTAGTTAAACTACTAGTCTTAAATAAACTTTGAGTACCAAAACCATTACCTAACCACAAACCATTCTTATCAAGTTCATTATACCATCGTTCTAATTTTAGACTCCTAATCTTATCATAATCATCAATCATAATATAAATAGTCTTCTTAGCATCTTTAACATGACTAAATAAGTTATCATAAAGCTCAGCGCCTGCCTTAGTTAAGCGTTTCTTATAAACACCCATTCCAATTACAATATTTACAGCATAATCTTGCGATTCACTTCTCGTCAAACAATCTCTTTCTAAAGACGCCGTTAAAACATCAAAATCATCATTAAATAACTTAATATCTAAATCTGGTAACTTAAAGATATTTAAAATATCAATAACTCTAACCTTAACATTAGGTACTTTCGCTAAAATATTAGTAAGTCCATAAATAAAAGTTATATAATCTTTAATATTACGACCCGTAAATAAGTGAATTTTACTCTTAAGTAAATCATACTTCGTTACATTTTTACCAACTAAATCATAACCAAATGGTACTTTACTTAAATCAGTTATATACTTAACCAAATCATCACTAGTAACATTTTCTGGTACTTTAATCAATTGTTTTACTTTATATAAATAATAATCACATAACTGTTCCGCAAATTGTTTTATAGTATCAGTTTCTTTTTCAATTGGTACAATATAAGCCGTTTGAAATTCATTATAAGAATTAACATCAGTATCATTAATCTTTACAATTCCGCGACCAACAACATTTTTAGGAATTAAACCTCGACGACAATTAGTAATATTGCGATACAACGAATCATCTTTCATTTGCATAACAATTGTATGGTTAAAGTATTGTAATTGTCTTTGTCTTAAAGCTGTTTGTGAGGTAACACTTACAACAAAAACAATTCCATACTTAGCAGCATCTCTAAATAAATTAGTAAAAATATCGGTTAATTTTGAATAATTTTCACTTAAAACATCATAAGCATTGATAATAAAACAAATAAGTGGTAATTTTTGTTCGTTCATTTGATTATAGTAAATGAAAGAACCATTATAATCAGCCATCATATTTTTTCTATTTTCTAATTCTTCAGCAATTAAACTAATAATGTTAATGACTGAATCAGGATCATCTTGGAGGATAACCTCACCAACATGAGGAAATTTCAAGAAACGACGCAATGATTCTGTACCAAAATCAATGATGTAATGAGCAATTTCATAGGGTGTATGTTCAATAATTGAAGACCATAATAAAGTTGAAATAAATCTTTCACTACTTGCTAAATTATTACTAATAATAGCTACATTCCCATTAGCCAAATCAATTTCTAGTAAGCCTTGTCTTTGGTTAGCGGGATCATCAAACTCACCAACCGCAATTTTATAAGTATAAGAAGCGGCCTTCCCCCGATTATATTTTTTACATAAATCGCTTATCATGATAGTACTAGGCATAACTGGTAACCAAAGAGGATGAATAGCAAATGTCTTTTCTTCATTTAAATCAGAAATATATTTAACAACATTTAATAATTCTTCACCTTGCGCTACTTGATTCTCTTCTTTTTTAGCGGTATCAAATGAACGAATAGCCCGACCAACATTATCTATATAAACAATAGAATCATCAATTTTTACTTTTAAAACATCAGAAGGATAATACTTAGCCCCGCACCATGCTGACTGTCCTAAATTATAGTAGTCATTATTACCAACTTGTAAATAAAACGAACCCGTTTGTTTTAAAAAAGCGGCATCAGGGCGTTTTAAAACTTCCATAGAATCACTTTTATCTTGAACTTTTAAACAAACTTTAAACTTCGAGTTTGACCAAATCTGGTCGTTAACAACCCCACTAGGTTTTTGAGTTGCCAAAATCAAATGGATACCTAAAGAACGACCAATACGAGAAGTAGAAATTAATTGTTCCATAAACTCTGATTGCTGTTGTTTTAATTCAGCAAACTCATCACAAACAATTAACAAATGGCTTAACGGTTCACTAACCTTTCCAGCACGATAAAGTTCTTGATACTTATAAATATTCATTGAACTTTCTTTTAATTTCTCACGAGTATCATTAAATATAGCTTGGCGACGACGAAGTTCTGAGTCAATTGCCGCAATAGAACGATAAATTTCCGACTTATCAAGGTTCGTAATAGTGCCAACTAAATGTGGTAATTTTATGCCTAATTCTTGATTTAAGAAACTCATGGCAAGACCACCACCCTTATAGTCGATAAGAACAAACTGAACTTCTTCAGGACTAAAGTTAACAGCCAAAGATAAAATATAAGTTATAATCCACTCAGATTTACCTGAACCAGTAGTACCTGCCACTAAACCATGAGGTCCATAAGCTTTTTCATGGATATCCATTTTAAATACTTCTCCATTTTGGTCAATACCAATTGGAACTGATAACGATAAAACAGGGTTATTATTTGTCCATCTTTCTAAACTATTTAATTGCTCAACCCGACTCAAATTATATAATTCCAAAAAACTTAAAGATGTTGGTAACTCATATCTTTCTTTTTCTACTTGTACGGGAATATTGGCTAATTTTTGAACTTGTGAATAAATATGAATTTCATCTTTATTATTAAAATCAGCTTTAAATATTCTTTGGTCTTTATTAATTTCACTAGTCATAATAGCCGATTCTGTTTCATTAACCACAATAAAATCAGAAATTTCACTAGGTAATGAAGTAATACTATCCGAAGTCATAATAATTGAAAAACCAACATTTTGTTTATATCTTAAAATCTTACTAACTAAAGAAACATTTCTAGAAGTAACTATATCATCAATAAAGAACAAATAATAAGGACGATAATTAGTAAAACGCTTACGAAAGTAATTTTCATCACCATTATCTTCCACGACTTCTGATTCGCTGTTAGCAACCCTAGCATCAAACTTTTTTTCTAATTCACTAGCTATAATTGAAAACTCTTCGACTGTTGTAGCAAAATAACGCAAATTTTTTTGATTATCCCAACAATGGGGTGCAATTCTTAAATAATCAAAACGCTCAGGATGCTTAGAAAATACTACTATTTTTAAATCGGTATAAGAATGAAAGGTCAGCATTTCCAAAAATAAACAGTCTAAAAAAGGATTAATCAAGTTATCTTCACCAACAATAGCATTAACACTATGATCTGTAAAATTATAACTAACTGGCACATCTTCAATAAATAAAGAGTCTTTAACGATATCCTTAGTCTTCGTTAATAAATTATCTTCATCTTCTAATGTAAACTTTTCCTCAGGAATATTAATTCTTATTTTTGTATAAGTTCTTCCCATACCTAATCTTATATCTAAAAAATCTTCATGATCAATACTGCGTTGCCATAACTCTTTTGTTTTATTATCAATTATACTAATACATTTATCAGCTGAAGGAAAATTATTAATAATGATACTGCGTTGTTCATCTTTAATTTCATTAATTTGTTTTTTCTTATCTTCTAAATACTTAGAATATTTACTTTGTCTTAAGGCTTCCCTTTTCTTTCTTCTTTTATTAGCAATAATTCGAGTAATAGTGGGCCATAATAAAGCTCCAGCGACCGTAATACCAACAGTTGCTAAGGAAATAATCAAACGATAATTAGATCCTTCTCCAGTAACATAATAACCTAAATAACTAATCATGGTTAAAACTGAAGTACTAATCATGGTAAGTTGCGGTCCTATAACTAAAATAAATGGGGTTTCATCTTCGGGAGTTGGAGCTGGTGGCTCATCAACAACAACTAAAGCTTCTTTTACAATATAATTTAATCGTGGAGCTTTAAAAAAGTAATCATTTTTACTAAATAATGGTAACTCTTCTACTTTTCGATTCTGATAATCACTTAATTTATTACCATCATCGGCAAATGTTCGATAATTTAAATTAGTCGAATTAATAGTTAAAGTACTACTTGGTTGATTGATAATTAACCAATTACCAAAAAAGATTATTTTTAAACCATAATATAAAATATAATCCCCACTTAACCCAACGCCAATATTTTTTAAATTCCCATGAGAATTAAAGAAATGATCGGATGCTGTACTGATTGAAAAATGCCCATTATTTGGCATCGAAATATTTAAAATATCACTACCGTTATTTGTACGACCATCATAAGAATAAAAAATATCACAATTAGAACTATTACCAACAGTTATCGTATTAAACATTTCTAATATTTTAACATTTTCATCATAACGAGGAATAGAAGTTAAAATAAAATTAGCATTATCATAATTAGAATAAATACTATAACATTTAAATGTCTCCAAATCATTACTATCATTAACTATATCATTAGAAACAAAATCTTTACTTAAATTAATCTTCCAAGTTCCATTAACTCCAGTAATATTTCCTAATAAATTATCCTTTATCTTCAAAGGATACATACCACTTACTTGATTGGGTAAATTTAATTTTTCAAATATATCATTAAAAAAGATAAAAACTATCATATTAAACCTCTACTATTCTTATATTTATAAGTATAGCACAGAAAATTATCTATTCCCAGTAAAATAAAATTTAATAATTATATTTTAACCGCGGCATTTTCGAAAGCACTTTTTATAATTCTAACCATAATAAAAAAGAAACTACTTTTATACATATTAATCCCGTAAAAAGCGTTTCTTTTATATTTTCAAATGGCGTCCCTGATGTGATTTGAACACACGACCTATCGCTTAGGAGGCGATCGCTCTATCCAGCTGAGCTACAAGGACAAATAAGGATTTTTTATTGTTGCATCCTTATACTAACAACATTATAAATAAATAGTAAATAAATCCCAAATCTCAAAGAGACTTTAAACCTAACCATCTCATAGGCTGCCACTAACTTATCACTAATTGATACTAAGTAAGAACCTACATACCTAGGTTTACTCTTCGTATGTGGATACATATGTTTAACTATAACATCTTTTTCTAAATCAGTTAAATCATAATACTTTGAAGCCTCTTTTAAGGCTGCCTTAGGATGAATACTTAACTTTTCATAGGCATCATACTCTACTAAATCCTTATCAAAATAAAAATCATGCAATAAAGCAGCTCTGGTTATCTCTTCTAAATGACCTAACTTTAAATTTTTAGCCAGAAAGTAAGATACTTTAGATACCCTTAAGACATGGTCATATCTACTTATCCCATGATGAGGCTCTAGATGTAATTTTTTAAACTCCGCATTATCTAAAATATCACTAACAATATCCTCATACTCTAATCTCTTTTTTATAGACATTTAAATTACTCCACCTAATTACCCATAATACTAGTAACACAGTATACTAGGGAACAAATAGTAAGTAAAACAATCGAAATAACCATATATTTTAAATTATTATCTAAATCTTTATCAGTTATTTTTTTACTATTTCTACTTCTTAATAATAAACTAACCATTTTAACTAAGTAAAATGAGGTAGCAATACTAGCCAGAATAACTCCTATTAACAATAAAATTTGATATGTTTTCATATATTTCCTCTTTTTTTCTTTCTTATTATAGCACAATTTTTTCTATCTGCAAGCACCACAGATTAGAGCCGTCTTTCTATCAATTAAAATACTAGCAGCTCTTTAACTTTAAGTTTCTAACCTTTTATATTATTATTCATAGTACCAAAAAAGTTATTTTGTCCTCTATTAACCCCACCGTTATTAGAAGCACTACCACTCATATTTTTGGCATTACTATTCTTATTACTAGTGTATTCAAGTAGTCTTAAAAGCATTCTAATATATAAATCACTAAGACCTTTACCTCTTAATTTTTTAACCATGATACGCTTATCACTATAGTCTTTTTCACTAAACATAATCTTGGCAATCTCATTTTTTAAAGTAGTTTCCACAGGTATATCAGAAATAATACCATCAATATCTTCATTTAAAATTCTCGTAGCATCAATTTCAATATCTTTACCACGACAAATAATAGTTAACTGTTTAACGGTTGAAACATCATTAATTTCAATGACAAAGTCACTATCTTCACTATAAGCCGTAAAATCTTTTTTTAAAGCTTCTTGTAAAACTCTAACATCTGTAGCTGTTCTCGTATTTCTAAATCTAATTTTATAATTTCTGGTATCTGGAATAATACCACTTTTTCCTTCATAGGGACGAATAATTAAAGTATAGTTATTTTGTAAATAGTTATAATCAAATCTCGTTACAATATAATAACCTTGTTCATATAATGAACTTATTCCATCATCTTCATATAAATTATATATATTACTTTCCCCAGGGAAAATATGTACTTCTAAATTTTTAGCTATACCAATATTATTAATATTTTTATCAGGAACATACATTGGAACAATAGAGCCTTTTTTAGCAAATACCGGATAATCCTCATCGTTAAAGAACATAACATATCTAGTATTACCATTAAATCGTTTACCCGTCTTAAAATCATACCAAGTGCCATTCGGTAAATAAATCTTTTCTACACTGCGTTGCATAGCTATATCTTTTTTCGTTGTAATTGGGGATACTAAAAGTTCACTACCAAAAAAGTATTCATTCTTATAATCGGGTTCATCAATCATCGTGGGAACCACATGATATAAAGGCATAAAAATAGGAATACCTAACTTATAATACTTATATCCTTCAGCATATAAATAACTTGATAATTGAATTCTTAAATTTAAATAATCTTTAACAACTCTTAAAACCTGATTATTCCACCTCCATGGCTCTCTTTTATAATAATGACCATAAGAAGAAGCAAATCTAAATATGGGACTAAAGGTACCAAATTCAACATATCTTAGATACAACTCACTATCTTCAATACCCCCTTTAAACCCCCCAATATCATTGCTCCACCATGTAAGGCCTGAATTATAAGAACTACTAATAAACTCAGGTAATTTTTTTAAAGTATCCCAACTTACCTCGGTTTCGCCCGTATAAAGAATCGGATATCTTAATGCCCCAAGCAAGGCCGGACGCGCCAAAATCATTCCTCGATAATTAGTAAATTTTTTATAATCATTATAATGATAATAGTTTAAGGCATCCATCACTCTTTTATCTTTAGTACGCACATCTAAAAAGAAGAAATCAACATTTTCATTATATAATGGCGTAATAAGTTTATCTAAATAAGCGGCAACAACATTCTTATCTAAAACATTAAAAGGTAAATCCTGACTATCATTAACCCCTAGTTCACTAGCATAATCTCGATACTTAAACTCATGAGGATGAATTCCTTCCGTTGGGTCTAAACTAAGGCCAAGACGAATACCCCTTTCATGTAAAAAGGTCGTAAAGTTACTTAAAGTCCCCAGTTTATCGCGATTAAAAGTAAAACCACTCTTAAATTTCTTTAAATCATTAGGATCTTTAATATGCCAGTTACTTCCCATAACTAAAACATTTAAAGGTATATGATGACTATTAAAATCATAAACTAACTTTCGGACATTATCAAAAGTATAAACATCATCTTTATACCACCAAATCCCAAGAGCATACCTAGGTATTAATGGACATCTTCCCGCTAAAGTAGCATACTCTCCTAAAAATAATCGAAAATCTTTGTTGTAAACAAAAACATACATATCAATTGATTTATGGGTTCTTGGTACCATATACCCTTTATCATCAATAATCATGCTATTAGAATCATCTAAAGTACTAAAACCATCTAATGAATATAAACTTTTTTGTCTTTCAAAAATATTATTTTTCGCTTTTTTATAACTATCTTTAGCTTTTTTAGCATCTTTTTGTTTCTTTTTTTCATCCGTTTCTTTGGTCTTATCATCTTTATTTTCTGAAGCGTCTAAGGCCTCACTTGCAAAAATAAATTCTTTTTTTAAATCTAAATTAGGTTTTAAGCAAGCGACATTTTTAGCCTCATCGCTTCCATAATACCAGTAAGCTTGAGAATTTAAAACATTAACTCTTAGGGTAGAATCAGGAGCAAAAAGACTACCTTTAAACGGCTTTTCTTTTAAGTACTGTAAACGAAAATACTTAGTATTTACTATCAAAGTAGCATGGTCTTCTTGAACATCTAAATGCGGTAATGGAAAATTTCGATTTTGAATATTTTCCGTTAAATAATCATTAAATACACCTTCTTCATCATATTCAAGACGAAGTATCATATCACTAATTATACTAATACGATAATTTTTCCCTTTAAATACCGCTTTCGGATTAGTCATCCTATTATTCATATTTGGTAAAAAATGATTTCCTAAAGTACTCAATTGGCATCCCTATTCTTTCTAATTTTAAGTATAGCAAACTAAAATTTCTTTTTCAATAAAAATGATAAGTTGTTAGTATCAGATTTCTAGACTAATACAAGTTCTCATTAATTGTTATTTTTTAATACTTGTCTACCCCCCCAGTCATGATATAATGAACTTAGAAAGGTTTAAAAAGGTTTATATGCAAAAGAAAAAGAATATTTTTATTGTCACTGGCTCTATCTTAATTATCTTAGTAGTTTTAGGAGGAATTTTATTTTTAATAAAAAAAGACAAAATTGCTGGAAAAGTTTTAAATGATAGTCCCAAATATCAAGTAATTTATACTTTTAATGATAATAGAAAAGTTTATTCTGAATTTAAAGATACTAAGTATGTCACTAAATTTGGTAAAAGTTACGATTTAAGCATCGCTTTAAAAGATAATTTATTTAATCTCGATAATATGCTTAATAACATTAAAAAAGTAGATGGCTTAAATGATGGTGGTACTAAAATATACTATTTAAATAATCATATTGATATTGTAAAATGTCATAAAATTAACAGTAATACTAATAATACTTACATAGAAGATTACTATATCGTTAAAGATTCAAAAAATATTATTGATGACTTATGTCAATAAAAAAGAACTGAAGACTATTCTAAATCAAATATTTAATTTCAAAGAATAGTTAAAATCAGCTCTTTTTTTAATTTAAAAATCATCGTTCATTAAGAAATCAATTATATTAAGATTCTTTATTTTACTTTGAAATTATCAACATCATTTAAAAAAACATTTTATTTTTCTATATCAAAATAACTTTTACTAGAAATACTTCTTATTTGTGATAAACTACTTCTAGGTGATTGCACATGGAAAATAAATTTAAATACACACTAGATAATAAAAGATATCATACTCTTAATTATGAAAATAAAGTTAAGTATGGTAAAAAAGTATTCAAAGTTTCTCTAAATGCGGGATTCAGCTGTCCCAATAAAAAAGATGGTTACGGTTGTATCTTCTGCTCTCCTTTAGGTAGTGGGGATTTTGCTGGTATGAAAGAAGATGACTTAATTACGCAATTTGATACTGTTAAAAATGTTATGGAACATAAATGGCAAGACGCTTATTATATCGGTTATTTTCAAGCTAATACTAATACTTATGCACCTGTGGAAATTTTAAAATCCAAGTTTGAACCCATCTTAAAAATCCCCAATGTCATTGGTTTATCCATTGCTACCCGAAGTGATTGTATATCAGATGATTGTCTAGAATACTTAATTGATTTAAACAAAAGAACTAATCTTACAATTGAATTAGGTTTACAATCAATGTATGATGAAACTTTAAAATTAATTCATCGTGGCCACGATTTAAAAAACTTTGATGATTGTGTAAAAAAACTAGTCCAAAATAATATTAATGTTGTTGTCCATATTATTAATGGTCTTCCTAATGAAACTAAAGAAATGATGGTTAATACTGCTAAATATGTTAACTCTCTAGGCGTATCAGGCATTAAAATCCATATGCTTCATATAATTAAAAATACTAAATTAGCCGATATGTATCAAGAAAAGCCTTTTCATATTTTAACCAAGGAAGAATATATCGATATCGTCATCTCTCAATTAGAATACTTACGCCCTGAAATGGTTATTCATCGTCTTACAGGTGATCCTAAAAAGGAAGATTTAATCACCCCTGATTGGGTTTTAAAAAAATTTTGTGTTTTAAATGACATTGACAAAGAAATGGTTAAAAGAAATACTTATCAAGGTTTAAAATGTTAATTCTTTAACAAATTTAATTTGCAATCTTGCATTTTTTACAGTCTAGCCCCCAAAAAATATTAACTACTTCCAAATTAAAAGAGAATAGCATTCTTCTTTTAATGTAGGATTAGAAATGATATCCTTAATATTTTTTAAACTAATCTTCCAAGTATTTGGTGTTAATAAATTTTTATACTTTTAAAAAAACAATAATCAGTCATTTTATTTAACCAATTATTGTTTTTATTATATTAAATTTCATTCCAACGATATCCCGCTATATCCGAAGCTGCAAAGGTATACTCTAACTTTTTATGATAAGCCATTTCATAAGCTAACTTTTTTAACTCATAATCCTCATTTAACATATTAATACTATTTACTCTTGGACTAACCTCTCCATTGGGATATAAAATACCTAAAACATTTAACTCATAAGTTGTCTTATTAAACTCTTCATTATCTAAAATATCCGTATCATTTATTTTAGTAAAACAGGAAATTACCGGTACATTTAAAATAGCCGCATACTGATAAGCCCCTCTTTTTAACGGTCTTATTTTACGATAATTAAACCACATTTCTTCTTCCGGATAAATCAAAACAATATTCCCCGCATTTAAAATTTTTCTTAAATTTTCTTTAAAAGTTCCCGCTAAATAGGTTGGACTTTTACTAACTGGTATAACATTTAAATAATTCATTAAGAAACCTAAACTACCTGACATGGCTAAATTAGTATCTTGAATAACTATATATAAATCTTTCTTTAAAACTTTTTCTACTAACTTTCTAATAATAAAAGTATCTAAAGGATTAAAATGATTAGAAGTAATAATTGCTCCCTTACTTAAATCAATATTTTTAAGTTTTTCGGCTCCCTTAATCTCAATATCTTTATCCAACATCTTCATATATTTACTAACCGTCATATTAGCTAGAGCATGTTTAATCCCGTATCTTATTTTTTTACTTTTATTTTTATAAAAAGTATCTAATAATTTACTTATTTCTTCATCAGTTAAAGAAGCATCATTAATTTCAACCTTTTTATTTAATTCATTATCTAAAACATTCTGTTCAATATTTTTAATAACATCTTTTTTTGACCCACCAATTATCATTATAATCTATCTTCCTTACCACTATCAAAGACAGTTTTAAAAGTTACTTCATCTTGAACAATCTCTCGGCATCTTTTTAGCATTGCTTCTAGACTATCATCATCTTTTTTTTGGTCACTTTCTGTATAATTTTCTTTAATTTTCTTTATCTCATCATAATAAGCTGTCTTTTTAGCATAATCCCAGAATTCTTCTTCATACATTACCTTATCATAATGCCAAGGTTTCTTAAACAAATTAAAATGAACAATACCAGCGTTATCTATTATTTTGCCACCTTCTGTAGGCATTGTATCCCACTTACCATCTAAATACTTAATATGTCCTTTTAAAATAGCATTTATATAAGATTGATCAGGATCGACATTTCCAAAATTATACTTATTAAATAAATACAAGAATTTATCAGCAAACTTCTTTTCTCTTAATGTTTTCATATCGAATAAAATAACGCCTGAATTTATATACTCCCGATAATCTACGCCAACACCATTAGTAAAATAATTCGTTATATCCTTAATTCCAAAACAAGAAGTATCAACACAACCCCCAATATAATTACCTTCTAAATCAGTATTATATAACTTACTTATATCATCTAAAATTATCGTATCACTATCAATATATAATGCCTTATCATATTCTTTAAAACAATCCGGAATAAATATTCTAAAGAAAATAGATAAACTAAAATAATCTTCTCTTAATCTTGTTCCATTTTTATCAGTTATTACTTTTAATCTTTCATCCATGTTATTAAACATTATCTTACTATAACTTGTTTCTAATTGTAATATTTTTTCTTTATTTTCTTCACTCAACCCATTATTAACAATATGAATATTATAAAAATAATCTTGGTTGGCATTATCAAGTAATGATTTAATTGCCACACTTACAAAAGGGGCAAAAGCATCATCTATAGTAAAAAATATTGGTATAATCTTTTTCATTTTTAAACACTCCTTATATTCATCAAGTAACCAATCAAATTCATGACAATTTAAAATATCATGCATTCTTTGAACCTGCCACGGTTTAACTTTTTGGGTCTTAATTTTGGGAAAGAACTTAAATGTCGTTGTAAAATGTCTTAAAACCGTATCATCTTGCATCGCTTTTTGCTCGTTATATTTTCTACCCACAATCAATTTATGCTTACATAAGATATTTAAAGCACTTTGATCGGGTAAAAGCATCTTTTTAGTCGCACACATCTGTCTAGCTTTCCCTAAAATATCCCCTTTTTTTAATAAATCTAAATTAAGAAGTAAAACTCCTGAATTTAAATAATCTTTTTTAAAAGGATTTTTCTTATAAATATGACTACCATAGTAATCTAAAGCTCCAACTAACTCATAATTACTATTATCTATATCATAGAGTTCTTTAAAACTTCGATAAGCTAAAACATCGGTATCTAAATATAATATCTTACTAGGTAAATCCACTAAATCACTATATAGTCTTAGCATACAATAAGGCGTAAATAAAGTGTCTTTATTAGCGTTGCACTCATTTTCTTGATAAATTTCGGTCATATCTATTAGCTTAACAGAACTATCTTTATTAACTTCTTTAACTAAACCATCTAAATATACAATAAAATCATTATCTATTTTTTTATAATTTAAATAATCCATGGATAAAACATAAATATTTAAAACTTCTTTTTCTACTTTTAAAATTGATTTTATTGATAGAAATAACCCATCTTTAATATTACTATCACCACAATATAATAAATTCATTCTTACTCCTTAAAAATTCCTATTAAATAATCTTTATATCTTTTTATTATAAAACCAGTTAATTTAGTTGTATCTATCTTTCTAATACTTGTTAAATCTAAACCTAAATATTTAATATAAGCTTCTTTTTTAATCCAAATAGTCGTAAAATCTTTTTCTTTATCGAAACTTTCTCTAATTATTTCTTGTTCATTTTTACTAAAAAAATGTTTTACAACACTACTTTTAAAAGTTAATCTTTCAATATCAATACCTACAGGTTTAGAGCTTGCCACAGCCACAGTTATATTATCTTTATTACTTATATTAAAATAAATTTCATTATCTTTATTACCTACTCTAAAATAGGGCTTACCATTTTTAGTTTTTAAAACCTCATAATTACTTAAATTATTATCATAAGCAATTTTTTTGATAATATCATTACTACTTATATTTTCTTCTATATATAATTTATCCATTTTTAACTCTTAAAGTTATAATAAATTATTAATTTATAAACTAAAACTTATAAATAAATATCTATTTATTTAAATATTCAACAATATCATTAACTGTCTGTAAGGTTTTAATATCTTTATCCGGAATAGTTAAATGATATCTATCTTCACATTCACTAATTAAAGTAACCACATCTAAAGATTCTAATTCTAAATCTGTCGTTAAATTCGACTTTCCACTAATCTTTTCTTCTGGTATCTCACAGACTTCACTAATTAATTTTATAACTTCTCCAACCATTATTTTTTGTTTTTCCATTTTTTATTCCTCCATTATTTTATTTCTTAAAATCTTATGATTATTATTTTTCTTAAATTCCGTCGTTCTTAATATACACTTACTTATCTGATGATTTTTAGGAACGGTCTTATTATATTTATAAATTAAATTGTTAAAATAAGTAATATTTCCTAAATAATCATCGCTTGGATAAATATAGGCTACTAACTGATTATTTAAAGAACTAACCACAACTTCTAAAACGCCTTTATCTTTAAGCAACTTTTCTTCTATCATTTCAGGCAAAATATTTTCTCCATTTGATAAAATAATTAAGTTTTTCTTACGACCAGTAATAAACAAGAAACCATCTTTATCAATATAACCTAAATCACCTGTCTTAAACCAGCCATCCTTTAAAACTTCTTTAGTTGCCTTGGAATCATTATAATAACCCAGCATAACATTTTTTCCCTTAACGCAAATCTCTTCATCAATAATTTTAACTTCCATATCGCGGCCAATTAATCCAACTGAACCATCTTTACCATAAAAATTACGATTTACGGCTACGACGGGACTACACTCCGTAATACCATAACCATTTAAAATTTCAATGCCAATACTACGAAGCCATTTAATATATTTGCTGTCTAAATAGGCGCCCCCGCAAATAAAGTATTCTAAATTACCTCCAAATTGGTCTCGGACTGACTTAAATAATTTTTTTCTTAAATCAATTCCAACTTTTAAAAGACTATTAGATAATTTTATAGCTAATTTCAACTTTTTATCTTGTTTAGTTTTTCTAGCTGTTGCCCAGATTGTTTTATAAAAAGTCTCAACAAATACTGGTACCACAAACATCGTATTTGGATGAGCAAGCTTCATTTCCTTTTGTAAATTCTTTAAGCTACTATTAATAAATATTGGGACATGATAATAGAATGGCTTTAAAATTCCAGTAATTAAACCAAAGGAATGATGAAAAGGTAAAACGGCATAAACTCCCCCATTTGGTTTAAAAAGACTAGCCAAAGACCAAATATCAAAACAAATATTTTCTTCACTTAAACACACAGCCTTATTAAACCCCGTTGTCCCCGAAGTAAAAAAGATAACACTGGAATCTTTAGGATTCGTAAATCTTATAAAGTCATTTGCTAGTTTATAGTTTTCTATTTCTTCAATCGGATACATTTTACTAACTAGTCCACTTAAATTATCACAATATTCTTTTGAATAAAAACAAGTATTAGTACTCGTATTTTTAAGCATTTTCTTAATATCACTAGCATCTAAATCTTTATCTATAATAACAACACAATTCCCACTAATAACAATACTCATAAATAAAACTAAAAAGTTATATGAGTTTTCCCCAATTAAAGCAATATGTTTATTATTATAAAGATTAGCTATATAATTACTAGTAAGCCTTACATCTTCGTAAAAATCTTGATAAGTTTTATTAACCTGAATCTTACTTTTATCTAAGAAACTAAAGGCTATATCCTTAGGTTTTTTAACGCTTAAATTCATCAAGTCTTTAAAACTATTAATCTTAGGATTATTATAATAGGCATAATTTTTCTTCATAAGTAATCACTTCCTACCCAAAACACTCTCATTATACTATTTAAAAATGAACTGAATATGAAATTATTTAAGTGGTAATTTTACAATAACTTCAGTTCCTTTATTTACTTTACTTTTTATCTCAATTGTTCCTTTATGAAGCTCAATTATTCTTTTAACTAAAGAAAGACCAAGGCCATTCCCTTCTTGTGAATGTGATTTATCAGCTTTATAAAACTTTTCCCAAACAAAAGGTAAATCTTCTTCTAAAATACCGATTCCTTCATCTTTAATCCTTACTTCATAATAATTATTTACAATCTTACTAGTAACTTTGATAGTCTTACCTGCATCACTAAACTTAATCGCATTATCTAAAATATTAATCCACACTTGTTCAATACTATCTTCATTTAATATTAACTTATAATCTAAAATATCTAAATCTAATTCGAGATCTTTTTCTTCTATCTTTTTCATTTCTAAAAGAATAGCCTGTCTTATTTGCTCTCCCACATCATACTTCGTTTTATCGGTTAATATTTCTTGTTTTTCAACTTTAGATAAATATAAAATACTATTAGAAAGATTAGAAAGTCTAGTTGCTTCTTTAATAATTATATCTAAATACTTATCTTGTTCTTCTTTAGATAAATCATTGTTTTTTAATTCTTCCGCATAATTTTTTATGGAACTTATTGGCGTTTTAAATTCATGGGAAAAATTGTTAATAAAATCGTTTCTTATTATTTTTACTCCCTCTAATTCCTTAGCCATTTGATTAAAATCATGGGAAAGTCGACCTAAAAACTTCGTATTGTTCTCTTTAATTCTAACCGAAAAATCCCCCTCACTTATCTTTTTAGTCGAGTTAGATATTTCTTTAATTCCCTTCAAAATAGGACGACCAATCAAAATTGAAGAAATAATTCCAATTAAAATGATTGCCACAAATACTAAAACCCAAAATTGCGATTGATGTAAATCTATCATGTAATCCCAACCCAGTATTTTGTTTCCCAAAAATATTAAAAAACTTAAAGCAATTATAATAGCTGCAAAGACGCAAAAGGCTAAAGCCGTAAAATAAAAAGTTAATTTTTGATTAGTCTTAATCTCATCATCATTAATTTTTTTCATTTTTAACCACCTTATACCCTAGACCTCTGACTGACTTAATTTCAAATTCCGGATAATTTTCAAATTTTCTTCTTAATCTATTAATATGGGCATCGATAGTTCGATCATCACTATTTGATTCGTAACCCCATATCTCGTCCATCAATTGATTTCTTGTAAATATTTTATTAGGATTAGATAGTAATTTATAAAGTAAGGCAAATTCTTTTTGGGTTAGTTCGGTAACTTCACTATCTCTAGTAACTGTCATGGCATCACAATCAACAATCACTTTTCCAATAACAATCTTTCTTTCGGCCAAAATTTTACTACGACGAAGCAAGGCTTTTACTCTCAATAATAATTCTTCCATTTCCAAAGGTTTAGTCATATAATCATCAACCCCTGTTTGAAAAGCAATTCTTTTATCTTCCATCAAACTCTTAGCAGTTGTCATGATAATCGGTAAATTTTCTTTTTCATTTCTAACTTTCTTAGTAAATTCATATCCATCTAATTTAGGTAACATTAAATCTAATATAATTAAATCAATATGATTATTTTCAAATACTTCTAAACCTGATACCCCATCTAAAGCGGTATAAACCACATACCCTTCTCTTTCTAAATTTTTCTTGATAATATTAAGTAAGTTAATATCATCTTCAACTATTAATATATTTATCATAAAACACCACCAATTTATATTGTTATTGTATCATAACTTTTCCTCGAAACAATGTTTTAAAGAAATTTATATTAAATTATCAGTACAATCCAAAAAAAAGCACTTAGTTTTTAAGTGTTTTTCATTAATATGCTCGATTTAATCTAATTAACATAATTTTTTCGAGCAAACACATTCAGCTGTTTTTTTAAATAACTTTTTTATATTTAAATAAATCAACATAAATTAATCGTATAATTATACGATTAAGTAAGTTATCTTTTTCTCCAGAAAAAGATATTACTAAATTGTTCACTATATTTTCCTACAGAAAAAGATAGCATATAAAAAGCTCTTAATTTTTCTTAAGTACCCTTCCTTTTTCCTGTTCTAAAGTAAATAATATCGGTTTACCACATCCTAAAAAACCTTCCGTTAGCACCTTGAAATAATCCCTATCAACATATAATGGTAATATATGCAAACTATTTAAAATAACTAGCAAATCCTCAAAATGAATGATTTTTTCCAAACTTCCAGAAACACTTTGATAGATATTTTTATTACCACCATTTACTCTTCTATATTCACCATTAACTTTTTTTAAAGGATAAATAATTAAATGATACAAGAATAAATCATCAACATTTTCAGTTTTTCGTTTATTATTTCTAATAACCAAGCCTCCACAAAAACTAAAACTTAAAGCGTCATAATCAGTATCACTCAATTTATCCATAGTAGTTTCAATATCTTCTAGTACTCCAGTTGCCATGCAATCAATTTCTTCTAAATTACAAATTACACTAGCATCTTTAAAATTAATTTCATTTGTATACTGAGTTCTTATCATATTCTTATCTCTAATCAAGTAATTAACATAAGGATTATTATTAATACTTTTATTTATTTCTTTTATATTCATTTTTCTCACCAGAAAATTATTTAACCATAAAATATTGGGATAATCAATATTTTTTTAATCAGTATCTATAACAAAAGTAACAATTAATCGCCCCTATTAACATAGTTAATATAACTTATTTTAATAAAAACTTAAAAATACTAGAAAATCAATTCTAGCATTTAACATTTATACCTCTTAATGAAATTTTCCTCTAATATCATTATTATTTGCACCTTGCATAATCCTACTTGACTGCTCATTTTTACTTTGAAGAAAATTATCTATTTTCTTTAAATTTTTCATATCATGTTTAGTTTCTTTCTCATAAGTATGACGAGCACTAGTATTACGATAAATAGCATAAATAACAAAAAAGTAAATAAAACCAAAGGTTAAGAATATCCAATCATAATCGGAATCAACATAAATTGTAGCAATATAACCTGCAATCTCTACTATAAAGGAAACAAAAAGTAACATTGGTATATGGATAGGTACGCTTCCCATAACTTCTTTAGTCCTAGCATTAACCGCTACATAATGTAATAGTTTCTTATTGCCTTTAACTTCTAAATAACTATAAAGCCATACTGGCAAATAAGCCGAAGTCCATTGCTCACCTTTAATATCCAAATTTTCTGTATCCCAACATACACCACGGTCATATAAATCTAAAGTATCATTACAAGAATATCTGGCAATATCTTTTGACTGTTCATAAGCGGTACTTTTTAAATCGTCAATATTAACATCTCTTTTTTCTGATGTAAAACCTCTTAAATAATTAGCATTAAATTTCACACAATTTTCCGTATCAAAAGGCATTATCGCATTAATGACATTATTAGTTTTATCACTTATTTCATTTAAATTATTTGAATTTGATTCTATAGACAATCCTTGAATGGTTAAATCAAAATCTCTTTCTACATGATAAACATCAGCATTATAAAGAGTTTGTTTCATGGCATGTCCATTAGAATCTCTTTTGCCAACCTCAATTTGATAAGTACCAGTCTGATGTTCACCTTCACCTCGAAAATAGGCATGTGAATTAACATCTAAAAGCATATAAGGGAAAAATACTCCCATGACATTTTTAGTTGTAAACTCTTTCTTAAATTTAGGATTAGCAAAAAATTTTCTTTTATTAACAAAACCTTTAATTATACTTTCAGCTTCTTCTTTAGAAACTTTAAATGGCAGCAAAGTATCGGGAACACTTCCATTGGGAATTTGTTCATTTACAGAGAGGATATGATGACACCAATGGCACCTTGCTTGCATACTACTTGCAGTATCACAAACAACCTCAGCCCCACAACTACTACATTTAAAAGTAACAATATCAGAAGCATTACTAGCTATATCCTGCGACCCAGAGCCAATAACTTTTCCATATAATGCCCAAGTATTATCCATCATAGCAGTAAATTTTTCGCCTTCAAAATCATAATGACAAAAATTACAACGCAAATGACCAGTTGAAGCAACAGGTGATATATCTGTTGCTCCACATTTTGGGCATTTATTTTGCCCACTTTGACTTCCGGTATCTGTTTTTATTACTGTAACACCATCATTAGAATTATTATTAATAATATCTTTACTATTATTTTCCACTTTTTATAGTCCTAATAACTGTTTTTTTATTTTTTCATAATCTTCTTCCGTAATAGCACCTGCATCTAATAATTCTTTCATTTTAAGAAGTTTAGCTGTTGGGTCCTCAGAAGCACCATTTTGAGTATTGTTTTGGTTATTAGCAAAACTTGGATTATAAGATGATGGCGTATTTTCCTGAACAAAACCATTCATCATATTTCCAGCAACATTAGCGCCCATTCCCATAAAAGCCATACCAGCACCACCACCGTTTTCACCAGCACTTTGAAGCCCACGCGCGGCAGCTTGTTGCATAAAGGAGTTACCTCTTGCCCCACTTAAAGCATCAGCCTTCTTAACATCACTCATTAATTTCTTAGTATCTTCATCATATTCAATAGCTAAAATAGCTGTTTTAACAATTTCTAAACCTCTAGTTTCCCTCCATTGGTATGCTTCTTCTACCGCTTCGCTCATTGCCTTAGCAAAACCAATTTGGTCAGCTTGAATTTTTGTAATTCTATTACCTTTTTCTGGATCATTAGTATATTTAGAGAATGCTGATGACAAAGTGCCAACTACTTCACTAAATAATTGTTCACAAGCATCGTTATCCATATCTCCAAAATCAAATACAGGGGCATCTGCTCCTAAATATTTAGCTGGCACAAAATTTTTAATAAATAATAAGGGATCTACTATTTTTAAAGTATAAGTACCTCTTGTTATTGCTCCTACTTGAGTTCCTAAAAACGCATCGTCCCAATAAATTTCTGATTGCGTTCCAAACTTATTATTAGGAATTTCTCTTAAATTAACATAAAACGCTAATTGTTGACTAGCAGGAATTCCCCCAAACTTAACTTTCTCCCAAGTAGATTTAATTACTTGACCAAAAATACCATCTCCTGCAAACATTGATTTTGAATTTACATCATCTGATTTAAACTCATAACCACCAGCTTCTGTAATGCAACCAGTAATGGCGCCATCTTGCATAGTAATTAAAGCAGTATTTTCAGGCACTACAATTTTACTACCATTACTAATAATATTAGCATTGCCTTTATGATTTTCACCTCTACCATTGTTAATACTTTTTAATACAGCAGGATATACAGCCGAAGTTTCGGTTACATTACTACTTGGAACATAGTAATCTTTCCATTGGTCAGCAAAAGTACTACTTATTGCTCCTGCAAATGCTTTAATAAATCCCATAACTTTTCCTCCTCTTATGATAATTATTAAAATTTCGAATAGTAATTTTAAAACTGTTATCTCTATTCACTTTAATATTAACATACTTAATTTAAAATGAAAATTATTTTTATAATTGTTATTCTCATTTGACAATAAACTAGACATTTTCTTCAAATAATTCTAATTCAAATAACATTCCCTAGCAAATAATATTTTTTAAATAGTATTAACTATACCAAATATTAACAACATCTACACTAGTTGAAGTAGGCATTGGATTAGGCAAGGTCATATCCACTATTACGGGAATATTAAAGGCCGTTCCAAAACATAAAGGCATACCTGAGCGTAAAGTTTTTACTCTTTCTAACATATTTTTATTTACCGCGGCACTTATTCTACTTACGATATCAACATCAGCAGGGTGATGAAGCCTAAGCACTAAAAAATTTGAACATTGTGATAAACTAGTTGTGGATAACTCACTAGGCCTTTGGGTAATAAGTCCCAGTAAAATTCCATACTTTCTTCCTTCTTTCGTAATTCTATCAAAAATATTATATCCTAAAACCTCATAATCATGATCGTTTTGAACATATCTATGGGCTTCTTCAATAACAATATGAATAGGAAAACTAGCTCTTTTTTCCAAGTTAGTAACATAATCAAAGAACATTTTACCATATATTTTTGATAAAATCTTAATCATTCTATCATCAACCCCATTTAAATTAATATTAATTATCTGGGCATTTTTACCATCTTTAGCTTTAAAAAATTGTTTAATATAATCAGGTTTAGAAATAACTTCATTAAACTCAAATATATTCTTATATTCACTATTAATTATGGAATTTAATCTTATTTTTAAAGTATTTAACTTATCATATCTAGCACTAGAATTTAACACACCCTCATTAAGTAGTGAAAAATCTAATGCTACTTGTAAATCTTCTAAGGTATAAATAAAATTAGGTTTAATCTTTAATTCATTTAAATCAAAATTCAAGAATGTTTTAATAAAATCAGTTAAAGGTCCAATCGCATTCATTTTACCTTGACTATCGATAAGCAAACATTGACGAAGCGTTCTATCATACCCCGGTTGATGAATAATTGAATCTAAGCTTATATTTACAGTATTAAATTTGGTTAACGCGGCAATTATCTGATCACGAATAGCAGCTGCTGGTTTCCCACACGATAAAATATCCATTAAAGTTGAAGCTATAATATAATCTTTATACTTAACAGTATCGGGGTCCTTGCTAGTAAAAATATAAGTTAATCTTAATGTATTTTCAATTACTGGTATAACATTATAATCATTAACATTAAGCAAAAGAGCTAAATCATCAACTCCTAAAAAGTAAGCAGGAATTTTTACTGGCATATCATCTTCTTTAGGACTCGTCGAATAGCTTTTAAAGCCTAACCCATTAACACTTTCTATTCCTTTTAAAGCACTTTTATATTCTCCAAAAACATCAAAAATCACAAAATGGGAATTAATTGGCAATTTATCATCATTGCTATAAAATAAGTTTTGTAAAAGTCTAGCTGTTGCACAAGATTTACCTGAACCCGTATTTCCCAAAATGGCAAAATGACCACTAAAGAATCGATTTTTATCGGCAGTAACTTTAAAGCCATCATAAACCAAGGAATTTCCAACCAACAAATTGCTCCGATTACTGTAATCCTGACTCCCAAGTAAATACTCTAATTCTTTTTTAGTTATTATCCTAGCTGTTGCATTAGGACTAGGTTTTTTTATAATCCCAGCCATATACATATTGTTTTTTATTTCTCCGATAAGTAGTATCTCTACTTTCTCAATACTAATATTTTCAATCTCGCCAACCAAAGTCTTATTAGAATCATTAAATATAACATGATACCCAATTAAGTTAGTTTCTGCTCTTCCCAGTTTATTTTCTAAATATATATAATTATCTCTTAATTCTATAATTTTTCCAAACATATTAACCTACCTTTATATCTTCTAAAGAAATTATAGCATAAAAAAAGAAGTATACACTACTTAACTTCGTATACACTTACTTTTTTCTTATCTCTACCTAAGCGTTCAAATTTAACAACACCTGCTATTAAAGCATATAGAGTATGGTCTTTTCCCATTCCAACATTTGTTCCTGGATAAATCTTAGTTCCTCTTTGACGATAGATTATTGAACCAGCACTAACAACTTCACCGTCACTAGCCTTCGCACCTAATCTACGACCAACAGAATCTCTACCGTTTTGAGTAGAACCTTGAGCCTTAACGTGAGCAAATAATTGGATATTCAATTTCATAAAATTCATCTTAATCCTCCTATTTTTATATTTTGTGGATAGTCAGTTGCTAATTCTTTTAACATATTTATCATAACATTTAAAAGTTTATTAGTAACTTCACTATTCCTTAGAACAGTAATATTTACATTACCGTCTTTAGTATCGTATTTAATTGTACTTTCTTCTAAGGCTATTATATTATTTATACTCGTTGTAACTATACTAGATACAGCCGCACAAACAATATCCTTACCTAAAGTATCATAGTCAGCATGACCTTTAATACTTATCTTTTCAATCAAATCTTTAGATACTACACAGTTCACTTTTATCATAATTATTTAACATTAATAGACTTAATAGTAACCTTAGTATATGGTTGTCTATGTCCTTGTTTCTTACGATATTTCTTCTTAGGTTTATACTTAAATACAGTAATTTTCTTTTGTTTACCTTGTTTTTCAACAACGCCAACTACGCTTGCATTTTTAACTGTTGGATTACCAAATACTTCGCCAGCCATAAGAACTTCATCAAAAGTTACTTCTTTACCAACTTCAGCATCTAATTTTTCAACATAAATTACATCGCCTTCAGAAACACAATATTGTTTTCCACCTGTTACAAAAATTGCTTTCATAATTTCCCTCCTTATAAATTTAAGACACGCCCTTAAGGTGGTATCAAAACTCTTTTAACCTTTTCAGTGCGGTTTTAAGAAAGCCCTTAAAACATCTGTTATTTTATCAAAGTATCTAATAGATGTCAATCGTCTTTGTTGACTATTTTTGCTAAAAAATTTCAGCATATTCCTTTAAAAATTCTTGCTTATTTTATAATAATAAAGTATCATACCTATATCATATAAACATAATAAGTCATAATAGTTTTTTTCATTATTATATATAGCCCTTATTCTTCTAATCTTCCCATTGCAAACTCAATTATTGGTGCATAATTATAAAAAGTAGAAACCCCCATATTAAACCAAATATTATCATTTTCTTTTAAATAGCCAATTTTATCAAAAGTTTCATTTTCATAAGTAGCTTGATATAAAATAGTAGCCTTACTATTAAAATGCCAAAGACTTATACCGCCATCATACTCTGTAAACTTTTCATCAAAATATCTGGTTATTGAACTATTTAAAACTTTATCAATATTTACATAATCTTTTTTACTAATTACATTCCCATTACCATTAATAATCAAACCATCGGTAAAATCATTATATTGACTAATAATATTAACTCCAGCATTATACAAAGTGTTTAAAGCCATATTACCTTGCCAAAATGGGTAATAATATATCACAATGTCATATTTATCATTTATAATATCAGTTGTGCTTATAGACATATCATTATCAACAGTTAAATTACTATAATAATAACTTATATTATTTTTTACATCAGAGTACCAATCTTGCCATATCAATATCTTAGTATTATTATTTTTTGCAATTGTTATTCCCGTATCCAAATCAGTACTATTACTTTCATTACCACTATCATCTTTTAAAGTACCACTATTTATTCTCAAAACCAGATTACCTTCACCCTTTAACATATGTATCTTAAGTTCATAGATAATTTTATTATCACTACTTTCTATAATCTCTAAGTCCTTTTTAATTGGGGCATAATCACAATTACTAACCAGAAGTTTTATATCATCAACATTTAAATTAGAACTAACCTTGGAATTATCACTGCCTACTAATCTTACTGTATAAATATCAGTTGTTAAAACATTACGACTAGATACACTATCTACTTGCCATGAAGGTTTTTCGACATCGCTTGAAAAATATATATTACATTTAACTTTTTTACTTAAACCACTTACAAATAATCCCCAATTATCATTATCCCACTCCGTCTTTATATTTTCATCATCGCAAACACTTTTTAAATAAGTCCCCTTACCCTTATCAGGAATACTTTCTACTCGTTCATTATCCATATAAACACTTAATAAATTATTATCAATCTCTTTATAACCATTAACTATAATAATAAGTAAGCCACTTACGATTATTAAGGCTATTATTAATATTTTTTTCATCTTCTTAACCACCTCTAATATAAGTATAGCAAAAAAGACGCTACTAGACTATATATAAATTTCAAAAAATACTAGACAATGTTGCTGGTGAATTTATGAAAAATAATACTTATTATCATGACGATGAATTTTATTACAACTTAATTAGAAAAAATTTAAAAAGAATTAGACAAGAAAGAAACTTAACTCAACAAGATTTAGCGGATATGACTAACATTTCCCGTCAGTATATTTGCGATGTTGAAAATGAAAGCAGATACAAACATATTACGATTAGCTATCTTGGTCGTATTGCCGATGCTCTAAACATAGACATTACCGAATTCTTTAAACCAAAATAAAAATAGGAAGCAGTTAAAATTTAATTAACAATCACACTTCCTATTTTTTTATTGCTTCATTTATTAATTAATATAAGCTCTTTTAAAATTATTTAGTAAAATAAACACTGCATTTAGTTCTTTGACTTAGATTAGTAACTAAAACTCCCCATTTATCATTATCCCATGTACCAGTGGCCCCATTATCACAACTAACACTTGAAACCGTGTATCCTTCATCTTTGGTTGGAATTGTTGAAGAATAAGTACCATTAATATATGAACTAATAATTATATCACCATACAAAAAATCGCCAACCGTAGTTTTAACAACTTCCGTGTCTTGGGAAACAAAAAATTTTGAATAAGCAAAATAAATACCAATAAATCCAATTACTAAAAAAGAACAAACAATACCAACATACTTAGAAACACTTTTTAATTTTTTTCTATTTTCAATTTTTCTTAAAGCCTTTTCCGCATTAAATTTTTTCATTCTCTCACAACCTATTCTTTTATCTATAATTATTCTATCATAAATAAATAATTTTTGTATAATTTTTTTAATGCTCATCTTAGTAATAAATTTTATTTTCAAATTTATTATTAAATTATTTAAACAACCATTAAACAAAAACAACTCCCAAGTATTTAGTTATCAAAAAACTGCTAAAAATCTAAAAGACTTCTAACAGTTTACTTTAACTATTCAAATAAAGTTTTTAGTTCTTCCCTTTTTGCAACCAAGTACATCACAACAGAAATCACAAAGAAAGTAAGCATAATAACTGAACCCATCATACAAAAGCCAATAGCATTTAAAGAATCACATCTCATACCAACTGCAATAAAAAAGGAACCACCAACTAACCCCATAGTTAAAATTAAAATAGCATAACATAATAATTTATCATTATAATTTTTTAAATCTTTCTTTGACATATTCGTTATCCTCCTAACATAAGGATACCACAAATTTTCATTAAAATAAACTTAATTGTGAAGTTTCTGGTAAATCATCTAAGACACCAAGAGTTCTTAACTTGTCAATTGTTGTACTACTAACCTTACCACGGCTTTGCAAATCTTCAATACTTATAAATGGTTGTTTATTTCTTTCTTCAATTATTTTAGTAGCAACTGAATCCCCTAGACCATCTAAAACTTTAAATGGGCAAATCAAAGTATACTCATCTTTAATAACAAAGTTTTTACCATCACTTTTTTCGATATCAATATTACTGAATTTAATACCACGAGCAGTAGCTTCTAAAGCTAACTTCAAAGTTTCTAATAAACTACTTTCTTTATTAGTAGCATCATAGCCTTTAGCCATTAATTCAGCCATCTTAGCTTTTATTGTATCATAGCCTTTAACCATGACTTCTAAATCAAAATCATCAAATCGTGTCGAAAAGTAAGAAGCATAATAAACGATTGGCTTATGAACTTTATACCAAGCAATTCTAAAAGCACTGGTAACATAAGCAGCAGCATGGGCCTTAGGAAACATGTACTTAATTTTAGCACATGAATCAATAAACCAGTCTTCAACATTATACTCACGCATTAACTTGACATAACCTTCCCACTCTTCGTGATCTTTTGGTTTAGAAGCACGACCTTTACGAACAAATTCCATGATTTTAAAAGCCTTAAATGGTGGTAATCCACGATACATTAAATCGACCATAATATCATCACGACACCCAATAACCTTAGCAAAAGGTACAACATTTTTAGCAATTAATTCTTGAGCATTGCCAAGCCATACATCAGTACCATGGGACAAACCTGATATTTTAATAAGTTCGGCAAAAGTAGTTGGTTTAGTATCCTTAACTAAAGAAATAGTAAATGGGGTACCAAATTCTGGAACTCCTAAAGTACCAGTATCACACATTATCTGTTCTGGTGTTACCCCTAAAGCCTTAGTTGATGTAAATATCGACATAGTTGCTTTATCATCTAAAGGTACTTTAGTAATATCATCACCTGTTAAATCTTGAATCATTCTTAATTGGGTTGGGTCAGTATGACCTAAAATATCTAATTTCAAGACATCAGCATCGATAGCATGGTAATCAAAGTGAGTAGTACGCCATACACTCGTGGGATCATCAGCAGGATATTGGAATGGAGTAAAATCATAAACTTCCATGTACCCCGGAATAACAACAATCCCCCCAGGGTGTTGACCAGTTGTTCTCTTAACACCAGTACAACCCATTGCTAAACGCTCTATTTCTAAGTTACGCATGATAATGCCTTTATCTTCACAGTAACCTCGAACATAACCATAAGCCGTTTTTTCAGCAACAGTACCAATAGTTCCTGCCCGATAAACATTATCAACCCCGAACAATACTTTCGTATAATCATGAGCGCTCGCTTGATTCAAATCACTAAAATTCAAATCGATATCAGGCACTTTATCAGCATTAAATCCTAAGAAGGTAGCAAATGGGATATCTTGACCATCTTTAATCATAGGTATATCACAGTTTGGACATTTTTTATCAGGAAGATCAAAGCCACTTGAATAAGTTGACCCTAAAGGATTACCTTCTTCATCATCGAAAATACTTAATTTACATTTGCTACAACGATAATGAGCTGCTAAAGAATTAACTTCTGTTATCCCCATCATGCAAGCAACAAACGAAGAACCAACAGAACCACGGGATCCAACTAAGAAGCCTTCATCATTAGAGTGTTTTACTAACTTTTGGGCAATCAAATAAATAACATCATAACCAGCACCAATAATACCACCTAGTTTTTTCTTAGCTTCTTTATCTAGTTCTTCATCACTAGGTACTTCTTCTAATGTATCTTTTAAATATCCCTTAATATAATCTTTTACACAATCATAACCACCAACAATTGTTTTATGCAAAATAGCAAATATTTCTTTCTCTTTATCAGTAATAGCCTCATCTTTATTAGCATAATAAGTTATAGCTTCTTTTAATGAATCACCATAAAGTTCTTTAGCCAATCTATCTTCAATATGATAAGGCAAAACATCACCATACCAGTCCCTTGCCTTTGTATAAACAAGCTCAGTCATTGTTTCAATCGAATTAGGAATTTTGGGCGCAAATGGTTTTGGTGTTGCAATAATTACTTCAATTTCGCTAACCATATCCGCAATTTTATTAGGATTAGTAACTACAATTTCATAAGCTGTTTCTTCCCCTAAAAAACTAAATTCTTCTAACATTTCATTAGTAGTTTTTAAATACATATTAGGAACAGCCATGCCTTTACGATTTAATGGGTGTAACTTACCGTTGAATTTAGTATTAACAATTATTTCTCGATAAATTAAATCTTCTTTCGTTAAATTATGAACATCTCCAGTTGCTACCACAGGTTTTCCTGCTTCTTTAGCTACTCTAATAATTCTCTTCAAATAATTTTGCGCTTCAATTTCATTATTAAATTTACGATCAACCCCAATCAAATGCGAGAACACACTTAGTGGTTGAACCTCAATATAATCATAGAAATTCATCATGTTAACAAGTTCTTCATCTTCCATACCAGCGGCTTTTTCAAATATCTCATTATTAACACAAGCCGAGCCAATTATAAGTCCATCTCTTAAATTGGAAATTTCTTTTCTTGGAATTTTTGGCTGTTCATTTTTATAAAGATATTTCGTATTAGCCATACTTATAATTTTAAACAAATTCTTTAAACCATCACGATTTTTAGCAATAATAGTTGCATGAAAAGGATAAGCAAACTTAACTAGACTTTCGGTATCAATACTGTTAACTAGTTTAGTCGTAGTCGAAATATTTTGCTGATCAAAATCTTTACAGAATTTATAAAATGCATACGCCGTTCCTTCCGCATCATAATCAGCTCGGTGATGTTTATCTTCATCCCAAGGAATATTTAACTTTTTAGTTAAAGTACTAAGTTTATGATTTGGCCAATCAGGGTGTAACATTCGGGCCATACTCATAGTATCTAAAACCGTCGCGTTAAATTCCCCCAAATTATATTTATTACAAGCCGCCTTCATAAATGAAATATCGAACTTAGCATTGTGAGCCACTAACGGTAAATCTCCAACCCACTCTAAGAATTTCTTAATAACTACATCTTCGTTTTCTTTTCCTTTTAACATATCATCTGTAATATATGTTAAATCGATTATTTTTTGAGGAAGGGGACGATGGGGATCAATCAACTCATCAAAACGATCTAAAACTTCGTTATTTTTTATCTTAACTGCCCCTATTTCAATCATTTGATCACTACCAGCATAAAAACCAGTTGTTTCGGTATCAAATACAACATAAGTTTGATCTAATAAATTATATTCCCTATTATTAAAGACAACATCAATATCATCATTAACAGCATTTATTTCTGTACCGTATAATACTTTAAAATGGTCCTTCGGATCTTTACCCTTATTAATATTTTCTACGGTATGATATAGTTCTGGAAAAGATTGAACACAGTTGTGATCAGTTACGGCAATTGCCTTATGTCCTAAATTATAAGCATATTTTACTAAAGCTTCTGCAGGAATAACAGCATCCATCGCACTCATCATTGTATGGGTATGTAACTCCACTCTTTTAATTTCCGCATCATCTTTAACTTTATTTTCTTTCGAAGCAATATGCTCCATATTGCGAACTTTTAAAACCAATTCTTTGGCAAAAGTATCAAATTCAACATTACCATGAATACGATACCAACTTCCAGCTTTTAAATTATCCATTACTTCGCTAAACTCATCATGATCTTTCTTAAAAATCTTCGCTAAAATACTATTAGTTTTATCACTGATTTTAAGAGTAATAATATTAATTGTTTCTTTTTCTAAAGTGGCAATCTCCCCAAAAATAAAGGCTTCTACAATTACATTTTTAGTATCACCCATTATATCATTAATTTCCATAATATCACCATCAATATGTTTTCCTAAAAAAACTGGTGATACTTCTTTTACAACTTGTTCTTCATGACTAGATTCCATTAATTTTTTGATTTCTTCTTGTTTTAACACATTAACCATTGTTGTAATATTAATATCTTTAATTCCATAAAGATTAAGTCTATTAATTAAACTCTTTACCCCTTCTAAAACTAATTTTTCTTCAATTTTAGTATTTACTTCTACAATAATGATATCATCATCCATTGTTACATTATTATCAATAATTCCACTTAACGAAGGCTTAGTACTTATATAATTATTTAAAACATACTTAAAAATACTAATTATTTTATCTTTATCGGTAATATTGCTTACAATAGTTAAATTAACTTTAATATTTCCATTAATTCCTCGTTTACAAGCCTGATATAGTTTATCAACATCTTGAGGCCTTAAATCATCTGGAAGCATCATCACTACATTAAATTCCCGTTTTTTTTCATCAAGTAAAACTTCTTTTATCTTATAATTTTGATAATCTGTTAATTCATTTATCCCTAGACTTTGAAAAAACAATTCTTCACTACTCATTTTTAGATACTCCTTACTACATTTATATTTATTTGATACTTATCAATTCTTCTTGCTACTGTTCCCATTACAACCACTAAATTGCCAACTCTTAAATTTTCTAAGTAACTAATTTTTTTAGGAAACACTACAAAATCCATACTTCCAGTTTCATCAGTTCCATTAACAAAAGCCATATCTTCATTCTTTTTTGTTTTTATTTTTCTAATGTCATTAACTAAAACAACCATTTTAACATTCTTACCTAAGTAAGTCTTAATATTATTTATTTTTACTATATCTTTCGTATTATATTTACTAGCAGGATGATTACTTACATAAAAACCATAAACATTTAGTTCTTGGTTCATCAAGGTTTTATCATCAAACTCATCTTCTATTTTCAAGATTGGTTTTTCTACTAAAGAAGGATCTAAATCATCGCAAACTACAGCATATCTTAATACTTCTTCTAACATATTTATCATAGTCTTATGATTGATTTTAAAAGTATCTAAAGCTTTAGCATAAATCAAACTTTCAATAACATTTTTCTTAATACCTAATTTATAGAACCTTCTTACTAAATCAAAATAATCTTCAAATAAACCATTTTCTTCTCTGTCTTGCAATATTAGATTGACAGTATTACTTCCAATATTTTTTATAATACTCAAAGGTAATAATAAATAATTATTTTTACTTAGATAAACTTCTTTACTTTTATTGATATTAGGAGTCAAAATAGTTATCTTATCTTTCTTAGCTATATTTAAATAATCTTCGGTTTTCTTACTATTAGAAATAGTCATATTAAGTAAATTAGCCAAAAATAATTCTTTATAATGCACTTTCAAATAAGCCATTTGATAACCAATCAGTGCATAGCTTACTGAATGCGCTTTGTTAAAACCGTAATTGGCAAACTTTAATATTAAATCATAAACTTCTGTCGCTTTTATCTTATCATAACCTTTTTTTACAGCGGAAGTAATAAAGTTTACTCTTTCTTTTTCGATTACTTCTTTTTTCTTTTTACTCATAGCGCGTCTTATATTATCCGCCTGTGCAAAACTAAAACCCGCCATCGTTACTAAAATTTGCATAATTTGTTCTTGATAAACAATAATACCATAAGTTTCTTTTAAAATTGGTTCTAACTCGGGAACAATATAAGTTACATCAGCCCCATTTTTTCTTTCAATAAAAGTATCAATATTGTCCATTGGTCCTGGTCTAAATAAAGCCACAGCGGCATATAAATCATTAAAACTTTTAGGTTGTAATTTTCTTAAAAATTCTTTCATACCTGTTGACTCAAACTGAAATATTCCATCAGTATCAACCTGACAAAACAAATCAAAGGTTTCTTTATCATCTAAAGGAATATTATAAAGATTAAAATACTCCGGTAAATTTTTTAAAATATTATGAATAAATGTTAAATTAGATAAAGCCAAAAAGTCCATTTTTAAAAAACCAAGCTCTTCTAAATAATTCATTGTTAAACCTGTATTAATGCCATTAACATTCCTAACAACGGGCATAACCTCTTTTAAGGAAACAGAAGAAATAACCACACCAGCAGCATGCACTGACATATGTCTTTTTAAACCTTCTAATTTCATTGCCACTTTATATATTCTTTGTAAAACGCCATTTTCGTCGAGCATTTTTTTAATTATAGGATTTTGGAAGTTCTCTTTCAAACTCAATTTTGAATTAATATTACTAACAAAAGTATCAACTAATTTATCCTCAACAATTATATATTTACTGACATCGCGAATAACTTGTCTAGCTTGCAAAGTTCCATAAGTCGTTATTGGTGCCACATTATATAGACCATACTTTTCTCTAACATAATTAATCATATCTTCGCGTCTAACATCTTCAAAATCAATATCAATATCAGGCATAGTTACTCTATCTTTATTTAAGAATCGTTCAAAAAGCAAATTATATTTTAACGGATCAATATTAGTTATTCCTAGACAATAACTTACTAAAGCTCCCGCCGCTGAACCACGACCAGGTCCGACTAAAATATCATTTTTCTTCGCATATTTAACATAATCATAAACAATCAAAAAATAATCATTAAATCCCATCTTATCAATGACATCTAATTCATAATTTAACCTCTTTATATAATTATCGCTAACTTTATTATTAAATCTCTTTTTAAGTCCTAAAAAAGCTAAATTATAAAGATAAGTTTTACTATTAACATCTTTATTAAATACAGGAATATATCGTTTCGATTTATCTATTTTAATATCAATAGTACTAATAAATTTATTTAGTCTTTCTATATCATCATTATTCAATTTATCAGTCTCATAAGCAGTATTAAAGGTTTCAAAATCATTATCACCAATTTTTTTCAAATATTCTAAATAAACTGTATCACCAGAATTAAAACATCTTATTTCTTTAATAAATAGTATATTGGAGGTAACCAAACTCAAATTCTTTTTTTCCTCTAAATTAGCATAAGCAATAAATATATCATTAATATTTTTAATGGTTTTTAATTCTTCGTAGTTGCCTTTAAATTCATAAGGAATAACTACATAAATATCAGAAATTCTTAAATCACTAAGAGATACACTTTCTTCTAAAACAACTTTATTATTTATCTTAACTAACTCTAAATATCCTTGATAATTCTTAGCATATAAATAGTAGTTACTATCATTTATTCTAACAATTAATCCAATAATAGGCTTGATGTCATTTGCAACGCAACTATCGAAAAATTCCATAACTCCATTTAAATTATTATCTAAAAGACCAAGTGTAGTAATATTATTTTGCTCAGCAAAGTTAATTAGATCATTTATTTTAATTAAACTTGTTAACAAAGTATATTCAGACTTTATTCCTAAAGGACTATACTTCATAATATCACCACCCTTTACTATCTTTAGTATATCATTTTTAATTTTAAAAATTAAGTACTTACTTGTGCAATTAATATACTATCATATATCGAAAAAAATAACACCTCTAAAAGGTATTATTTCTTACTTTTTTTGTTCGCTTCCGCCCCATTCAACTACTGTATAACCATTTCGTTCAACTTTATTTAATTCTTGTTCATTTATAGTGATTTTTTCATCTAGTCCTTTAAATTCCATAAAAACTCTTATCAAAGTTTCTGGCTCTGGTGTTATATTTAAAGGCATTTCTTTTTCTATCTCTTCTTTAGTTGCGAACCTAATTAAATTATATTTATTTTTCTGTAATCTTGGTAACCAATAAATTATAAATTCATTACTTTCCCTAGCGTTTAATCCTAATATAGCTAGTTTTTCTTCTAGAAAAGGTATTAAATCTTCTTTTGAAACAACAAAGCCATTATTAAACTCAATCTTTTCTTTTCTAACCCCTTCCCAGTACAATCCGTAATATTCTTTACCATCACTATCTATTAAAGTACCATCTGTTTTAGCATAAACATTCCAACCATCATTATATTGTGGATAAGTTGTTGTTAACTTTTCTGGATAGCCAAGTTTTACTTTAACATTCATATCATTAGTAGGATAAATATATATTAAAGGCTTATCAGCAGTTACTTCATCACAAGTATGATTTCTTTTACTAATATAATTATACTCAATCTTATTTATCTCGATATTTTTATCTAATTTTAAGAGATATGTTCTTGGATTTAAACCCCAAAATGAATAAAGTATCTCAGCCAAAATACCATCATTACAATAACTTGCATAAGTAATATCTATCTTTAAAACATCATCATTTAATTTATAACCTGTTGGAACAAAATTAAATTCCCAGCTATAATGATGACCATTTTGAGTATGGAAAACCACATAATTATAGTTTTCAAAATCATCAGCCTTTAATTTAGCATCAATCCCAGATTTCTCGTACTCTGAATATGAACTAATTAACTCATTTTGAATTAAATCCACATTATTTTTTAATTTAATAAAATCTTTGCCTATAGTTATATGAGTTATCCGAAAAAGATACACAATAATAACCATAAAAATGACTAAAATTCCAATTCCAATACCTTTCCATATTTTCTTAGTATTTTTCTTTTTCTTCATAATTAACCACACTTTTCCTATTTATTTGTATTTTGATAATAATTTCTTTCTTGTAATTTTTCTAAAATATAATCTAACTCGTCTAATTCTTCGCTATCAAGCTCATAATTATCCATAAACATTTCCACTAATAAAATTACTTCTCTTAAGTTAGCACACTTACTAACATCTATATTATATTTTTTTAAAACACTTATCTCATAATCATCAAGCATTAATTTTTTATTAACATTAACTAACATTATTTATTAAATTTCATCTCATTAGAGGCAATACCACGGTTATGTTTGATTTCTTCCCATTTCATATCCTTAGTAAATAGACATACTAAATTAATTGGTATCCAAGTTAAAATGAAAACTGCAAATAAAGCAATTGCACTCAACAGATTTTTAGCCTTTCTTTTATTATATTTCAAAATGAAAACACTAACGACAATGCCACTAACATAAGTTAATATCATAAATACAGCCCCGCTTGAGAACAATGACGAAAAAATATCATATAAACGAATGTTAAATATTCTAAAGAAAATTAAAGCCACAAACTCGGCAAGGCAAATTACCTGAACAACGGGCGCTACAAAGTTCATAAACATATCAAAGGAAGGTTGACTTCCTGTTTTAAAGAAGTGCTTAAGTAAATCTTTCCAATAAAGTTTTAAACATTGTAAGCAACCAACTGACCATCTTTTTCTTTGTTTCCAAGAAGCTTTAAATTCGACTGGTTGTTCATCATAAGTAACAGCATTTTCAACAAAAGCAATTCTTTCATCTCTTAATGCACACAATGCAGTAAACTCAATATCTTCGGTTAAAGTCTGAGTTGGAAAGCCCATCTCCTCGATTAATTCTTTTTTAACCATAAACCCAGTTCCATTAATGGAAGCATTTTGATTCATCGTCATTCTGGCTTTACTAAAAAAGAAATTTTGCATGTAATAATACAAGGAATAAGACCCACTTATCCAGTTATCACTAATATTTTTACTATCTCTAAAGCCCTGTGCTACACGATAACCACAACACAAAGTATCATTCATACGCGCTAAAAAATCAGGGTGAATAATATTATCTGCATCAAATATAATATAAGCATCAATATCCTTACGATTCTTTAATTTTTTAAAGACATATCGTAAAACTTCACCTTTTGATTTTACTTTTTCTTTAACATCAATTACAATAGCGCCCGCTTCTTTAGCAACTTTAGCTGTATTATCCGTTGTATTATTAACAGCCACATAAACTTCAAACAAATCTCTAGGATAGTTGGACTCTAAAACTGATTTTACTAAGTTACCAACAACGGCTTCTTCATTACGAGCTGCTATAATAATAGCAAATTTCTTCTCTGCTTCAAAAGGTACTATTTTAAATTTCTTAGGTTTTAGAAAACCATATAGTCCTGTCAAAGAATAATAAAGTCCATAAAACAGGGTTAAAGTAAAAAATATATAATAAATTGCTTGCCACATAATTAAACTTCCTTACTAATAAGTTATATCAACATTGTATCTTTTTTCTTAAAATTTGTAAAGGTTATATCGTATATGGTTAACCCCTACGCTAAAGTAATCAAAATTTCTATTATCTAATATTTTAGAATAATAAACTTCTGTTAAACCACTACACTCTCTAATCCGATAACTATTATTAAATCTATCTTTTAAATAAATAGCTTCTTTATAATCATTAAACAAATTATATTTTAATGTCATAATCTTAATATATCCATAAACAATAACTTCAATATTAGGTAATGTCTCATATCTTTTTTGATACTTTTCAATCAAAGTTTTAATCTGACTTAGTGTCATTTCATAAGATAAAGTAATTTTTTTAACACCTATACTATGTAAAAAAGCCACAGTATAAGAGTTAACAACATTTAAACTATAATCAGTATGAATATTAGTTAAATTTAAACCACCTATCTCAGAAACCAAAATTGGTTTTATTGAAGATTTCTTTAAATCATCTGAATATTTATCTATAACATTTGGTAATGCTTTTAAATACTTTGTATCTTCTTGATAAGAATAAATGTTTTGATACTTGCCAACTTTATCAATATCACTATCTTTAAAAACACAAGCATTTACATTAACCTCCTTAGTAAATCTTGGCACCTTTTTTTCATATTCTTTTTCAATTATCTTATCAGGAATATTTTCTCTTTTGGTATTTAAAATATCAATTGTTTCTCTTCTCAACTCATTAAGAGCAGTTAAAGGAACAAATATATCATCATCTAAAGAAATATCTAACTTCCTAAATTGATAAACAGTTCCTCCTAATTTAGTTAATTTTTCTAAAATAGTATCTTTAGTTAAAGGTCTATTTTTAGCCATATCAACAACGGGACCGTTAAGTTCGATATTATTTAATCCATCACTTAATTTAAATATTATCTTTTCATTTTTGTGTAAAGAAATACTTCCCGTAAGCATTACTTTTCGAGGATTCTTTTCAATCTCTTCCCTTATGCAATCCCCAATATATTTTGAAGATGTTAAAAAAACTTCATCTAAAACATTAGGCTTTTTCCAAATAGGCAAACTAATTACCATACCAGCTTTAGCTTCTTTTACTAAGTTACCTTGTAAATAAAAGTCATTTACAACTGTACCAATCTCCCCAACTGGTCCTTTGATTCTTAAACCATCTCCAATATGCAATTCATCTTCTAATTTTATTAAAGCATTAGTTTTAGTAAGTTTAACAACGCTCCCAATTTTAACGCCAACATTATTAGGTTGTTTCCCGTTTATAACATCGTTATTAGAAACATTATTTAAGAAACCTAAAGTATACTCGCGATTAAAGACCTTCTTTAATTTATCTAAGATCTCATAATCAATTGTTACTTCTTGCTTTTCTAAATAACTATCAATAGCCTTTCGATAGAGTTTCGTAACTAAATAAACATATTCTTTAGATTTCATTCGTCCTTCAATTTTAAAGGAATTAACTCCTATATCCATAAGCTTACCAATACTAGAAATAGCACACAAATCTTTCATTGATAAAGGATATTTTTTCGTCTTATTTAAAACTGTGTTATTTTTATCTACTATATCATATGGTAAACGACAAGACCCAGCACAAGCCCCACGATTACCACTTCTGCCATCAACTAAGCTAGAAAACAAACATTGTCCCGAATAAGATACGCACAAAGAACCATGGACAAAAACTTCAATATCTAACCCCGTCTTCTCTTTAATTTCTTTTATTGTATCAATATCGGTTTCACGCGCCAACACAATTCTTTTAAAACCTAATTTTTTAGCTACTAAAGCCCCATCTAAATTATGAATGTGCAATTGTGTCGAAGCATGAATTTCTAAATCAGGAAACTTTTGATGAATCAAATCATACATTCCCAAGTCTTGAATTAAGACTGCATCTATTCCCGACTTATGAGCATAACGAACAAAGTTTAAAAAATCCTCTACTTCTTCATCATATATTAAAGTATTACAAGTTAAATAAACTTTTACCCCATATTGATGAGCATATTTTATTGCTAATGCTAACTCTTCATCCGAAAAATTTTTAGAATAAGCTCTAGCTCCAAAATGATTACCTCCTAAATATACCGCATCACAACCACCTTCAATTGCCCATTTTAAGCACTCCATATCGCCAGCTGGCGCTAATAATTCATATTTCATAAAATCAATTTCTTTCTAAAAAGAGTTTAACATCGACATTAAACTCTTTATTTTTTATAAGCATACAAACGATGTACTTCTTTAATTGTCAAAGGACGATATTCGCCAGATTTCAAATTTCCTAGTTCTAAGAAACCATATTGTTCGCGTTTTAATTTTTCTACTTCATGACCAACAGCCTTAAACAAATTCTTAACAATATGATTTCGTCCTTCCATAATTGTTATTTCTACTAAATCCGTACATTTAACAATATCATGTTTCTTAATTTTAACTCTAGTTGGTTTACATAACATTTTATCAACTACAATACCTGTCTTTAATTTATGCAACTCCTCCATCGTTAAATTACCTTCTATTTTAGCAATATAAGTCTTTTCAACTTTATTCTTTGGATGCATTAAAATATTAGCTAAAGTTCCATCATTAGTTAAAATAATTAAGCCTGTTGTATCATAATCAAGACGACCCACAGGATAAATTCTTTTATCAGTATCAATTAGCTCAGTTACAATATTACGATTAAATTCATCGTTAAGACTACAAATATATCCTCTTGGTTTATTTAATAAATAATACTCATAACTTTCTTTCGCAAGTTGACGACCATTAACCGTTATAATATCAGTACCACTTACTTTTGTTCCTAACTCAGTAACAATATTCCCATTAACAGCAACTTTACCATTAACAATCAATTCTTCTGCTTTTCTTCTAGAAGCCACTCCAGCTTGAGCAATAACTTTTTGTAATCTTTCCATATATATAACTCCTAACTAACGCTTTTTCGCAGTAGTATAATATCACAATATTAACTATTAAGCAATTTATTTTGCTTCTTCCGAAGCCCTAGTTTCCCTAATAACTGTAATTTTAACTGTCCCTGGATATTGCATTTCTGCTTCGATTTTTTCTTTCATATTACGAGCAATTATCTTTGCTTTTGCATCATCAATTTCCTCTGGTTTAACCATAACTCTTACTTCACGACCAGCCTGCATTGCATATGTTTTTTCTACACCTTCAAAAGAATTACCAATTGTTTCTAATTGTTCTAAACGCTTAACATAATTTTCTATTGAATCGTTTCTAGCCCCTGGGCGCGCGGCTGACAAAGTATCCGCGATTTGAACTAAAATAGCAATAATGCTTTTAGGCTCTGTATCTCCATGATGTGATGCAATAGCATTAATAACTACTTCATCTTCATGATATTTTTTAGCTAGCATTACACCTAGTTCAACATGTGAACCTTCAACTTCATAGTCAATTGCTTTACCAATATCATGAAGCAAACCTGCACGACGCGCTAAAATAACATTTTCACCTAGTTCAGCCGCCATAAGTCCACAAAGATAAGCCACTTCCATTGAATGTTGCAACGCATTTTGACCATAACTAGTACGATAATTTAAACGCCCAATAATGTTAATTAACTCAGCATCAACTTTACCAAGACTTAAATCATATATTGCACTATTACCTAAATCAGTAATTTTAGTATTTATATCATTACAAGTCTTTGTATAAACTTCTTCAATTCTGGTTGGGTGAATGCGTCCGTCTTTAATTAAGGTTTCAATTGTAATTTTAGCTATTTCTCTTCTTAATGGATCAAAAGAAGATATAACAATAGCTTCTGGAGTATCATCAATTATTAAATCAACCCCTGTAACGGCTTCAATCGTCTTAATATTACGGCCTTCACGACCGATAAGACGCCCTTTCATATCATCACTAGGAAGAGCAATTGTACTAACTGTTTGTTCATTAGTAACATCAGCTGAATATCTTTGCATAGCCGAAACAATAATTCCTTTGGCTACTTCATGAGCATTCAATTTAGCTTTTTGTTCTTCTTCTTTAATATAATCAGCAATTTCTAAGGACATATCTTCTTCAACTTTTTTCATAATTAAATCATGGGCTTTATCTCTTTTTAACTTGCTAATTTCTTCTAGTTTTTCCATTTGTTTTTTTAATATTTCATCTATTTTCTCTTCTTTATCTTGTAACTTTTTTTGTTTGTCTAAGATATCATCATCTTTTTTATCTAAATTATTAGAACGAACTTGTAATAATTCTTCGCGTTTATCTAAATTTGTTTCTCTTTTATCAAGTCTATCTTCTAATTCTTTTAGCTCTTGTTTACGCTCTTTTATTTCTTTATCTGTTTCTTCTTTAACCCGTAAACTCTCAGCTTTTATTTCAGCTAAACTATTTTTTTTAGCCTCTTCAGCTTTTCTAACCGCATCACTAATCATATCAGCAGCTTTAGTAGCTAAGTTTTTCTTTCTAATCATATAAGTAACGATGACAATAACTGCCCCGACAAAAAGTCCCAAAATCAAGAAAATAATGGATAATAAATTTAATTCCATATAATTTTCTCCTCTAATAGAAATTAATCTATATTTTTATTATAATTAATTTTCTTCGATTTAGCAATGTTTTTTCCCAAAAGAAAAAGAGCCAAAAGACTAATACCTCTATTGCTCTTTCTTATTACATTTACTAATCAGTAATTTTTAAATTTTATTTTATATTTTTTATAAATCTTAAATTAGTTTAAATAATTATTTTTTTGCATCTAAATTATGTCGAAGTTAATAATTTTTGATTACCAGAAATCATTTGTTTTACTAACTTTTTCATTATTCTTCGGCGTCCTAAAGTAGCATCAATATTTAACATAAAATTAGTACTTGTTACCTCATCATAACCATACCACAATGAGACAGAATAATCTCTACTATAAATACAAGCCCAAGAATCTAAAACTGAATATTCACTAATTCCTAAAGCTTCTGTTTTTGCTCTATCGATAGTGGTAGTTCCTGTTTTACCTGCAACCTCGGCATTACCAACTTCTAAGGTTCCTAAAATTTTACCATATTTAATTGCATAAAGTAATATTTCATTAATATACTTAGCTGTTTTTTCACTACAAACTTTTTCTTTTTGATATATTTTTTCTTTAACCTCATTATTATCACGATAAGTTATTCGCGTATAAGAATAAGGTTCAATATAGTAACCACCACGCGCATAAGTACCATAAGCTGCCGACATTTCTAGAGGCGAAACACCTTCAAAAGCGCCAATGGAAGCTGACTCATATAAATTTTCACCATAGTTAATACCAAAAGCATGAACATAATCAGCTATTTTTTTCTTATCAACTTGTTGAAAAACTTTTAAAGCAGGAATATTTCTCGAATCTGATAAAGCTTGTTTAATTGTAATATACCCTTTATAATCACGCATAGCATTAACTATTCTTGTTCCATCGGAATAAGTATAAGGAGCATCCAAAATTATATCGTTTGGGGTCCCACCATTAAATTCAAAGTATGGTCCATAATCCATAAACGGCTTTATTGATGAACCTGGAGCTCGTTTAATATCAGTAGCATAATTATATTGTCTTGCCCCAGTCCTATTGCGACCACCACCAATAGCCATAATTGAACCATCAGCAACACTCGTAACGGCAATACCAGCTTGAATTGCGTCATCTTTAAAATTTTTCTTATTATTCATAACATCATTTACAGCATCTTGAACAGTTGTATCTAAAGTTGTCTGAATAATCATTGGCACATTATAAGGATTTAAACCAGTATCATTTATTATTTCATTAGTAACTGTATCAATAAAACTTTGATATTTATTAGTACCAACCTTTTTCACGATTAACATACTTGATACAGAAATATTTAAAGCATCTTGTAATTGTTCATCAGTTATATAACCATGTCTATACATTAAATTTAATACTTCGTTGCGTCTCTTGGTTGCATTATAAACATTTTCATAAGGATCAAAATCTGATGGTGCATTAAATAAACCAGCAATAAGTGCAGCTTCTGATAGATTTATATCCCGAACGCTTTTACCAAAATAATTCTGACACGCCATTTCAACGCCATAACTATGAGCTCCCAAAAATGGATAATTTACATAGATTTCCAATATTTCTTCTTTTGAATAATTTTTCTCTATTTGAAACATCGATAGATAAATATCAGTAAATTTTCTAATTATACCTTCTATTCCTGTAGAAACATTAGAAGTAAATACTTGTTTAGATATTTGCATTGTTATTGTCGAAGCACCACCAGCATTGCTATCACCTTTTAAATGGTTCATAGTAGCTTTAACAAACCTAACCAAATCAAAGCCTTGATGCTGAAAATATCTAGAATCTTCGGCTGCTACTATGGCATCTACCAAAACTTGAGGTAAATCATTATAACTAACTAATTCTCTGTCTTCAGTTCCTAACCTTGTTATTTCATTACCTTTTTTATCTAACATAATAGTAGATTGACTCATGTAAAGATTTCTTTTATCAAAAACGGGAGCATTCTTAACAATATAGTTAACGCCGAGTCCTACAGAAATAATTATACAAAAGAAAAGAAGAAAATTTAAGAACACAATGAAATGAAATTTCTTTTTTCTCTTCTTCTTTTTATTAACTACATACATTGCAAGGACCCCCTTTTCTTATGACTACAATTAATAGTAACACAAGTAAAAATCACTTGCAAGACACATAGTTTACTTTTTTAAAATTTTTTCTAATTCTCGTTAATTACTGATTTTCTTAGCTGTTTTATCAGTACTTTTTTCTATAACATCATTGAAATTATAATGTTTTCTAATCATAAGTTCTAATTCATTCATAATAGTTGGATTGCTGAGTAAATAATTTTTAGCATTCTCTCTTCCTTGACCAATTTTTTCACCCTTATAGGAATACCATGCTCCACTTTTATTTATCATACCAAGATCACTAGCAATATCTAAAATTTCACCAGTATGCGATACACCACTACCATAAATTATATCAACTGAAGCCGTCTTAAATGGTGGTGCTACTTTATTTTTAACAACTTTAATATTAGTTTTATTGCCGATAAATTTATCACCGTCTTTAAGTTGTTCTCCCCTTCTTATATCTAGACGAATACTAGCATAAAATTTTAAAGCCCGACCGCCAGTTGTCGTTTCAGGATTGCCAAACAATACTCCAACTTTTTCTCTTAATTGGTTAATAAATATAGCTGTTGTTTTAGTTTTATTAATGGTACCAGATAATTTTCTTAAAGCTTGACTCATTAATCTTGCTTGCAAACCAACATGACTATCTCCCATATCTCCTTCAATTTCGGCCTGTGGTACAAGGGCTGCAACAGAATCGATTACTACAATATTAACAACTTCACTTCTTACCAAAGCTTCACATATTTCTAAGGCTTGCTCACCCGTATCAGGTTGACTTAAAAGTAATTCATTAATATTAACTCCCAAGTTTTTAGCATACACTGGATCTAAAGCATGTTCAGCATCAATAAAAGCTGCTCTCCCTCCTCTTCTTTGGACTTCAGCTATTGCATGAAGAGCAAAAGTTGTTTTACCACTAGATTCGGGACCATAAATTTCAATAATTCGTCCTTTGGGATAACCACCAACCCCTAAAGCAATATCTAGACTTAAAGAACCGCTAGGAACCACTTCTACATTCAAATGTTCCTGCGAGCCTAATCGCATAACTGCACCTTTTCCAAATTGTTTTTCAATATCGGCAAGGACTTGATCAAGAACCTTGTCTTTATCTTTTTCTATAGTTAAATCTTTCATTCCAAACCTCCTATTTTCAAAGAATTTCTAAATTTATACTATCACAAGAATTTCATTCTGACAATGATATTCTTATAGAGGGTATTATTTACCCTTCTACTTATATTATTACCGCCTCAAGTCAAATTTCCTTCAAAAATTTAAAAAAAACTTGTATTTTCTACAAATTTTTTCGTTTTTTTATAAATAACACCAATTTTATTTGCTTAATGTTAATTTTTATTAAGATTAATTGTCTTATCTAAAACTCTTAAAAAGTCATTTTTGCTAAAAGGTTTAACTAACATATCAACTATATTATATTTAAATGCCTTATCTATCATATCTTTAGAGTCTTCACCAGTTATAATTGAAATTGGAATTTTACTATAATGATTACTATTTTTTAAATACTCTAAAACTTCAAAACCGCCAACATTTGGCATATTTAAATCTAGTAAAATGGCTATAATATTATATTTATTACTACTAATTATATCGATTGCTTCTTTACCATCTAATGCAACTATTCCCTTATACATACCATCCATTACTTTAAGAGCAAAATTATCAACAATTTTTGAATCATCTGCTATTAGAACGACATTTTCTAAAGGTGCCGTTACAACATTAGCTACTGGCCTTGCTTCTGGTTCTGGCATGCGTGATAAAGCTTTCTCACCATTTAAATATCTTTTTACTATAGAAGTCATATAACTTACTGTTTTTAGTAAATTATCATATTCTTTTTCAATAAAATGCTGATTTTCTTGTTTGCCAGCCATTTCATGCTGTAAAAATATCTCTGCTTCTTTGGTAAACCCTAAATATCTTGCATCACTTTTAATAGAATGGGCAAAAATTCCATAATCTTGCCAATTTTCATTATCTTTGCTTCTTTTTAAATTATTCAACTTTTCATCAATACCATCTAAATAATCCTGAAAAGTCTCATTGTAAATATCCATGTCTCCAAAAAGCTCTAAAGCTTTATCTGTATCAACACCATTTTGTTTCAAAAAATTAATATCCATATTCATTATTCCTTTGCTATTTTATAATCTTTTAAATTCATATATATTCTAATCTCCCTAAGATTACTAAGGCTTTTATATATCTTAGCTAATCCCAGTAAAATATCCCCGTTATATATATAAATTTCTTCCCAACTCTTTTTCATAAATAATCATCCATCTACCATCTATGGTTATCATACCTTAATTATAATTTAAAGCTATTTTTTATGCAACCAAAAAGTAAAATTATCGTAAATATTTCATAAATCAATTGTTTTTTCATTTAATATATTATAAAATCAAATTAAGGTATAGGTGAAAACATGAATAACAATAAATACGAGTTTAAGTATAAAAATAACCGCTTTTTCAAAAAAATATCTCCGCTCTTTTTAATATTATATATTTTAATTATAATTGTCTTATATCGTGAAATATTTTTATTATATTTATTTATTCCCGCTATTATTGCATGTGGTATTCTCATTCTAGTCTGGATGTATTTTGTTAAAAAGAAAGCCTGTATAACCAAAGGTTCATTTGAATTTTTTGATGACGAATTCTATTACACTACTTACCGTAAAACAATGGCCATCAGATACAAAGAGGTAGATAGTATTACCGAAACCGAATATATCGATAGATTTTTAATTTTCAAGAAAGAAATTAAACAGTATGAAGTAAAAATAATTAATGCCGGTACTTTCTATTTTCCTTACTATGACGCCTCAACCGAGAAAGCGATTAATTTACTAAGAAATAAAATTTCTGAAAAAATTTTCAAATAAAAATACTTAAAACCTATCTAAGGGGCTGAGTGGAAATGAATAATTTCTACTTGGCTTCTTTTTTCTTTGGAAAAGGTATTTTTTCAGCTTTTAAAT
>CAKOKQ010000004.1 GCA_934095825.1 uncultured Bacilli bacterium | reverse complement strand
ACTTATTACACAGTAGAGCAATTAAAATTTGATAGTCAAAATAATAATACTAATAATGAAACCAAATTAGATACTGAGGAAAATAAAAAGAAAACAAGATTAATTGAAACAATTAATAAAGTGTTAGAAAAATTTGGGAAAGTTGATTCAGATGTAGAATATTTAAAAATTGGAAAAGAAACAGTTGCCCAATTATATATAGCACCTCCATTATCAGCGAAAGACTTAACTAATTTAGAAGAATTAAGTAATGAGCTTAAATTTAATTATAATGCTATATCTGATAGGGAAAAAGTTAGTAGAACAAATAGAAACTCTTTAATAGAGATTTTTTTATTTGACAAAGAGAAAGAAGGTGTAAAGAATGAATAATAAGTTTGTTGATGAGTTCTTATCTAACAGGGATGAAACATTTAAGAATATAAAAGAAAGTGAATATAGTTGGAATAAGTTTATAATTTATTGGTCAAAGATATTAGATGATTATAGCGTAGATAATGTATTAAATCTATATTCTTATAATTCAAATGGTAGAGTATTTAAAACTTTTGACGAATGGAATAGTGATACCATTGAAAGAAGAATAAAACCTAAAAGTAAGGGGATACCCATATTAAAAGATAATTATAAGATTTATGTATTTGATATTAAACAAACTTATGGTAAAGAATATAGAATATGGAATTATAATCACTATACTGATAATTCAATATTAAAGTATTATCAAAATCAAAATAATATAGATAATGACAATAATAAAAATATTGATGAAAATTTTTATAGTGTTATTTTCAAACATATTAAAAGTAATATAGAGAAAGAATATACAGGAATACCTGAAAATGAAGTGGAGTTTATTGCTAAAACAATGACTTCACTTTTTTTATCAAAAGCTAACTTTAATATTTTTAGCCTGCCAAGTTCTTATGAAAATTTAGATAAGATGAATGAAGAGGATATTTTAAAATGTTTACAAATATCTAATAAAGAAACGGCGACTATTTTTAATGATTTTATAAATAAGGTTAATGAAATAGAAAGCATTCAAAATTATATTCAGACTAATGTATTATTTAATTATAAAAGTGAAAAAAATGTATCTAATAAAGAAAAGGAAGAATTTATAAATGGAATAGAAGATAATAGTCAATTTGACTATAAAACACTAGAATCAATATATGATAGTTATCTAAAAAAATATGAAAATTCATTTAAAAAAGCAAGAGAACATAAAGATATTTTAACATATGCAAGATTTAGCACGGAAGATCAAGCAAAAAATTATGTTGATCCAATAGCCAAAATAAGAGTAGATGGATTAGTAAATGAAGAATTATCTAATCAAAAAAAAGATAATAATATTATTACAAGTGAGCAAATGTCATTATTTACTCCAAGAGAAGAAGAACTGGCAAGTAAGATATGTGATATATTTAATTCATTTGATACTAAATATCAAAATACATTTGAAGTTAGAAATGTAGAATTACAAAGATGGGATCATATTAATTCTAAAAAGAGAAATCTTACTATTCTTTTAAAAAGCCCTCTTGCAGATTATGGAGAAAATGCTTTTTCTTATTTTAATAAAGATAAAACTGATGAAATAGCGTTAAATGATGGAATTAAAAATAATGCTTTTTTACAAAGTTTATATAAAGACAAAGATTTTTCAATTTATATTTCTCCTGATTTAATACATATTATGTGGTCTAATTTTGATGATAAACAATTTGACCTAAATATACCTAGTACAAAATTAGTAAATCAAAAAGTCATAGATGATGAAACTTTAGAGAAGATAGATGAAGAAGTATCGGATATTGTTAAAGATAATGATATAAGTTATGTCGTAAAGACAGCCGAAATAATACCAACAAGAGATGGTATAGAAACCAATGTGATAGAAGAACATAGTTATAATAGTAATGGAGAAGAAATTAAAGAAGAATATCCACCAATAAATTATCACATTAGTGATGATAAAGTTGATACAAGTTTTGGTGCTAAATCAAGATTTGAAGATAATATAAAAGCAATAGAACTTTTAAAAGAGTTAGAGAGTGAAGATAGAAATGCAACAAAAGAAGAACAAGATATTTTATCTCGTTATGTAGGTTGGGGTGGAATTGCTGATGCTTTTGATGAAAGAAAAGATAATTGGAAAACTGAAAGAGAAAGATTAAAACTTCTATTAAATGAAGAAGAATATAAAGCAGCTGCACATTCTACTTTATCATCATTCTATACTCCAAATATAGCAATAGATGGAATATATAAAACTTTAAAACAATTTGGATTTGAAAAAGGAAATATTTTAGAGCCAAGTTGTGCTATTGGTAATTTTTTTGGAAGATTACCTAGTGAATTTGATAGATCTAAATTATATGGTGTTGAGTTAGATAGCATAAGTGGCAGAATTGCTAAAAAACTTTATCCTAATGCAAAAATAGAAATAACAGGTTATGAAAATTCAAAAGTAGCAGATGAGTTATTTGATGTTGCAGTTGGTAATGTTCCTTTTGGAAATAATACTGTCTATGATAAAAGATATAAAGATAAGTTTTTAATTCACGATTATTTCTTTCAAAAAACATTAGATAAAGTTAGAGATGGTGGAATAATTGCTTTTATAACTACTGATGGAACATTAGATAAAAAAGATACAAGAGTAAGAGAATATATTGCTAAAAGAGCAGAATTTTTAGGAGCAATTAGATTACCAAATAATACATTTACAAATAATGCAAATGCAAAGGTTACATCTGATATTATTTTCTTAAAAAAGAGAGATGAATTAAAACAAGATATAAGTGATGAAAAGTGGATTTATACAAGTGAATATCAAGATGGAATGACAATAAATAATTATTATATTGATAATCCAAATATGATGCTTGGTAAAATGGAACTTCAATCTACTGCTTATGGTTATGATAATACACTATCTCCAATAGATGAAGATATAAATGTTTTAATGAATCAAGCAATAGAACATTTACCTAGTAATATTTACGAGCAAACAAATTATATTCAAAACGAAGAAAATGATTATGAAGTATTAGATGCAGATGATAGTATTAAGAATAATGCTTTTACTATTATTAATAACGATGGTAAAGATATAATTTATCAAAGGTCATTTTCTAGTTTAGTACCATATTCTATTCAAGATGGTATGGTTGCTAAAAGAATTATAGGTCTTTGTAAAGTTAAAAATGCTTTAAGAGAAGTATTTGATATTCAACTTCGTGATGGTAGTGATGAAGAATTATCACTAGCACAAGAAAAGTTAAGTAAAGAATATGATGAGTTTTATAAAAGATATGGTTATATTAATGATAGTGTAAATGCAAGAGCATTTGATAGTGATCCTGATTATTACTTACTTACATCTATTGAAAATAAAGTTAGTAAAGATGATGAAGATGAAAACGATAAACCTAAATATGAAAAGGGAGATGTCTTTACAAAAAGGACAATAAGAAAAAGTAAAGTAATAACAAGTGCAGAAAATGCAGAAGATGCTTTAAAGTATTCCCTTAATAATCGTGGTTGTGTTGATTTTGAATATATGAAAACATTATATCCAAAAAGTGAAGAAAAAATGATTGATGAACTTGATAATCTAATCTATCAAGATCCTGAAAAACTTAATGATTTTAATAAAGGTTGGGTTATAGCTAGTGAATATTTAAGTGGTAATGTAAAACATAAACTTAATTATGCTAGATCAATAAATGAAGATAATAAATATGATAAAAATATTCTTGCACTTGAAAGAGTACAACCTACACCACTTGAATATGATGAGATAAGTGTAAAGTTAGGATCAACTTGGATACCAGAAGATGTGTATCATCAATTTTGTTGTGAACTATTAGATATTCAAAGTTGGAATAAAAGTAGATTAAAAATAAAATATGCCAAAGAAGTAAATACTTGGTTATTTCAAGCTAGTGGTTTATATGGTTATGGAGTTAAAAATACAAATACTTGGGGAACTGATAGAGCAGATGCTTTATCATTAATTAAAAATGCTTTAAATCTTCAAAGTGTAACAGTTTATGATACATTAGAAGATGATAGGAGAGTTGTAAATCCTGTTGAAACCGCAAATGCAAGAGAAAAACAAGAACTAATAAAACAAGAGTTTAAAGAGTGGATTTGGAAAGATGAAGATAGAAGAAATAGACTGACAAAACTTTACAACGAACAATTTAATTGTATGAGAGAAAGAGAGTTTGATGGTAGTCATCTTACTTTTGATGGTATGAATCCGAATATAGAATTAAGAGAACATCAAAAAAATGCAGTTGCTCGTGTTTTATATGGTGGTAATACTTTACTTGCTCATGCAGTTGGAGCAGGAAAAACTTATGAATGTATTGCTAGTGCTATGGAATTAAAAAGACTAGGAATTGTTAGTAAGCCAATGTTTGTTGTACCTAATCATTTGTTAGGACAATGGGCTAATGAAATATTAAAATTATATCCTACTGCAAACATACTTGTTGCTACTCAAAAAGACTTTGAAAAGACAAGAAGAAAAAAACTTATGGGAAAAATAGCAACAGGAGAATGGGATGCAGTTTTAATTGCTCATTCAAGTTTTGGATTAATTCCTATGAGTAAAGAATATGAACAAAAACATATGGAAGAACAAATAGAAGAAGTTGTTAATGCTATTGAAAGAATAAAAGCAGAATCTGGTGATGGTTTAAGTGTTAAAAAACTTGAACAAATTAAAACAAGTATGGATACTAAATTAAAAGCATTATTAGATAGACCAAAAGATGATGTAGTAACATTTGAAGAACTTGGAGTAGATGAGTTAATTGTAGATGAGGCACATATGTTTAAGAATTTACCAATGTATTCAAAAATAAGAAATGTTGCAGGAATAAATAATAGTGAAAGTAAAAAAGCAACGGATTTATTTATGAAGATAAGTTATATACTTGAAAACAACGGAGGTAAAGGAGCAGTATTTGCAACAGGTACTCCAATATCTAATTCAATGGGAGAATTATTTGCAATGCAAAAATATCTTCAAATTGATAGGTTAAGAGAAATGGGATTAGAACATTTTGATGAATGGGCATCAACTTTTGGAGAGGTAGTTAATAGTTTTGAAATTGCTCCTGATGGTAGTGGTTTTAGAACGAAAGCACGATTTGCTCAATTCTTTAATATTCCAGAGTTAATGACTTTATTTAAAGAAGTTGCTGATATTAAAACTTCTAAAATGTTAGACTTACCAGTACCTAAATTAAAAGGTGGAGATTATAAAACAATAGTAGCACCTAAAAGTGAAGAATTAGGAGAGTATGTAGATAAATTAGCAGAACGAAGTGAAAGAATTAGAAATGGTTGTGATCCACGAGAAGATAATATGCTACTTGTTACCAATGATGGTAGAAAAGCAGCACTTGATTTAAGAATGATAGATCCAAGTATGCCAGATTTACCTAATTCAAAAATTAATATGGCAGTAGAGAATATTTATAGAGTATGGTTAGAAAATAAAGAGGAAAAGTTAACGCAACTTGTCTTTTGTGATTTATCTACACCTAAAACTGATGGTACTTTTAATGTCTATGATGATATTAAAAACAAATTGATTGCAAAAGGTATACCAGAGGAAGAAATAGAGTTTATTCATAATGCTAAAACTAATCCTCAAAAATTGAAATTATTTGAAGATATGAGAAATGGTACAAAGCGAATACTTATAGGATCAACTTCTAAAATGGGAGCAGGTATGAATGTTCAAGATAAATTGATTGCTTTGCATCATTTAGATTGTCCGTGGCGACCTTCTGATATAGAACAAAGAGAAGGTAGAATATTAAGACAAGGAAATCAAAATGCAGAAGTTGAAATATATAGGTATGTAACCGAAGGAAGTTTTGATGCCTATTCATATCAATTAATTCAAACTAAATCAACTTTTATAAATCAAATAATGGCTAATAGTAATGGTGGTGGAAGAACTGCTGAAGATTTAGATAGAGATACTTTGACTTATGCCGAAGTAAAAGCTCTTGCAAGTGGTAATCCATTAATATTGGAAAAATTTAAAGTTGAAAATGAATTAAAGCAACTTTATTTATCTAAAAGTAGATATGATAAATCTCATATAGAACTTGAATCTAAATATAATAGTGAAATACCAAGAAAATTAAAATATCAAAATCAATACTTAAATGGACTTGAAGAAGATATTAAAAATGTTAAAGATTTATCAGGAGATAATTTTATGGTAATGATTAGAGATAAAATATATGATTCAAGAAAAGATGCTAGTACAAAGTTATATGAGAGTTTTTCATTACTAAAAACGGGTTCAGAAACTTTATTAGGACAAATAAGTGGTTTTGATATTGTAGGAACAAAAGATGACTTATGGTATAAACCTATTATATATATAAAAGGTGCAGGTAAATATAAAGTTGAAATAAGTAATTTAGATGAAATAGGAAATATCTATAAATTAGAAAATATGCTTAAAAGTTTTGATAATAAGATAAATACTGTTAAAGAACAAATTACTTATAATGAAAAACAACTTATTGATATAAAAGATGAACTTGATAAACCTTTTACACAACAAGATAGAATTAGAGAACTTCAAAAAGAAAAGGCACGAATAGATAGTGAACTTGATTTAGATAAGCAGGAATTACAACAAGAAGTTTCTGATGAAAAAGATGAAAATTTAGAAATTTAGATTTTTTAATAAAAATATCTTGCAAAAATAACTTTTTAGAGTGATTAATAGAACGAACAAGAAATGCCGTTATATCTATTTAATATGGAATATAAGAGATTTAGTACAGGAGTACAAAGTGCTACAAGAATCAAAATCAAAATACTCTTAAAACGGCTCTTATCTTGTTTGAAAGAGGGATGATAATGAATAATGATTTAAATACAAATTCGAAATTGTTAGATTATCTTATGGAACATATAAAAGATATGGCAAGTTGTGATATAGAAGAAAAAACTGGATTCTTTTCATGCATAAAATGTGTTGAGGAGATGTTTGAAAAATTAGAACGAGAATACAATATGGAATTTGATAAAAATTTAATTAGTGAAAAGTTATTAAGTAATATGGTGGATGAAATAATAACTTCATTACCAAGATAGGAGGTAAAATTATGTATATAACTGATACTACAAATAATGTAAGAGATATTATTGAATCATTTGATATTAAAAATGATTATGAAAAAATGAAAGTTATGATGTATATTTTTGAAAAAGTAGATAATGGTCAAATCAATAGTAAAAATATTGCTAATCCCAATATTGGAGATAATGAAGATATTGAAATATTTACCTTTGAGAGAATTGAGTTAACTAATAAAACTTGTGATATTTTACTTCAATTCTTTGCAATGGCCTTTAGAGAACTATACAAAGAAAATGTACAATATGTAGATAATCATTTTATTGGTTTAGATTATAATGAAAAAGATAAAATTATATTATCTCAGTTTGAAAAATTAAGTTATAATGAGAAATTGGATGTAATTAGTGAACTTGTTATTAGATACAATAATAATTCAATGTTTAAAAATCAAGAAATACATATTCCATTTAATGATGATGTTGATGGCTTTGAATTGGCAAGACTAATACAAAAATTAAAAATTTAACTTATAGGCAATCGTTTTATAACGGTTGTTTTTTTATTGCAAAAAATGAATATAAAAAGCAAAAGTGAAAATAATAGATAATGAAGATACTAATGATTAAGAGAAAGGAGAAAATTAGAATGAAAAGAAGGAATAAAAAGTATATTTTGAATTTTATATATAAAAGTGATGATGATAAATCAGCAAAAAATTTAGATGAAATGTTGGAAAGATTATTTAAAAAATTTCTAATTGAATATAATAATTAGTTTGGAAATAACTGGTAATTGCTAAAAAGTCATGAAGAATGTTTGTTATTTTACATTGGTTGGTGTATAATGAGTTTGAGTATTTGTTATATCTTCATGGCTTGTTTTTTATGGAGGGAAAAATGGAAAGACGCTATGATGATATTGAAAATGCTATGCCTTACGGAAGATTGTCTTTAGAAGATAGAGATAAAAAGAATTTTTCTATCGAAAGTGATAGTATAGTTTCACAAAGAAATTTTATTTTACAATTTTGTAATGATAAAAAAATCAAACATAAAAGCGATGGTTATTATGATGATGGAATCACAGGACTTACTTTTGATAGAGAAAATTGGAAAAAACTTCTAGAAGAAATTGAGAAAGGCTTAGTTGATTGTGTAATCACAAAAGATTTATCTAGACTTGGTAGAGATCACTCTGAAACTGGTTATTATGTAGAAAAATATTTTCCTGAAAGAAAAATTAGATTTATATCTATTAATGATAATTGGGATTCAAAATATGATTCTGTAGATATGCTATTATGGAAAATGGCATATAATGATGTGTATTGTGCCGATATTTCACGAAAAGTTAAAGGTGGGTTAAACAGTAGAAAAAGAGAAGGAATGTGGTTAGCATCCTTTGCTCCATATGGATATAAAAAAGATCCAGAAGATAAACATCATTTAATAGTAGATCCTGATACTGCACCAATAGTTAAAGAAATATTTGCAATGTCGTATTCTGGCGTAGGAAATTGCGGAATTGCTAAATATCTTACTGAAAAAAATTATCCAACTCCTGGTGAAGTATGTGGAAGAATAGCATATAAAACACGAGCAATTTTTGAAAAGTCAGGACACATTTGGACAACAAGTCATGTAAGAAGAATATTATCACATGAAGTATACATCGGTGTTACTGCACAATGCAAAATTAAAAAAGTAAGTTATAAATCAAAGAAAACAATAAGAAACGATCGAGCGGATTGGATAGTTGTTGAAGACACTCATGAGCCATTGGTTAGTAAGGAAGTATTTGATATTGTTCAAAAAAAATTAGAACTTACTTCAAGAAAATATACAAGATTACCAGGAGAAGGTTGTCTACTTTCTAAATTATTATATTGTAAAGAATGCGGACATAGAATTTCGGTTACATGGAAAAGTCCTGCTCATCATGATAAAGGTAAATGTGGAACTTGTAATTATTATAAAAAATATAGTAGATACAATGTTTGTACTCCACATTATATAGATTATGATGAATTAGAAGATCAAATTTTGACATTTATTAAGAATGTATTAAAAAAAAGACTAGATTATTTTGATACTCCAAAATTAATAAAAGAAAATTTTAAAAATATTCAAAATGAAATAGATAGTAATAAAAAAAGGTATGACACTATTAATAATAATATTAATAAAGCAGAACAATTACTATTAAAAATGTATGAAGATAATATTAGTGGTAAAATTAATGACATGATGTATCAAACAATGTCTGAAAGAAAACAAAATGAAATAAATGATCTTAAAAGACAACAAACTGATTTAGATAGTAGGATAAAAGAATTTACATATCAGTTAGAAAATAGTGATTCACAAATGAAAAAAGAAAAAGAATTAATAAATAAATTTTTAAATTCAAAAGTTATTTCACAGGATTTAATTAATCAATTAATTGAAAAAATATTGATTAGTGAAAATGATAATGTTGATATAATTTTTACAATAAAAGAGCTAAATACAATTCGTGCATAATTGTGATTATTGATAAATGAATTACTATCGCCAAAGATGTCTTGGACACTATATTATTGATAGTAATACTAATGCAGCTATTGAAATCAAGGATGGTTCCATTTTTAAAAGTGTTATAACTAATATTACTAAAAGTAGCGATGGGAACCCCGGTAGTATTAATACTAAGTTTTATCGTCAAAATATTTATGGTAATATAGATAAAAACACTTTGGCCGGTATCTTTGGTAAGTATAATAATATTCCTACTAATAAGCAATTGATACCAGTTGCTAAAATGGATGAAGTAAAGCTTGGTAAAGCAACAATTTATACTTCTTTACAACAAGACGAAATTAAAGAATATACTATTAATATTCTAAAAATTGATAAAACTAGTGCCATAAAAAATATATACTTTGAAATTACTGACGAAAATCTAATTAATACCGCCGGTGGGGTTGTTCAGGGGATGAGTGGCTCTCCAATTGTGCAAAATGGCAAGTTAATTGGGGCTGTAACCCATGTTACCATTGATAATGTCAAAACTGGTTACGGAATTAGTATCATAAATATGCTAGAAGAAGGCGAAAAATAGTGGTAAATAATATCACTTTATCGTATACTTATGATTGGTGATAATAAATGAAAAAAATAACAATATTTGGTGGCGGCTCCGGATTGTCGCAAATTTTAAAAGGATTAAAATTATTTCCTGTTGAAATAACAGCCGTTGTATCTGTTGCTGATAATGGAGCTTCTACTGGGCGTTTGCGGAAAGACTTGAATATTCCTGCCGTTGGTGATATTTCCAAAGTTATGCTTGCCATGTCAAATGTAGATAGCGATACCTTAAAACTTTTAAATTATCGTTTTACTAAATCAAAAACTCTAGGTAATCATTCAATAAAAAATCTTTTATTAAGTGCATTATTAGATATAAAAGGCAATTTTAATGATAGTATTCCTATCTTAATGAAATTATTAGATGTCAACGGTAATATTTTGCCTTTAACAGAGGATAATGCTGATCTAGTTGGTATTACTGAAGATAATAAAAAAATTTTAGGAGAAGAGCAAATTACAAAATGTGCAAGTAAGATTAAGAAGGTCGAATACAGTAGAAAAATTAAAATAAATCCCCAAGTTTTAAAAGCAGTAGAAGAGGCCGACTTAATCATATTTTCATCAGGTTCTTTATTAACCAGTATAGCACCTCATTTAATTAATAAATCCTTAGTTAAGGCTATTAACAATGCTAAAGCTCCTAAAATGTATATTTGTAATCTTTTCACCCAACCTGGGGAAACCGATAATTATGCTGTCAGTAATCATATTAAAACATTGGAAAGTTATTTAGGAAATAAAGGCGTTGATGTTGTTATTGCTAATAATAATATGCTAAACAACGAACTAGTTAATATTTATCAAACAACTGAGCAAAAAGATCCTGTTATTTTAGATACGGATAATCTAAAAAAATTAGGTATTAAAATACTCGCTGATGATTTAGCTAAAGAAGAAGACGGCGTTTATCGTCATGATTCTTTAAAAACAGCCTATTTAATATTTTCCTATTTAATGGATAATGAATAAGATAACAATAATTATGGTAAGTATAAATCGCAAAAAAGTTTAAACTTCAAGTTTAAGGTAATTAAAGCCAAATAAAAAAATGGTTTTTAAAAAATATAGAAGTCTTAAAAGGTAAATTTCACTGAAAAGATGATTAAAAAACTTTAGAAATCCTTAATGCTATGCTTAACATTTACTAAGTTTTTTAATAAATAGTAAAGTTGTAAATTAAGTAATATTAGTTAGCAATTTAGCAAATTTGGTTAAAACAAACATCAAGTTTAGGAAGAAAACTCTTGCTAAACTTTTATTTTGGCCTTTTGACACCCTCTAAAGTATTTGTTAATCTATAGCCTCGAAAAGGAGATTTTTTATGAAGAAGTTACAAAAAATAATAATTATTTTAGTCAGTGTTTTTACATTAAATTTTACCTTTGCAAGTGTTAAAGCAGCAAATGGAGAACAATTTTATGAAGGTGAATGGATTTCTGATATTTATATTAACAAAGTAATGAATAATGGTTACAAAAAATATCAGCAAGCCCAGATAATCAGGCGTAAAAGTGATAATCAGTTTGCTTACTGCTTAGAACCATTCGTTAAATTAAAAAGCAATGCTTCATATAATGAAGTATCTAAGAATTACCAGAATAGTTTTTATGCCTCCGTTAAACAGTGGCATCGTGTTAACCTCTTAGCCTACTATGGTTATATGTATGATGGCCATGAGGACCCAAAATGGTATGCCATTACACAAGTCCTTATCTGGAAAATTTTTTATCCTGATTATGATATTTACTTTACTGATACTTTAAATGGTAAGAAAAAAGTAAACGCTTATCAAGAAGAAATAGCTGAATTAGAAAGACTAATAGTTAACCATGATAAAAATATTAGTTTTTTAAGCGATAATATTAATTTGAATATAAATGATAGAATTTCTTTAACAGATACTAATGGTCTATTAAAAGACTTTTCACTTACTAATTCAACCATACCGGCTTATCTTAATAATAACACCCTAACCATTGAAGGTACTATGATAGGAGAACAAACCATTTCCTTTGTAAAAAAGGACAATAAATATACTAGTGTTCCCTTATTATATATAGATGATAATTCTCAAAATATTTTAATGAGTGGCTCCTTTGAACCTATTAACATTGATATGAAAATCCAAGTAAATGGGTATGCCCTTAAAGTGCAAAAAGTTGATATGGATACAAGGCAACCAATTAAAAAGGCTGGTTTACAGTTTAAGATAAAAAATTTAAATACCGGCGAATTTATTGAAAATCCTGATAATCAAAAAGATAAATATATTTTTGAAACCACTAATGAAGGTTACTTTAAAACCTCAAATATTTTAACTTATGGTAAATATGAAATTACTGAAGAAAGTATCAGCCTTGATGGTTACCTATGGAATAAAAAGCCATTAGTCATTGAATTAAATGAAAACACATCTTATTTAAAAGACGATAATAATCGTTTTTATACAACAATCATGTTTGAAAACAAAAGAATTACTGGGCAAATTATAGTCCAGAAAAATGGAGAAATTTTTGAATCTAATAATAATAATTTTAGCTATAATTTTACCAATTTAGCAGATGCAACCATTGGTTTATATGCTAAAAATAATATCATGGATATTAATGGTCAAATTATTTTTAAGAAAAATGAACTCGTTAGTCAAGGCAAAACAAATAATAAAGGCCGAATTACTTTTGATAAGCTTTATTTAGGTGATTATTATCTTCAAGAAATAGCCACTCCAGAAGCTTATGAATTAGATAAAACTAAATATAATGTTTCTTTAAAATCTGATAATAAAAAGACGGTCGTAGAAGCTAAAATGACTATAAATAATTATTTAAAAAAAGGTAATGTTACAATAACTAAAGTTAGCAGTTTAACAGGAAACCCTTTAGAAAATGCTAAAATCGGTATTTTTAACGAAAATGATAATTTAATATATTCTGCCCTTACAGATTCAGAAGGAAAAATTATTCTTAATGACTTACCCATTGGTTCTTACTATCTAAAAGAATTAGAAGCTCCCCAAGGCTATAGTAAAAGTGCTGAAATAACTCCATTTAATTTAACTAGTAATGGTGAAGTAATTTATATTGAACTTCCTAACGACCCAATAATTGCTATTCCAGATACCTATATTAAACAAAATATGGCTGGTGAATTAATGTGTTTAGGAGAAGTGAGTCTTGTAGTATTATGTTATTTTTTAAAACAAAAACTAAAAAAATAATCGATTTAATTAAATTGATTCTAATCATAATATTTGTAATCCTAACAAACTTACTTATCTTAAAAGTTAGAGAAGAAAATATTTATTCAAGTACCGTCAAGATTAATGATTTTATTCCTGATTTAAATCATAAAATTTTTTCTAACCAGCAAAATTCTAATAACAGTAATGAAAATAGTAATGATAATACCATTTCAAATGATTACAATATTGAAGATAATAAGAGTAATAGGAAGATTCAACATTTAGAATATAGTAATGGTCTTTTAGAAATACCGAAAATAAATTTGCATCAAGCTCTACCTAATAAAGAAGATAGTACTCTTAATAATGTTAATAAAAATATTTATGTCGTTAAAGAATCTATTTTTCCTTCAGATAGTAAAAATAGTCATATCATCTTAGCAGCGCATGCTGGTTTTGGAAAAATAGCCATTTTTAAGCGCTTACCAGAATTAAAAATCAATGATACAATAAACTTCTATTATCAAAATAAGAAATATGTATATCAAGTTACCGAATTTTATGAAATTGAAAAAACAGGAATAATGACTTTTAAAGCAAGTTCGGAAAATGATATTACTCTCATAACTTGCTTGCAGAAAACTAATAAACAAATAATTTATCATGGCACATTAATTTCCACTAGTAATATTAGCTAAAAAATGCTATTATATCTTCCTATGTGGTGATTTATGAAAGATTATAAAGAAATAATTTTAATTCAATTAAAGGCTCAAAGAGAGTATATTGAAAGATATGGTAGTGGCAATGCAACTAAAGATTTAAATTTGATTATTAAAATAGAAGAACTTGTTAAAAGGTATACGGCAATTACCCAAGAGCAGTTTGAAATATTCGATCAAATATTGATTGCTATTGATAATCGTATATCTTCTAAGAGTATAACTATAAAAAGATAAAGAAGTAAAAATTAAAAGATAATGATATCATCTTGAAAAAAATTATGTTATGATATAAAAGAAAGTAGGAATAATATGATTAATGATGATACTGATTTAGATTTTACTTGTAAAACAGCTTGGCTTGATGATATTTTTTTAGGAACGAAAGAATCACAGGGGATTAGAAATGCCGCCAACGCGATTAAATTTGTACTTTTTGATGATACTAGCGTTCTTCCTGATGGGTTAAAATTCAAAGATAAATTTGAATTTATTTCTGCAAGAAGAGGAGGACGCAGCAAAGCAAAGTTATTAACAGCGATTGATTTAATTCAAATTTTATGCGTTTATGCCATGCAATCTTTTGGAATTAATGATAGGAGTTTTACCTTAGGTTATGAAGATTATAATAATCTCAAAAATCATAAAATAACCTGTGATTATACTAAAGACTTCGCTATAGAGATAACCGCTTTTGCTTGCTTAGACAATATTTACGGGGCTTACGAACTATTAAAAAACAATAAAGACTTAAAACTAGCTTTAGTAGATGCCCTTATCAATGAACGCTATATTGAAAATAAAATGCTTATGTTAAATCGCTTTGATGGTTTATTAGTAAATGAAGATATTAATAATGAGGATAGAGAAAAATTTTTAGATAATTTTAAAGAATTAGACAATTACTTTTTTAATATTCGAATGCGAAGCAATGATTATTTGGAGTATGTTAATCTCTAAAAAACTTTCTTTCTAACTAATATTATTACTAAATATCATTTTTTTCTTTAAATTTTCTTTGCTTTTTGTTAAACTAAAGATGCTTAAAAAAGGAGAGTTTAGAATATGAAAAAATTAATTGATGAATTTAAAAAGTTTATCATGCGAGGCAATGTTATTGATTTAGCAGTCGGCGTTGTTATGGGAAATGCTTTTTCTAAAATTGTTAGCTCACTTGTTAATGATATTATGATGCCTATCATTGGAGTTATTATTGGTGGTCATGATTTTAGTAATCTTTCGATTACAGTTGGCAGCGCTAAAATTATGTATGGTTCCTTTATTCAAAATATCATTGATTTCTTAATCATTGCTGCTTCTATCTTTGTTTTTATTAAAGTAATTAATGCTTTAATGCGTAAAAAAGAAGAACCTAAAAAGGAAGAAAAGAAAGAAGAGGCCCCAAAAGTTAGTGAAGAAGTATTACTATTAAGAGAAATTCGTGATTCTTTAAAAAAAGAAGAAAAAAGCACTAAGAAAAGCAAATCTTAGTGTCTTTTATTTGGCAATAAACATTGCAGCATACGAAGCAACAATACCAACTACCATCACAATTAACATAGTCCATACAACTATCTTTTGGGTTTTCTTTTTCATTATTACATTAACCTTCTTTCAACTTTTTCAATAATCAGTATTATTGTAGCATAATTTTTTTCCCTTGCCAATATACTTATATGGGTGAGAATATTGAAATACTTAAAAAAGCACAACGCTATAGTAACATTTCTAGTGAGTCTCTTCATAATCGGATTTATATTTGGTCTTATTTTAGGGTTTAAACAAGATACTATTTTTAAAACTGATGTCATCAACAGTTTAAGTAATTTAAAAGAATTATTACTAGCTAGTAAGATTAATAATATTTTTATGCACTTTTTATTATTCATCATTTTAATTGCTACCTCTTTTTTAGTTCCTTTATATTTCCTTAATTTTATCTTTCTTTTCTTTAAAGGTATTACCATTGGTTTCTCTTTATATATATTTTCTATAGTTTTAGGATTTAAAGGCTTTTTAATTGGTCTTTTTTATAATATATTTACTAGTTGCTTATTTTGCTTTGTCTATATATATTTAATTATTCGAGGCATAAATCTTAATAAAAAAGTTATTGGCTTTACTTTAACTCATGAAAAAAAATATTTAATAAACATTAAAAATACATTATTAGGTATTGTAATTACTAGTGGTATATGTTTATTATATGATCTTCTTCTTTATATATTTTCTAATTTTATTATAGATAAATTAATTTGGCTTTTTTAATGGACTTTAGAGTTACAATTTGATAAAATAATTTGCAGGAAGTGGTACTATGAAAACTGTTGTTGTTGGCATGAGTGGGGGAGTAGATTCCTCAGTTTCAGCATACTTATTAAAGAAGCAAGGCTATAATGTTATTGGTCTTTTTATGCGTAATTGGGATGCTGCTTTGAATAATGATATTGAAGGTAATCCGACCTTTGGCGAAAACATCTGTCCGCAAGAGCAAGATTATAATGATGCTAAAATTGTTTGTGAACAATTAGGTATTCCCTTACATCGTGTTGATTTCATAAAAGAATATTGGGACAATGTTTTTAAATATTTTTTAAGTGAACTAGAGAAGGGGAGAACTCCTAATCCAGACCTTATGTGTAACAAATATATTAAATTTGATTTATTTATCAAGGAAGCTAAAAAATTGGGAGCTGATTATATTGCCACAGGCCATTATGCTAGAATGCAAAACGGTTTACTTTTAAGAGGGATTGATTCTAATAAAGACCAAACCTATTTTCTAGCACAAGTAAATCGTGAGGCTTTAAAAAATGTGTTATTTCCAGTTGGTGAATTAGAAAAATCACAGGTTCGCGCTATTGCAGAAGAAATGCACTTAGAAACAGCTCATAAAAAAGATTCAACAGGTATTTGCTTTATTGGGGAAAGAAATTATCAAAAATTTATTCATAATTATTTAAAACCAAACCCCGGCGATATTATTGATGTTGAAACTAATAAAGTTATCGGGCGTCATACTGGTCTTATGAATTATACTATTGGTCAAAGAAGAAATGTTGGCATTTCTGGTAATTTAGAACGACATTATGTTTGTGGTAAAGATGTTGCTAAAAATATTTTATATGTTGCTTTTGGCGATGATAGTAACTATCTAATGAGTACCTCTTGTGTAATTGATAATGTTAATTATTTAACAGATGAGCGTCCAACTAGTTGTAGTGCTAAATTTAGATATCGTGGTGAAGACAATGATGTTACATTGGAATATTTAAATGATGGTAAAATTTTAGTTAAATATCCTAAAATGGCTAAAGCCGTTACCCCCGGCCAAGCTTGCGTTTTATATCAAGGCGAAATTTGCTTAGGTTCAGGTATTATCGAAGAAGTCCATAAAAATGGTCAAAAACTTTGGTATTTATAGACCTTGTCGCGACATTTTAGTTGACATGTAAAGTACAAATGTTATAATTAATATGTAAAGTACGAAAGGCAGTTGTTAGCAGTGCAAAATTTAAACGAATTATTACAAGAACTAGGAATTTCGAAGGTCAGGTTAGCTAAATATCTCGGCGTTTCTCGTCAAATGGTTTACAATTATTTAGAATTAGACGATTTAAGTAAATGGCCAAAAGAAAAGAAAATAATGTTATATCGACTATTAGATATTGATGATGAAAGTGAAATATCCAAAATCAAAGTAACTACTGATTATTTAATGAGTGTAGAAGCTAAGCTAAGTAAAAATTCGAAGACTAGGGAAGAGACAAACCATTGTATTGATACCAAAGGTTTAAGTAGTGATTCTCAAAGATTATTAATGGATATAACATCTTTAATAAAAGAAAAATTAGCAGATGACAATTATCGTCGCGAAAATTTTTATACATTTACTTATCTTTATCATACCTTACAAATGATGGATTCAATGCCGGAAATTAAATATATATTTGGTTATATGAGTAAAACCGGTTGTTACACTAATACTGATGAATATAAGTTACAAGAAGATAAACAATTCATTTTAGAAGGCATTATCAATACCGCTCTAAATCTTTATAATAATGGCGGCTCATCTCGTAGCAAACTTCAGGAAGCTCATCGTCGTTGGGTTGCTGAAATTGAGGCTAAAAAGGAAGAAAAAATATCGCGTACGCAAGAATTAAGTACTGTTAAAATTCAAGCCTTAAAAGAATTAAATTATACTAAAATGGATAACTCTAATGCTAATGAAGTTATTGAAAAAATATTAGAAATTCTTGCTAAAAAATCATAAAGTGAAATCTTAACTTTTAATTATATGCAAGTCCCCTACTATTAATTATTATAATAGAGAAGGGGACTTTTTTAGTGTAATAAAAAACGAAATTTACCTATTCTAAATACTGAATTATTAATGAGTATAAATTATAGATAATTATCTTTGATTGCAACATAAAATTATCTGATTTTAGATTTTATAATTAAAAATCATTATCAATCTACCAATTTTATCTAAACTTTTCGTGCATTAAGATGAATAATCATTCATCTTATGAAATCTCGATGCACGAGAATTTAACTATAATTTTATTGTTATTTAATAATAGTTAGTTATTAATAGATAGATTATCTTATTAAGTATTAAAATGCTAATTTTATTGATTATATAATATTTATTATTAAAACTTTTATTATAGATTAATTTTTTGATATTTATCAGAATCATTATTATAAACTTAATTTATCTAAAAATATTCTGTAGTATATATGTATGCTGATTTAAATTTAAGTAAAACCAATTATCAATAAAAATTTAGAATATATATAGTAAATAAATTTAAAAAAATATTTTTAAATTTAAACTTCACATAATATATATTATGTTAACATTTATATTTTAAAGGAAAAAAATTATAATAAATAGCTTTTGATCAATTTAAAATTTTTATTGCTCTCCTTCTATTTTTGTTAAATTTTATTTAATGAGCATGATCATAAAAATAATATGAATAAAGATAAGAATAATCCAATTAGCATGTGAAAACGACGATTGTAACTTAAAACTTCGGGTAAAATTTCTAAAAATACTATTGTTAACATAAGACAACCAACAAAATATAATATTACATTAAGAAATAAAATACTAATAAAAGGTTTTAAAAACAACCAAGTTATAATTGCTCCAAGGGGTTCAGCTATACCAGAAATAAATGTATAAAAGAAAGCCTTTTTTCTATTTCCAGTACTATAATAAATGGGCGTTGCTATGCAAATTCCTTCTGGTAAATTATGAGCTGCAATGGATAAAGCAATTTTAAATCCTAGTCTTTGATTAGCTACACTAGAAGTAAAAACTATTATTCCTTCAGGAATATTATGCAAAAGTAAAGTTAGCATATTTAAAATACCTATTTTATACAGATTACTCCCCTTCTTGATATTTATCTTTGAAACCTTAACAATCATCAAAGCCATTATGGGTATTAAAAAAATCAATAACAAAGCAATTGCAATATTTAAATTACCTAAAAAATAACTTATTGGTTCTGGTATTAGCTCTTTAAGACTAATAAGACTCATTACTCCCATGGCAAAAGATAGACTAACACTTATAACTTCCCTTACCCTATCTTTTTTAAAAAAGGTAAAGAAAATGCCTAAATTCGTCGCCCCACCTGCTAAGATAGATAATAAAATTGCTGTTTTAATCTCCATAATAATCACATTAATATTATGCAAAATAATCGCCAGAAATTACCATTTCAAATTCTGTATGAAATTCTTAAATTGGTTCACAATATAATTAGGAGGTCAAAATGAATTCAAGAAACAATGCAAAAAGCAATGCACGCAATAACGCTAAGAATAATGCTCGCGCTAAAGCAAGAGATTCGAAGTGCCATAATAGTGCAAGAAATAATAGCAAATGTCATGCTAGAGCTAATGAATTAAATGATGAAATTTAATTTAATTTAAGCTTTATTCCTTACGACTGCGAGGGTGATATTCTTCGTAGTCTTTTTTTAATTTTTCATTAATTAAATGAGTATATATTTGTGTTGTTTTTAAATCCTCATGACCAAGTAATTCTTGAATAACCCTTATATTAGCGCCGTTTTTTAGTAGTACGGAAGCAAAAGAATGTCTTAAGGTATGTGGAGAGATTTCCTTTTCTATCCCCTTTTTAGCACACTCGCTTTTAATTAATTTAAAAAAAGCTTGTCTAGTAATCTTAGAGGCATAACTGGATATAAATAAGTACTCACTATCCTTATTTTTTAATAGTTTATTACGATAGTAATCGTTATACATTTTAACATATTTTAATGCAATATCATCGATAGGAACAATTCTTTCCTTTTTGCCCTTGCCTATTACTCTTAAATAGCAATCATTAAAATTAATATCACTTACTTTAAGATTTACTAATTCACTAACTCTTAGACCAGTTGCAAAACAAAGTTCTAACATAGCTTTATTACGATAATCATTTGGTTTTACTAAATTAATATCTAATAGTTTGTTTACTTCTTCAATCGTCAAATAATTAGGTAATTTAGCCTCTAATTTAGGCATGACAACATCATTACAAGGATTATGGCTTATTATACCCTCCTTATTTAAAAAAGCATACAATGACCTTAAAACAGTAATTAAATGAGCTAGACTTCTACTATCTAAATAATCTAAGCTTTCTAAATACTTATTAATATTTTTACTAGTAAATTTATAATAATTTTTACTATAAGAGTATAATTTTTCAATATCATTTAAATATGATTTAATTGTATTTTCACTAAGTCTTTTTTCAAACTTTATGTAATCAATATACTTAATAATATATTGATCATTTAAGTACTTTTTTTGTTCGTTATTTTCTTTCATAAATCTTATATCCTTTATATTTATATTACTATCTTTTTCTTGATTATTTAGCTTAAATAATTTATTTGCTTAAAAAAATTAAGAAGTATATATTTTAATGAATAATCTCTCTTTAATTATAAAATTAACCTAATAAAAATACAACAATATGTTATAATAATGGAGATTATAAAAAGGAAAGGAATTATTTTTTTAATTATTATATTTTAGAAAACAATATTTAAATATAAAATTAAAGCATAAAAAAGAATAATCAATACTTATATATTTAAATAAAGTATAAAAATCTATTAAAATAGAAAAAATTACCAAAAGAAGAATACTTAATCTATGTTTTATTAAAATATAAATTTAAAAATAATTATAATATATATGGAAACTTTAGCTAATAAATATCGTCCCAAATGCTTAGAGGAAGTGGTTGGACAAAAACATTTAATTGGTGATAATAAAATCTTATCCAATATGGTAAAAAATCAAAAAATATTTTCAATGATTTTATATGGTAAACCGGGTATCGGCAAAACCTCTATTGCTAATGCAATTGTTAATTCGTATGATAAAAAATATAAGTTTTTAAATGCAACTTCTTCTAAAAAAGAAGACTTTATTGTTGCTATTGAAGAAGCTAAAATGTATAAGGATTTAATCTTAGTAGTGGATGAAATTCATCGCATGAATAAAGATAAACAGGATATTTTACTACCATTTGTAGAATCGGGTTTAATTATTTTAATTGGTCTTACTACAAGTAATCCTTATCATAAGATTAATCCTGCCATTAGAAGTCGTTGTCAAATTTTTGAACTTAAGCCTTTGGAGCAAGATGATATTATTACTTGTTTAAAAAAAATTAGTCAAAATGAAGGTTTAACTGTCAGTGATGAGGCTTATAAGGCTATGGCTAAATTAAGTAGCGGTGATGTTAGAAATGCTATTAACTTACTTGATGTTGCTAATATGACCGTTTTAGATAAGCACATAACTCTTGACTCAATAAAAGCCATCAGTTCAAAACCATCAGTGTTTTTTGATAAAGATGATGATGGTCATTATGATATAATTTCAGCCTTTCAAAAATCAATTCGGGGTAGTGATGCTGATGCTGCTATTTACTATTTAGCGCGTTTAATTGAAGCGGAGGATTTAGATATTATTTATCGTCGCATGAGTGTTATTGCTTATGAAGATATCGGTCTTGCTAATCCATCAATTGGTCCTAAGGTTATGGCCGCTATTCATGCTGCGGAAATTTTAGGTCTTCCGGAAGCGCGCATTCCTCTTGCTCAAGTCGTTTTAGAAATGGCTTTATCTCCTAAAAGTAATTCTAGTGAAAATGCTATTGATAATGCTTTAAATGATATTAGAAGTGGTTCAACCGGCGAAGTTCCTGAACATCTTAAAACTAGTTCTCCTAACTATAAATATCCGCATAATTACCCTAAATATTGGGTTAAACAACAATACTTGCCTGATAATGTAAAAAATAAAAAGTATTATTATCCAAGACGCAGTAAATATGAAGATTCTCTTAATTTAGGCAATCAAGAAATGAAAAAAGAAACTAATTAGCTTTTAATTAATTTCTTTTTATTTTGCCATTTTTTAAAAGGTATTATTCTATAGGTTGATCTAATTAATTTCTTTTAACCACTTATTAACAACAAAACTTGCCATATAAATACCAGCAACACTAGGGACAAAAGGTGTTGAACCTACAGTTCTCTCATGAGTCTTTACGGGGAGTTCATAACTTGTAACCACATCTAACTTTTTTATTTTATTATCCTTACAAAGTTTACGCATAATTTTAGCTAAAGGGTCATTATTGGTTTTATAAATATCGGTTACAACTAATTTTGTAGGATCCAAACGATTGCCCGTTCCCATAGCACAAATTATGGGGATATCTTTACTTTTAGCATATTTTATCAATGCCATTTTAGTGGTAACAGTATCACAGCAATCTAATATGTAGTCGGTCTCTTCAGAAATAAATTCTTCTAAATTATCTTGATTTAAAAATACATTATAAGCTATAAAATTTCCTTCGGGATTTATACTAGTCATTCTTTTTTTAGCAACAGTTGTTTTATTTTCATTTATTACTTCGTGATTACTAATTATTTGTCTATTTAAGTTAGTAATATCAACAGTATCATTATCGATAATAGTAATATTTTTAATCCCAAAACGAGTTAAAGTTTCTAGGGCAAACCCACCTACTCCACCTACACCGACAATAATTATTTTTTTATTTTGAATTTTTTTTAAAGTTTCTTCATCAATTAATTTAAGTATTCGTGCATATTGTTCCATGTTATCCTCCATTTTTGATTATTAATTTAACTACCAATCATCTATTATTTATTAACAATTTAAAATTAATAAACCTATTTAAAATTAATATATTTATAGTAATAAAATATTTTTAAGCATATAAAAACCAAAGGGTTGGTCTATTGTGATAAAAGCCCGCTTATCGCAGGTGGGTATACACATAAACTGTTTTAGGATTCTAAGTACAAAAGTCTTAGTCTTCAACACCACAGTCTAATTAGATTCCCGTATAATCACTTACTCGGTTTTATGTAAATAAACCAATTTTCCTTTGGTAATTTAAGTGTATCATATCATAGTTTTAGAAGCAAGTATTTTTCTAAAAGTTCCCAAAATATCGCTTTTTTAGCTATTTTATTTTCACTTTTTTAGTCTTTTTAGCTTCTAATTTTAATTAGTTTAATCTTTTTTACATTATTAATTAGCATGTATTTTCCATCTTTCGTTAACATTACAGTTAGTTGAATATGGCATTGGATTTGGCATTTCTAGTTTAATAATCATTGGTAATTTAAAGGCCCCACCGAAACCAACGCAGTTGCCGGGTTGTAATACCTTTTGCTTTTCAATAACATCTTGACTAATATTAGGAAGCATTGTTCTAATATACTCAATATCTTTAGGGTGAGTCATTTTAAAGATCAAGAAGTTACTACATTGGGAAATAACGGTATCGCTTATTTCGACTGGACGCTGCGAGATAATATTTAAAAGGACACCATATTTACGACCTTCTTTAGCAATACGCTCAAAGATATTATAGCCTAAAAGGAATGTATCCGCATCTTTAGAAACATAGCGATGGGCTTCTTCTAAAAATAAGTGGAAAGGAATACTTGCTCTTTGAGTACGCGACTTGGCAAACTCAAAGAACATACGAGCATAAATTTTAACTATAACTTTGGCATAAGTATCATCCATATCTTCTAAGTTAATATTAATTATCTGGGCTTTTTTACGATTTGGAGTAGCTACTAAAGAGGCAATGTATTGCTCTAAAGTAATATAATTAGGATAGTTAAAATAGCTACCAACATTACTATTCAAAATAGAATTTAATCTTACCTTTAAAATACTAGCATCGTCTCTAATAGCTTCATTATGTAAGAATCCTTCACTAATTAAAGTAAATTCTAAGGCACTGGCAAAATCTTTTAAAGTATAATAAACAGGTTTTGTCATGATTTTACCTTCTAAATCATCATTAATAAATTTTAAAATATATTCATTAATTAGTACTGACTCCCCAAAATTACCATGGGAATCGATTTCGAAGCAATCACTAAATTTTCTAGTATACCCTACTCCCGGAATATCTGTATCAAAGTTAAATTCATTTGTATGACAAACTTGAATAACTTGGAAAACTTCATTTTTCTTTTCTTTAGTAGTTTCATTACTAAATAAGATAGCTAGTAACGCCTTAGCGATTAAATGATTTTTATACATTGTTGCTTCATCTGAAACATCAGCAAATACCTTAGCAAGTTTTAAAGCTCTTTCGATAATTGGTATCTGGGTATGACTAGATACTTGTAAAAGTAATGTCATATCATCTAAAGTAAGTAGGTGCACTGGCAGCGCTAATCTTTGGTCGGTTGGATCCGTTGGATTAGTTGTAATGAATTTATAACTATAATTAGGATTTAATTCATTTAACTTTGAAAAAGCCGTTTTATATTCGCCATAAGCATCAAAAATAAAAATATTAGCATTATAAGCGATAAAATCCGGATTTGAGAATAGGTTTTGGACCATTCTTGAAACACCACATGATTTACCTGAACCAGAATTTCCAAAGATAGCCATATGGTTTGATAGTAAATCGTTAATATCAACATAAACTGTATGTCCTTTATAAATAGCCGATTGTCCTAAAATAAAAGTTTTATCGCTATAAGAACCCATCAAACTTTTTAACTCCTCATCATTTATTTGTCTAATATTAGAAGATAGCACGGGTTTTCTAATAACACCACTAACATACTTATCCCCAATAAATTCTCCTAAAAATCTTATTTTAATAATATCATTGTTTACTTCTTCAACTTCTCCCAAAATTCTTTGGTTTTCGGCTTCAAAAACAACATTATTATTCATTAAGTCAACATCTTGACCAGGTTGTACTAAAGATTCAACATGAGCTTCACCTTCAGTTATATATTTAATTTTTCCAAACATTTTAATTCTCCTCTATTCTTATAGATAAATTATACCATTTTGCTTTATAAAAGTTAAATATTTTTTTACTATTAAGTCTAAATAAATCTAAAATTTAATATCATAATTAATTTAATAACCAAAATTTATCTTTTTGGCTTATATTTACTTTTTTAATTTCTATTTATAGCTATTCTTTCAAGAAAAAAAGATTACTAAAGTTAGCAATCTTTCTATAAGTTTAATAATTTTTCTACAGAATCTATAATTATATTACTACTAAATTTATTACGGTAAGCATTGACATTACTAACCCAAGTTGGATTAGCCATCTTTACGCCATTTATTACGGTAGGATTATATTTATAGCCAATTTGTTCCACGGTACGCAAACCTTGGTCAAAATAGCCTTTTTTTAATAGTGAAATGTATTTATAAACACCATATTCGATAGATGAATAGTTTGTTAATCGGCCACCACTCATGCCTCCAAAGATATTATTTTTATTTAACATACTTTGAGCTCCTAAGTTACCAGTTTCTATCCAAGTAATGGCTTTGGCTGTTTGGACATCTACACTAGGATTTAAAGATACAAAATATTCAATTAGATTATAAATATATTCTTTACTACAATTTTTATAGGTATAATCTCTTTTAAATAGTTCACTTTTTCTACTTTCTAAGTTAGTAATAAATTCTAATAACGAGGCATCAAAGGAAGCTTTATTCTCACCAGTTTGCGATAAATCAAGTTCATTAAAAGCAGTTTTATTACTACTTCTTATTTCATTTATTAGAGTGTCATAATCAATACCAAACATAGTAGCATAAAATTCATAAGTATTTTTTTTCTTTTCAATATTTTCATTAATTTGGTTAGTAGCTATATCCTCAAGGGTTAAGGTTTTATAAGAATCAATATCTGGTACGACAACCATACTTTCATATACATTTGCCTTTTTAATCTTTACATTAATTGGGATTATAATTATACCTAAGACTACTACAAGTAGGCTTAAATATATTACTTTCTTTTTCATCAAAGACCTCCTAGTCTTAATTTTCTTATACCCATAATTTATTCTTTAATACATTATTTGCTATTTTTAATATTATTTTTCTAATTCTTCTTTTAAAATTTGTTTGGTCATAACAGGATTAGCTTTCCCTCTAGTTTGTTTCATTACCTGACCAACAAAGTAATCAAATAAGTTACTACGGCCATTTAAATAAGCTTGTTGTTGTTCTTTATTGCTAGCAATTATTTCTTTAATTATTGTTCTTAAAGTTTCTTCATCAGAAATTTGGGCATTATCTTTTGATATAAATTCTTTTGGTTCTTTTCTGCTTTCTAGGGCTTTAGCAAATACTTCTTTAGCTTGTTTACTTGATAAGGTATTATCTTTAACAGCTTCAGTAATTTGCTTTAATCTTTCTGGTGTAATAAAGAAATTATTAATACTTTCCCCAGTTTTATTTAATTCTGTAACAATATTTACTGTTATCCAGTTTGCAGCTACCTTAGAATCTATACCTATTATAACACACTTTTCAAAGTAATCGGCAATATTTCTATCTTTAATAAGAATACTAGCATCGTAATTACTAAGTCCTAAATCATTCATATAATGTTTTTTACGCTCTAATGGTAGTGTAGGAATTTCTGCAATTAATTCTTTTATCCAATTTTCTTCTAGCTTATAAGGAGGAATATTGGGATCTAAAAAGTACTTATAATCAATAGCATCTTCTTTAGTACGCATACTAATTGTCGTATTAGTATCTTCATCAAATCTTCTTGTTTCCTGAACTAATTGTTCGGTTTTATTGTTTAAATATGCTTCTTTTTGTCTTTCTTCTTCATATTTAATAGCAGCCTCGATATTTTGAAAGCCATTAACATTTTTAACTTCGACTCTTGGGGTTACATATTTACCATCTTTTTTTAGATTGATATTGACATCACATCTAATTTGACCTTTTTTAGTATCAGCATCAGAAATATCACAATAGCGATAACAATCACGAATATACTCTAGAAAAGCGATAACTTCTTTAGATGAATTAAAGCATGGTTCAGTAACAATTTCTAAAAGTGGGACCCCCGCACGGTTATAATCGATAGTTGTCATTTTTGCAAAATGATCTAAACTAGCGGAATCTTCTTCTAAATGGATATCATGAATTAGAACCTCAATAGTCTTATCATCTACAGGTATTTCTAACTTGCCATTAACTCCGACTGGATTAGTACATTGAGTAATCTGATAACCCTTAGGTAAATCGGGATAATAATAGTTTTTACGGTCAAATTGCATAACCTCAGCTAGTTTACAATTCAAGATATGTGCCATTTTAATGGCATGACCAACGCATTTTTTATTGACAATTGGTAAAGTTCCTGGGAATGCCATATCAACTGGAGAAACAAAGACATTAGCAGTATCACTAAAACCATTTTTTCCTTTAGAAAAGGCTTTGGCATGGCTTTTTAATTCGCAGTGCATTTCAATTCCCACTACAAGTTGTAAATCATTATTCATGAGAAACCTCCTTAGCAATTTGATTTTTATAATTCATTGTCTTTTCAATTCCATAGGCAATATTTAAAACTGTCTGGTCATCATAACAATTACCCGTTATATTTAAGCCAACTGGTAAGCCACTTACAAAACCATCAGGGATAGTTATTGATGGGAAGCCACCAAAATTGCCAATTTGTAAATGCTCTTCTAAAATTTTAGAACCACCTGCCAAAGTATTTTGAGATTTTTCTAAGAAAGGTGCAGGGCCACTGCCAACTGGTAAAATAACCGCATCATAATCTTTAAATAATTCTTTCCATTTATTAACGATTAATCGGCGAACGCGTTTAGCATTATTAAAATACTTATCTTGGTTTTCTCTTTGTAGAACATAAGAACCAATAACAAATCTTCTCTTAATTAATGGGGAAAAACCCTTAGTACGGTGGTCTTTCATGGCTTCATAAATGTTATTAGCACATCCTCTTGGGCCAAAGTTAATACCTGTTAAATTAGACATGTTGGAGGTTGCCTCAGCACAAGAAATTACTACATAGCAGGAAGCAACAGCATCAAGTAAAGTTTTATCAACGCTTACTTCCTCAATGTGAACGCCAATTTTCCTTAAATTTTCTACAGCATTCATAAAATTATTTAAATGGTTCTTTAATTCTTCACTTGGGGTTTCATAATTATCTAAAGAAACAATTTCTTTAATATAGCATAATTTTCTTGATTTTAAATCATCTTTTAAATTAGCATATAAATTAATTTTGCTGCTATCCCAAGAAGTCATATCTTTTTCATCTTGACCTTTAATAACATCAGTTACAATGGCTGCGTCCGCAACATTTCTAGTTAAAACACCACAATGATCTAAGCTAGATGCAAAAGGAAACAAACCATATCTAGAAATCATCCCATAAGTGGGTTTATAACCAACTATTCCGCAATAAGCGGCGGGCTTACGAATAGAATCGCCAGTATCACTTCCTAAGGCGTAAGGGTAAACACCGGCTGCAACGGCTGCTGCCGAACCACTTGAAGAACCAGCACACATTCTTCTGGTATCCCAAGGGTTTCTAATAACACCAGTTTTCGCTGTCGTACCAGTTCCTCCCATTCCAAATTCGTCCATGGCAGTTTTATTAGTAGCAACCGCTCCTGCATTCTTTAATTTTTCAATAACAGTTGCATCAAAAAAGGGAACATAACCAGTTAAAGTGTTACTTGAGGCACATGATTCAATATCTTTTGTTGAATAGTTATCTTTAATACCATAAGGAATACCACTAAGTAAATTATCAGTTACCATTTTGCCTTTCGCATTAGATAAAATAAGAGCAAAAGCATTACATTTTTCTGCAATGTCTTTTGACTTTTTTAAAGATTCTTGGACTAATTCTTCCGAAGTAATTTCGCCTTTTTTTAGCATTTCATGTAATTTTACTATATCTAATTCGTTATACATTTTCACCAACAACCTTTACTACTTCAACTTCTCTACCAACTGTTTTACCGCTATTACGCAGCAATTCTTCAATTGGCACAGTTTCTTCTGCTTCATCATCATTTAAATGGCATTCCATCTCATCAAGACAATAACTCATTGGCTCGACATCTTTAATATTAGGAATAGCATTTATAATATTAATATTACGATCTATTTCGGCAAACTCGTCTAAAACCATTTTATTTTCTTCTTCAGTTAAACCAATAAGCAATTTATCAGCATAACTATCAACCATTTCTTTTGTAAAATGTATCATCATTACTCTCCTACATATTCATGTTTATATAATCTACTAATTCATCTTCATTAATTGTTGTTTCTTCTTTAGTTACATTATCTTTAATCTTAATTGTCTTATTTCTAATATCCTCATCATTTAAGATGATTAAAAATTTAGAATTTAAGCGGTCTGCTTGTTTAAATTGGGCTTTCAAACTTCTTCCCATATTTTCCATTTCAACATCAAAGCCATTTAATCTTAGGGTTTGACAAATATTTACAGCATAGTCTTTTTCTGTATCAGAAACATACATAATATAAGCATCAACCCAGTTCTTAATTGGTAATTCAATATCTTCTTTTGTTAAAGCAAGCATTAATCTATCAAGACCGCAGGCAAAGCCGATTGCTGGGGTACTTGGACCTCCTAAAGTTTCAATCATGCCATTATAACGCCCACCGGCTGCTAAAGTACTTTGACTTCCCATATTATCAATATCGGCCATAATTTCAAATACTGTATGATTATAATAATCAAGACCTCTAACTATCTTAGGATTTACTTCATAATCAATTTCCATAACATCTAAATAATGTTTAACAGCTTCAAATCTCTTTTTAGCCTCATCGGTTAAGTAATCAATTGTCTTTGGAGCATTCTTAATAATTTCATTCTCCCCATCAATTTTGCAATCTAAGATTCTTAAAGGATTTTTTTCTAATCTTACTTTGCAGTCTTCACACAATTCATCAATATGTGGTTTTAAATAGTTAATTAAAGCTTTACGATAATTATCACGAGACTCTTTATCACCTAAGGAATTAAGTTCTACTTTAACATTACGAAGTCCTAGTGTTTTGAAAAGATTAACTGGAATAGAAATGATTTCCGCATCGATATAAGCATCATCACACCCAATCACTTCACAGCCAAACTGACTAAATTCTCTTAGTCTCCCACTTTGGGGTCTTTCATATCGATACATTGGTTCTAAATAGAAGAATTTAACTGGTTGTGTAGCACTTCCATACATTTTATTTTCAATATAACTTCTAACTACTCCCGCCGTACCTTCTGGTCTTAAAGTAATATTTCTTTCGCCTCTATCTTTAAAGTCATATGTTTCTTTGGTTACAATATCGGTTGTTTCCCCAACCCCACGGTGAAACAATTCGGTTGCTTCAAATACAGGCGTTCTAATCCAACCATAATTATAAGTTTGACAAAGGTCTTTAATTAGACTCTCTACATATTGCCATCTAAGAGCCTCATCTCCATAAATATCAATAGTTCCTTTTTGTTTAATTATCATATTTGTCCTCTTTTCTAAAAGTAAAAACCTAGTATCATTACATACTAGATCTCCTACTACATAACAATTTATTTATCCATTATTATAATGACTTTCTAATTTTTAGTCAATTCTTCGTCCATATATATCTTTAATTTTTAACGAATTCTCTAATCTTTTTTATAAGATAAAATACTAATAAGACTACTCTACCGTTTCTTTAACATTTTCACGAGTTCTGATAAATGAATAAGTAACACTGTCAAAATAATATTCGGTCGTATAATGGGTTGTTTCATTAGTCTTTGGAGTGGCTATTCTTAATTGATTACCTAAAATTTCAACCGTAAAGGCCTTAACACCAGAGCCATTATAATTATTAAAGTATAGTGGTATTTCTCTATCTAAAAGATTATTACCTGAAAAATCACTTAAATATAGTTTATTATCACGAACATAAGCAATAAAGCCATTATGTAATTCAATATAAGAAGCTGTACCTTCTAAAACGCTTTCTAAAGTATTGGCATTATATAAAGTATAGAAAACACCATCATTATTAACTGTCTTTGTCGTATAGAAAGTATTAGTCCCACTACCAACTATATCCTCTATTTTATCCGTAATAAAGTTACTAAAACTATTAGCATTTATATCATAAATTTGATATCCTTCATCACTTTTTAAAACATATTTTTTACTATTAAAGTAGAAATTAATTCCATAATAACGATAATCTAAAACATTACTAACTCGCCCATTAATAACTTGGTCGATTCCCCATAAACCGTTTTTCTTAATTATATATTTAGAAGAATCAATAATTCCTTTACCATTTTCTCTTTTTGAATAATGAATATCTTCATATTTAGCTAGTATTTGTTTATTTTTAATATCATATAACAAGACATAGCTAGTTTCATTTTCGGTTCCTTTATTTTGATATTCTCTTATGAAAGCATATCTTTTATCGACAATACTCATTTTAACATCATACATCCCACTTACCTCATCGCTATAAAGATAAGAAGTTGCTATTTCACAATCAGTATCACTTAAAATACATTTATAAGTATCAAGCAAATGACCACCGTCATATAAGAAGATAACGCCATCAACTTTTTCTAATTCATCAGGATTATCGGGTACTTCATATCCCGTAACAACTTGTGGTAAGTTAGAATCAACAGTCGTTGCAGCATCATAATCTTGTCTAATTCTTTTCCAAAATGGTACCATTTCTGTATCAAGTAAGGACTCACGATTATATTCTCGAAAGACCCAACCTAATCCATAACGCGATGTTACGGTTCCATCATTATAGGTTTTGGTTACTTCTTTAAATGTTATTAAGGGTTTTTGCCCCTTTTTAAAACGACTTTGGTCTACTAAAAAGAAAATAGTATATAAAGATACAACCAAAATTGTACTAACTACCACAATTCTTCTTATTAATAATTTTTTTCTTCTTAAAGCTTCTTTACGAGCATATTCTTCTTGCTCATACATGGCTCCAGCTGAATCATCATACATATTTATCCTCCTTATTCTTTTTCTAATAAAATAGTTGTCGGCCCAATATTAGTTATATTAACTTCCATATCAGCCCCAAAAATTCCAGTTTCCACTTTGACATATTCTCTTAATAATTCATTAAATTTATCATATAAAGGTTTTGATATTTCTCCCTTAGCAGCTTTAATATAACTTGGTCTATTACCTTTTGTAGCATCACCATACAAAGTAAATTGCGAAATACTTAAAATATCCCCGCCATAATCTAAAATACTCTTATTCATTATGCCTTTCTCATCAGGAAATATGCGTAAATTTACTATCTTTTTTGCCATAAACTTAAGCGTCTCAATAGTATCAGTATCCGTAAATCCTACTAATAAAACTAAGCCTGAATTTATGTTGCCTACAATATTTTCATTAACTTTGACACTTGAGGCACCTGCTCTTTGCACTACTACTTTCATTAGTTCTTAACTCTTTCTACTTTAATTACATAACTACACATATTTAAGGCATTTATTAAGCTATCTAATTCTTTAATATTTTTTATTTTCAAAGTAATTTTATACTTTGTTAAATTATCTTCTTCTTTACTGCTAACAGCATCGATATAGATATCTTTTTCTTTTGCTAGACTTACAATATCATAAAGATAATTTTTATTATTAATTGTACTTATTAAAATATCTGTAAAGTAATAAGTACTATTTGTATCATTCCAGCTTACTTCAATTAAACGGTTAGTATTAGAAACATTAGGACAATCTTTTTTATGAACAGTAATGCCTTCTCCTTTAGTAATATAACCAATTATTTCATCACCTTTAATTGGTTTGCAACATTTAGCAATATTAACTTTGATATCCCCACTACCTGCTACTATAATATCACTCTTATAATTAATATTTTCGCTCTTGCGACCAATCTTTTCAATCAAAATATCATGAACATCTTTTTTATCTTCATAAGCCATATTAATTATGTAAGATGGGGTAAATCTTAAAGAACCAATTGATAAGTAAATATCTTCTAAATCATCTAACTTTAGATCTTTACAAACTTTTTCTACTCTTTCGGTTGCTAAGACATCACTAATTGTTAGTTTACGGCGGCGAATTTCTTTTTCTAATAAATCTTCTCCGCGTTTAATATATTCTTCACGATCAATCTTAGAAAAATATGATTTAATTTTATTCTTAGCTTGACTGGTTTTAACAATATTTAACCATTCTTTTGAAGGGCTGGCATCTTTACTGGTTTTAATGGAAACAATATCGCCATCTTCTAGTGGTTTATTTAAAGGTACCATAATTTCATTAACGATGGCCCCTACACAAGTATCTCCAACTTTCGAGTGAATTCGATAAGCAAAATCGATTGGTGTTGAATTAACTGGAAGCTCTACGACATCACCTTTGGGGGTAAAGCAATAAATCATTTTGCCTAAGGCTTCTTCATTTAGTTCTTTCTTTAATTCGCTGTTGCTTAAATCATCACTGTGCTGTTCAATTAAGTTTCTAAACATTTCTAATTTTTGTTCAAAAACATTAACAACCCCACCTTTGGTATGCTCTTTATACGACCAGTGGCTGGCAATACCTTTTTCGGCTACCTCATCCATCTCGGTGGTTCTAATCTGAACCTCATAAACATAGCCATGGGGTCCAAAAATCGAGGTATGTAGGGATTGATACATATTTTCTTTAGGCATCGCAATATAGTCTTTAAATCGCTTTGGCAATGGTCTAAACTTTGCATGAATTAAACCAATAGCTAGATAACAATCGCTAACAGTATCAACAATAATTCTTAAAGCTAAGATATCATAAATCTCATTCCATTTTTTACCTTTAGCCATTTTTTCATAAATACTATGGACACTTTTAACGCGAGCTTTAATATGAAAATGAATGTTATTTTCGTTCATAATTTCTACAAGTTCATTCTTCATTAATTCTAGCTCTTCGTTTAACTTAGTACTTTCATTATTTAATTTTTCTTCAATATCCCGATAAACATCTGGTTTAGTATAATATAATGATAAGTCTTCAAGTTCAGCTTTAATTTTATTAATACCTAAACGATGGGCAATGGGAATTAAAACCGAAATTGTCTCATTAGCTTTTGCCTTTTGAGCTTCAGGATCAAGGGCCCAAATGGTACGCATGTTATGTAAGCGGTCCGCAAGTTTTACGAAAAGTACTCGAACATCGGAAGATAAACCAACTAAAACTTTTCTTAAATTAATCACACTAGCTTCTTTATCATCGGATAAAGTTAATTTATTTATTTTGGAAATACTACCAACAATACTGCTAATCTCTTTTCCAAAATTTTCTTCTACTTCTTTTATTGTGGCCCCACCATGGTTAACTACTTCATGTAAAAGTGCCGAAGAAATAGTAATATAATCAGCATTTAAAGATGTCAAAATATAAGCAACATTTACAGGGTGGCTAATATAATCATCGCCACTCTTGCGTTTTTTACCAGCATGATGAGTCTTGGCAAAAGTATAGGCCCTATCAATCGTTTTTAACTCTTCTTCATCTTTAATATAAGTTTTTAATTTTTCTAATAATTCTTCATAAGTAACTTCTTTATATTCTCTTTTTGTTATCTCCATTGTAATCACTCCTGTCCTATGAAAACACCTTTATTTTCTGTTATTGCCCTTCTTACTGCTAACATCTTTTTAATTAATATATCTTGCTAAATATTTTTTAATTACCATCAATTATTTAAATTAATGATTTTTAAGTTTATTTACCACATAATTACAAAATATTTCATTATCGGTATTTAAAATATCATCAACTATGTTATAAAGAGTTAAATTGCTTTTTAAGGGCCACACATTATTTCTTAAGTATTCAAAAATATCATCTTGATTAACATATTTAATATTTTTTCTTTGCATTTCTTTTACCTTGGAATCTAGGGCTGGTTTAATATGAGCCTTCAAATCTAAGACGCTTGTAAATTCATAATCCATAAATAATCACCTGATGTCCTTCTTCATTATTATAAACTAAAACGCAGTAATTTTGAAGGGAAAATCTTCATAATATTTATATAGGTGATAAGATTGCAAAAAAACAAGTTTCTTATTAGTACCCTTATTTTATGTGGTGGTGGCCTCGTTGTTAAAATTCTAAGTTTCATTATAAAAATTCTTTATACCCGCATTTTAGGTACAGAGGGAATTAGTCTTTACAGTCTTATTATGCCTTTCTTTTCTTTAATGGTTACTATTGCGGGTTTTGGTATGCCTCAAGCCATTTCTAAACTTATTGCGGAAGGTAAAACCAGAAGCCGAAAAATCATTGAACAAGGTATTATTTTTCTAATTATTTTAAATTTTATTTGTGTAATTATTATTATCTTAAGTAGTGATTTTATTAGTAATAGTCTTTTGCATGAACCGAGAACTAAGGTTTTGATTATTGCTGCCTGTCTTGCGATGCCTAATATGGCCTTAGCCTGTACTTTAAAGGGATATTTTTATGGTAAGCAAAGAATGCTTCCTAATAACATTTCGAATTGTATCGAACAAACCATTCGCCTTTTATTTATTATTTTTATTTTACCTAGTTTAGTTAAGAAAAACTTAGTCTTAGGAATTATGTCTTTCTTACTTCTTAATATCGTAACAGAGGCCTCTAGTATCATTACTTTTTTATTCTTGCTTCCTAAAAACACTAAGTTAAATTTAACGAATATTTCTTATAATCCTTCTATTTTTAAAAGTTTATTAGGAACTTCTATGCCTTTAGTTTCTAGTCGTATCATTGGTAATATTGGATATTTTTTTGAACCTATTATTCTTTCTAATACGCTTTTATATGTTGGCTACTCTTCTTCCTTTTTTGTCTTAGAATATGGTATTTATAATAGTTATAGCCTAGCTCTTCTTTTAATGCCTTCTTTTCTAATTCAAGCTATTTGTACTAGTATTATTCCGGAAGTTTCTAAATTTTATAGTCAAAAAAAGTATGATTTAGTAAGAATTCGTACTAAGCAAGCTATTTTTATTTCTGGTCTTATTGGTCTAATAACTGTTATTTTAGTAACCATTTTTCGCAAGTTTTTACTTGGTCTTATTTACAATACTAATTTGGGTGCTAATTACATTTTAGCCCTAAGTCCTTTTTTTACTTTTTATTATTTAGAAGCTCCTATTTCTAGTATTTTACAAGGTTTAGGATATGGCTCATATACTTTAAAAACTACTACTATTGGGGTATTTTTAAAATTATCATCTTTATTTATTTTTAGTTTATTGCATATTGGTTTATATGGTCTTGTTATCAGCGAAGCTCTAGATATTTTCTTTGTGGTTTTAAAAAACGGCTCTAAATTAAAAACTATTTTAAACAAAAATGCTTGAAATCTAATCAAAATTAAGGTAATCTATCCTATGTCTTATAAACATAATAAGTCATAATAGTTATTTTCATTATTTATATATAGAAAGCAAAAAAATATATGAGAACCCATTTTCCATATATTTTTTGCTATATTAGTTAATTTTATCCTAAAAAGCCATTTTTCATAGAGTTAAAAACTCTATGAAAGCTAATTTTCGGTATCTCTATTTAACTTATATATTAACTATACCATAGTTTTTTAATCTTTTAAAGATGATTTTGATATTTATTATAGTCAAAAATCTCGTCAGGATATTTTTATTTAAAGTAAGTATCTACCTAGTATTAACGGATATTTCCTAGTCAAATTAATATAATTATTTCTGGTCAAATTTGTAGTCAAATAGCTGTTCGTGCTAGGTTTTACCGTGTCTTTTCATAGAGTTTTTAACTCTATGAAACCGAAAATACGGCAAAAAGGAGTTTTGACTATGAAAAAGAAATGTTTTATTTTAAGCTTATTATTGTTTTTAGGAATAATTTTATTATTCGTTATTTATAAAAATAATCACTATTTAAAATCTAAAGACACTATAGCTGTCTATATGAATGATGAGTTAACTACCAATATTCCTACTAAAGAAAATTCATCTTTTGTTAAAGCCAATTGTGATAGTGATGTCAATTATTATTGGGATAATGCTAACTGGGGCTTATTTTTAAAAAATATTAATAAAAAGACCAAATGTAATCTTTATTTTAAAAGTAAAGATAATATTAAAATTGCAGAAAAATCCTTTGTCGTTGATGAGTACACCAAATGTCCCCAAAAGTATTTTAATAATGATTATAATATTACTGAACTAGAAGATGAATATGGTTATTTTTGTGAAACTGACGACGATTTTGGCACTAGCTACTACTATAGAGGTGTTGGCACTAATAACAATGTTTACTTTGGAGGATTTTATTGGCAACTTATTAGAATTAATGGTGATGGTTCGATAAGACTACTCTATAATGGTAATGTTAAAAATGCCGAAAATGAGAATAAAACTATTGGAAAATCATCATACAATTCTATTTCAAGTGAGATTAAACATGTTGGCTATATGTATGGGAAAAATTCAGATACATACGAAAATAGCATTAAAAACGAAATCAACTCGACAATAAAAGAAAAAATAGACGCTTGGTATTCTACTAATTTAGCAAATACGACATTTGAAAAATATATTGCCGACTCTGGCTTTTGCAATGACAGAACTTTATATAGTGGCGATGGCGTTACTAGTGCTACATTTAATGGATACAATCGATTGATTACCAACAAAAATCCAACTTTATTATGTAAAAATAGTGATAATGATTTATTTACAACACTTAATTCTAATATTGGCAACAAGGCTTTAACCTATCCAATAGGTATAATGATAGCTGATGAAACACTTTTTGCTGGTGTGATTAACTATACATCATTAAATAAAAAATCTTATCTTTTTAGTAATAATTGGTATTGGGTCATGACACCAACAGATTACGGTTATGTAGATTGGTACAAAGGAAATATGGCAAGAGTATATTCTGTTGGTCTAGATGAACAAACGACTCTAATAACTTTTGCAAGTAGTTCATACTATATTCGCCCTGTAATAAATATTAAAGGTAATATTCTAAATAAAGGGAACGGTTCCGTTGATAATCCATTTAGGATTGAATAATTACACTCAAAATAGTAATATGATATAAATAAAAGAAGTAAGAATACTCTCCTACTTCTTTTAAAAAACAATTAATTATTTTATAAACATCGCATCGCCAAAGGAAAAGAAACGATAATCTTTTTTTATAGCTTCTTTATAAGCATTTAAAATATTTTCTCTACTTGATAAAGCACTAACTAGCATTACTAAAGTTGACTTAGGTAAATGAAAATTAGTGATTAAAGCATCAATGGCCATAAATTTAAAACTTGGATAAATAAAGATATCAGTATTGCCTGAACATTCTTTAAACTCGCCATTATACTTATGTGCAACAGTTTCTAAAGTACGACAAGAAGTAGTACCAACACTAATAATTCTTCTACCTTCTTTTTTAGCTAAATTCAAAATATCAGCTGTTTCTTTAGACATCATATAAAATTCACTATGCATTTTATGTTCTAAAACATTTTCTTCTTCTACTGGTCTAAATGTTCCTAATCCTACATGAAGAGTTACAAATGTAACTATAACCCCCATATCTCTTATTTTATCCAATAATTCATTAGTAAAATGTAGGCCTGCTGTTGGCGCGGCTGCTGATCCCTCTATTTTGGCATAAACCGTATTATATCTAGTTTTATCTTTTAACTTTTCATGAATATATGGTGGAAGTGGCATTTCGCCAAGTTTATCCAGTATTTCATAGAAAATACCATCATAGATAAATTCCACATGAACAATGCCTTCTCCTTTAATTTCTAAGACTTTAGCTTTAAGTAAGCCATCACCAAATGATACAATCGTTCCCACATGTAATCTTTTCTGGGGTCTAGCTAAACATTCATATTTTTTATTACCTAAATCATTTAATAGCAACAATTCAATATGAGCCTTAGTTTCTTCCTTTTCCCCAATTAAGCGAGCGGGAATAACTTTCGTATTATTTAAAACTAAAACATCGCCTTTATGTAGATACTTCGTTATATCTTTAAACACCTCATGAGTTAATTCACCTGTTTTCTTATCCATAACGAGTAGCTTAGAATCGGCTCTATTTTCTAGTGGTGTTTGAGCAATTAACTCCTTTGGTAAATCATAATCAAAATCATTTATGTTCATTTTTTAAACTCCTTTTCTCTGCTTCCACCATTTTCTTACAACAATCATTTACTGCGTTTAAAAAACTGTAATCCATACTTTGCATTTTCTGTTGTAACATACTTGGCGTCATTTCTAATTCATCAGCTATATCTTCAACTGATAAATTATTTTCTTTAATATATTTACATAAGTCTCTTAAGGCGTATGCTTTCATTTGTTTAAGTTTCATTTTACCTTCCTCCCCTTGCTAAGAATATCAACCAGTTCATCATAGATAGCGTCATTTTGTGCAATTATCTCTGCTTTTTTAACTTCGTCTTTTAACAATTCTTGATAATATTTAACTTGGCTTTCAACTAGCTCTTTACGCTGAGCTGGTTGTCTTACTTTTTTCTTACTTAATGTATCTTTTATTTTGTCTTCAGCCATAACAGCTAAAACGGTATCTTTATTAACTATCATATAAATTAATCGGAATTGAAAAGCCTTTATTTCATATAGACCACTGCAAACATTATTACCAATCATTGGCTTTTGTTTTTCAGAATTAAAATCGCGGTCATTATTTCTTAATCTTGTTAATGTTTCCAAGAACTTATCATAATTTTCTAAATCAATATCTTTTAAATCTTGTTTTACACAAACATTTCCTAATGGAGTTGTAGCAAAAATAATATTGCGATAGGGCTCTTCTAAATTAGCTTCTTGCTCTTGAATTATATCCGTATACTCTTTTCTTTTATTCAATGTGTATCTTTTCTTTTCAAGTAAAAGTAAGTATTCTGAAAAATCATTTAGTTCTTTTTGTTCTTCAACAGTTAAACCATCAGTATATTTTTTTATTTCAATATCAATATCGCTCAATATTCCATCAGTCAAGTTCAAAAAATTAGCATATTCCATCTTTGGAAATTCATCTATAAATTCTTGCATATCAACACTTGATTCACTCAAATAATTAAAATAAGCTTTATCATATAAAGTATATCCCATAATATTTTCCTTTTCCTTTTTGCATTTCTTTTAAAATAATACTCTAAAACTTCAGTAAAATCAACCTAATTTAAGATAATCTCATAAATAAAATTACATATTAAATTGCTAATTACCACTGCTATCACGGCTGCATCATATGGATTTATTTGTAAAAAGATAAAACTTATTATTCCTACTAACAAACCGTATATTCTTTTAAGCTTTTTTCCTACTGGACTACTAATATTTATTGTACTAATAAAGATAAAGCTAAAAATTACTGTACTATTTAAAGTTAATTTTATTAAATCAATTACATTATTATTAATAAATCCATATATTCCTAAAGCTAAACTATATCCTAGTAGCGCATACCATGGTATATCTTTTTTATAAATATCGACATTACATAATAATAAATAACTCAAGATAAGAATAACTAAATTAGTACTGCCAATAGAGCCAATACTGGCTCCCCATATTAAATCACTAGTTTTATAAATACTAGCTACTTGTTCTTGATATAAAGATAAATAATTATTTTTACCCATCATCATCAAAATTAAAGTTATTATCAATTTAAAAATAGCAACACTATTAAAGTGATAATGATTTAAATGTTTTCTAAAAATATTATATATTAAGACTACTAATATATCGATAAGATAAGGAATTCTAATCGGTAATAAAAGAGTTAAAAGGACTACTTCATAATAGTAATAAGGATATTTATCTTTTACTATAAATTGCATTAAATAAGTAATTATTATGTTAATTAAAAGTAACCACCCTACTTTAAAACTACTTACTAAAGATACTAAATTCTTACTGTAATCTAGATACCCAAATTTATACCATCCAAAGATAATTATTGGTATTAAAACTCCCAGTAATATGGCCTCATAAGTCTTATTGGTTGCTTTTCTTCTTAAAGTATTACTCATTATACCCACCTGTCATTAATATTTTTTTATTCGGACAAAGATAGTTACATAATCCGCATTTACTACATTTTTCTACTTTTAAAGGATTTAAATGCCAAGGACACATCATATAACAAAGTCCACAATTAGAACAATTATATTCGCCTCTTTTTTTAAAACTTTTCTTTTGTTTTAATATTTCTCTTTTATCATTAGATTCTAAAATCTCTTTTTTATTAACAATTATTAGTTCTGTTTCCGCATTTAGAACATACTTATAATCAATTTTTTGATTAATCAAACTATTATTTAAGCTAATATCCACTTCATCAAGACTAATATTTAAAAATTCTAAAACTTCTTTTAAAATTGTATACTTTAAAACTTTTAAAACTAGAACTTTTACATTGCCACTAATAGTAATATATAAATAATTATTATCTGTATTTCTTAATTCATAATATAAATTTAATATTTCTTCAAGATTAACTATATTCTTTGAATTAACTCTTAAATATTTACTTAAAATATCTTTATATCCTAAAGAAAAATAATCATTAATAATAGTTAATTTTATCTTTTTATTTTCTAATTTTTGATACTTTTTAATCATGGCCTCATAACTGGCAGGAATAACTAATTTTATTTCTACTATACCATAATTATCTATTAAGAAGGTAAATGCTTCTAATAATTTATTCTCTTCTTTATCTAGCAGATAATAGTTATTAAAACAGCTAGGATCTTTATCAAAAGCATTAACATAAAGAATTTTTTTATCTTTAAAATAATTGCTAAATTTATCGTTAATTTTATTATTAGTTATATCATTAGTCTCATTAACAGATAAAAACGATATTACTCCTTTTTCTTCTAAATTATTCTTTTTTTCAATATCTTGTTTCTCTTTATTTTTTCGATTTTTATTATTTGTATTTTTTATAATTAAATAGTTATCGTTATTATTAACGGCGGTTGCTATGATATCCCCATTAATTGGTATTTTAATATCTTCAATATAATTATCTTTTGTAACTGCCACTTTAGGAAATGAAGTCTTTTCTTTGATAGGAATAAAAACAAAATTAGGTTCTAAATATTCTAAATAAGTAAGAGGTATTGTAATTTTTTGTTCCTTACGAATATTAATCATCAATATCACTCTTTTTATTTTTATCTTTATCTTCTAAATAAGCTGTTAAATATTCTTTTAAAGTTGTTGCCGTTTTCTCAGGAATAATCAGACTTAATTCTTCAGTACTTGCCCCTGCAATATTTTTAACGCTCCCGTATTTTTTAATAAGTTCTTTTTTTCTTTTAGGACCAATACCCTCTATGTTATCAAGTACACTACTTATTGAGCCTTTTGAGCGAATTGTTCGGTGATAATTAATGGTATAACGATGAACTTCATCTTGCATTCTGGTTAAATAATGGAAAAGATTGGAAGTCGTATCAATATTTATTTCTTTTAAATTGCTATCTACTAAAACATTGGTGCGATGATGATTATCTTTCTTTAAGCCAACAACTCTAATATGTAAGTTTAGCTGGTCTAGCATTTCTTTAGCGGCATGAATTTGAGCATCACCACCATCGGTAATAATTAAATCGGGCATAATGCTTTCTTCAATTAAAGCACGGTTGTAACGGCGATAAATAACTTCTTGCATAGTATGATAATCATCGTTTTTATCAACTTGAATTTTATATTTACGATACTCACTTTTCTTAGGGCGACCATTAATGAATACTACCATTCCTGAAACAGCAAAAGTTCCAAAAAGATTAGAGTTATCAAAAATATCTATTCTGGTTATATGGGGCATATTTAAAACAAAGGCGAGCTCTTCGTTAGCTTCGTAAGTTCTTTTTTCATCGGCTTCAATTAATTTAAACTCGTTTTCAAAATTAATCTTGGCATTAGTTAAAGCCATATTTAAAAGTTCTTTCTTTATTCCTTTTTCGGGAATAACAAACTTAGCATTTAAAGTACTACTTAATAATTCTTTATTCAAAGTATTAGGAATTAATATTTCTTTAGGAATTTCATTGCGTAAGTAAAAGTTAGCAATAAAAGATTCAATATCATCAATAGTATCAATCGCTAAAACATTATTTTTATTACCTAATAATTTACCATTTCTAATATAAAATATTGTTATGGAGGTGTAACCATTACGCGTATAATAGTTAATAACATCGCGATTAACCAAATCATGGAGTTCAACTTTTTGTTTTTCAGTAATATAATCAATATATTCTAACTCTTGTTTAAGTTCTAAAGCCATCTCAAAATTTAATTGTTTACTATAGTTTTCTATCTTTTCTAAGATTTTATTTCTTAAAACAGTAGTATTACCTCGTAAAAAGGATAATATTTCCTGTTCCATCTTGCTTACCTTGTCTAAATCTAGTTCTTTAGAACAATAGCCTAAACATTCATGAATATGATAATACAAGCAAACTTCTTTAGGCATACCCTCGCATTTTTTCAAAGGATACAAACGGTTAATTAAATTAACAATTCTTCTAGCGGCATAAGTATTGGGATATGGTCCAAATAAGTAATGGCTATCCTTCTTTTTGATATTTAAATACCTAGATATTTTTAGACGAGGATATGGTTTAGAAATATATTCGATATAAGGATAAGACTTATCATCTCGAAGCATTATATTATATTTAGGATTATATTTTTTAATCAAGTTAATTTCTATTAAAAAAGCTTCGGTCTCGCTTGTTGCTACTATATATTTAAAATCTTTAATATTTTCGACTAATTTTTTAGTTTTACCAGTTTGTTCTTTATTAAAATAAGATGCTAATCTTCGATGTAAATTTTTAGCTTTACCTACATAGATGATAGTTCCTGTTTCATCAAGCATTTGGTAAGACCCTGGTAAATTAGGTACTAGATGTAATTTTTCTTTAATTAAGTTTTCCATAATTCTCCTTACTTTCTTCTTATTAATACTTACTCCCTAAATTATAGAGTATTTTTCTAAATTTTGCTATAATTATTATGGGTGTTTTTATGAAACTTATTAATTCTAATGAAATAATTATTAAAAAATCGCGTTTTTTAGGTTTTTATTATGAAATTTCTAGTTCAGATGAGGTTAATTCCATCTTAGAAAGTCTAAGAAAAGAACATAAGAAAGCAAGACATTTTCCTTATGCTTATATGTGTTGTGGAACTGCTAAAAAAAGCGATGATAAAGAACCTAGTGGTACTGCGGGTATGCCTATTTATACCGTTTTAGAGCGTAAGGGCATGACTAATACTTTAATAGTGGTTATTCGCTATTTTGGTGGTATAAAGTTGGGAGCTGGTGGTTTGTTTAGAGCATATATGGAATGTGCCAGTAAAGTTATTGAAGAAGCAAAAAAATAGTGGTCGTCCACTATTTTTTAATACTTAATATATTAGTTAGTACCATTAACTTGGCTCATAACTTCTTCAGCAAAGTTTTCTTGTTTTTTCTCGATACCTTCGCCTACTTCATAACGAACCATTTTTTTAAGTTCGCAATTATTATTAGCTAAGTAAGTCTTAACATCTACATCGCCATCTTTAATAAATTCTTGGTCAACAAGACAAATTTCTTTAAAGAACTTCTTTAATCTACCAGCAACCATTTTTTCAGCAATTTCCGCAGGTTTTCCTTCTTTCATTGCTTCTTCTTTTAATGTTTCTTTTTCTTTTGCTACTCTTTCTTCAGGAACATCAGATTCAAAAGTATATTCTGGTTTCATAGCAGCGGCTTGCATTGCTACATCTTTAGCTACTTCGCTATTATTACCTTTAACTACCGTTAAAGCAGCAATCTTACCACCCATATGTAGATAGCTTCCGAAAGTAGCATCATCACTCTTAGTTACTACTTCTAGTCTTCTTAGAGATAACTTTTCGCCAATTTTAGCTGTCAAAGCAACAACATAATCAGCAACTGTAGTACCATTAATTTCTAGTGCATTAGCTTCTTCAATAGTTGTAGCTTCACTATTTAAAACAGTGTTACCAATTTCATCAACCATTTTTTTGAAGTCTTCATTTTGAGCAACAAAGTCAGTTTCTGAATTAACTTCTAAGATAACTGCTTTATTACCATTAACATAAATGTTAGCAAGACCTTCTGCAGCAATTCTTGATTCTTTTTTGGCAGCCTTAGCAATACCTTTTTCTCTTAACCAATCGATTGCAGCGTCAATATTACCATTAGTAGCTTCTAAAGCTTTTTTGCAATCTAAGATACCTAAGTTAGTAGCATCTCTTAATTCTTTTACTAATTGTGCAGTAATCATAAATTTTCTCCTTATATTTAATCTTATTTATTTAAAGATGCGATTAATTCATCTTTTTTCATATTTGTATAGCCTTTAACCTTACGAGATTTAGCCATTGATTTTAATTCTTGAATAGATTTAGATTCTAATTCGTCATTTTTACGCATTTCTTCTAATTCGTTATTGTTTTCTTTAGCATCAGTTGTTTTTGATTTTTCTTTTTCTTCTGTAACATAGTCAATTACTTCTAAACCGTTAGCTTCGCAAATAGCGTTAGTTAAAGCACCTAAAACGATTTTAACTGAACGAACAGCATCATCATTACCTGGAATTACATAATCAACATCATCTGGATCACAGTTAGTATCTACAATACCAAATACTGGAATATTTAATTTTCTTGCTTCTCTGATTGCATTGATTTCCTTTTTAGGATCAACGATAATCATAGCATCTGGTAATTTAACCATTTCTCTAATACCACCTAATAATTTATTAAGTTTTTCATATTCTTTCTTAATTTGAATTACTTCTTTTTTAGGTAATACTTCAAATGTACCGTTTTCTTCCATTTTTTCGATTTCTTCTAATCTCTTAACTCTTCTTCTAATTGTTCTGAAGTTAGTTAAAGTTCCACCTAACCATCTTTCAGTTACATAGAATGATTTTGAACGATTTGCACATTCAATACTTGCTTCTCCTGCTTGTTTTTTAGTACCTACAAATAAGAAAGTACCACCATTTTTCGCAATATCACTAATTTTAGCATATGCTTCTTCCATGCAAGCAAGTGTTTTTTGTAAGTCGATAATATAAATATCGTCTCTTGTTGTGAAGATATATTCCTTCATTTTTGGATTCCATCTTTTGGTTTGATGACCAAAATGAACCCCAGCTTCTAATAAATTACTAATAGAAACTACAGCCATTAAAAATCCCTCCTTCGTTATGCTTCTATTTGCCTGCAAACGATACCTATCACCTCTTCGGCACTCGATAAAGTATCTTGGCAAATATGAATATTTGACTTTTAAAGCCATAAGTATTGTATCAAAACCAAGATTTAAGTGCAAGCCTTAACAAATAATTTTTCAAAAAATTTTGTTCCCATTATTAAATAACATTATCTAAAACACTATCTAACTTTTGGTTTTCTTACTAATTTAGGTTGAAAATTAGTTTTACCATCTTTACAAGTTTCTTCATAGTACAACCCATAAGTATATTTTTCTTTTTCAATAGTAGCTAAATGTTTTTGATATTCTGCTTTCCTTTTTCTCTTTATTTCATCTTGCATTTTTTTAGTTTCTAAAGCATTATACTTAATAATCACTTCAACGCTACACTTACTAGCATCATCAAAATCATAGACAAAATTACATTCAGTCTTATCATCTAATACTTCTAACTTTTTTTCTATATTGGCAATAACTTTAGCAATCGTTCCTCTTATAAGGGGAAATATAAGTTTAAACTGACGATTATACATAACACTCTTAAGAGTACCGGATACTTTTCTTATTGATACATCCCAAACGGCTTTGTCAGTAGAATATGTTATGCTCTTCCTTATAGCTTTCTTATCATCTACATCATTTAAAATATTAAAAAGCATTTCATCAAGTTGCTGATTTAAAGCAATAATATTTTCTTTTAAACCTTGTTTTTCGGCTTCTTTTCTTGTGTTTTCTCTAAAATAATCGTAGGCATCATAAATACGACCTGATGTTAATAATTCTATTGGTTTCTTTCCATTTTTATTATTTAAAGAATTTATATATTTTTCTAGAGTGCCTTTTCTTTTGATCCCTTTTAAAAGAGATTGTTTTAGTTTATTCTCTATATCTTCTCTTTTGTCGCCTTGCCAAGATTTCTTAAGAGGTCCCAAAACATCTACAACAGTTAAATTGTTTAAATTACGACCAATATCATAAGTGATTTTATTAAGACCAAACTCATCAGCATATTCTATAACCACAACTTTATTATAAGCAGGTTCTTCTTGTTCGATTTCTCTTGCAACTTCCATTACAAAAGCATGAAACCCAGTAGGGTTTTTAACATATTCTTTTCTTTCTTCTTCGGTCATTTCTTCTAAAAGACCAGATGTCTTTAAAATACTTAATATTTGTGGTCTTACCATATTATAATTATTTATATTTCTAGCAACACTTAAGATATTATATATTGGCAATAAAAGCGAAGCAAATGTAATTTTAGTCCCATTCGGATTAATTTCTTTTTTTAATTCGTCTAACTTTTTACTATCCCTTATATAGCCGGCATCTGCAATATCTTTAAATAATCTCAGTTCATTAGTAAGTTCAGCCGCAAAACTTAAAACAATTGTTCCCATTGCAAAAATAATAAATCCTGTTCCCATAAAATCTCTTCCTTTTTCTAAGCGATTATACTAGCACATTGTTTTAAATATTACTATCATTTTTTCGATTTTTTACAAAGAAAATTAAAAAAGAGCCTATTTTACTAAGCCCATTTGCATTTTCCAAGCAATCACTTTAATTGCCAGTTCTTTTAAATAATATTCACTTAAAGTCCCATTATTTACAGTACCGATAATTTCTTCTATATCTCTAGCAAAATTTTTAGTTATTAAAATATTATTACCAGCTAAAATAGATTTAATTCCCATATCTTTAATATCAGCAGTAGCGCCCATATTTAAAGCATCCGTAATTATCATGCCCTTAAAGTTTAAGGTATTTCTTAAATAATTATGGTTATTTATGGAAATAGAGGCTGGATTATCCTCATCTATTGCGATAACGGTATTATGACTTATCATAATAGCACTAGCCCCTTTATCAATTGCCATTTTAAAAGGTATTAAATCTTCTTCTACTTCTTCTATGGTTCTCGTATCTATTGAGCTACTTTTATGAGTATCCTTATTTTTACCATATCCAGGATAATGTTTTAAGACATTTGTAATGCCACTTTCCTTGGAACTTTCAATAATATTTATTGCAAATTCTCCCGTAAGCTCGGGACTAAGGCCAATTGAACGACTATAAATATAATCATTTTTATCATTAGAAATGTCTAGAACTGGCGCCAAATTAATATTTAGTCCTAATTCTTTTAATAATTCATTTTTCTTAATGTTATCACTTCTAATCAGTTCAAACCCGCCTTGTTTATATAAAGTCCTTGGGGATAAAAAAGCCTTATCAGATAAATTTTTATTACTACTAATTCTAATGACTGTTCCCCCTTCTTCATCTACGGCTAAAAATAAAGGAATTGTCGCCTGTTCTTGTAAGGCATTTGTCATAGCAATTACTTCGTCTTTAGTTTTATTTTTAAAAGCATCCCCAAATAAAACTAATCCCCCTAAATGATACTTCTTTATTCCTTCTTTAGAATTAGCATTATAATGAACCATATAAAGTTGTCCAACTATCTCTTCTAAAGTCATTTTATCAGCAAAATCCTTAGCTTTAATATAATAATCTTGATTTAAACTATCTAATTGTAAGTTTTTTTCTATTTTTTCAATATTTTTAATAGTAATATCTTGTTTAGTTTTATTTTTATCTATCTTAGTATCATAACTAATTTTTACATAATCATTAACATTATATTCTAGTTTAGGCAAGGTATAAATTGTCTCTTGTTTATCACATAAATAACTATTCTCAGAAGTCTCATATATAATTAATCCTTCAATTGTATTCTCTTCATTTTCTTTTAAAGTCTCTGTAAATAAGTTATCATTTTCTTTATAATCTTTTTTCTTTAATGTAGTAGCCAAAGCGATAGTAATAATTATAAAAATTAATATAATAGCTAATAATATTTTATATTTTTTCTTCAATTTCATATAATCCCTTTATTCAATCTTTTTAATACATTCTTTTGTTCTTTAGTTAAAGAAGCTTCTAATTTATTATATCCCTCTATATTATAAATAAACACGCTATCTATTAGAATATCAAAATAATAATCAATCCCAATTTTATTAATTAAATAATCAAGACTTGGTGCTTCTTTAATATGATTGATTAAATCAATTGCTTCTAGATTATCATTATTACCGTCTTTTTGATATGTAAACTGGTAATTACTACCATAATAGTAGTAAAATTTAATTAATAAAGCTATAATTTTTTGATAAAGCTCATTATTATTTTCTTGCAAACGACTTAATTTTTCTTTAGCATATTGTTTAACTATCTCATCATTTCCATATTCTTTATAAAAGTATTTTAAATATAAAAAGAATTCTAATGAATATTTTAACTCTTTACCAATAAAATTACTAAATTTTTTCTCCAAAGCCTGATATTTTTGGGCTTCTTTTTTCTCTAGTTCAAGATCTGGGTGTAATTCTTCAATAATTAATGCTGTAACATCTTCATTTATGGCAGCTCTAAATAAAGTATAGTCATAAAATCTTATATCGCGATAATTCTTTATTATTTTACTTAACATTATTTTTAGATAGTTCATTTGAAAAAAATATTCATCGGTCATTTCTTCATCATAAGAAATATTATTATAAGTATAATAAAGGGCACTGATATCAAAATCATCTTGCATTACATCATTAAAATCGGTTAGTAAAAAATATTCAATCTGGATTAATTCTAAATACTTTTTAGCACTTTCGCTATCTTTTTTTAAATATTCTCTAAATTTTTCTACTAAAATATCTAGTTTTTTCTCTTCAATAACTTCTTTTTCTTTTGTTTTATCTTTTGAAACATTTATGTTATCATAAATACTAAGTAAGTTGCTAACCATTCTATTTAAAGTAAATTTCATTTTTGGCTCCTTAATATCACAAGTGCACCTTTTTCTTCTTGCTTAATTATACTAGTAAAAGCTGGAAATTAAAAGCTTTTCTTCATCACTTCATCAACTTTTTTCCTAGGATTTTTTCTTGATAGCAAACGATAAAATCATTATTAAAAATAGCGCCATTTATATCAACATTCGAAAAATCATAAGATAAAAAATTAACATCACAGAAATTGCCATTACTCATATCTTTATTATAAACCGTTTGGGGATTTATTGCGGCGTTAGTGCCTGAAAAATCCAGATTACTAACATCAAATCCCGTAAAATCATAAAACATTAAGTCATATTTTTCTAAAGAATAGATATATTTACTATTAATTCTTTTAACGCCGTTTTTCTCTACTTTAAAGTCATAGGGAACTCCAATTCTAATTTTTGCCTCACGACTCATATTGATAATTAACTTTTCTCTTTCTTCTTGTAAGGCGATAATTTTTTGTTCTATTTTTTGAAGTTTAGCCTTAGTTTCTTGCATTTTTTGAATAGCTAGTTGCTTATTTAATTCATCTTCTTTAGTCTTGACATCTATATCATTATTATATTTTTTAGAATATAAAAATTCATCTTTAGTAAGTAACTTTTTATCATCTTTTTTTACTCGGCAAGTTAATGAAAACTTTCCTAAATCAATTATTCTATCAGCCACATAATAAGTTTTACCATTTAAAGTAAAATAATCATCAAAAAATGCTAAATTATCACTTTTATGAGCTAACCAGATATAACTTTTGTCATTTTTAGCAAAAAGATAATAACCTTCTTGCCAATAAAAGTTTTTATGAATATAAAAAATCATAAAATCATAATACTGTCTTACTGGTTGATAAGTAGTCTTTATAATTTCTTTAGTTTTATAATCAATATAATAAAAAATTCGCTCTTTTCCTTTTAAAATTCCTTTTTTAGACCTTGTTATTACTAAAAAGTTTTTGTAATCGCTTGCGGATATGCCAAGTATATAGTTATTAGTATTAATTGTACCATCATAACTGCGACAATAAGCAAGACCACTTTTATATTCGCTATAATTTTTTAAAATTTCTTTATTAAAGAGATTGCCATTAACATCAATATCGCCATCTTCAGTTCCAGCATAACCACGATAAAATTCATGGGCTAATTCAAATTGGGGTTTAATTACTTCTTTACCCTCACTATCTAAATAACCATAAAGTTCGTCTTTATTTTTAACCAATAAGCGGCCTGAACAATAAGTGCAACTACTAAGTTCATATTTTTTATTATTAATAAAACAAAATATTTTTTTCTTTTTTAATTTTAATTGCATTTTTTCACCGCTGATTAAAGCAGCCAGCGTTTTATCAATGTTAAGCCAATTTTTATAGTCGGCCCTAAAAAATTCATTTATTACTTGACCATTATTATCAAAATAAATTAAACTTTTATCTCTAATCAAACATCTCTCTTTATTAAATTGCGTTTCTAAACCTGCCGGATTATAAGCAAGAATTTTTGAACAATTATTTTCCCTAGATTTATTAACCACTAGTATTGGCATAATATCCCCATCTAAAAATTTGGCCTTTAGTACTAGAAAATAATCATTATAATTAATCTCCCATAGATTATTTTTACTTTCTAACTCCCCAGCAAAAGAATTGGAAATAGCAAATTTTGTAAAAACTGTCTTTATTTCTTCCATATTATTTTTAGAAATTTTAAGAACGGTTTCTTCGTCTTTAAGAGGTTCTTCATGGATAATATAATCACCACCATCTTTTAAGGAAATAACATGATGATATTTATAAAGGGTTGGATATCCATAGTTTACTTCATCACTTTTATAACTAAATATTAGATTATCATCACAATCATATAAGTAATAACAAGACCCGTCCTTTCTATCTTGCATAACATAATAACCTTTTAAACCACAAATGGGATTAAAAAAGTTGGAAAATTTTAAATAGATGGGATTTCCTTTTATATCATAAATAAAACGATCAGAATAACCATAACGATTTACCCTTGCAAAAACATGATATAAATCATAATAAATCAAGTTATCAACTATTTGGCTATCCAAAAAGACTTCATTAGTTTTAGGATTACAATAATATGTTCCGTCTTGCTCTCTAAATTCTTCTTCTAAATATTTATTATATAATTCATCACTAGTCATAACAATCTCCAATAATCACTTATTATACAATAAAACTCCTAAAAAAGGATAAAAATTAATCTTTAAAAAGTAATTAATAGTTTTGATTATTAAGTTTTTTACTAATTTAAAGGTAAGAAAAAAAGATATAACTAGAATAAACCAATTATATCTTTAATAGTAATAAATATCATTAGAAGCATTAAAAGGATAAAACCAACAGTATGAAACCAACCTTCAATATTAGCATCTACTCTCTTACCTCTTATCTTCTCAATTAGAACAAATACGATATGCCCGCCATCAAAAGCTGGGAATGGTAAGAAGTTCATGAAGCCTAAATTGATGGAAATATAAGCGGTCAAATAAAGAATTTGCGCTAGTCCTAAGGCTAGGGACTGATTAACAATGTTATACATACCAACGGGTCCTGATAACGAATTCATTGATAAACGACCCGTAAATAAGCCATAAATTATGGTAAACATTGATTGATAAATGCTTTCAAATTTGCTAGCGGCATAGGAAATGGCATGACCAATACCATGATATGTTTCCTGATAAATGGTAACGCCAAACACACGGGTTTTATTACCATTTTCATCAGTTGTTTCTTTTGGTGTAACTTTTAGGGTCTCGGTTGTATTATCTTCATGTTTAACTTCAATACTATAATATTCTTTTTTATTATCTAAAGTCAATAAGACTTGTGCTCGGTCCCAAGTTTTTGTCTTCTTACCATCAATACTTAAAATGACATCACCATTGCGCCCTCCTGCTTCACTATAAGCGGAATTTTCTTGAACGGTATTAATTTTGGGCGTTGTACTAGTTGAGCCATAAATTACGCCAATAGCAAACAATAAAACAAAGGCGGTAATAAAATTCATAATGACCCCCGCACTTAGAATCAAAATTCTTTGCCACCAAGGTTTATTACACATTAATTTTTCTTTAGGAATCTTATCATCATCTTCCATGACTTCCCCTGCTAGCTGCACATAACCACCAATAGGTAAAGCTCTAATGGAATATTGAATACCACTCTTTTTAGAAATATGTTTTAGAATTAATGGTCCCATCCCAACCGAAAATTCATAAACATGAACTCCACATAATCTAGCCACAATAAAATGCCCAAATTCATGAAGTAAAACCAAAATCCCCAACATTAGAATTAATACTATAATACTAATCAACCACATAAATACTCTCTTTTCTATTTTTATTTATAATATTGTACATAACAATGTATATAATAAAACCCCAAAAACCAAACTATCTATTCTATCTAAGATACCACCGTGGCCTTTAATAAGATTAGAATAATCTTTTAGCTTATTTTCTCTTTTAATTTTACTAAAGAATAAATCTCCAATCTGCCCAAAGACACTTATAAGTATACTCATAACCACTATTCTTAATACACTAGTATTACCAATAACAGCTAAATAATAAAATGTTCCAATAATACTTGCACATATAATACCTCCTAAAGACCCTTCTATGGTTTTATGAGGACTTATGCTAGATAATTTATGGGTTCCAATGTAACTGCCAATAAATAAAGCAAAGACATCGGTTGCACAAATAACAGCTATAACATATAGTAAAACCCATTTATTGATACTATCTAACATCACCATTGAATTTAAAGCCATACCTAGTAAAAATAATAAGGTAAACATAAAAAGGGCTGTTTCAGTATCATATTTTTTACTAAAGATTGTAGGTATTACCATAGCAAATAATAAGAAAGCCATAGTCTGATAAGATACTCCTAAATACAAGGCATAACCATCATTTACAATATAAATTAAAGCCATAAAACTAATAAGTCCCAAAATAATAATGGGTAGGCTTAATTTATCCTTAACTTTAGGTAAAGTAATAATTTCTTTATAAGCCAAAATAGCTACGGCTCCTATTAAAATTTTAAAAGCAACTGGTCCTAGAAAGAAACCTAAACAAAAGATTAAAGTAATTATCGCCCCACTAATAATGCGGTTTTTCACTACTTTCCACCTCCAAATCGTCTTTCTCTACCATTATATGCTTCTATGGCGCGGTCAAACTCTTTTTTATCAAAATCGGGCCAATAACAATTGGGAAAATACATTTCGGCATAAGCTATTTGCCATAAAAGAAAGTTGCTTACGCGCACATCGCCCCCAGTTCTAATCATTAAATCTACTGGTGGTAAATCTTGATATAAATATTTTTCAAAGATTTGCGGTGTTAAATCTTTCTCTTTTAACTTACCCGCATTTACATCCTGAAGTATTTTTTTAGTTGCATCAACTATCTCGGTTTGACCGCCGTAATTAAGACAAATATTTAAAATACCCCCAGTACAATCCCTAGTTTCATTTTTTAAATAGTCCATAGCTTCTAGTACTTCTTCTTTTAAAGGATTTCTTCGGCCACTAAAAACTACTTTAATATTATTTTCTTTTAGTTCTTTACAAGAATCTTTAAATTCATTAACAAACAAATTCATTAAATAATCAACTTCACTAGCTTCTCTTTTAAAGTTTTCTGTTGAAAAACAATAGACTGATAAATATTTAACTCCTTTTCTTAAAATATAATCAGCCATCTTTTTTATATTACTAAAACCGCGCCTATGACCTTCTAGTTTGGGTAAAAGATGTTTTTTAGCCCATCTTCTATTACCATCTAAAATTATGGCCACATGGTTAGGTATTTTTATTTCTTCCATTTTTCCTCCTAATAATAATTATATACTGCTTAAAAGCGATAGTCAAAACTTATATGTTTTCTTTCTATAATTTTTTAATTTTATTTATATTTTTAAGGTTAATTCTTGCTTTTATCCTTAATTCTTATTTATTTTTAAAAATTTATAGACTTATTTGCGCATATTTGCCCCTAACATTTCCATATCTAAGGTTAGCTGTTTAATGCGTTCAATTATTCTATTTGCTTTTACTTTATCTATGCCCTTATTGGAAAGGTGTTCTTCTAATTCTCTAATTGTAAAATTTGAGGTAAAGAAGGTGGTTTTATGTTCGTTCATTCTCGATTGTAAAATGGTTCCTAAAATTTCATCTCGACCCCAATCGGTTACTTTTTCCGCCCCAATATCATCAATTAACAATAAATCAACCCTACATAATTCGTCCATAATATCGTTCATGGCTTCAAAATCACCCTTGATAGTTCGAAGTAAATCTGGTAAATACACAATTTTTGTCGTAAAACCGCGCTTTCGCATTTCATTAAAACACGCACTTAAAATATAAGTTTTTCCACACCCAAAGTTGCCATGCAAATATAGGCCCTTCATATTTTTACCATAATCATATTCTTTAATAAAATTAGTAACCCATTTTATTAGTATATAACGATTTTTATCAGTGGTATCAATTGTTTTTAAAGAAGATGTTTCTAATTCTTTAGTGGCATTAATACTGGCCTTTATCTTCTTAAATTCTTGTAATTTAAAATAGCAAGCCTCGGTAGAAAACATTAAATGATTATTATATTTTTGAGGATAATTGGTATAACCTCTTATCTTATTTTGGCATTCATATAAGCCATGACAATTCTTACAATTACTTTCTTCTTGTAAATATTCTTCTAACTTTGAAGTATAATTCATAGCCTCTTTATCAGTCAATTCTAAACTAGCTACTAACTTTTGAAATTCTAGGTTACGACACGCTCTTATATAATTATCTTTCAGACTATTTTCAATTAATCTCGTTTTATTTACTACTGTCATAGTAGGTTCCTTTCATTAATTCTTCTAATTCTTTTTGCTCTTCTAAGGTAGCCTCATTTCTTTTAATCTCAGTTTTAAACCAGACGGGAACATCCTCGGGAGTTTTTATATTGGTTGGAGCTTTAGCAATCAATTTTTTTTGCTCTTTTTCCGCTAAACTCATCGCTTCTCTAGCCGTCTTAATGCCACTTCTTACCCACTGACCAGCGATGGTTTCAACGAAGTTTTTATTTAATTTATTATCATTTTTCTTTAATACATAATCAATTAAAACATTGACTACCGCAGGTTTTAAATTTAAATCACAACAAAGGTTTTCTAGAAGTTTTAAATCCCGATTAGTTGGGGTTACCCCGTGATACTTACTCTTTAAAAAATCATAAGGTTTCGTATTTTCAAAAACATAAATAATCTTATCACGCTTACTCATATTTTCTAAAATACCAGTCTTTTCTTCTTTATACACCAGTGTTGGTAATTTACCATTATTATGATATGTATAATAATTTCGGGCTAGTTTTCTTAACTCTTCAGCCACAATAAAACCGCGTTCATTAATAACATTTTTTATAATTTCACTAAATTTTATAGTATCTAAATTATAAACAAAAGCCAAATTTTCAATCAGCTCTCTGGTTCTTTTATTAAAAGCTTTTTCATTTAAAATATCTTTTGGAATACTAGCTATTAGCATATCAAAATCAATAACATTTTTAGCTTGGACATTTTGTTTAACTCGTTCAGTTGCATCAACTTCTGGTAAAACATTAGAAGAAGCAAAAGTCATATTAAGACTACTAGTTATATCTTCATATTCACTTAAAGGCATACTCTTTTTTTCATAAGATTTCTTTATGGCATCATATTCCATCTTACCAATATTATTATATAAAACAACATTTAATACAGGGTGATTTAAAAATTCTCTTGGACTCATAGGACTATATAGTTCATAAACATAACTATAAATATCCCCTTGTTTTACATAAGTCTTTAAAAGTCCTAGGGATTCTAAGGCACATCTAGCTTCTTTAATACTTTTTAAATCCAATTTCATTAAACACATTAAGTGATGATGATTATACTCTTCACTTTTAAAACTATTATTTTTTAAATCACGCCATAAAGTTAAATAGAGACTTACGGCTAAAGGTCCCATAATTGGTTCATATAACATTATTAAGTTATCTCGGTCTTCTAAGTTTAAAATAGTCTTACTAACTACTGTATACATATCGGCCGGCAAAAGACTAACCTTATCCATAAAATCACCCACTAGCTAGTATTATAATAAAGATTACTAAAAAAAGAAATGCTTTTTTAACATTTCTCATCACATAAATCAGCTAAAGTATTGAAGGCTTCTAAATATTTATTTTTTAATTCGTTTCTTTTAGTTTCATCTAGTAAAATATAAGGGTCTTTTTGACTATCTACGGTTCCTTCAATAACTTCTTTAACCTCACCATTTTTAATAAATACTACGGTTGGGGCATATAATCTTTTCTCCCCCGTAGCAATTAATTTACCATTATTATCATTTATCCCATAATCGGTTAAAAATTTATCTAACTTTTCTAAAAGATAAGTATAAAACTTACTGCCTTCCGTCTTTACTAAATTATTATCCTTATCAAAACTAAAACTACTTCTAATATCTTTAATATTATAATAGTTTATTTTCGCAATCCCGTAATCACTACCAGCCTCATTTAAAACAGATACCATATTACGGCACCATGGACAAGTTGGAAAGCCTAAGTACAAAACTCCCGTCCCGTTATCTAATAATTCTTTTATTTCATCTTCACTAGCATAATAATAAAGATTATTTTTAGCAATTGTTACTTCGGGATAAGTTTTACCATTACTAGCTTCTTTACCATTATAGGAAGTATATTCATCATAGAATTTTGTATCACTAATAGATGCTTGCATATTATCTTTATTTGCTAAAACCACCCCAACACAAATTAAAGAAACCATAAAAAGTCCTATTACATAATGTTTTAAAAAATCTTTTTTCATCATATCCACCTAAATTTATTTTAAGCTATTTTTATATTGATTGCAATTATTTTTTTAAAGTAAGCTGCCTTGATAAACCGTTTTCTTCTTTAATAATAATACTTTCGGGGATATGTTCTTCCCTATAACAATCATTACCATGGAAAGGTACTTCTAAAATCTCATAGCCTTCGGGAATAATTTTTTCTTGCTTTGTATAATAACCATCTTGCACCGTTAAAGTAATACTCTTTCGATAATAATTATCGGTTCTTTCTTTTTGATAATAAGCATCATACCCCGCCTCTTGAATTTTTGAAAGCTGATGTTTCCACCCTAAATCCAGACCCCACTTTTCGCAAAAATTCGTAATAAAGCAAGTTGCGGTCGTATGATCAAATTTTTCATCTATTTTCTTAGCGGTCGCGATAGCAGCTCCTAATAAAAAGATGGGTATGGAAACAATGGAAACAACTTTTAACTTTGTATCTTTAGCTTTAGAATGACCATCATATTTATAAGTCTTATGCTTATTATAATGATATCCATATCGATATGGCTTTTTAAACTTACTTCTTTTTATTCTTCTTGATACTGTCCAACATCTATCATACATTTCTATCATCCTTTTTAAATTTCATTTCCACTATACTTTAGAATGGCTTTATTAGTCAAGATAAAATAAGACCAAATCAGCATAATTTAAAAGAAAATTACGATAAATCAAGTTCCAATTAAAAAAGTAATACTTCTAACTAATTTTTTTAATCAAAAGTATTACTGTCTTTTTAACCATAATCTTTTTAACTTCTGTTTTTATTTATATCTTTCTTTTTTACTTTTACATAGCTATATCCTAAGGCCAAAATACTTACAATAAATAAAACAATACTAATTTTTTGATTAAAAGATAAGAAAGCATTGCTGCTACTACTTCTTAAATAATCAAGACCAAACTTTGAAATACTTATAGCAATTAATAGATAAAATGTATCATTTAAACTTAAACGATTAGTTTTTCTTTTCTTTTCACATTTAAGATAAAAATAGAAGAAGATTCCCACAAAAATAAGGGCCTCAACTAATTGAATAGGAAATAGAGAAACATTTAAAGGGGCTTGGTTAGAATTAGTATAAATGACTTTACCAAAGCCGGCATAATTAATTCCGTAACAACACCCAGCCGTAAAGCAACCAATCTTACCAATGGCATAGACCATGGGTAGAGGAAGACCTCCCAGCGTTAAAAGTGCGGTCATATCTTTTTTAAAAATTAAGCTATAAACAATTATGCCAACGAAAGCTCCTATCATATTGCCATACGAAGTAAACCATAAATCTAAAATTTTCTTAAAACCATACTTAGGAAATTCATCTAAGAAGGTAAAAAATTTACCTCCTAAAACAATGAATATATTTTCAATTAAAAGTAGTAAAACAACATCTCTAAATTTTAAATTATACTTCCGATAATTAAAAACAATAAAAAGAATATTAAAAACTAAAGCTAATGTTATCATTAAATCATAAATTGAATGACTAATTACCATAAAACCACCACTTTCTTAATTTTCTTTTTCTAAAATTTCAAAGTTAGTAATCTCTTCTAAGTCAATCCCAACATCTTTAACATAAGCATAATGTCTTTTTAAAACATCGGTAATATAAGCATTTAAATTTTCTTTACCCTTACTATCAGGTAGTAGCTCTAAGACTTCTTTAGCTAAACTGAAACGATCAATTTTATTACGCAAACGCATATCGAAAGCGGTTGTTATTGAACCTTCTTCTTCATAACCACGAACATAGAAATTTTTATTAGGTCGATCATAAATAAGACCATGTATAAAACTTGGATAACCATGAAAATTAAAGATTACAGGTTTATCTTTAGTGAAGTATTTAATAAACTCTTCATCACTTAAACCGGTCTTATTGCGTTTATTAGTCTCTAATTTTAATATTTCTAAAACATTAACAAAGCGCAAACTTATCTTAGGAAGATATTTTTTTAGTAAAGATACGCAAGCAATGGCTTCGATATTAGGGGTATCGCCGCAACTAGCAATAACAATATCAGGATTAGCACTGGTAGTTAATTTATCTAAGATAATTATACCATTATCTACTAATTCTTTAGCCTCATTTTTCGTTAACCATTGTCTAGTTGGGTGTTTAGAAGCTACAATCGCATTAACAACATTTTGGGATTTTAAACATTTATCATAAGTTAAAATTAAACTATTGGCATCAATTGGTAAATAAATATTAGCAAATCCTCTTTTTTTCTCCGCTAAATGGGTAATAAACCCCGGATCTTGATGGGTATAGCCATTATGGTCTTGCTGCCAAACATTACTAGTCAAAAGTAAATTTAAAGCTGGTAAACTTTTACGCCAACTAATTTCACTGGCCATCTTTAACCATTTAACATATTGAGTTACCATCGAATCAACTACTCTTATAAAAGCTTCATAACTAACAAAAGTACCGTATCGTCCCGTTAGTGTATAGCCTTCCAATAACCCTTCACAAACATTTTCAGATAAATATGAGTCAATAATTCGCCCATCTTTACTTAAATTTTCATCATCAGGACTTATCATTTCTTCCCAAGTTCGCTTTTCGGTATCAAATAAGTGATAAAGGCGATTAGACATAGCCTCATCGGGACTAAAAAGACGAAAATCATCTTTATTTAGAGCAAAGACATCTCGAATATACTTAGAAAGTTCTAACATATCTTGAGTTGTGGTAGCCCCTAAAACCTTGTTTGGTAACAAATATTTATCTACTTCTGGTAAAACAAGTTTTTTACCGCTAATACCATTAGTTATTGGATTTTTACTCATTCTTCTATTACCAACAGGGTGATAAGCTTCTAAAAAGTCTTTTAAAGTACCATCACTATTAAATAATTCCTCAGGTCGGTAACTCTTTAACCATTTTTCAATAATCTCTAAATAATTAGGAACCGTTTTATCAACTGGTATTTGATGAGCTCTAAAAGTTCCTTCGATTTTTTTACCATTAACCATTTCTGGACCAGTCCAACCCTTTTTACTTCTTAAAATTAGCATTGGATAATATATTTTTTTATTATCTTCATTTTTAATTTTCTTTATATCATTAACAGCCTTATCTAAAGCACTTATCATTTTCTCGTGCATTTTTGGGGTATCTGTTCCTGATACAATATAAGGGTGATAACCTAGGGCTGTAAAATAACAAATAAGTTCTTTATCACTCATGCGACTATAAATCGTCGGATTACTAATTTTATAACCATTTAAATGTAATATTGGTAAAACAACACCATCACGGTTGGGATTTAAAAATTTATGAACCTGCCAAGAAGTTGCCAAAGTCCCTGTTTCCGCCTCACCATCACCAATACAACAAGCCACAATTAAATCAGGATTATCTAATACCGCTCCAAAAGCATGAATTAAACTATAACCTAGTTCGCCGCCTTCATGCATTGACCCTGGCATTTCTGGAGTTGCATGAGAACCCGTCCCATAGGGGTATGAAAATTCTTTAAATATTTTAAGTAAGCCTTCCTTATTTTTAGGACAATCAGGATAAACCTCACTTAAGCTTCCTTCTAAAAAAGCTTGAGCCAATAAAAAGTTACCGCCATGCCCTGGGCCACTGATATATATCATATTTAAATCGTCTTTTTTGATAATTCGATTTAGATGAGTATAAATAAAGTTTTGACCCGATACGGTTCCCCAGTGCCCTACTAATTTTTCCTTTAAATCACTTTCTTTTAAAGGTCTTTCTAAAAGAGGATTATCTTTTAAATAAAGACAACAAGCACTAATATAGTTAGCAGCTCGAAAATACGCATCAATTATTTCTATTTCTTTCATTTTTATCTTCCTATTCTATTCTTAACTAATTATAACAAAGAATAAAAAAAGAAGAAAGACTCTTTAAAATTATTTTCACCTTTCTTAAGTAATCATTTTTGTTTGCAAATATTTTTTTACTTTTTAGTAAAATTATTTTCACTATTATCTAGGGCATTAGGATAAAGCATAGGAAATTGTCCTGCTAATTTTTCGTTAATCTCTTTTAACTTTTCTTCATAAAGTTTCTTTTGTAAAATCAAATTATTATATTCTAAAACATCCCCACTTACTGTAGCGCCAAAGAAACTCTTACTAACATCAAAGCCTAATTTTTTAAAACCATTTCTAATTTGCAACAATTCCTCTGTAGTAAAAAATTCCGCTTTATTAGAAAAAAAACAAATTATCCAAAGTATTAATATTAATACTTCTAATCTTGCGTTCTAAAGAATCTTCTAAATTTAACAAGCTAATATCAAAGCTATCTAAAGAAAACTCTAGTTCATAATAAGACTTGGGCTCCATTTCTAAATGTAAATTATACTTAGCTAGTTCTTCTTTAACAATATCCACCGTTATAGAGCCGATTCCTTCTAAATCTTTTAAACCTTGTTCATTATATTTAACTAAATCCCCAATAAAATATATTTCTTTTTTATTTAGGGCTTGCACTACTCGTGTATCTAAAATAATATCACTAAGTAAGGAATTAAAATTTAAAGTCCTACTTTTTAAAATACTCTGATATTTATAGATGTTTAAAAGTAAAATAGTTCCGTTATTTCCTAAATGATGTAAAAGTTCAAAAAGCCATGTGTAATCTTTATCTGTTTTAATTGCTTCATATAAAAAGCCTTTTAATTTCTTTTTATCGTAGGCAATAGTGCTAAAAAACAGGCCGATATTTTCATATTTATCTAAAGCTTTTCTTAAATCTGGGGTTAAATCTAAATAAAAGGTTTTTATCTGTTCTAAATCTTCACTTTTACTATTTAAATAAGGAAAGTATGTTGAATATTCATAAGCAAAATGATAACCTTTTTCTTTAATTTTTTCAAAAATCTCATCAAATAAATAACGATACCTAGGATTTTTTTGCATTTCGGCTTTTAGACTTTTCTCATCTATTTTTAATAATTGGTCTACGGTTTCAATTTTAAAATCTTTTAGCATTTTCTTAGCACTACTACTAATATTTAAATCATCTATTTGCATTTAATCATTCTCCTTTATTTTTTACTTATTTATTGAACTTAAAGTTAATACTCTTTTATATGAATTAACCTCTTTTGTTACTATCTCTAACTTTTTTTCTAACCTTTTTTGGTCTTGCCATAATTGGTTATATTTTTGTTCTAAAATACTTTCGGGCATGGCAATCAATTTATCTTTAAAAGAAAATCCTAAAACTGCTAATTTTTCTCTAATTTCTATTATTTCAAGATTGGTCAAAAAGCTTAAATCTCTTAAGTTTAGTAGTTTTTCTAAGTTAAGGACTTGCATAGTTTGTAATTTTTTTACTAATTCTTCTGATAAATTTAACTTTTCTAATCCAATATAAGAATAGTCTAGTCCAAGTAGTTTTTTTTGGTGATTATCTTCTAAAGGTTCTTCAACTAAAGTAAAACCCTTTGTTTCTAAAACTTTAATAATTTTTAGGGTTTTAAGGGGTCCTAAATGAGGAATATCTTTTATTTTTTCTTTACTTATTTTAAGTAAATCCCCAACTAACCAATAATCATTACGAATTAAATTATTATAAATATTTTTTTCATCTATTAAAAGAAACACCGGCATTAAAGGACCCGCTTGTTTACAATCTTTTTTAAAGTCTTTAATAAGTAATGATAAGACGATACCATAATTACCAGTATTAGCAAAAAGTCTTTCTAGAGAATCATTATTCTCATAGGTAATTACTAAACATAAAAAACTTTTTAACATTCTCTTACTTTTCTTTAGGGCATTGAAAAAAGTATCAATATCATCATAACTTCCAATAAATTTACGGGCATTTTCACTCATAAAAAGGGTATTTGTTTTAATACTTAACTCATTATTAGCTAAATTTCTGATTTCTTTTAAATAAGTTAATTCCCCTAAAAAATAATAGCCTAAGTCATGAACATATCTCCATAACTCATCAACATAAACTTGTGTTTTTATATTGCTTTTAACTAACTCTAGAAGTTGTAAAACATTAAGTTTGCACGCATCTTCTAAAGTAAAAACATTTATCTTAGCAAAGAGCTTTCTAGCATTACTGGAAATAGCTAAAACATCTGTAGTTTTCGTCTTTTCCACCTGATTAGTATCCATAATACCACTTCTTTCGGAAGCAATATCCTACCACGATCGATGACTTTTAGCAACCCTGATTTACTTTTTTTATTAATTTTTTTAAGGCTTGTTAAGCAAACTAATTTATTAAGGGATAACCACTCCAGAAAAACTCAAAAACATTATTTAAAATATTAATATAGTTATTCTTAGTAATATCGGAAACTTGCTCTAATAATAAAGTTTTAACTAACTTTTCTTTAATATCTTTATAAAAATTAAACAATTTATCTTTAGCCATTACTTCGTATTTCAAGATTTTGATTTCTTCTACATATTCACTTAAAAAATCAATTTCTAATTCTATTTTTTCATCAACCATATCTTCTAGGGCATTAGCCTTCTCATATAAAATTAGAGCCTCATAATAAGGTGTGCAATCTATTTCTAAACTATTAAAATTTTGATTTAGATAATTTTTTAAAGTGGTTAAAGAATAATCAGTAATATTATCTTTTTTAAGATTTTGACAGATTTTACTATCTAATACATAACCTTGAAAATAAATTTTATTTAACTCTATTGTTTTTTGAACTTGGTACTGACCATTAGAACTTTCCTTTAAAGAAAAACAGCCAGTAATAAAATCTTGTAATCTTTCTTGAATATTTTTATCATAATTTTCTAATTTTAATAATATTTCTTCTTTTGTCATTTTTTAACCTCTACTTATAAATAGATAAGAAAGTACTGATACTACGCCCATTGCAAAACTCACGCCAAGACTTAAAAGTAATGTGCTAATAAAGCCACTATTAGAATCATTAGTATTATTATTTGGTTCTGTATTTTCCTTTTTGGTTAATACCCTACTCATCGGTTTAGCTTTAGTAACACTATTATCTAAGCTTAATTGTTCTTTTTCTGCTAGCATTTTCTGATAAATATTTTCAGCTTCTGGTTTTATTGTTGCAAAATGAGTTGTTTGTTCTAATCTTTCGGACTTTTTTCTTGCAAATAAATCTGGACCTTCTATCGCAACTTTACTTTTCTTATCATCTTGTTTAAAAGATAAGGCCTTACTATTATTTTTATATTCACTAATTAATTCATCAACCTTTGGCATAGCAGCCATATAATATCTACTGCCAACTTGTCTTATCTGCTTGATAGCCTCATCTAAACTAATAGCATTAGCGGATAAATTATATAATTGCCTTAAGCCACTACTTTGTTTGCTTTCTCGTTCATTTTCTGGTAAATAAGATCCATAAACATTAGCCAGTTTCGATAATAAAACATCATAACTAGTTGTCATAGTCATAGCTTTTTGTAATTCTTCTTGACTATTAAATTTTTCGCTAGTAGTTTTTCTTAAGAAAGTTTTGATATCAGTATTAAATAATAATTGACCTCTTTCTACTAAAGAAACATTAGCTAAGGCTTGCCTTACATAAATAACATTAGAACCATAATTAGATTGGTAGTTTGCTAGTTTACCTGTTTTTTGATAAATATCTCTAGTGCACATATCTACTAATCCTTCGGTTATAAAACTACTTACTTTCTTGCCATCTAATTCGTTTGCTTTCGGTCTAATAAAGAAATGGAAAAGTTCATGCATAAGTAGATTATCAAAAGTTCTCATAATATCATTAAAGGAAGCCTTAGGATTTCTATTTAACACAGCAGGTAAATAAAAATGAATTTTATCATCATTAAAAACACGGCTGCCATGAGCTATAGGCATATTAAATTCATTTAAATTCTCGGCATCTTCTAATTGATTATTTAGATACTTAGTAGTATCCGTATCGACAATAACACAATTATTTTCTTGTAACTTCTGTAAATATTTTAACTGACTTTCGCTCATATCTTTACCATACATGGCTTTAATTATACCTAAATAGTCTTTAGCTTTTTCATTTAAAATACTTGTCAAATATGTAGATATATACTGAGTATAATTAGTAATTTGATTTTTTATTAAATCATCAGTGCTAGCAATTTCAAAAAAGGTATCTAGTGATTCTTTATCTTTTATTTTATCATTTAATAAGTAATTACCAAAGTTATTTAAAAACTTAGGATTACTAAGGGTATACTCCGAAAATAATCTAGCTACGATAAAACGAAATTCGTTAGTAATATGTCTACCATTATGTAAAGAATAATTACTATTATTAGCAGAATAAACATTTCCATCAGGCAAATAATTTTCTCGCCACTTAAAAGTATTAGCTAACATTTGTTTTTCTTTTTCACTTAATTTTAAATAATCTTCTTCTTTAAAAAGATAAGTTCTATTTTCTTTTAAATTATTTCTTAATCTCTTAATAAACCAATACTCGTCTTTAAAACGAAAAAGATTTTGTTGTTCTAACAGCATTTCTCTTAGATTTTGTAATTCGATATCTTTTTGATTAAGGAATCTTCTCTTATTTTCATCTATAAAAATAGGTTGTTTAGAATTAACTAAATATTGGTAGAATGCTTGTTCGGTTATTTTAGCCTCTATTTCATTAAAGGTTCCAAAAACAGCAGTAACACCATTCGTATTTTGATTTCTAATATAGTGAGCCAGCTCATGAACGGCAGTTTTTAACCATTCCAAAGTATTTGTAAATTCTGGTAAATAAATTACCCCATCTTTTTGATAAGCTCGTTTTAAACCTTTTTCTATTCTTAAATTTTTATAACTACCTATTGAAAGACAATCCTTTATTATTGGCTCGGATACACCGATGCTTCCAAAGAAATTGGCTATTAATTTTTCACATTGCTCCACTGACAAGGCTATTTTTAAATCACTTATTCCCTTAGGCAATGGATCTACATTTGCTAAGCCTCTATAACTTTGACTAAGTTTTTCCGCTAATTCATAATAAAAATCTAATTCTTGTTGATTATTATCATCTAACATTGCTAAAAAATCTCTATTTTTCATAATTTTTTCTATAAAATTATTTAAATCTTGTACTTCATTCGTCATACTATCCAACCCTTTACCTTACTAAACTATCTATCAATATTCTAACATAATATTAGATTTGAAAAAACAAAAAAACTAGTTTCTTAGATATGAAACCAATTAGTGCTAACATTTCATCTTAAACTAGTTACTTTTTTGTTCTTTAATTAAATCATCTATATCTTTAAAAGCATTTTCGATAGCTTCCGTATGATACCTTTCATACATATTATAAATAAAATTGGTTAAATCAAGCTGTTCTAATGTATTTAAAACATCTGTAGTAGATATTTTTTTATATTCGGCATACTTTTCTAACAAATAGATAAAAAATTCTGTTTCCTTATTCATAATTATTCCTCAAATACACTGAATTAAGAGGACTACCCGTAACTTTTTCAGCTTCCCACATATCAAATATTGCTAAAGTTGAAAAATAATTCATTGCTAAATTTTTATTTTCTAACATTTTATAAGTTTCTGAATTAATAAAATTTTTAAAGGCTTCCATAAAAGAAATATTATATTTTTCATTTATTAATTTTACTATTTCTCTATCATACAGAAATAATTCTTCACTATCTAACTTATTCATAAATAATCTTCTCCCTGAAGTCTAAATATTTTAATGCTCTATCATTTTTAAAGACAACTTGGTCTTTTAATTTTTGTGGCAAAAGTCTTTTTAAGGCTTCTTCCTCATTATAAACACCATTTATATAAAGATTTATTACTGGCATTGTATTATCGTTAGCAACCGGTCCAATTATCAAATCATAATCATTCTTATAATTTTTATTTTTCCTATTGCTTGTTACAAATTCCAGCCAAGCTTTATCTGGTCCATTAAATTTTAAAACTTTTAAATCTACTTTATCTTGAATTTCAAAGACACTAACAGTAGGTGTTCCTTCTTTTCTTCTAGATGTAGTCAAAATCGCCCATTTTTTGGCCTGTTCTAAACTAGTCGTTAAATAAAATCCTTTGCCAAAATCCAAAGTTCTTTCACTTTCAATTATTTCTGGCTTATTAACAAGCATATTGCTTCCATGGTATAACAGCATATTATCAAACCTTTCTAATAAAATTATAGCAAAACTTTAAATAATGTGCTACTAAAAATAACTAGCATTTTGACTAGTTATCCTTAGTTTCATTATCTTCCATACGAACACTTACTAATTTAGAAACACCTTCTTCTTGCATAGTAATGCCATACAAAGTATCAGCATATTCCATTGTTCTCTTCTTATGGGTAATAATTATAAATTGTGATTTATCTTTTCTAGTTTCTAGGTATTTACCAAACACATCAACATTAGCTTCATCTAGGGCAGCTTCGACTTCATCTAAAATAACAAATGGCACAGTCTTAACATTTAAAATAGCAAATAATAATGATATCGCCGTTAAAGTCCTTTCGCCACCTGAGAAAAGGGTTATGGAACTTAGTTTCTTCCCCGGTGGCTGGGCAATAATTTCGACGCCTGTTTCTAATAGATTATCCTTATCAGTTAATTCTAAATGACCTTCGCCACCTCTAAATAAGATTTTAAATACTTTTTGAAATTCTGTATTAACAGCTTCAAAAGTAGCTTTAAAGCGTTCTTTCATAATTTCATCTAAAGAAGCTATAGCGGTTTCTAACTCTTCTATCGATTTTACTAAATCTGTTTTTTGCGTTGTTAAGAATGTATATCTTTCATTAACGCGTTCAAACTCAGCGATACTGCCTAAGTTTACTTCACCTAGTTCTTTAATACTACTCTTTAGCTTACTTACTTGTAGTCTAGTGGTTTCAATATCGATATTTGTATCAACTTCCCGCAAAGCTTTCTCATAAGTCATTGTATATTCTTCATTTAAAGTTAACAAATAATTATCTAACTTAACATCATATTTACCTAAAATAACTTCGTTACTATTAAATTCACTATTATATTTATTTAAATCTCGATTTTTATTTTTAATATTAAGTTCTAATTCAGCTAAATCCCCACGAGCTGTTTCTAATTTTTCTTTATAATCTTTAATTGTTCTTAAAAGGTTATCTTTACGACCATTTAATTCATAATAACTCTTTAAAATATTATCAAGTTCAATATCAACAGTATTATTTAAAATAGCTTCATTATTTTTAATCGTCGTCTCTTTATCTTTATAATTATTTTGAAGCTCACTTAGACTAATATTTTTGCGATTAATAGTTTCTTTTAACTCAATATATTCATTATTTAATTTATTTTTCTTAAGTATCATTTCTTCTTGTTCTTGATTTAAGGAATTTATCTTTGTCTCAATTACTCTAATACTTGTTTCTAAATTAACTTTATTAGTTTCTAATTTAGTTAATTCATAACGATCTTTTAAGATACTATTACTATTTTTCTTAGCACCACCGCTGATAGAACCTCCAGCATAAGAAATATCACCATCTAAAGAAACAACTTTATATTTATAATTTAAGCGTTTAGCTATATTATTTAAGGCATCAATATCTTTAACAACAATCGTAGTTGCTAGTAAATTTCGCATAATATCATCATAAGCTGAATCATATTTTACTAAGTTAATTGCGGTATCCACAAAACCAGAAGTATTTTTTAAAGTCTCTTCAACACTACTATCTAGATATTTTGGTTTAATGATATTAAGCGGTAAAAAGGTAGCTCTACCTAATCTCTGTTCTTTTAGATAATTAATAGCTTGTTTAACTGAGGTCTCATTATCAACTACTAAATAATTTAGGCTAGCTCCTAGAGTCATCTCTATAGCGCTCATATAAATATCATCAAAAGTAAGAAGTTTACCAACTGTATTATAAATACCCTTTAATCTAGGATTATTTAAAATAGATTTAACTGGTAATGGTACATTTACTTCATTTAAAATATTATTATTTAAAATATCTATTCTGTTATTAAGCTCTAATAATTCTTTATTCTTACGGTTATATTCATTAGATTCAGTAACATAATTTTTTCTTAAGATTAATTCTTCATTATCAATGGAATCCATATTAGTTTTTAATTTTTCTTTTTTACTATTTAAAGTCTTTATTTCTTCTTCTAATGAATTAATGTTTTTGCCAATGCTTAATATTTCTTCTTTTAAATTTAAAACATTATTTAGAGTAACATCATTATTACTATTAAGCTTTTTACGCTCTAAAATCATGGTCTTTTTAGCATTAGTCTCGGCAATTTCTCGCTCTAATTCAACTAAATTTTGATTTAATTTATTTAAAGTTCCTTCTACTTCTAAATTGCTTAATTTATTAACTTCTAAAGTAGCTGTATCTTTATTTATCTTAGCTGTTAATTCTTCAATTAAACTTTTTAATTCTTCATTACGAGTCTTTAATTTGTTGTATTCTAAATTGATTTTTTTAATATCATTAACTATTAAAGCTATTTCTAAATTTTTTAAATTATCTTTATATTCATTAAATTTTTTAGCCTTTATTGATTGAATGCGAAGAGGCTCTAGAGAGGTTTCTAACTCATTTATAAGTAAATTAATTGTATCTAAATTATCCTTGGTTTTTTCTAGCTTTCGTAACGACTCTTCTTTATGTTTTTTGTATTTTAAAACTCCTGCCGCCTCTTCAATGATTACTCTTCTGGCTTCGGGTTTACTGCTAACAATATCTTCAACTGTTCCTTGGGAAATAATGTTATAAGCATCACGAGAAGCCCCACTATCAATAAAAAGGTCAGTTATATCTTTAAGTCTTACTTTCGTATTATTTAGATAATACTCATTTTCACCGGTTCGATAAACTACTCTTTTTACTTCAATTTCATTAAATTCACTTTTTAGATAATGATTACTGTTATCAATAGTTAAGGCAACACTAGCTCTCGACATGGGACTGCGACTTTTAGACCCATTAAAAATAACATCACTCATTGAACCAGTACCACGCAAAGTCTTAACGGATTGTTCCCCTAAAACCCATTTAACAGCATCTAAAATATTACTTTTGCCCGATCCGTTTGGCCCAACAATACAAGTAATACCATCTTTAATATCTAGTTCTATTTTATCTGCAAACGATTTAAACCCCACTGCTTTAATACTTTTTAAATACATAAAATACTCCCACTACTTGTTACTTACCTTTTTACTTAGGGCATCTTTAGCGGCCATTTGCTCGGCTTCTTTTTTACTTTTGCCCATCCCTTTACCATAAACAATATTATCAATTTTAACTTCTACTTCATAAGTTTTATCATGAGCTGGACCGGTCTCATTAATAACATTATATTCTAAGGTTTTCTTATCCATCTGAGTTGCTTCTTGTAAAGCACTCTTATAATCGGTTAAATAAATTTCATGATGTTTAATATGGGGAATAACAGTTTTATAAACATAATCTTTAGCTACAGTAAAACCACTTTCTAAATAAATACAGCCTAAGATTGCCTCAAAAATATCGGCAATAATCGTATCATTGATATCATGTAGTTGCCCATGTCCTACTCTAATATAAGGAATATAACCTATTTCTTTAGCATAACTTGCTAAGGCACTCTCGCAAACAAAACTAGCACGCATTTTGGACATAGCTCCCTCTTTTAGGGAAGTATTACTATATAAATATTCACTGACAATTAACTGTAAAACACTATCTCCTAAAAACTCTAGTCTTTCATAAGAAGTAACATTATGTTCATTAGCATAACTAGTATGAGTAAGACTTGTTAAAAGTAATTCTTTATCTTCTATATCAATATTATATTTTTCTAAAAAGTTCATTTTTATCACCTAACTCATTATAGCAAATAAAGCTAAAAAGTCCAAGAAAAACGGTTCAAAATATAAAAAAGATTATTGCCTCCATCAAATACTATTTGGGAAATAATCTTTTCAAAACTTTTTCTTCACCAACATAACCTTGCTTTTTAAAACGCATATCCATATTATGCAAAGCAATTTCCATATATTTTTTCATTTGGCTTTCTTCTATATCTGGATGATTCGCTTTTATTCTGGCATAAACTTCTCTAGCAACAATTAACTGTACAGTATCATCAATTGCTAAGCCATGTTTATAATGATAGTTCTGCATAAATTGATACATTATTTCATCTTCATAGGAGTAAAAATAAGTTCCGGATTTGCTTTTTAAAATCACACTTTCGTCCAAGCCACACTTAAGACAAGCCTGACAAATAATAGGCTTGTCTTCTTCATCATCAAAATTCCAGCTAACTACATTAATCCACAAATGTTTGCAATCAAGATATTCACACATTTTAATTTTCTTATAAAGTCGATGTTGGTCCGCAGTTATCTTTTGATTAGTGCCAATCAAGTTCGCATATTCAGCAACAGCCGGATTGGTAAGAAGTTCTCGTATTTTTTTAGTATTGTCATCCTTTTGAGCATTCAAAGTTGCATAATCTTTCTTAAATTTAGGTAACCATATTTCTGGATGTTTTCTTACTTTAGATTTTAACATATTACCGTATTGCTTTATCATATTACCATATCCTATCGTTTTAAAACTTCTTAATTGCCTAATATAATATCACAACTTTTCTCAATATAATAGATTTTTCTAATATTTTCGCTTAAAAATCACATACAAGATAATGAAATTAAATTTAAGTCTATTAATTTATTTGAAATTACGGTAAAATTTAACTAAAAATGACTAAATAAATCTATTTTAATTCTTATCTATTCTAAACGGTAACAAAAAAAATTATATCTTATCTAAGCCTTTTTAGAAAATAATCTTTTTAAAACTTTTTCCTCGCCTGCCTCATCTCGCATTTTCTGATTCATATTATGTAAAGCAATTTCCATATATTTCTTAACCTGTTCATCTTCAATATCTAAATGATTTGCTTTTATTCTGGCATAAACTTCTTTAGCAACATTAAAATCAGCAGGTTCATTAACTACTAAACCATATTCATAGTGCCAGCCTTGCATAAATTGATACATTACTTCATCTTCATAATTATAAAAGTAAGTTCCAGTTTTACTTTCTAAAAGCACATTTTCATTTAAACCACATTTAAGGCAAACCTTGCAGATAACCTTGCAGACAATAGGTTCTCCTTGTTCATTAGAAAAATCCCAGTTTGGCACATTGACCCACAAATGTTGGCAATTTTGGTATTCAATATTTTTAATTTTCTTATAAAGTACTCGTTGTTCCTCAGTTATCTTTTTATTAGCATTCATTAAATTAAAATATTCAGTAACATTTTTCTTAGTAAGAAGTTTTTGCATTTTCTTAATATTATCAAGCTTCTGGATACTCAAAGTAGCATAATCTTTCTTAAATTTAGCTAGCACTACCTCTGAATGTCTTCTTGCCTTAGGTTTTATCATATTATCATATCTCCAATCGTTTTAAATTTTTCCAATTGCCTAATATAATACCATAACTTTCTTTAATATAATAGACTTTTCTAACATTTTTGTCTTATTAAATCAACCCTTTATTATTTAGAAACTATATTTACTAAATTTTAAAATTATAGTAAAATAAATTTGGTGATGATATGAAATACTTAATTTTAAAACTTATTGATATCTATCAAGCCTTACCCCTAACCACTCACAGTCAATGTCGCTTTTATCCAACTTGTTCTAATTATATGAAAGAAGCTATTACTAGATATGGACTACTTACTGGTCTAAAACTTGGTATCAAAAGATTATTTAGGTGTCATCCGTATGGAAAATTTGGCTATGATCCTGTCCCCATATTAAATAATGAAAATAACTAATATGAATTATTATATTATATATATAAAGGAGAAAAAAATGAAAAATCATAAAAATTTATTAAAAATATTTTGCTTACTACTAGGACTTTTTAGTCTTACGGGCTGTTTTAAAAGAGATGATATGGAAGATATTAGTATTGTTGTTAGTACTTATCCAATTGAGTATATTGTAAAAAGTTTATATGGCTCTTACTCTAGGATTGATAGTATCTATCCCAGTGGCGTTGATGTAAATAACTATGAACTTACTGATAAACAAATAAGCGACTACTCTAAAAATACTTTATTTGTTTATAATGGTCTTAGTGATGAAAAAAATATTGCCAGAAGTTTTTTAAATCAAAACCGCAATATGAAAATCATTGATGTTAGTTACGGCCTTAATATTGAATATGGTAAAACCTCAGAAGAACTTTGGCTAAGCCCTAATAACTATTTAATGCTAGCAACTACTACTAAAAACAATTTAAGTGATTTTATTAATAGTAAATATTTAATTCAAGCAATTGATACTAACTATAAAAAATTACAAGAAGATTTATCTTTAATGGATGCTAACTTAAGAAGTATTGGCGCCTCTAGTAAAAAACCTATTATTACAACTACTAATACTTTAAAGTATTTAGAAAATTATGGTTTTACTGTTATATCTTTAGAAGATAGTAAAAATGTTACTACGGATTTAAAAAATAATTTTAAAAATGGCACTTATACTACTCTATTTATCAAAAAAGGTGAAACTAATGATACTATTACTGATTTAACTAAAAATTATAAGGCTAAAACTGTAGAAGTTAATTTGATGAATACTTTAGATAGTAAAGAGCGAGAAAATAGTGATGATTATCTCTCTATCATGAATGAATATTTAAGAAATTTAAGAGAAGCTACTACTAATGAATAAAATAAATACTGTTAGATAATTCTAGCAGTTTTCTATTTATATTATAAAGTAATGAAAGTGAGTTTAAATATGAAAAATGTTAAAAACGATAAAAATGTTAATTTCAAATTAAATGTTAAAAGAACTTGGAAATATATTAAAGAAGCAAGGTTAAATCTAATTGGATATGGTTTAGTTAGCATTGTTGAGGCAATAATAAGTACCATAATGCCTCTGTTGGCTGCTAAAGTAATTTTAAATATTACTAATGGTATTATAAATGAGTTGATTTTATCGGCTATAATTGTCTTTTTTATTAATTTACTATTATATGCCATGGTTTATTTTAAAGGTTTCTTTTATCAAAAAATATATCAGAAAACTTTAATAAGTATTCAAAAATCTTTAACTAAAGAAATATTGAATTTAGAAGTTCAAGAAATCGATAAAAATTCTTCTGGCTTATTTATTGATAGATTAAATAAAGATACGCAAGATATTGCCGGATTATTCATGGAATATGCTTATTGGTTATCCTATATAATTACCAATGTTGGAGTTTTAGTTACAATATTTATTCTTAATAAATACCTCTTTATTTATGCCATTATTACCTCAGTTTTAATCTATTTTATTAACAAAAAAAGTTTAGCTAAACAATACGAAGTTCAAAAAAAATTAAAAGTTATTCAAGAAAACAAAACTGGCCTTACTAGCGAGATTGTTCACGGTATTAGAGATATTAAGATTTTAAATGCTAGTAATAGTGTGCTAAAACAAGCCTATAACAAAATTGAAGAAAGTACTAATGAACAAGTCAATATAATGAATATCAGACGCTTATATAGTTATGTGGAAAACAATGTTAGAGCTTTAACAGATTTAGGTTTAATATTAGTAGGTTGTCTTTTATATAATAAATCCTTACTTTCTATTCCTAACTTTATAATTATTTATAATTATCAGACTAAAGTTAAAAATTTACTTATTGGAATTGTTAAAATTGCCGAATACAACAAGAAATTCAACATGGCAGCTAACCGCATTTATGAAATAATTGAAAGCGATAAATTTTCTAAAGAGCAGTTTGGCAACATTTCATTAAAAAAATTAAATGGTTCTATAAAATTTGATAATGTTTTCTTCGGTTATAATCAAGATAAAGTATTAAATAATATGAGTTTTGTCATAAATCCAAACGAAAAAGTAGCTTTTGTTGGTAAAAGTGGGGCTGGAAAATCAACCATCTTCAATTTAATTACCCATTTTTACAAAGCCACAAGTGGTAAAATCTTATTAGATGATGTAAATATTAACGATTTAGACTGCAACACCATCAGAAATAATATGTCAATTATCACTCAAAATCCTTATGTTTTCAATTTTTCCATTAAAGATAATTTATTGCTAGCTAAAGAAGACGCAAATTTAGAGGAAATAAGAAGTGCTTGTAAGCTTGCCTGCATTGATGATTATATCATGTCTCTTCCTGATAAATACGAAACATTAGTTGGTGAAAATGGTATCATTCTATCAGGTGGTCAAAAGCAGCGTTTGGCTATCGCCAGAGCCCTGTTAATGCACACTGAAATAATCCTTTTTGATGAAGCCACCAGTGCCCTAGATAATGAAACACAAAGTAAAATTCAAGAATCAATTGATAATTTAACCGGCGAATACACCATTCTTATTATTGCTCACCGTCTATCAACCGTTATCGACGCTGACAAAATATTTGTAGTTAATGACGGCAAGATAATTGACTACGGAACTCATCAAGAGTTACTAAAAAAATGTGATTATTATAAAAAATTATATGATAAAGATTTACATAAATAGTTTTATGAATAATAAAAGACTGCCAGATTAATTCTAGCAATCTTTTTTATTGTTGTTCAATATAAGAATATCATAGATGTTTTGCGTTTTTAATGAGTCTGCTTAAAACACTTTGACTATTCAAATTAACTCCAAATTTAGCGGCATCATTAACATTAAGATGGTGCAAATATAAGGCTTTACTTAGTGGTTCCTTGCTTCCATCTTTATAATAAACATAGTAAGTACAACCATTACTGCTTTCATAGATATAAAATAAATCTCTATAAACAACAGACATAAGTGAAATACAATACTTTTCTTCACTGTCTATTTTAGTAATCTTTCCAACATGAATAAACCTGTTAATTTCTCTAACACCCATTATAACTACAAATGTTAAAAATACCCCCAGAATTATAACCAATACTTTGGCTCTTTTCTTACCCTTTTTCTCTTTTTTCATAAAATTTTCCCACTTTCTATTTATTAATAATTCTTATCTTGCCATTTCCATCTACTATGAATAAAAATACCATATCTTAAGGCGTCACCCCTAGTAACTTTCTTATGGGCAAAAGCTTCTTCAAGACTTTCTTTACTATCATCTTTATAATAAACTGTATAACTACAACCATTGCCTAAATAGTAATTGCGAAACTTAGTCTCATAAAATTTAACAACTACATCAGGACAAGCACTATCAGGAGAATTGATAGTACTAATTTTGCTACGGCGAATAATTCCTAAGATTTCAATTACTACCAAATATAAAATTATAACTATTAATATAATTTTTCCAATCTTTGACAGCAAACGCTTTCTTTTTGCCTTTTTATCATTCAACTCAAATCCTTTTTCTTTGCCTTTTTTGGCAATTTTTGCCTCTTTTAACTCTTTCATAATAAACTCCTTCACCTTTTATTAAGATTTACTTAATAGGATAACAGTATTGTATCATAGTTTAGTGCAATACTAACTAATAATTTTATTTAATTTATAAGTACTTTTTCTAAATTTTAACTAAAAACCGCAAAAAATTACTAGAAAGCCGCAACTTTTTATTGACTTGTCCTCCTATTTTTAGTAAACTGATATTGTTGGTATGGAGTGATACTCAAGAGGCTGAAGAGGCGTCCCTGCTAAGGGAGTGCCAAGCCAATTCTAGAGCACATGAAAATAAAATGGAGACATACTCAAGAGGCTGAAGAGGCGTCCCTGCTAAGGATGTAGAGCGGGTAACTGCTGCGAGGGTTCAAATCCCTCTGTCTCCGCCATTTTAAAAGCAAAAGTCTTGATTTTCTAAAATGAAAGTTAAGACTTTTTTCATACATATTTTTAAGGCACCACTTTTTATATTTCATTTATTTAGATTTTATGGGAAAATCACACTTTATCACAAAGTATTACAAACTATCATACTTTTTGGCAACTTTTTTGGCACCACTTTATTTCTTGCTACTAGTAATTTAAGGGGTATAAGGAAATGGTATTTCAAAAAAGGCACCAAAAAAACAAAAAACCAAAGAATGGAGTTAAAAAATGAATGAGAAAATGCTAAGTGATTTAAAAGATATGCAATTCATTATGACTAGCAAAATGAAAGACCAACTTATAAGGCTGATAGTAATAAAGCAAACACTTGATAATAAAGAAATATTTTTATCATCTAAAGAACAAATAATTTTAAAAAAAGAGTTTGCTAGCCTTTTAAAAGAATTTAGGAAAGAATTTCAAACACATAATCAAGTTCAAATTCAAATTATTAGAACCTACTTAGGTATAAACAAAAAAATAAGAGATAAGCAAGTTATCAATTGACTTCTTATCTCTTTTGTTTTGGTTTTCCATATTTTTTTGATAAATCCATACCCTTAATACAAGTAAAACAGTCAACTGCTATTCTTTGTTTAGGGTCAACGGAAATAAATTTTACTATTTCATCATAATTCCTTTTAAACATTTCTACAAACTCTTTATCTTTTTGTTTTTCTTCCTCTTGTAGTCTTAAATATTCTTCTATACCATTATCAATTATAAAGTTTAGGTCATATTCAAGAGTACCTTTCTTTGGTTCTTTAAGTCCTAGTAAGTCCTCAATATCTAAATCAATGCTTACTTTATTATTTTTCATCTTTTTTTACCTCCATAGCCTCAATTAGTTTTAAATATTCAAACTCACTAATTAAATAATTTTTAGATGATTTTATAGCCTTAATTTTTTCTTCTTCTATAAGTTTTTTTATATATGCAATAGAAGTATGTAGGCTATCACTTACCTCAGCAAGTGTTAAAAATTTTTGTTTCATTTGTGTTCCTCCTCTTAATGAGTACGGGGTGGCTTTAGTAGTATTTTCTATTTACTTTTTGGTAGCAACGGGTTGCCCCAAAATTAAACGACCATACAATTTTTCAAAATAAAAAAAGGAACTCGTTAAAGTTCCTTAAATGTGGCATAATTGCCTAAATATTTTAAATCAAATTGTCCTTTTACCCCAAACCTATTTTTTAAAAACTCAAGTGTAATAGTATCAGTATCATCAGTAAAAGCCAACCCTCTATTATTTTCTTTTTGATACATAATTATAAGATAGTCTGCCGTATATTCTATGCTACCACTTTCTTTAAATGATGATATATCGTTTCTTTTGGCTCCCTCACGGCTTAAACTACTAATTGCTACAATAGGTATATTGTAATTATTAGCAAGTGCTTTAAGTTCTCGTGTAATAATATCTACATTTTGTTTATCATTGTTTCCATTACAATTTATAAATTGTATGTAATCAATAATAACAACGACTTTATCATTTTCAAACTCATTACAAAAGTCGTAAATAGTTTTAGATATTTTCATAATATTTCTAACATTATCTACTATGTAGACATTATTTCCTATTGGCTCATAATGACTATAATAAGTATCTAAATCATCAACACTATTACTTATAAAGTCGTTTGGTGTATGATTAGTTAAGTTGTCATCTAAATAAGACAATCGGCTCAAAGATTTTGATACTAACTCATATTTAGTCAATTCTAAAGAAAAGAACAAAACCTTTGTGTTAGGTTGGTGTGCCACATTGTCGGCAAGTTGTAAGACAAAAGTTGTCTTTCCCAAACCTGTATTAGCACCAAGAATAGTTAAGCCTTTTGATAAGCCACCACCATATATATTGTCTAATTTATTAAAGTTAGTTGGTATCTTCCTTATATTGTTTTCATTTTCTATATAATTTTTATATTCCTCTTTTTTTAACATTTTTTCCTCCTTGTATATATACAAGTATAATATACTCTACATATACTTTTTTATTTTTTATCTATTGTAAAAACTAAATTATAGATATACAAGCACCACTCCATAAGGAGTGAGTGCTATATATAATATACTTATTATATTTAAGGAACTAAACACCTAATAAAAGTCTTTATTTATAAGTGTTTGCCTTAAATGCTATCTACATACCAAACCTTAAAAACTGCTTTACTTTGCTTTAATTTCTACACTCAAAGATTATTTTATCATTTATAAAAGTGTTGTAAGTAGTTGGTTCATTTTCATATTGCCAAGTTAAATTAAATAATTCGCTCATATAGTTCATATTCTTTTTAAATGGCTCTAATATGTTTCTTGATACTTGTTTGCTTTCGTTCAAGTCATCATAACAAGGTAGTAAAGGACAATATTTTGTTATTTCTTTTATTGAGATTATATTTTTGTGTTTATTGCTATAATTGACTTGCCTATGAAATAAAACACGAACTCCCATAAATAAACTATGATGATATTTTGTTATATTCATATTAAATAACTCGTTAGGTAGTTGTAAGGTTAATCTACTATAACCAAGTAGTGTTAAGTAATCATTGTTAAACCTAATTGTAATACTACCTTTTGTGGTGGAATAATCATCTATGATACGACAAGTTCTTGTTTCTTTGGTATAACCTTTGTTATTCTTTTTACCTTTAAAATAATAATAATTAAACCTTATGGCTTTTAAATATTCAAGTGATGATATAATATAAGCCTTTTTAGTCGTTTTTAAGGCATTTAGAAAGACTTTTGTATCAAGTGTTATTACATTATCTCTTAAAGCATTTTGGCTTAATAAACAACCTAAATAAAGATATAATTTATATGTTATTAAATCATTTGTCATAGTGTCATAATCATAACTTAACTTGATAGCAAAATCTCTTTCAACTAAAGTATGTTCCTTTGAATATTTTACTCTAATAATATTTAAGTGTAACTTGTTGGCATATCTATTTTGATATAGATACATAAGTAATTCCTCCTTTTAATTTTTACAATTTAATTTTAATATTCTTTGGTAGAGTGTGTTAAGTTTTTAACCACAACAAAGCAACCTAACTTTTATTAAAAACAAAAACAAGGGCATTTAATTGCTCTTGTGATAGATAGTATCTATTGCCAACTTTTGTGTATGATACTTCATTATTACTAACCCAACTATACAAAGTTTTATAAGATATACCTATAATCTTACAAGCCTCTTTTAAAGATATTAAGTCTTTAATACTACCACCCCCTCATATATATAGTGGTAGTGTTGGGAATAGAATACAATTTTAGTGTAGTTTTGTGTAATTTTGTTAAATGTTCACTTGTTATAGTCTAACAAGTATAGTATAATTCCAACTAGGGAATACTCTAACAGTTGAGTGCTTGCCACCTTTCAAAAGAAAGGAGGCTGATAGTATGAATAAGAAAGATTTTTTAATCTTATCTCTTATCTTAATTATCTTTTTGCTAATAGCCTTACTTTTTACTTTCGTAAAGTAGTAATCTATGTAAAAGAAAAGCACTCAATCTAACAAGATTAAGTGCGAACCAAATTTGTGGTGAGTACTCAACATTGCCTTGTTAAGTATTCCCATTTTTATTTTATTCAAGTTCCCTTGACATATACATAATATCATAAAAACGACTATTTAGCAAGTAGCCGTTTTTATGTTTAATCTGCTGTATATTTTAATGTTGTATCATTATATTTACAAGAAAAATCTTTGCCATTTCTACTACAATATAAAACTTTACCACTTATTGTTATTGTATAGGATGACCCTTTTTTACTCCAAGAACAATTGCTATCAATTTCGTCTTTACTATCGTCATAGTGGCTATCATAATAATAGTAGCATTTTCCAAAACTTTGTAGTGTAATGCTTTCATAAGTGGTTAAACTACTATTCATTCTATATATAGTAGTTTCCCTACTAAATATAAATATTATTAAAAATAAGATGATTGCTATACTTATACAAGTAATCACAATAGTTTTTTTATTTTTTGTCTTAATATTATTTAGATATTTAGACAATTTTTCTTTTAAAAAATTACTTTTGTTTTGCTTTTTTTCTAAATTAATGGGACAACCACAATTAGAACAAACTTTATCAGTTTTTAAAATCTTTTTCCCACATTCTTCACAATAATATTTAGTTTCATTTTCAACAGGACAACCACAATGAATACAAGTCTTAGATTTATCACTTATTTCTTTTTTACATTCGGGACATTTTATCAAAGCCATATTCTCACTCCTTAATCAACATTATTTTTATTAAGTATTTTACTTAATTCATCATATTCTTTTTTGCCTTCTATAGTTTCAACATTAACACCATTTTTTATTATGTAGGTTGTTGGGGTAGCACTTATACCTAAAATATCATCATCTTCAAGTTCATAATAGTATATTGGAGTAGTATAATTACTATTAACTTCCTTTAATATTTCTTTATATTCTTTACAATAATGACACCATTCTCTTACAAATACTACAATAGCATTTTCACTATTACTTAAAATACTTTGATATTGTTCGTAAGATATATAAGTTGGTTCTTCGTTTAAAGTAATACTATTTTTATCTTTTGATGAGGTCTTAACAAAGTAATCTTCGCAATTTTCTTCATTCATACACAATTTATTATCTTTTATGTATAATTTTCCAGTATAATCTTGTTCTTCATATTTAAAATAAATATAGATTATGTCATTGTTCTCATTATAAGTACCCGAATAAGTAATTTTATTTTCTAAATCATTAATATCGTAGCCAGTGTAGTTAAAAGTACCATTTTTTAGCAATTCAATATAAGCATAACTTGTTCTTGTTGTTTTATTTCCTCGTTTCCAAGTAATATTATGTTCCCATATACCAATATAACTTTTGAAATTATGGTTTAAAACTAAAAATACAGTTATACCAACTAGTACAATGGCAAGTAAGATACCTCCAATAATCAAAATACCTTTTTTACTTGCTTTTTTAATTGGCTTTTCAACATTATTTTTAACATTTACCTTTTTGCCACAATGGATACAAGTTGTAGCCTTATCACTTATTTCTTTACCACAATTATTGCACTTAATTAAAGCCATATAAACGCACTCTCCTTTCTTATTATTCATTATACCATAACTTACTCGAATGGAGTAAGTATATATAACAAAATAAATGAGAAAATTATATATAGATGAGGTGGTGGTATAATTGTTTCAAAGAGATGATGAAAACTATGTTTATGAAATAGTTTCTAAAAACATTAAAAAGCAACGACTATTAAAAGGACTAACACAAGAGCAATTAGCCAATAAAATGAGTTATTCAACTCAATTCATAAGTAATATTGAAAGTAAGAACCACCAAACCTTTTCTCTTGGAACGCTTTGGAGATTAGCACTTGTTCTTGATATTGATATAGCCGAACTATTTAAGGAAGATGAAACAAAAATAAGTGATGAAAGTAAATAAAACTCTCATCACTTATTTTTAATTGTAAGGTACATATTTTGTTGTTTGTAATATTTCTATCATACCACACATACTATCAATAATACCTTGGCTATCTTTTTCAGTTATCTTTTTTAGTTCGTTTTTATAAACTAAAATATTGCCTAGTAAATTTCTATAACAAACTTCGGAAAAAGCTAAACTTCTACCATATTTACTTTCATAAGATTTAAAAAAATCAGGGGTAATACTTAATATGTCAATTACACCTTCTATACTTTTAGAAAGTAGGTAAAGACTTTTAGATTTTTCTAATATATCACTTGAATTGATATTATAGTCAAAATCAAGGTTAAAAAGTTTATAGTTGTTAGTTAAAAATATATTGATATGATGATATAGGTTGTTATATTCATCATCTTTTAAAACTGATTTAAGATTTTCTCTTTTTTTATTAAATTGATTTAAAAAGTCATCACATAGAAAATCTAATATATTTTGTTTTTTCATTTAACTCATCCTTTCATAAAGGTTATTGTATTGCTTAATTATATTCTTAATAATATCAAATGCTAAATCTATATTATCATTATCTATAAGTTGGCTAACTTCTTTTAATCTATTAAAAACATTAACATATTCTATATCTTTTATAATGGTTGTATCAACATTGTCTATATAGTTTTTTAAATAGAAGTTAAACATATCAACAACTGTCTTATCTTTATCATATATGTAATAATCAACCATAGCATTATTTAAGTCCTTTACTCTAGTTAATGTATCAATAATAAAATACTTTTGGTCTTCATCATTGTTTAAATCAAACTTAATTTTTGAATAATTTTTTACAAAGTCGTTGTTAAGTTGTTCTTGTTTGCCTATATCAAAGAATGTATTTCTATGTGTATCTAAATCATTGAGTAATTTAAGATTAACTTTTTTAGGTAGTTTATCATTGGCTTTCTTATAAAAGGGCATACCTTTACTATCTGCTAGCATATCAAAGTGTAATTTTTCTAAAAGATATGTAAATTCTTCAAATTCTTTTTCAAAAGATTTAAAATTGTATCTTGTCTTATTAGTTTCGTGTAGTTCTTTCATTTCTTCTAGTTCATCAAGACTTTGTTCTAGGCTTTCATATACTAAGATACACTCACTATCATAAGACTTTTTTATTTTGTTTTTGTATTTGTTTAGATAACTTCTTATAGTGTGCATTAGATTATCAACCTTTTTGCTTGGCTCAATATAGTTTAATGAAAACAATATATTGTTAACCATAATATAAGTATTAAATGTATCAAAAAGTATGTCATATTGTAAGGGGTAGTCTTTTATCTTGATATTAAAAACTTCTTCAAACTTTTTTACATATACCGATTTATTAAAATATTTCTTATCTAATTTATTATGATAATGTCCCATAAGTTCAACTCCTCAACTTCTTAGATTATAACATAAAAAAAGCCTTTTATACTACGCCAGTAGTTATAAAAGACTTGATTTCCACCGAATTTTTAGTTAAAAATTAGTTAATTATTTGTTACTTGATACCATTATTGAGTTAAGTTTTAAATAATCTTTGTAGTGAGTTTTTACTAATTCGTAAATACTTGATATACGATTATTTAAGTTATTGCTTGACTTATTACTCTTAACAATTACATTTAGATAGTTGTTAAACCTATCAATTTCTTCTTGAGATATTTTTCCGTTAGTTTCTTTCTTTAGCATTGTTGCTACTAACTCGTGCTTAATATCGCAAATATCTAATACTCGTTTAGATTTCTCATCAAGCATTTGTAATTGCTCTTTTGTCTTATCATCTAACATAAATATTTACTCCTTTCTTTATAACAAAGTTTGTGCACTCGCTTTGTGATTTCATCATACAACTATTTTTTGGTAAAAAATATAGTTTTTCCAAAAGTTTTTTAACTTGTATTTTAGTTATTTTTGTCCGAAATAATAGACTTTTTGTCACACTAGCCCTTTATTTACAAGAGAGTGCCTGTTAAAAATAGGTTCTTTTTAGTTGTTAGTATTAAATGTTATAAGGTGCTATTCTTTAGTCAGTTGCAACGAGTACATGGCTTTGTAGCCAAAATAAGGGAGGTTTTGAAAATGAAAGAAATATGTGGAATAAATGAATTAGCAACTTATTTAAACATATCAGTTAGTGGTGTAAGAAAGTTAGTAAGAGAAAAAAGAATTCCTTACTTTAAAGTCTTAAGTTGTATAAAATTTGATTTAAAAGAAATAGATGAGTGGCTAAAAAAAAGTGAAAATGAAGAGAGAAAATTCTCTGATTTACTAGGAATATAAGGGAAAATATGCTATAATATTTATAGGTAGCAAGGCCTTATATCCCATAATGAGAAAGGAGTTTTAGCACATGGGATATATACAAACAGGAGTTAATAAACAAGGTATAAAAAAATGGAAAATAACTATTGAACTTGGAAAAGATATTTTTGGCAAAAGAGATAGACACATAGAAAGGTTTACGGGAACATTAGCCGAGGTTAAAATTAGAGATGCCGAACTTACAAAGGAATATTATCACAAAAGAAAAAATTCTAATATTAAAGATATGACATTCGCTCAATATAAGAATGTCTTCATAAAAAAATATTGTGAAGTAAATATAGGAAAAGTTACAATAATGAATTATGAAAGATTATTAAAAAACATTCTTCCTATAATAGGCAATTATAAATTAAGCAAGATAACTCCATATATACTAGATGATATGTATAGTGAGTTATTTAAGGGTACCAAGGTAAAAGAACTAAGTTACAATTCAAAATATGATTATTACAAACTAATCAATGTTATGTTTAATCAGGCTATAAAATGGGAATTCTTGTCAACTAACCCCAATTCAAAAACACAAAAGCCTAAAAAAGAAAAGGTAGAAAGAAAATTTTATGACATGGAACAGTCAAAAAAATTTATTGAGTGTTTAAAAAATGAGCCTATTAAATATAGAGCATTACTTACACTTGCTTTAGATAGCGGGGCTCGTAGAGGCGAAATATCAGCCCTAAGATGGAGTGATTTAGATTTTGATACTAATACTTTAGTAATAGATAACTCATTAAAGGTTGTAAATGGCGAAATAGATGAGAAAAAGCCAAAAACCAATTCATCAAACCGAATTATTATATTAAATGATACAACAGTAGAAGTATTAAAGGAATATAAAGAGTGGCAAGATGAATATATCAAAAAATTAGGTAGCAAATGGCAAGGTACTGATAGAATGTTTACTGATGAAGTAGGAAAACACATGAACCCTAGCACTTGTTACAAAATATTTTGCAAGGTAACTGATAAATATGGCTTAGAACATATAAGGTTTCATGATTTAAGACATACTTCGGCAAGTATTTTAATAAACAGTGGTGTAAATTTCAAAGCGGTAAGCGAAAGATTAGGACATTCTAACATAAATATTACTAGTGAAATTTACGCTCATACCTTTCAAAGTGCAAAAAAAGAAAGTGCTAACGCATTTAATAAAATCTTCAAAAATTGTTAAAAAAACTAAAAATGGCACCAATTTTAGGCACCACTTTAAAAAAAACAAGTTCAAACAAAATTAAATAGATATTGTAATGCTTTGTTTTACCCCATAAATAAAGGGAAAACAAGACATAAGCATTTAAAAATATTCTTACAATGGGGAGAAAGGCATACACCTGCTAAGGATGTAGAGCGGGTTTACTGCTGCGAGAGTTCAAATCTCTCTCACTCCGCCATTAAAATGATACTTAACATTAGATTAATTTCTAATGTTTTTTTATACCTTTTTTTCTTTCTTTCCAGTCAAAAAAACTCACTTTTTAGGGAGTGGTGGGTGGGAAGTAATCATAATTTAAAACTATTTAAACCTAATATGTCCATTAAAATTAGACTCATAATCATTTATAAACTCTTTTAATAAATAATTACTCTTCCTATAACCATTTGTATTCAAAACAATATTTTCAATATCATAATCCCTAGCAATCTTAAAAACTCGAGTCTTTAAACTTGAAATATTATTTTTATTAATATTTTCATAAACATTTACAAACAAAGTATCATCACTATAAAATATATCCACAAGTATCACCTAAACTAAATATAACAAATCTCTTTAACATTTTATATAATTTCGACAAAACTTAGCAAAATCTCTTTTTTTCTCAAGGTTTTATAGTATAATTACCTTATGGTGGTGTTATTATGAAAATATTTTTAGCTACTTTAGTTAATAGATTTATTAACTTTGGCTGCAAACTTTTTGGTAAAAATGGAACTCAATTACCTGGTTATTGGGTTTTAAAAATTTTTGGTGATGATATTGTTAATGATGTTAAATATCCTAAATATGTCATTGCAGTTACTGGTTCTTCTGGTAAAGGAACAACTTGTAATTTAATTAAACATATCTTAACCGATGCTGGTTTATCCGTTGCTCTAAATGAATATGGTTCTAACGGGGAAATTGGAACGACTACTTTAATTTTTAATAATTTAAAACTTAATGGTGAATTTAAAAAAGATGTCTTACTTTTAGAATGCGATGAAAGGCATTTACAATATATTTTTCCAAAGAAAAAACCAACGCATTTAATTATAACGAACTTAACGCGTGATCAACCGGTAAGAAATGGGACCCCTGAGATTATTTTTAAAGAGATAAATAAGGCCCTTGATGATTCTATTCATCTTATTATCAATGGTGATGATCCTCTTGTTAGTCGTCTAAAACTTACGCATAAGGGCAAAATTACGACTTATGGTCTTGATAAGACTAAGCATAGTTTTAAAAAGCCTGCTTTAAATAATGTGGATTTTGCTTATTGTCCTAAATGTCATGAAAAGTTAGAATATTCTTATTATCATTATGGGCATCTAGGTGATTATAAATGTCCAAGATGTGATTTCTATCGTGGTACTCCCGATTACTTAGCAACTAATATTAATTTAGAAAAACAACATATTACTATTGATGGTAATGATATTTATATTAATAAGAATGCTTTATATACGGCTTATGCAACAACGGCTGCCTACACTTTAGCTAAGGTTTTAAATATTCGGGAAGATAAAATCTTATATGCTCTTAATACCGATAAAATTGCTTCTAAGCGCGGAAAAACTTATTATATTGCCGGTCGCCCTATCATGATGTTAGAAACTAAAAATGAAAATAATTTAAGCTATTATCAAAGTTGTGAATACATTAGAGAACAGAAAGGAACCAAAACTGTTATTTTAGGTTTTGAAAATGTTTCTAGGCGTTATAAAGAAAATGACCTTTCGTGGTTATATGATGTTAACTTTGAGTTATTAGATGATGAGGCAATCGATAAAATTTTCTGCATTGGACGATTTCGTTATGATGTTAAGACTAGATTAGAATATGCAGGGATTGATAAGAATAAATTAGTTTTAGTTGATGATTTAAATAACCTTCTTAATTTAGTTGAAACTAGATCAACTGGTGATATTTATACAATGGTATGTTTTGATATGACCGCTATAATTAAAGAGATGATTGAAAAATCCGAAGAAAAGGAGCAAGAGCAAAATGATTAAAATATTACATTTATATTATGACATCATGAATATGTATGGGGAGTCGGCTAATATCCGAGCCTTAGAGCATGCTTTAGATAAAGAAGAAGTAAAATATAAAATTGATTTTAAATCTTTACATGATGATATTAAAATTATGGACTATGACTTTATTTATATTGGGACAGGGCTTGATGAGTCTTACTCCTTAGTCTTAGAAGATTTAAAAAGATATAAAGAAGATTTAACTAAGTATATTGATGCTAATAAATTTATTTTAGTAACTGGTAATGCTCTCGATTTATTTAGTGATTTAAAAATTTTAAACTTTAAAAGTGTTAAAGAAGATTTTCGAATCATTGGCGAACAAGTCTATACCACTGATTTAATTAAAAATTATGTCATTGGTTTTCAAAATCGTAATACGGTTATTAAAGAATATAGTGAAACTCCCCTATTTAAAGTAACTACGGGGACGGGATTTGCTCCAAACAACAAAAACGAAGGTATTAGAAAAAATAATTTTTATGGCACTTATCTTTTAGGTCCCCTTCTAATTCGTAATCCTTATCTATTAGAATATTTCACTAAAAATTTATTAAAGATGAAAAATCTTAAATATAAGGCTATGACTCATGATACCGCTTATCAAGCTTATGAGACTTATCTTAAAAATTTTGTTAATAAAGAAACTGAATAAATTTTAATATCTTAGAACCGACATATTAAAAAAGTATTTTAAAAAGACTTATAGACTTTAAATCTATAGGTCTTTTTCTATTCTTTTCCTTGTTTTTAAAATTAAAAATTCATTTAATTATTGCTGATTCTTACTTCAATTTGTTTAACATTATTTTTCTTGCTTAAAGCTAAGGCTAGTAAAACAACAAGAATAACAGTAGCCATTACAATACCACCTAAAGCTAAAATAGTATTCCAATTATATAAATAGAAACTAAATTCAATGTTAGAAGTATTAGTAGCCGATAAATTCCAAGTTAAAGTCTTAGAATCATTATCTACACTACTTGCGTTATTACTGATTGCTTTATAAGGTAAATTAACTTTAAAACTTAAATCCATATTGCCAGCTAGACCAGCCATATTAGAAAAATCCATTTCTGGCAAACCATAACCATCATCAAAATTATTATCTATTTCATTTTCTAAAAGAGCTACACTGGAATTATTATCATTAATATCAAAATCCTTATCAAAAGAAGAATCATTATCATCTAAGCCGCTATCACTAGCATCAAACTTAATATTAGCATAATAAGTATTTTTAAATAAGCCTTTTTCTACTTTAAACATCTTTTTATCATTGGCATTAGAATCATCTAATAACCCTGAGATACTATAATTCACATCATTTGCAGCACTAACATCATCAATATTTTTAACATTTTTTAATAATTTGTAACCAGTAAATGTCTCATCACTATAGTTTTCAATAGTAAAACCTTCATCTTCAAGTTCTTTTTTATCATCATCAGATAAGATGCCCCCATCATTATCCATATAACTTAACAATGAAGAATTAACAGCATAAATAACTGCCATATCCATACTTTTATTTTTCTTAATTTCAATATTTGTATTAAATTTTACACAGCCTGTTAATAAGAAGGCCATAATCATTAATAATACTAAACTTTTTGCTTTTTTCATAAACTTCTCACTTTCAAAATTTTAAGTCCCCCTGATTTTATTATATATTTTTTTAATTAGTATTTAAAAATCACCAAACTTTCCTTAATATTCATTATAAATCCCCATCTATTATGAGTATACCATAGTTAAAATATTTTGAAAATAATTTATTGCATAGAAAAAAGGTAACAATTAAACACTTTCTGTAATTAATTATTACCCTTTTAAATTATAATCTTCTTTCATTAGGACACTTTGCTCCTAAAAAATCATCTTCATATCTCGTTGGTTCTTCGAAAAGACCATTATCCTCTTCATGAGTATATAAAAGATATTCTTCTAAAGCATCACTAATCTCTACTTGCCCACTTTCTTCTTCGATTTTACCTTTTTGTTCAGCTATTGCTTTAGCAATTATTCTAAGCCTTCTGGATATATAAGCATAGCATTCAAAAAGGGCCGCAGTCGAAAAATTATTAATTTCTTGCTTGCTAAAATGGCCGCCATCAGTTATTCTTTTAACAGGCATTTCTTGCTGATAAGTATAAATAAAATCAACAAAATTATCTCGTAAATTATTTTCCATTATTATCCCCTTTTCTTTATTTAAATAGTAATTATTACTTATTTTTTTATTCTTGATAGCAACTTTCCTACTTGATTTGGTTCTGTTACTCCTAAAAAATTTTCTTTATACATAGTTGGTTCTTCATCGGGACCATTATCAATTTCATAAGTATCAACTAAATATTGTTGCATAGCATCATCTATTTCTTCAGTCGTAGTTAGTTTTTCTTCATCTTGCTTCTTAGTTAAAGTGGCAATAACATTTAATCTTTCTTGAATAAAATAATAATACCTAGAAAGAACATCATCAGGCATACTAGCAACTTGATCAATATTATAATGACGACTTAATTGTCCATTTTTTAAAGGTATCTCTTGTTGGTATTTATATACGACTCTTACATATTTATCTCTATCACATTCCATCATAAAATCACCTCAAAAATTACCGTTAGGATACCATAAAATACAAGTTATTGCAAGCATCAAGTAGCTAAAATAAACTACCTAAAAGATTTAGAAAATCTTTAATTCCCCCATCCATTAATTTATCAAGACTAGTTCCTATTTTACTGCCAAATCTTGATACTCCTGATGAATAATCAATATAGTCTTTTGTTAAATAATCCTTTAAATCAATTTCTTTACCTTCTTTAACATCCTGTTCAAACTCTCGAAGTTTTTCCTCGGTAATAGTAGCTTTTCTTCCCATTTTAACATCATAATATCCTGATTCTAAAGCAATATAAAGAGCCATAAAGATTAAGAAAAATATAAATAAAATTTTAAAGAAAGGATTACCTTTTTTCATAGATTAGCTCCTATATAATCATAAAGAATACCAGCTAAGATATCAATTGTATTGGATACTTCTAACATAGTATTTTCTTGCCCACCCAGCTCAATTAGAATACAATTACTATTAAAATCTTGATTATAAATACCATTTACCCCCGCTCCACTTTTTTTATAAATACCTCTTGTCAAATTAGGATACTTTTTCTTAATTAGATTATTAATATCCGTTGCTACTTTTAAATTAGCATTATAATTATCATGTTCTAAACCAACTAAAAACATTACTCTAGCATAAGCCTTACCATCAATTGAGGTTGTAGTCTTTCCCTTTAAAGAAGAATCTCTATGTAAATCAATAAAAAACTTTAAAGAGTTATTACTATTATAAGTATCTTTTAAATAAATTCTTGAAGCCTTATAAGAATCCTTATAAACCCAACCATTCTTGTTTAAAACATCTTTAATCTTTCTTTTCTCGACAATCGTATTAAGGCCTAAATCATTTAACTTCTCTTGTAAATAATAAGAAGCAATTTTAACATCCGGTTTTATATTATAAATATTAAAATAACTACTAGCATAGCCTTCTGTATCATGAGTACTATAAATATATATTACGGGTTTATCACTATTAAGAACTTCTTTAGTATCATTATTGTTTTTAGAACTATTAGTTTGCTTATTATCTTGGTCATTTTCTGTTTTATTAGAAGAATTATTTTCACTATTTAAATTACCATTATTATCAGAATCAATAGAGCCATTAATTATATTAGCGATTCCCTTTTTATCTAAAAAAGTAGATTTAATATTGCTAGCATCAATTTGCCTACTAAAGCCAACTTTTAATAAGTAGTTTAAATAATCTTCACTAGATATCATATTTCGTACCTTTAAATAAAAGTACAGATAACTTAAGAAAAACCCAATTAAAATAAATATTCCATAAATAATCTTTTTCCATACATTTAATCTTTTCTTACTTTTAAATCTTTTTCTCATAATCATCACTACTTAATTGTAGTAAGTATTACTTAAATAATATGTCAAATTATGGATATTATTATTAATAAAATGATATTTTAGATTTCATTAAGGGAAAAGCCTTTTTATTATTTAAAAGATATACTTTACTATTATTAGTTAGACGAATTTTATTTTAAGTCAACTTTTTTCTGCTGCCTAATCTTAAAGTTACTATTAGTAATTAAAGAATATAAAAAAGGGTTCAAACACCTTGAAAAGTCCCGAAATATTTGATAAAATCATATAGACATTTAAGGAAGGAGCAAGAGTATGGCTAATATTAAGAGTTCTAAGAAAGCGATTAAACAAATTGCTAAAACTACTGCTAATAACCACGAATTAAAAGCAAGAGTTAAGAATACTATTAAAGCTTGTGAAAAAGCAATCGCATCAAAGAATAAAGAAGAAGCGACTTCTTTAGTTAAAGAAGTACAAACTGTAATTGATAGAGCAGCTAGCAAAGGTCTTGTTAAAAAGAACACTGCCGCTAGACAAAAATCAAGATTAAATAATAAAGTTAAAGAAATGAACTAGTAAGGGTTCATTTTTTTTGATATAATCTACTAGGTGATTAAATTGAAAAAACTTATATGGCCTATTATCTTAGGCGTTTTATTTGCAATTGAAGTAAAAAATATTGAGACAATAACTGACTTTGTCGTTAGTAAACTAGATAATACTAAAGAGGTAGTTATTTTAGATAGTAATAAATATCATAAAGATGCTTCTTATAAATTTGTTCAAGAAACGACTGACTTTGTTCCCTATAGTTATCATGATTTATTAAATATTATTTATAGTGTTATTAATAATGGATGGAATTCATTTACTTTTTATTGTCCTAAAGAGTATAGTGAATGTATTAGTGATATTAAAAGTATTTCCACTAATGATACCCTACTTACTCAAATTAATAACTATGCTAATCCTTTTAATTCTTTTTCTTCTATTCAAACCTTATATGATGATACAGGAGAGATAACTTTAAAAGTAACAAAGACTTATACTGATGAGGAAATTTCTCTTTTAAACGATAAAGTAATTACCATGTTAAATAGTGTTATTACGGAAAATATGACTTTAAAGGATAAACTCTTAGCAGTTCATGATTACATTATTAATCATACTAAGTATGATACAGAAAAAAATAATAGTGGGTCTGGTAAATATCATAGTAACACTGCTTATGGAGTTTTTATGGAGGGATATGCTACTTGTAATGGGTATGCGGATGCCTATGCTCTAGCCTTAGATAAACTAGGGGTTAAAAATTACAAGGTTTCAAGTAATACTCATATTTGGAATGCTGTTTACTTTGATGATGAATGGCTACATATTGATCTTACTTGGGATGATCCCGTAAGTACTGATGGTAAAGATTATCTTTATCATAAATACTTCTTAGTTAATAATGAAGAAATGAAAAAAGAAGATGAGGATTTACAAGACCACATCTTCGATGAAAAAGTTTTCCAAGAATTCATGGATTAACTCTAATTTAAAAGTATCTTAATAGGTTTTAAAAGACCTATTTTTTTGTAAGTGTTTATTATAATATTTATCTATAATTTCTTCTAAACTTATCTTATAATAACATTTTATATCTTCATTACTCATACTAAAAATGGCATGTATGACCTTATTAGAAACAAGAGGAATATTGTTTTCTTCTAAATACGCTATCTTACTAACAAATTCTATATAAGAAATTCTTTTTAAAACCGCTAAATTAAATTCATAATCTATTTTCTTATCTTCACATATCTCTTTTATTACTTTTTCATTAATTCTAGGGGGATATTTAAGACCAATTTTAGTTAAAAGTAACGCGTTTTCTCCTAAGGGATTTACATTATTCTTAAAACTATTTAACCAACCGCCAAGGGCAATACTTCCCTTTTCTTTATAAGTATAACCATCATCAGTTTTAAATTTACAAGGAATATTTAAGTTACCATAGTGCTGATAATAGACTAATAAATAAGGATAAATATCATCAAAACTACTATTAGTTTTCCAAACCATCCCAATTTTATCTAAAAGTTCAATCTCATCTAGAGATAATTTTCCTTTATAAGTACTAGTTTTATCTGGATTTATCGTATTTTTATACTTTCTTCTTTGCGAATTAATCCAGTATCCTAAATTAACTAAAGTTCCATCTAAAGTATAATAAGAATATTTAGCATTTACTTTTAAATTACCGTGTTTTTTATAATACTTATAAGCTTCATTATACATATACTGCCAAGTAATTTCTAAATTATTAAATTTCGTGATATCAATTATTTTTAAAGCTTCAATCTGTTCATCAGATAAGTCTTCTTTATTAAAAAGATATTTCTTCTTATTTTTTAAAAGCCAATCATATAGGTTAAAATCTTTACCATTAAGGGAAGCTTTAAAATCTTTAGGCATTTTTAAATTTCCCTGTTCTTGATAAAATTTGAAAGCTATCCTGTACTTAGCAAACCATTTTTGTTCTTTAGCATCACGCCAATCAATATCTAAATCGTCTAACATTTTTATTCTTTCATCTTTTAAATACCAGTCATTGGTAGTTTTTTCTTGGTAAGAAGCAACCGTCCATTTATAATTTCTTTTTTGTCTTTCTAGCCAGCGGCCCAAGTTATAATCTTTGCCATCTATAGTTACTTTATAATCTCTTTTAATATCTAAATTACCATGTGTATCTTTATAATCCTTAGCTAGTTCATACATAAAAGTCCAAGCCTCATCTAAGGGATACCATGAAATATGTAATTCTTTTAAAAATCTTTTTTCTGCAAGCGTCATTTGACCATTTCGATACTTTTTTCTTAAATCATTAACAAAATATCCTAATCTCAGGGTTTTGCCATCTCCAAGATTAATTTTATAATTAATAGGTACATTAATATTACCATACTCATCATGATATTTAACTAAATATTGATAATAAATATTATTTAAATCAAATTCCATAACTAACCTCTAATAAGCGCTAATCTATCTTGATATTTTATTATCATATCTTCTAAAGAAATGCCATTACAATTTTCTTTAATATCTTGACTACTCATTGTAAATATAGGATTTAGTTTTCCATTAATAACTAAGGGATATTGACCTTGACTATCCTTGCAAAAGTTAATTTTAGCATTCATTTCTAATAGTGAATATCTTTCTAATAATTCTCTTGTTACATATTTTATTAAATTATAGGTTGTAAACAACTTTATATTAGCAGTTTTATTATCGCGCTTATCCAAAATAAACCCTATTTTATTTAGCATTTCAATTTGCAGCGGTTTTAAATTGCCATCACGATAATAATATTGTTGAGTTCGGAGCCATTTACCAAGATTTACAGGATTCCCGTCAATATCATTAAAAGAGTAGCCATAAGTAACTCTAATATTACCGTTTTTTATATAATATTTATAAGCGTAATCATACATTCTCAACCATTCAATATTTAATTTAAGCCAACTAATATTAAGGCTTTCCAATAATTTGACTTTTTTAAGCGACAAATTTCCTTCCCAGTAGGCTTCTCTTTGCTTTGCCAGCCAAGAATATAAAGCTTGGGCATTATTAATATTACTAGTTGGAAAAACAAATAAATTACCATATCTCTCCCAATATTTTTTAGCCATATCAAAATATTCATTCCATTTTAAATCAGAAACACGCCAGACCATGTCTATTTTTACAAGCAATTCTATTTGTTCATCAGTAAGTTTTCCTGCCTCATACCTAGCTCTTTGATTACTAACCCACACGCCAACATGAAGCTCTATACCATTTAAACCGATAACGGTATAATCTTTGGGAATTAACAAATTACCACATTTATCTTTATATTTTTTAGCTTCTTCATAATTAAGTAACCATTGTTCCTTAGAAGATAGACCTTTTTTCCAAACCATATGAATACTATTTAAAGCTTCTATTTGTAAGTCGGATAAATTATTACTGATTCGGCGGTTTCTTTGTTGGCTAAGCCAATTGCCTAAATGAGCATTTTCTCCATAATAGCCAACTACAGTTTTTAAATCGTTTAAATTTTGGTTATTACTAGTTTCCAAATATTTTTTAACAAGAGTAAAGTTATACCACCAAATATCATATTTTTTTAGACGCCCAAGACTACTTGGTAAAATCTTTTCGATTTCATTATTTCTAATTGCTTTTAACCATTTTGAAGCAACAATATCACTTTTTTTAGTTCGATAATTAGAAGAATTTTTGCTCCATACCATATCAAGACCATCTAAGGCTTTAATTTGCTCTTTAAAAAGTTTTCCAGCAACCTCTTGTCTCTTTTGTTTGAGTAACCAACTTCCTATATCAATTTTTTTACCATAATAATCAATAACAAATGTTTGGGGTTCCAAGCATAGATATTCATTTTTTTGATGATAAGAGTAAACAAGACTAAAATTATACCACCACAAATTAAAGAATCTAAGTTCAGACTTTGATGCTGGTAGCAAATCGGATACAGTATCATTCTTGATTGCTAATAACCATCTTTGTGCTGTAGAAAGTCCCGTATATATATTTCTTTCTTCGGCTTTTTTAACTTTAATAGCCTCTAACGCAGTCTTCTGATATTCATTAAACTGTTTATCTTTTAATCTATCTTTTTGTCGCCAAAACCAGTTGCCAACATAAAAAGGTTCATTATAATAGCCAAAAACTAATTGATCTTCTGATAAAGAAGCATCAGGATTATCACGGCAAAACTTTTTAACTAAATTCAAATTATACCACCATACTTCAAAGAAACTAAGTTCTTCTTTTGTCTTTGGTAAAATAGCCTCAACATTATTTTCTTTCATAGCCTTTAACCATTTTTCGGCAATCTGACTAAGTACTTCCACATTTATAGTCTTAAATTCGTTATCAAACTTTTGATTAGTATTATCTTTTGAAACAAATTCTAAATCATCTTTAATATTAGTAGTATTTATCATAAGAACCATCCCCTTCAAATGTAGAAATATCCTACCACTTTTATTTACAAAATGCAAATATTTTTACTATAAAAAGTAAAAAAGATGACAATTAATTATCATCTAGACAACTAATTATCATCTTTAAACTTTATTTTTAGCATTTTATAAAGATTTTTTACTTAAGTATGATTATTTTAACCTTTATTTACTTTAATTCTTACTAACTTTTAAAGAGCAATCTTCGCCATTAATATCAAAATGACTATCTGTTTGTTCTAAGTTTAAACTATCGGCTAAAGTTTCTTGTTTAATAAAGTTTTCATATTTAGTAAAGCATTCTTTAATTTTTTCGGAACCACTATATAACACATTAATATGGTCTTGAATATCTAAATCCATTTCTTTACGCATATTTTGCAATTTAGAAACAACTTCCCTTGCCATACCTTCAAGTAATAACTCGTCTGTTAAAGTCGTATCTAAAATAACAAAATCACGACCGTTCATAGCAACATCAAAACCTTCTTTAGCTTCAATTCTAACATCAATCATTTCACTTGTAATAGTTAAATCTTTATCTAAGAAAGTAACCGTTAATTCTTCTTTATTATTTAATTTTAACTTGTCTTCTTCACTTAAATTTAATAGTAATTCTTGATAAGCCTTAATATCTTTACCGAACATCGAACCAGCTACTCTAAAATTAGGTTTAATTGTTAAATTCATATATTTACTTAAATCTTTGGTAAATTCTAAAGTTTTAACATTTAATTCTTCGGTAATAAGAGTAGTTAAATCTCCTAATAGACTTTCTAATTTGCCATCAATAATAACGGTAGCAAGAGGAATTCTTACCTTGATTTTACTATCTTCTCTGGCATTACGCCCTAAAGAAATTAAATCTCTTACTTTATCCATTTTCTCTTCAATATTAAGATTAATATGTTCTTCATTAACTACGGGATAATTACTTAAATGAACTGACTCTTCATTTGTTAAATTACGATACATTTCCTCAGATAGATATGGAACTATTGGAGCCATTAACTTAGCAAGACCAACTAAACACTCATAAGTTGTCTTATAAACAGCTTTTTTACTAGTAGTAAGTTCGCTTGCCCAGAAACGGTTACGATTACGACGAATATACCAATTTGATAAGTCTTCGCAAACAAAATCAGTTAAGAAATGTACTACTTTATTTAAATCATATTCATCAAAAGATGCTCTAACATTTTTAACTAAAGTATTATATTTAGATATTAACCATTTATCAATTAAATCTAATTCTTCATATTTAACATCGCATAAATCGGTATCAATCTTATCTGCATTAGCATACATAACAAAGAAATTATAAGTATTTTTTAGTGGGTTAAAGAATTTAGAATGAACTTCTTTTAAGCCGTCAAAAGAAAACTTAAGAGGTGTCCATACTGGAGAAACATAAGGCAAGTAAAATCTTACTTCATCAGCGCCGTATTCTTCAATAGTCTTAAAAGGTTCAACTATATTGCCACGCGATTTACTCATCTTTTTGCCTTCTCCATCTAATAGTAAATCATTTACTAAAACATTACGATAAGGAGCATGTCCCATTACAAATGTTGAAATTACCATTAAGGTGTAGAACCAACCTCTAGTTTGGTCAATCCCTTCACAAATAAAGTCAGCGGGAAATTGGGTTTCAAATAATTCTTTATTTTCAAATGGATAATGATATTGTGCAAAAGGCATCGAACCAGAATCAAACCAGCAATCAAGTACATCAGGAATGCGTTCCATAAGTTTCCCACACTCTGGACAAGTTAGATGAACATTATCGATATATGGTTTATGTAAGTCTAAATCTTCAGGTAATTGTTCCACACTGCGACTTCTTAATTCTGCAATGCTTCCTAACATCTCATTATGACCACAGCTGCATTTAAAGAATGGAATTGGAGCTCCCCAGAAACGACTACGAGAAATATTCCAGTCTTTAGCATTACTTAACCAGTTAGCAAATCTCTTTTCGCCAACATAATCTGGATACCAGTTTACTTCTTTATTAGCTTCTACTAACTTATCTTTAAAAGCTGATACTTTAATATAATAACTTGGCATTGTGTAATAAATTAATGGCGTATGACATCTCCAGCAATGTGGATAATCATGAGTTATCTTTTGTTTTCTAAATAATTTATTATTTTCTTTTAAATAAGCTACAATTTCATCGGTACAATCAAACACAAATTTACCAGCCCAAGGTCCTTCGGTATAACAACCATCTTTACCAACTGGATTAACAATTGGGACATCATAACGATTACATACATTTGCATCATCAACACCAAAAGCTCCGGCCATATGAACAATACCCGTACCATCAGAAGCTGTAACATATTCATCACACATGACAAAGAAGGCCTTACCTTCGACTTTTAACTCAGGAATTAATTGTTCATATTCCGTAAATTCTAAAGTTTTACCCTTAAATTTTTCTAAAATTTCTACTTCTTTATCTTGGAAAACACTAGTAATTAGGCTTTCAGCTACAATATATTTAATTCCCTCAACTAAAACTTTTACATAGTCCATTTCTGGATTAACACAAAGACCAACATTGGCAAGCAGCGTCCAAGGGGTTGTTGTCCAAGCTAGAAAATAAGTATCGCTATTTTTAATTTTAAAAGGAACATATAAAGTGGTTGCTGGTTCTGATACATATTCTTGGGCAACTTCGTGAGTAGCGAGACCCGTTCCACAGTGAGGGCAATAAGGTACTACTCTTGTTCCTTCATAAAAGTAACCTTCATCAAAGAACTTTTTTAAAATCCACCATTCTGTTTCAATATACTCATTTTTATAAGTTAAATAAGGATGATCAACATCAATAAACTGCCCCATTTTACTAGTTAATCTTGTAAAAGCAGCTTCATTTTCAGCAACACTATTACGGCATTCTTGGTTAAATTTATCAACGCCAAGTTTTAAAATCTCTTTTTTTGAAGAAATACCTAATTTTTTCTCCACATGGTTTTCAATAGGTAATCCGTGTGTATCCCAACCAACTTTTCTTAATACTTTTTTACCATTCATGGCATGATATTTACAAATTGAGTCTTTAAGATTTTTGGCAACCATATGATGAAGCCCCGGAAATCCGTTAGCAAACGCGGGTCCATCGTAGAAAACAAAAGTATCATTATCTTTGTGAACCTCATTTTGACGATTTAAAATATTAACAATGCCACCCCAGCTTTGTAGGATATCATTTTCCACAACACTAGCTGGTCTTTTGTCTAAATTTTTAAAATTTTTCATACATTTTCCTCCCAAATATTTGATAAAAAAAGAAAAAATCCCATAACATAAGGGCGAATTACCGCGGTACCACCTTATTTTATGAGAATTCATACACTCTTACTTTTAACGCAAGTTAAACGGCTTTTGGCACATCGAAAAGTGATTTGAAATAAACTAATTTACTGTCTTTCACCAAACGGCAGCTCTCTTTAAAATCTCATTTATTTCCGTCTTTTTTCATCTGATTTACTGTTTCATTATACATCAAGTATTTACCTCTGGCAAGCCCTTTTCGACCAGTAATGAAAACAAATTTCAAGTATTTGTAACCACATTAATCATATTAAGATAATCTAAACTTATCAATTAACATTAACTTATGAATATTTAATTACTATTATTTTGTAATCATACCATTACTTCTTTTACTATATAAAATTCTTTTAATTGGTCCCTTTAACTCTTCAATACTTTTCTTACTTAATCTATAATGTTGTTCAAGATAGTCATCATAATAATACTCCATTAATTTTCTTTTAGCCGTCGTACTACTTAAAATAAATATACATTTTTTTAAAATTTCATCTACTCTCGTTGGACTTACATTAATTATCTTAGCAATTTCTCGTTGGTTTAAAGGCTCTGACCCTAACAAACCATAATACATTTTAAAAACATCTCGATAATTAGCGGGCAAATACTTATCTATAATTTTAATAATATCATTTTTATCGTAATAATTATTATCTCCTATTTTCATATCTTCAATTGAAACATTAATATCCGTAATATTATCTTTATTTACCAATGCTCTAACTCTTTTTATACCTTTTACATCTACCCCAAACTTAGAAGCTAGTTGAAAATCAGTAAGTAAAGAAGTCCTGCCAGCCTTTAAATCTTCTAAATATTTTAAATACAAGAAAACTACATAATCAAAATTATCGCCAATCTTAGCATTTGTAAATTCCAAACTAATTTCTTTATTAATACTTTTTCTAATATAAAAATAAACCCAATTATTTATATTTCCTGACTGAAATCTTTTTATTCCCTCAATAAAGCCAACAACCGATGCCATGACAAGGTCTTCTAAATCGATACCGTCTACATAATAATTTAAAGCTAGCGTAACAATAAAAGGAAAGTAGTATTTAACTAATATATTTAGTGCTTTCTTATCATTTTCCTTGGCCATATTTATAAGTTTTAAAAGTTCGGCGGTGGGAATTTTAGCAAACTTTAAATTTTTAATACTATTTATATCTTTTATATTGGTAATGTCAAAACCTCTTACTATATTTTCAAGTCTCCTTAATTCTTCATGGCTAATATTCATCCTGATTATCCCTTTCTTTGCTGTTTGCATATTTTAGCATAATTATTGTTAAAAGTAAAAACTTTTGTTATGATAATAATGTAAAAAATAGAAAGGTAGCAATTATTATTTTAGTACTTATTTATTTTTAGGAGAACCTTTTAATAATCTTTTTAAGTATTAAAAACAATAATTGCTAGAAATGTGATTAAAATGAATGAAAAAATATTTCGTGAATACGATATCAGGGGTGTTTATCCAGTTGAAATAGATGAAAAAACGGCTTACATTATTGGTAAAAGTTATGGTTCTATCTTACAAACTAAATATAATAAGCATATTTGTACGGTAGGTTATGACAATCGTTTATCTTCTCCCAGTCTTCATAAATCTATGGTTCAAGGTCTTATTGACACTGGGCTTGATATTATCGACTTAGGTCTTGTAACTACTCCTATGTTATATTATGCTTCAATTAAATGCAATACTTTAGGTATTATGATAACAGCATCGCATAATCCTAAAGACGATAATGGCTTTAAATTTAGTTTTGATAAATTTGGCAATGCTCGTGGTAAACAAATCTATGACTTCCGTGATTTTACTTTAAAAGATGAATTTTTAGTGGGTGAAGGTCATATTTATACTTTAGATATTTTGCCATATTATAAAAGTTTATTTAAAGATAATATTTTCATGGGTGATAAAAAGTTAAAAATTGTAATAGATTCAGGAAATGGGACAACCGCTAATTTTGCTTATGACATATATCATCAATTTAGTAATTTAGATATTACTATGATTAACGAAAAAAGTGATGGAACCTTCCCTAATCATCACCCTGATCCTGCTGTGCCAGAAAACTTAAAACAATTGCAAGCTAAGGTTTTAGAAATAGGAGCTGATATTGGGATTGCTTTTGATGGTGATGGCGACCGTGTTGGTTTTGTTGATAATATGGGTAATATTGTTCCTGCGGATAAATTTTTATGTATTCTAATGCGTTACTATTTACCTAATTATCAAGACAAACGCGTTTTATATGATGTTAAATGTTCAAAAATTATTAGTGATACTGCTAAAACGCTGGGTATTAAAGATATCATGTATCGTACAGGGGCTTCTTATACTAGAAGTGAAATTGTAAAAGAGCACATTCCTTTTGGCGGTGAATATTCTGGTCATATTATCTTTAATGACCGTTTCAAAGGTTTTGATTCAGGTATCTATGCTGGACTTCGAATGCTAGAAGTTTTATCAAATAGTAACAAGCCTTTATCGCAGCAGTTAGACGATCTTACCAAGTACTATAATACTCCAGAAATAAAGATTCCAACTCCTGATGGGATTAAATTTCAAGTAATTGATAAAGTCATTGGATACGCTAAAGAAAAAAATTATAATTGTCTTACTATTGATGGCCTTCGGGTAAATAATCCTACTTCTTGGGCTTTAGTGCGCGCTAGTAACACGGGTCCTAATATTACTTTAAGATTTGAAGCTACAACCAAAGAAGAACTAGAAAGTTTAGAAAAAGAATTTACTAATTTAGTAGAAGAGTACAAAAAAGACTTAAGTAACCATTCTTAAGTTTTTTATTTGATAGATATTCTTATCTTTTTATCCTTTTTTCTCATTTTTTTCTTTTTTTCTTTTATTATCTTTTCCAAGAATTATACTTAGCCTCTTCTTCTTTACTAATAGCTGTAAAGGCTTTTATCCTCTTACTAGGCTCATCACTACTTAAAATAGAATATATCATTTTTTCACGGTCAAAGCAAACTAAGTGTTCACTAAATTTTAAACCTTGAGGTGTTTCTTCTAAAACTATGTAAGATGCTGTATCAACAGGATCTTTTTTATAAGCCATTCCTACTGCTCTTATTGAATAAAATTCAGTGCTAGGACTTTTCTCATAAATCTTCCAATGCACATGACCTTGAATTACTGCATCGAAAAAATCTACTTTTTTTCCCGCAAATAAAGGTTCTTTAAGAGCTGATATATAGCCTCTCATTATTGGACTATCAGTCCCATATATTTTGGCAATATGTTGCATTCGCCAACGAATATCTTTTAATTGTTCTTCACTGTTAGTATATAAAAATTGTTTATAAGCCTCCTTGCCATTTTCCAAGCTCTTCTGATAAGACCAAGTACTATTGATGTTATAGTCAAACCGCACATCATTAGCAAAATGACATAAAGCCACTCTCTTTTTAGCAATCAAAAGTTCAATAAAATGCGGATATAGAGAGATTATTCCCTTTTGATGTTCATTAATTTTCGAGGCAGTCCACAACTCGCTTTGTTCTCTTACTTTTCCGATATAATCAAAAGGAGTGGTTCCTAAAGTTAAATAATCCTCAGAATTTCCAGCCAGAGACTTAACATTATATTCTTCCAATAAATCAACAACTTCACTTGGATTAGGTCCCAACCCAATATTATCTCCTAAAGAGTATATTTCAACAATCCCTTTTGATTGCATATCTTCTAAGGCTGCCTTGGTTGGTTCTAACAAACCGTGAGCATCTGTAATTATACCTATTTTTCTTCCATTTAATTGATTACCATTCATTTTATACCCCTATTATCTCTCATTATCTTTTTTTATTTTCTTAGCTTTTGATATTTTTAATTGCATTCGATATTTTTTTACCTTAAATTTTAAATTTTTTAAACCAGTGAAAATTCCTTTTATCAATTTATATATTTCATCAATCTATTTATTTAAAGACTCGTAATTTTAAAATGCACTATACACTTACTTTCTTCTTCTATTTAACTTTTTAATACTAGTAACTCCTGCTACATAAATATCATCGGTATTACATTCATAAACCTGATAATCCCTATTTAAAGTTCGTTTAAACCTAGAAAACATTTCCATCTTTTCTTCATAAGTTTTATCATCAAGATGTCCAAATACGCCAACGGCAATTGAAAAATCAGTTTCATTATGAATATCGGTAAATTTATTTAACATTTCTTCGGTATAAGGATTATAAGTCATGAAATAGCCATAATCATCACTAGTTAATAATTTTACTACTCTTTTTGTCTGCAAACTAACCTTGCCATTATTTACTAAAATACTACCCGTAATAGCTGACTCTAATTTTTCTTTTTCAATATTGGCATAAGGACTGATAAGGGTCTTTTTTAAATACGCACTACTATCCAAGAAACCTTTATCAAGTAAACAAACATCATCTTTATCAGTAATTTCTAACTGGACTAAAACCGTATCAAATATTTTTGCAATTTTTTGCATAGCATCTATATATTTAAAATAGGCTATTAAGACTTCCCTTCATCTTTAAAAGTAGCATTTTTAACATCGCCCAATCTATCGCTTACAAATTGGTTAAAAAGAAAATTAAAGTATTGTTGAGCTATAATATCCTTTTGGATTCTTTTACTACTTGCTAACCTTTCTTTCTTTTCTTGAACATTATCTTTATGCTTAGCTTCTTCTATATCTTTCATCTTACTTCTATACCCTTCATCTTACTGTTTAATTTTCTACTCATTTGATATGTTCAAATTATATCGCAATCTCTTATATTTTCAAAGGATTAATATCAATATCTAAATTAACTTTGCGGTTACTAGTATACATTTCATCTAAATATTTTAAAACACTAAATAAATTCTTATCAAATTTATACTTAATAATAATTTGATAACGATATAAATTACTAATCTTGCCTATACTTGCCATATTGGGGCCATAAACTTTTGTTTCCTTACTAACATTTTTATTGATATAGTTAAAAATATTATTACTTTCTTTAATAACCACTTCAAGATCCTTACCTGTAATTAAAATACTAATCAAAAAACAATAAGGAGGATACATAATATTTTTACGAAAATTCATTTCATATTTATAAAATCCTTTATAATCATTCATTTTTACAAAATTAATATAAGGATTATCGGGATTATAGGTCTGAATTATAACCTCACCATTACTGGTTTTTCTTCCAGCACGGCCAGCTACTTGACTTAGTAATTCAAAGGTAACCTCACCACTTCTAAAATCAGGAATATTTAAACTCGTATCCGCATTAATAATACCAACTAAAGTAACTTTAGGAAAATCTAAACCTTTACTAATCATCTGGGTTCCCACCATGATATCATATTTTCCAGCGGCAAAATCATTTATCAAAGTCGCATAAGAGCCTTTTTTAGAAGTCGTATCCACATCCATTCGGCTAATTCTAACTTCCGGAAACATCTTCTTTAATTCTAATTCTAATCTTTCCGTCCCCAAACCCATAAAATTTAAAGACTTGCCCCCGCAGTTTGGACATACCTCACTTTTTATCTTGGTATATCCACAATAATGACATCTTAAACTATTAGTGCTTTTATGAAAAGTTAATGTTATATCACAGTGGGGACATTTATAGACAAAGCCACAAGCCGAACAAGTAACCGTTGTTGAATAACCCCTCCGATTTAAAAGAAGCATTATCTGTTCTTGGTGCCCTAATCTTTCTTTTATCTTCTTCTCTAACAGTCTACTAATTATGGGATGATGACTTTTTATTTCCTCTTTCATATCAACTAAACTAATACTTGGTAAAACTGCCTTGCCAATTCTTTTGGTAAGCTTAAGTAATTTATAATTGCCACTTACAGCTTGTCGCATATCTTCAATAAGGGGTGTTGCACTTCCTAAAATTACAGGACAATTATTGTATTTGCCGCGCCATTTTGCCATGTCTATAGCATTATACTTAGGGGTACTTTCTTGCTTATAAGTGCTACTGTGTTCTTCATCTAAAATAATCAAGCCGATATTTTTTAAAGGTGTAAATATGGCACTTCTAGTCCCAACAACAATACTGACCTCACCATTATAAATTTTTTGATATTCGTCATACTTTTCCCCATTAGAAAGACCACTGTGAAAAATGGCTACTTTAGAACCAAATCGCTTATAAATTCTTTCAATCATCTGGGTTGTTAAAGAAATCTCTGGTACTAAGAGTAAAGAAGATTTTTTTAAATTATTAACCTTTTCAATTAGATTCATATAGACTTCGGTTTTACCAGAACCGGTTATACCATAAAGGAGATAAGTCTGATAATTATTAACATCAACCATCTCTACCGCCGTAGCTTGTTCTTCCGACATTTTAGGCTTTTCTTCCAAAGACTTATCCTCATAATTAAGACGATATACTTGTTTTTTTACTTCTTTAACTAGTCCCTTACTTGCTAAAGTTTTAATAGTACCTGCATTATCTTTACTTTTAATAACATTCTTACCATCTAATAAAGATGTTAAAATCTCTATTTGTTTAGGATACTTAGTTTGGCTTAAATAAGCTTCTACTTCTAAAGGACTTTTAGTTAACTCTAAATAAGTCTTATACTTACTATAATCATGATTCTTTTCAATCTTTAAACTACTAGGTAACATGGTATTAAAAGCACTTATTAAACTACATAAAGTTACTTGTTTTAAATAATTTCCTAACTGTAATAACTCTTTACTTAAGACAAAATTTTCTAAAACAATACTATCTATTTCTTTTAAAGGATAATTGCTAGTAAAATCATCATATATTTTTAAGACAAAACCATTTATTAATTTTTTATTAAAAGGCACTCGCACTTGCATACCCACTTTGACTTTTGTCTGCAAATTAGAAGGTATTAAGTAAGTAAAGGTTTTATCAATAGTTTTATTATTATATTCGATTAATATTTCGGCGTACATATTTTTCCTTTCTTGACTTAATATCTATTTCTATATTATTTATGATTACTTCCCACCCAACACTTTCTAAAAAGTGTTTCTTAAGGAATAATAAATAGTTTTATATATTAACTAATTGTAATCTTAAATATATTATTATATAAATTTAAAATGAATTAACATAAACACATTTTTATTTCTGCGTATTATTTTAAGCTTTCTATTTCTTTAATTGATAAGCCAGTTAATTTAGATATTGTTTTTGCATCTAATCCAATATTTATAGCATTTTTAGTTAAATCTATGGTTGCAGCCTTCGAACCTTGAATTATTCCTTTTTCTATTCCTTGTTTAATTCCTTTTTCAAGACCACGCTCTTCAGCTTCTTCCCTAGCTTCTGCAAGTTCCGTATTACGAATTAGCTCTTTATAGTTATCTTCTTCACCATTTTCAAACAGTCTAATGTATTCATCATCACTTGATAATTCTTTGGCTCTTGCTACAATCTTTTTAGTTTCTTCTTTACTCATAATTTCATTTAACTCTCTTTCTAATACTTTAATATCACATGTAGTTAAAATCCTACATATTCTTGCCATTTTCTCTTCCTGTTCATTAAGATAAGTATACCGCTTATTTAAAGCTTTATCTATATTAACATTAATAATTTTAATGCTATCTTCAATAATTTTACCAAAATCAGTTTGAAATATTCCAATTTCAACTAATCGTTCCGATTTATGATGATAGGAATTAAAATTTACTACGATAGTGTCGAATATTTTTTTATATGCTCCACTTTTTATTTTCAAACCGCCACTTGCAATTTTATAAGCATAAAAGGCATTTCTCATGACCATAATATGTGATGAATTCATTTCTAAAATACATTTAGTTTCTTTTTTTCCATGAGGATAAGAAAGTAGTAAATCACTTTTACTATTGGTATCAATTATTGAATGCTGTGGTAAGTCTTTGGGCAGTAATTTAACTTTGGCTTTAAAATTTTGCTTAGTTGTGTCTTCTATAGTAGAAACTATATACTCTATTAAAGGCATAGTATCACTGGAAATGAACATCTGATTAAACATAACATCCCAAGCAAGGGGAAAACTAAAGCCCGTAATGTTATGTTCCTTATTGTAATGCCACATTTTTATGATTTTCTGTTTTTCTAGCATGTCTATACTCCCTCCTGTTGTAAATAATTATCATAACTTGTCACCTCCTTTTTTAGAAGGTTATTATTTACCTTCCTAATTATATATATTGGTAAGTGAAGCCTAATTTCCTTCAAAAATTTTAAAAAAATGCTAAAAAATGCCAAACTTTTTATAAATTTGACATTTAGTTGACATAGAAAATTTACTCAAAATAAAAAGATGTGATTTTACACACCAATTTAATAAGACTATTCATCTATACTTACTAGGGTTATTCTTGCATAGCCATTTCCTTTTTTAGCACAATAACTAGTTGGTGTTTCCTCATTACAAGTAATCGATATTGTCTTAGTACTTTCTTCATTTGATTCTTCACAATTATAACAGTACATGACTTTATTAGTTAGAAGCAAATTTCCAATATAGCCAGAACCACCGCCGCCGCCAGCTTGATTACTTGCTCCCCCACCGTAGTAGCCACCGCCGCCGCCACCAGAAAAGTAATTGCCATCACCACCAGCCCCAAATGTTCCAGACTCTCCGCGTGATGAGTTATTAACGGCATATCCACCACCAGATTGGCCTCCACCTAATTGAGTTCCACCTGTTCCATAAAGAAAATCCTTATCAGTGTTGGTTCCTAAATTTCCTTTATAGCCACCGCCAGAACCACCAGTACCAGAATACGGTCCAATCTGAAATGAAGTTCCGCCACCTCCAGCGGCTACCATTAAAATATTAGTTTTATAATTTTCTAACTCAGATAATATTCCAGATTTTAAAGCTATATGTGTAGCACCACCGCCCGATGTTGAAGCAACCTCTTTATGCATACTAGCACCACGACCGCCACCATTATATCCACCAATAGCATATTCTCCGCCTAATCCAACATATGAACCCTTACCTCCAACATTAACATATAAAATTTGATCAATGTTTATATTTATATTTGCAGCTGAATAACCACCGAAGCCACCATAATATTCACCACTATACGAGCCTCCTTCGGCTCCCCATGTTTCCAACCTATAAGTTCCAGAAACTGGAGCTGTAAAAGTTTGTTCAGCACCAGTGTAATCAAAATTAAATACAGTATCACCTGTGTAATTTATAGGTTTTCCTACTATGATTATCTTAGATTTAAATGATTTAATCTCATTATTTAAATCTTGTAAAGTAGTATTATAATCTATCCATAATCTTAGAGAATAATTTTTACTTTCATGAGATTTTAAAATACCCGTAGCAAGTTTTCTACTTTCAATGCTGCTAGTATTTACTTTATCCGTAGAATCATAACTACTAAGTAAATTTATATTACCTTCAAACATGACATCAATAAACTTACTAGATAAGGTACTATTATTTAATACTTCTAAATTAACTGAATACTCGGCTGTTATATCACAAGTATTAGTAACAGTAAAAGTATAAGGTGTTAAACTTTTACCCTTATCATTACTTATAGGATAAGCATTATCTAAATTAATACTATTTTCTTGATTGCTTATAGATAAATCAAAACATTTAGTTTCAGCCATATTAGTAGTATCTTGACTAACTGATATATTCCATAATGAATAAGATACACCTATTCCAATTAATATTGTAATTAAGACTAAAATACTTAAAAACATTACATTTCTTTTAACCATTATTCCAACTTCCTTACTATTTTCTTATTTTATAAATTAATTATAGCACATTTTATTCGTATTTTGTTCGATATTTTTATAAAAGACAGTATAAATGTGAAAATCATATTAGGTGATTTATCGTGAACAACAAATTAGAAGAACTAAGAGAAAATAAGTTTTTAACAAAAAAGGAGTTAGCTAAAATTTTAGGAATTAGTGATTCTATCTACTCCCGTTGGGAAAAAGGAAAAGATATAATGCCTACTAAAAGGTTATATGAAATAGCAAATTACTACTCTATTAATGCTGACTACATTTTAGGGCTTTCTACTTCTAAAAAAGAAATAAAAAGCAATAAAAAAATGAATAAGGATTTAATGGCTAAAAGAGCTAAAGAGATTAGAAATGATACTAATCTATCTTTAAAAGAATTTACTAAATATTTAAACACTTCTCCATCTACTTGGAATGCTTATGAAAATGGCAAAGTTATTATCTTAGGGGCTTTTTTATATGAAGTTTGTAAAAAATATAATATTTCCGCTGATTATTTGTTGGGTAGAAGTGATATTAAATATCGTTAATTTCAAAAAGACTTACTTAAATTCAAGTAGGTCTTTCTTAATTTATACTGATTTTACACACCAGTCTTAACAAGATTTATTCACCAATACTAACTAAAGTTATTCTTGCATAGCCATTGCCTTTTTTTGCACAATTTTCCGTTGGCGTTTCTTCACTACAAGTAGTTGATATAGTTTTGGTACTTTCTTCATTAGATTCTTCGCAATTATAACAGTACATGACTTTATCTTTTAAAAGGGGATTTCCAATATAACCAGAACCACCACCAGCACATTCGGACCAAGATGTTGCTCCTGTGCCAATAGTTCCACCATAATAACCACCGCCTGCGCCAGATTTACAACCGTCATCAATTATCACACCGTTTTCACCTTGACCAAATTTATAGCCTAGTTGTTGAGTTCCACCAATACCAGCATGACCGCCATATGAATCTGAGCCAATAATACCGTTATTAGCCTTAAAACCACCACCAGAACCACCTAAGCAATAACCACCACCAGCTACATGAGCTGTTGTGCCACCGCCTCCGCCAGCAACAATCAAAATTTTTTCTTTATAATTTTCTAACAAATTTAAAGTTCCATTTACCATTGCGATATGAGTAGCACCGCCGCCATTAGCATAATAAGTCCCGTATCCGCCACCATTATAACCAGCTGGAATAATAGTTGAATAAGATGTTTGAACATCAACAAATGTCGTACCACCGCCGCCAATATTTAAATATACTTTTTCCCTTTCGTTTAAATTTATATATCCAGCTGAGTAGCCACCAGAACCACCTTCTCTTATAAGGTAATCGTTACCGCCTGTCTCAGTGTTTTTATTCACACCACCTCCACCCTGAGAACCCCATGTTTCTAACCTATAAGTCCCTGAAACAGGTGCAACAAATGTTTGTTCAGAACCCGTATAATCAAAATTAAATACAGTATCTACTTGATAAAAATATAAATTACATTTAACTTTTTTAGTTAAATTCTTTAATAATAAACCCCAAGACTCATTATCCCATGACACACTGACATTTTCATCATTACAAATAGCTTTATAAAATATTGCTTCATCTTTTGAAGGAATCTTATCACTTAATTCATTATTTATATAAACACCAACAGTATCACTTTCTTCTAAATAAGTTTTCTTTAAATCACTATTTTTTACTATAATAAATATTACTAATCCAAATATTAATATAATACTCAACTTTTGTTTCATTGCTACCTCTTTTAAAATGCCATAATTTCGGCTTCATAGAGTTAGCAACTCTATGAAAAATGAGCTTCAAAGTAAGTATTCACCTAGACTTTTCTAAAAGTTGACCATAAATTTTGACTAAAAAAGCATAATATTTTTTGACTACAATATTTAGCTTATTTCCCCTTAATTACTAGCTTTCCAATTAAAATATTTGACCAGAAAATTGACTATAATAAATTAAAGTTTTGACTTTAAAAACAATAAAATATATGGTATAGTTTATATATAAATTAAAAATAGAGCCCTAAAATCCGCTTTCATAGAGTTGCTAACTCTATGAATTTTTTTGTCTTTAGGTAGTTAAAAATATAGACATTGTCTATTTTAAGACATAAAAAAATATGTTCAATTAGAACACATCTTTATTAAACCAATCATACTTAGTAGCTAAAAATCTATAAAGAACTTTAAATAAACTTAAGATTGGAGTTGCCAAAATCATTCCCACAATTCCAAAGAAATGACCAAAGATTAATAAGCCAATAATAATTGTAACTGGGTGAAGTTGCATAGTCTTACTCATAACTACGGGTTGCAATACATAATTTTCAACTAACTGTACTATTGTTGCCACAATCAAAGTAATAATGCCGATGATTGGATTTTGGGAAAAACCAACGATAACCGCTGCGACTCCACCAATATAAGGACCAATATAAGGAATTAAATCAGTAATGCCACAAAGAAGTCCAAATAAAATGGGGGATTTTAAACCAGCAAAAGCAAAACCAATAGAATCACAGACAAAGACCATGAATGCTACTAGCAAAGTACCATTTACACACTTACGAAGTTCATTAGCAATATTATCAACTAAGTTTTTAGTTTCTTCTTTATGACTCTTAGGTATATATTTAAGTAAATGGTCGGTTACATCATTAAAATCAAATAATAAGTAAATACCAACAACTAAAGATACCCCAATTGTTCCTAAACCACTAACTAAAGAACCAGCAATACTTACAATTGTTGATGGTAAATCATTAGCAATCCCTCCCGCTAAATTCTCCATGGTTTTAAATATATTGCTTTCAATCTCAGCTACATTAAACATTTCGCTACCGCTAAACTTATCTAAAAAGTTAGTTACCCATAATTTAACTTGATTAAAGATACTTGGTAAGGCTGCTACTAAATCATTTAGCTGATTATAAAGAGTTGGAATTAGCATACCAAAGAAAGCAAACAAAATTATTATAAAAGCTAAATATACCGTAATACAAGCAAGTCCGCGCTTCCAGCCTCTATTTTCTAACTTCACAACAATAGGATTAAATAGCCAAGCTAGTACAAAACCAATAAAAAATGGGGTTGCTACTTTTAAAAGGGTTACAATTAATTTTAAAATACCCCATTCTTTAATAATTAAAGTACCTAAGAAAATTATCCCTATTATCATCATAACATAAACAAGATGTAATATTTTTTTAGATAAACCTACAACCTCATTTACATCCCGAACATTTATTTTGCTATTTTTCTTTTCTTTATCTTTATCCATGTTATCCCTCCTTTAAATATATTCTAAATATACCATAATTATTGAAAAAAGAACATACTTTTCGTATGCTAAAATAAGTCAACCTCATCTAATATTTCATTAAATAAAGCCTCATATTTTAATTTAGCCATTTTTTCATAAACAAATAATGATGCAACAGCTAAACCTACTCCTAAAGATATATTTAATAATTTTTTCATACCAATTCCTTTCTAAAATTAGTATGAATATAAATTAATATTTTATACTTTTCTTTTTTATCTTTATTATTTTTTAAATAATTATTAATCTGACTATTTTTAAATATTAGCAAGCAATTGTTCTTTTAAAGAAGTTTTTCTATTCATACTATAATCATTATTAACAGCCATTAAAAAGGAATTAACTTCTCCTATTAAAATTAAACTTTTCTTAGCTCGTGATACTCCCGTATAAATAAGTTTGTTATAAAGCATTTTATAATAGTTTTTAACTACAGGCATAATTACATTTATAAACTCACTACCTTGAGCTTTATGAATTGATATAGCATAAGCTAACTTTAAATTTAACATTTCGGAGGCAGTTAAAGTTACCAAGTTACCATCAAAATCAACATTAACATTTAAAGCTTTGGAATTATCATAGCTAAAGATATTTTCAATATAGCCAATATCCCCGTTATATATACCTTTATCGGGATCATTTACTAGTTGCAAGACTTTATCCCCAACCCTAAAAATATTCTCGCCTACCCTAATTTCTTTCTTTTTATTACTCTTGGGATTAAATAAATCTCTTAAATTATTATTCAAGTTATCAATGCCATTAATCCCTTTATACATAGGGGCAAGTATTTGAATATCTTTATCGGTTAGACCCTTATTAATAGATAGTTCACACACTTTTTTGATACTTTCTACCATATTATCACTATTTACTTGTAAAAAATTATAATCATCTTTCTTAGTTAAGAACTCTTCGCTAATATCTTTATTTTTAATTTCTTTAGCTAAATAAGGAATAAAAGAATTTTCACTCTGACGATAAATTTTCTCTAATGGACAGAAGTTAAACAAATCGGAGGCAATTAAATCACTTAGGACTAAGCCACAACCTACGGATGGTAATTGGTCTTTATCTCCAACTAAAATCAACTGAATATTATTAGTTAAGCCTTTTAATAAGGCATCAAAAAGATTTGTATCAATCATACTTACTTCATCGATAATGATTAAATGATGATAATTTTTATTTAACTCATTTACTTGAAACTCATTAGTATCTTTATTCCATTTTAAATATTTATGAATGGTAGAAGCCCCCAAACCAGTAGCCTCACTAAGTCTTTTAGCAGCCCTGCCAGTAGGTGCTAAAAGAGCAATATGAGCATCAACATTGTTAGGGCCTAATTTATACATTTGCATATAAAGACTAGTTATGGCTTTAATAATAGTTGTTTTACCCGTTCCGGGTCCGCCAGTAATAATACTAATCCGACTTTCTAAAGTTTTTTTAATCGCCGCTAATTGGTTGGTATCATAAGTTACATCTAATTTTTCTTGAAGTTTTACCACTTCAGTATCAAACATACTAATATTTTTATTAACAATAGGCATATTATTAATATGAATTAAAGTCTTAGCAATATCAACTTCCATTTTATAAGTATCATAAAGATAAATTCTTTTATCCTTAATATATATATCATTATTATTTTGTAAATCTAAAAGAATATTAGACAAATTATCATCAGTTAAAATACCAAAATAACTCTTTAGGCCATCTCTTAGTTCTTCTTCAAAAAAATAAGTATCACCGTTTTTTATTTCTAACTCTCTTATAGTTTCTAAAAGACAATTTTTCGTTCGTAAATAATCATCGGGAATACCAAGATTCATATAAACATTATCTAATTTTCGAAAATCAATTATTTCTCTTAAAGCATAAGGATTAGATTTCGTAATACTAAGAGCATTGGGGCCAAATTTATTAATAATGTTTAAAGCTTCGCTAATGGAAAAGCCCAGTTCTTTTAAGCCAATCAGCATTTCATCAGTATTGGCAACTTTCATTAATGAGCTATATATTTTTTCGGCTTTCTTTTCGGTCATTTTGGGAACAGTGAGTAAAACTTCGGGATTTTCTTTGATTTTTTTTAAACAATCTTCTCCTAAAGTATCAACTATTAAAGTAGCGGTTGCCTCTCCACATCCTTTAACTAAATCACTGGTTAGAAATTCAATTACGGCATCTCTTCCTTTAACTTCTACTCTTTTATAGTCAGTAACATTATATTGATAACCATACTTATCTTTATATATTAAATTACCTTCCATTTCATAATTATCCCCAATTTGGAGATTAGCAAAATAACCAGTAAAATGGACGGTTCTTCCCACAAAATCTTCCATTTCTTTATCGCTTGTTTCTTTTACTCTTATAACGCCTACTTTATAGTTACTATCTGATTCATAGATAATTACTCTTATTTTTCCCTTAATACTGCCCATATCATCACCTGTTTTTCTATTATAAGTTAATTAATAAATTAAGTAAATACTTAAAACATTAATATTTTACGCCTTTTTTGAAATACTTGCTTCGCTTTAATTTTATTCTTTTTTTATTTTTCATTACAATTCTTTTTCTCTTTTTATTTTGTATTTTTAATTTTTTTCTTTACCCTTTACTCTTTTTACTATTCGCTCATTTTGCTATTTACACTGGCTTTTCTTTACTATTCTTTTCTATATTTTCTTTTCTATTTCTTCAAAATTCTTTTAATTCCAATTTCTTGTCTTCCCAATGGTATCAACTTATTATCAATAAATGTCAAATTTTCTAAGTCAATATAGCTAATATAGCCATCACTAAAACCCATACGCATATTTAAAAATGATGGAATAATTCCTTTATTAGCAGGTACATAATTCGATAAGGCAGGAATATAAACGGAAACATTATCGTCAATAATCTTAACTTTATATTGATGGGAATGCCCAACTAAAACCAACTTTTTTGTCGGTGTCTTATTTGTATCACAGCTTAACGGGTGATACATATAAATGCAATCATTTTTAGCCATTATCTTCCCATTTTCAATACCAGTAATGGCAAAGTCTGGACGATAATTTTCTAAAATCCTCGCCAAATTAATACCTTGTTCATTTAATCCTTTAACATCATGATTACCAAGAACACAAACATTTAAAATTGAATCATCATAAGGATGCTTTTCTATGAAATACTCACATTGTTCCAGATGAGTTTGACAAATATTTTTCCTCTCACTAGTTAACCCATTTATTAAATCACCACCATTTATGATGATATGAACACCTCTTTTAATGGCATTATCATAAACTAAATTTAATAAATCCAGTCTTTCTTCCTTGGTTCCTAAATGTAAATCTGATATTAGAAAAGCATTTATCTCATCTTTATTTCTCATAACCAAAGTTACTTCGTTGCTAACTCTTTTACCATACAACTCTTTATTAGGCGTATATAAAGTAGCACCATTTAATAAATATCTTTTATCAAAATCTAAGCCTTTAGTCTTTAAATCTAATAAAGCATCTCTTAAAGTCATATTATCAATATTTAATTTTTGACATATCTCACGATTATTTTTTCCTTGTTTAATTAAACCTATAATTCTTTTTTCTATATCAATCATATCTCTTATTCTCCCCTATTATTATGACATAGTTTTAAGAATTATTCTATTAATATGAGTATTATTTATTAATTATTTTCTAATCTATGGTTACTTCCCACCCTCCACTCCCAGAATAGTTTCTTTTATAAAGATAGTATTAGGGTATATTCATAGACTATTTTTTTAGTTAATCAAGGTATTTTTCATAGAGTTTAATACTCTATGAAGCCTAGTTTTAAGGTCATATTTTTAATTTATATATAAACTATACCATAATTTTACGGCATTTTAAAGTAAATATTAATTGTTATTGTAGTCAAATTTCTAGTCAATTATTTTCTTCTAAGTCTAGGTGTTTCCTAAGTTTAATTAATATATTCATGGTCAAAAAGATAAATATTTTCTAGTCAAAATTTCTAGTCAAATTTTATAAAAGCTAGGTGAATACAGGCTTTAAAGCCCATTTTTCATAGAGTATTAAACTCTATGAACTTGAAGTTTCGTTAAATTACTCTTATGGTCATGAAAAAAAGGAAGTTTTATGTATGAAAAAGAATATTTTATTTATAAGTTTGTCATTAGGAATCTTAATTATTTTGGGAATTGGTCTTTCTTATTCTTTATGGAATATCAGTGTTAGTCAAGATAATATTAATGTTGCTACAACTAAATGCTTTAATGTTGAAATTACTAGTCAAAAGAACAGTATTTCTTTAGAAAATGCTTATCCTATTAGTAATGAAAAGGGTAAGAAATTAACCCCATTTAGTTTTACAATAACTAATACTTGTGATATTTTTGCTAGTTATACGGTTAATTTAGAAAGTTTAAAAGATACTACTTTATCTAGTAAATTTATTAATGCGATGATTAATAATGAAGAAATTAAAAGATTAAGTGATTATGAGGCAACTGATACAGTAAATACTGGTAGTATTGAAAGCCATACTCTAGCTAAAGGTTCTTTAGGCAGTGGGGATAGTGAAGATTATACTTTAAGAGTTTGGATAGATTATGATACAACCATGGAAGATTTAGATAATGAGACAAAAACTTTTAAATCGAAAATTGTCGTTAAAGCCCAACCTAGTAGTTGGAATCCCGTAGATGAAGGATACACTACTTTACATGATGCCATTTTAGCTAATGAGTATCAAACTACTCCCGAGGCCGCTATTAAAAAAATAGAAGCTAAAGGAACACCAGATTTTAGTGAAACTGCTCCGATTATTATTTGGCAAAAAATCCATGGAGATTCTATTATGAAATATAACTCAAATCTTCCACACCCTAATCTAGTTGGCAACGAACAGCTTGGAGGGAAAAACCTAACAGGTGATGACTCTAAATTTTATCTTTCAACTACATACACTTTTGATAAGGAAACAGGAGAATATAATATAAAAAATGGAATGAATTATGCCGTTACAGAAATAGAAAATTTAGATAAAAGCAAAAATTATTTTTTTTGCGATAACTACACTTTACTAGATAAAACAACCAATCAACTTTATACAGGAAAACCTATAACCTGCAAAAAATTAAAAAAATTAATAAATATTACAGTTAAGATTTCAGGAACTCCAAATACGCAAAATTATGCTTTAAACTATTTGGTCGACTATATGGAATACTCACAAACTGATTTAGAAAGTGATAAATCAGATAAAGGAATATATATGGCAGATGACGACTATGGCACAACTTATTATTATCGTGGCAATATCTTAAATAATAATGTTTATTTTGCGGGATTTTATTGGCAAATTATAAGAATCAATGGCGACGGTTCCATAAGATTAATGTATAATGGAACTGAAAAAAATAGTAAAGGAATTAGCCAGTCAATTGGATTATCTAATTTTAATCCGTGGAACAATCCTGCATATGTTGGCTACATGTATGGTAACAATATAGGTACACGGGAAAATAATATTAAAAACGAAAATAATTCCCTTGTAAAATCTCTAGTTGATACATGGTATGAAAAGAACTTGGAACAAGGGTTTTCAAATTATATAGCAGCAGCTGGTTATTGTGGAGACAGAAGCATTTATACTGGTAATGGATATAGTACAGATAATTGGACCAATTTTGCCTCAGAATATAGACTTAGATACAACTCAATAAAATCACCAACTTTAAAGTGCCCAGACAAAAATAATGATTTATATACTACGGCCGATTCAAGTATCGGTAATAAAGCTCTTACATATCCGATTGGATTAATAACAGCTGATGAGCTTGCCATGGCTGGTATGGTAAATAGTCGAACAAATTTGCAAGGCTGGGCGTATAATAATTATAATTATTATACTATGACACCTAAGTTATATTTTTCTTCTGGTGGTGCCCCTTATATGTGGATAATGAATGGCGATGATTATAATTTTGGTGAATGGAAAATAGGAAGCGATATTAGCATTAGGCCTGTAATTTCTTTAAAACCTGATGTTAAAATTTCTGGTGGCATTGGTACTATTAACGAACCGTTTATTATTAAAACTGAATAATAAACCAAAAAACTTGGGATTAACTCTCAAGTTTTTAATTTTAGATAGTTTTAATTCTTTTTAACTTTAAATCTTTATTATCTTTTAAAGACTCTTCTTTGATAAAATCATCAAAAGCATTTTTTCGTGATAAGACAGAAAAAATATCATAATCAGCTGATTCCATTAAACAATTCATATAAAAGCGATTAGCCAAATAATTTAAATACATATCACTATTATCATATTTTTTACATATTGGATTAGCATCATACATCAACTGACTACGGCTAGCAAACCCCATTAAGTTGTCTTCAACAAAATTCAAGATTTTCAAAGCACTGCCAAAACCATTTATTCCAAACTTAATTACTGATATGTCTACCTTTAGCCATAAGTATTCATTGGTAAATTTCAATACTGGAAACATTTCTTCATCTAAAACCTTAGCAAAACTAGATATCAGATAAGTTGCAAAGGCTTCATCAAAACTGCTAACGCTTTTAATAAATTTCAAAACTCTTGTATAATCATCATTTGTTAATTTATCTATCTTATCAGCATAAAACATATATCTTTCAACTTTATCATAATATTGCTGTAATGCTTCACGCATTCTAATTATGATTCTATTTGAACGATTAGTTAAAATTTTTGTATATTCACTAATGGTATCCAAAATATTTTTAGTAACTTTAGCATTTTCCATTATCTTTTTAAATACTTCTGTCTCTTGCTTACTTAATTTATATGTTCCATATGAATATTGTCCATTACTGTTCTCTTGGTATCTGTCATATCTATGCGGTTCATACTCTCTTTGACTTTTATAATAATATTCCCAGCTTTGATAATCATTGGCATTGTTTTTTCTACTTTTACTATTACTATATGATTTATCATTAGAAGCACTATTTTGACTAGAATTTTGAGTATTTTTATTTTTAATATTTTTCATCACCATGGCATAAGCTTCATTTATCTTTTTCATCTTAGCTTCATAAAATTCTCTTTCTGTATCAGAATGTAAATCTGGGTGATTTTCTTTAGCAAGTTTTCGGAAAGCGGTTTTTATTTCTTCCTCAGTAGCATTGCTTGAAATGCCTAATATTTCATATGGATTCATTTTTATTCCTCACTTAATGAAATTTATCTTATCATTATTCACGCCATAAATCAACAATCTTTTTTTGTAAAATATGCTTATCACAATATAATATTTGATCAGTTAAATAGACGAAAAAAATTGCTCAAAAAGCAATTTTATCTATAGTAACTTATTTTATCTAAAAAACAACATATAAAGAGTAAATATAAATAGAATACCAAATGTTATCCAACCATTAATACTACTTTGTTTATCAGTTTTATTTTTAACGCCAAGACCCATGGTAATAAAAACACCACCAATTAAGCCTCCAATATGAGCATAAAAATCGATATTAGATACTACTAAACTTAAAGCTAAGTTAAGAATAATAACAGGGATAATTTCATTATATAAGGCTTTACCCATATATAATCGGTAATAATAACCAAAATAACACAAAGCCCCCATAAGTCCAAATATAGCTCCACTGGCTCCTAATGACCAACCGGTATTAAAGATACAAGAAAACATTGAACCAATAATACCACTTACAAGATATATAAGTAAAAATTTCTTCTTACCAAAATAGTTTTCAGTAGCACAACCAATTACATATAAAGAATACATATTACATAATAAATGCCAGATAGAACCGTGCATAAACATACTAGTAATTAGTCTATAAACTTGCCCACTTTTTACTAAAGTACCGTTAACAGCACCCAAAGCCGTTAAACTAGGAAAGAATATTTGTAAAATATAAATTAAAGTACAAAGAGCCATTAAAGCATAAGTAATCACAATTTTTTTAGGCTTAAATACTTCTTCATATTTTCTATTTTCTTTAGCAGTCTTGCTATTAATATCATTTGTAACATTAACTATTAAATCAACATCATTATCTGTATTAATAATATCTTTTTCAATATTAGGAAAAGCTTCTACTACCGTTTCATTATGGACTAAATCCTCTGTATCATTTACCTTTATATTATCAATATAATTAACACTATTTAACTTAACACTATCATTTAAATCTAAGAAAATATTTAAAACATTCATCCTCCAAGATAAAGTCTTTTTCTTTATTTGTTTTGCCACATTATTTGTTTTATATATATCAAAATTAAATTGTTCTTTATTATGTATATAGTTAGAATTAATTCTTATTATCTTATATGGTCCTTCAACATTTTCTAACCACACTTCATTTCTTACACCATTAACTACTATCGGGGTATAGTTTTCTTTAGTAACTAAGAAATGTACTAATTTCATGACAATTTCATCTTTTTTATCCATACTAATCGAACTCATTTTTACCACCTTCTATTATTTTATTATACTTCATATAATTAGTAAAGGAGTATTTATGACCACTATTACTATTATCTTATTTATCATTTCATTTGCCTTACTTAACTTTTCTTTAATTTCTATTTTCTATCATAATAAATTCACTAATGATACTACTTATTTTATCTTAAGTAACTCTATTATATTAGTTAGCATTTTATTATTTTATTATTACTTTAATGATTATTATTTATCACTACTCTTTAGCACTTTTTATCTTTTAAATAACGCTTGTTTATCTATTGAATTAAAGAAAGTTAATAGGAAATATTTTTATTTAAGTATTCCTTATCTTCTATTTAATCTTTATTTTTTATATCTTTTAACTTTTAAGTTATAATTAATCTTTAGTTTTCTCCTGCTTCTTCTTCACTATCTAACTTATCTAAAAAGTCTTGAAAATACTTAGGAACATCTCTTTTAAAATACATTTTTTCTTTAGTTATAGGGTGAATAAACTCCATACTATAAGAATGGAGAAATTGTCCAAAATCACCAATACTTTTATTTGCATACACAGGATCATTATAAACGGGATAGCCAATATACTTAGTATGCACCCTTATCTGGTGGGTTCTTCCGGTTTCTAATCTTGCTTTAACTAAAGTAAACCCTGCTTTATATCTTTTTAATACTTCTAAATGGGTAACTGCTCTTTTACTGTTATTGGGAGTTACAGTCATTCTTAAGCGATTCTTTTCATCTCTTCCAATCGGTGCCTCAATGGTGGCTGTATCATGGGGAAATATTCCACATAAAAGGGCAATATACTCTCTTTTAATACTATGTTCTTTAAAATATTGTCCTAGTATTTCATGAGCTTTATTAGTCTTAGCAACTATAATAAGTCCTGATGTATCTTTATCAATGCGATGAACTATTCCTAGCCTTTCAACACCATTAATATCCGATAATTTATCGGTATAACTTTTTAAGGCATTAACTAGGGTATGATCTTTATTACCATTTCCAGCGTGAACGACCATTCCACTTGGTTTATTAACAATAATAATATCATCATCTTCATAGACAATATCTAAAGGATAATCCCAAGGGGTAATATCTTCGGTATCCGTTTTAACACTATTAATGGTAATTTCATCCCCACATTTTACTTTATAACTAGGTTTTATCTTGCTACCATTTACTAAAATATCCCCATTTTTAATTAAATTTAAAATCAAGTTTCTTGAATAATCCGTATTATCGGCAATATACTTATCTACTCTTACATCATTTATATCTACTATCATTTCTTCTGCCCCCCAGTAATCATTAAAATCATTAATATTATTCCTAAAGTAATACAAATATCTGCTAAGTTAAAGATTGGAAAACTTATCCTCAAGATAAAAGTTTCTAAATAATCAATAACATAACCTCTAAACACTCTATCTATTAAATTACCTAGTATTCCCCCTAAGATTACTCCGAATAATATATCATACTTTTTAGCCTTTGGTAAATCTTTTCTTAAATTAAATAAAAAATATATTAATATAGTACTAAATAATAAAATCAAATATCTTTTATTTTCTAAAAAGCTAAAAGCTACTCCATAATTATAAACTTTATGTATATTAAATAATTGGGGTATTATTTCTATAAATAATACTTTTTTATCAATTAAAAGCTTAATAATCTGGTCTAATAAAGCTATTAAAATAGTTATTATAATACTGGTTTTCATAACATCACTTGCTTATTATATCATAATATCAACTAAAATAACATCTTCCCCGATTCTTTTTATTTGTTTAAAAGTAATAGTCGTTTCATTATCTTTATTAAACAAGTTATTTAGGCTTCCTCTTTTTTCAATACTTAAATATTCAATAACCCCCGCTTCATTTATAACAGCATCAATTATTCTTCCTATTCTTTTACCATCATTAATATTTACGATATCTTTAGTCTGTAAATCTGATAAACGCATTATATCACCTATTTAATTATATTGAAGAGTTATCTATTTTTTGCTAAAATATCTATAGAAAGGACGATTAATATGTACGATTATGCTTATAAAACAAGTGTTGGTGGCTATTATACTTTTAAACTAGTAGCATTTATTATTGCCATTGCAGCAACCATTATTATTTATACTGTTTTTATGGATAAACGCAACAAAGATAGCTATAGTAATCCTTTAAAGAAGTTATTTGATTTTTTGCATTTTAACAAGTTCTTTATGGAACCTATTTTAAAGATTACTTATATCTTTTGTAGTCTATATTTAACTATTACTGCTTTTGGTTACATTGGTACTTCCTTCTTATTATTCCTTTTACTTTTAGTCTTAGGAAATATTATTTTAAGAATGGTTTTTGAAGGCTTAATGGTTATTTATAAAATTTATCTAAATCTAAATGAGATAAATAAAAAAATGAAATAATTATTTAATAATATGACGAAGAGTGCTTATCGCACTTTTTTCTATTCTAGAAACTTGGGCTTGACTAATATTTAGGGTAGCTGCTATCTCTTCTTGCGTCTTACCCATAATATATCTGTCTTCTAAAATTATCTGTTCTCTTTGTTTTAAAGTAGTTAGGGCTTTTCTAAGGGTTAAGAGCATGTCTTTATCTTTATCTAGACTTTTATCGGCTAGTTTATCGCATAAATAAATCGTATCGCCCCCATCACTATAGATAGGTTCAAAAATACTTACTGGCGCTACTAAAGAATCCATGGCTCCTTTTATATCGTATAAACTAAGTCCTAAAGCCTCGCCTATTTCTTCCCATGATGGCTCTTTATCATGCTCTTTTAAATACTCTTCTTTAAATTTTAAAATCCGATAAGCATTATCTTTAATCCCCCTACTAATTCGTACTGATGTGTTATCTCTAATATATCTTCTAATCTCGCCCATAATAAGTGGCACCGCATAAGTTGAAAACAAACAGTTATAATTAATATCAAAATTATCCACAGCTTTAATAAGACCAACACAACCAATCTGGAATAAATCATCAACATTATACTTACTTTTATCAAATCGTTGGACAATAGATAATACTAAGCGTAAATTACCATTTACTAAAGTATCTTTGCACAAGGTATCACCATCGTGCATTTTAATAAATAATTCTCTCATTTCTTCATTAGTTAGTGTTTTTAAACTACTCGTTTTAATACCTGCAATATCTACTTTATATCTTCCCATAACATCACCTAACCAAATTATGGAAATTTTACTAATGTTTTATACACAGAATGCAAAAAAAGAAAGAAAAAAAGCCATCTAAGCTTATATTTTACTGTTTTACTCGCATCAATTTTACTAAAAGTTGCTATAACTTTCCAAAAAAGTAAAATGCTTTAAAAGAGATACTAATTACTTTTCTTTAGTTTCTCCCTTAGGATATATCAATTTATTATTACTTATCGTTAAATCTTTATCAATTATAATGGTCTCTTTGTATTCTTTATCATCTAATTTATAAGTTATATCAACACTAAATTTACTATTCTTATACCCCTTTTTGGTAAATAATTCATCATAGCTGTAATCTTCAACATCTATTCCCGTAAAAAAACTATTTTGTTCTTTAATAACATCATCATCGATTTTAAACTCCACTTTAACAATATCAGCTTCCTTTATTCTATTGTCTTTAATATTAAAAGTACCATTTTCTAATATAAACTTCTCCCGAGATTCTACAAAAATGCCATTAGTATATGTAAAAGTATTGCTATCCCCATTTAAAATATAAACTTTAATTTTGTTAAAATTATTAAAAAAATATATGCCAAATAAAATAAATAAGCCAGTTAAAATTATCATTATAAAATTTATTAACCGAAATCTAAATACTTTTTTATTTAGTTTATTAGCTTCTGTTTCTAAAAAATCATCTTTTTCTTCTAAAGTGCCAAAAAACTCATCCATAGAAATATTAAACACTTTACATACTCTTTGCATTATTTCTATTGATAACCCTCTTTGGTCGTTTTCTATTTTTGAATAATAACTTCTCGAAATCCCTAGCTTACTTGCTAGTTCTTCTTGATTCATTTTGGAGTCTTTTCTTAGTTTTTTTATCTTTGAACCCATTAATTTTTCTTCGTTTTCCATACCTTATGCCTCACAACTTAAATTTTACATTAAGAAGTCTACTTTGTCTACCCATTTTTATCTATCATTAATCGTCATAGATATTTTTGTTCAGCAGTTTCTTCTAAAAATTTATAATCCTGTAATTTATCTAAATTTGTTTTTAAAAATTAACACATCAATACCTGAAGTGAAATCATTTAGCTTAAAATTACAACAATTCATATCTTATAAACATCATAATTCATATTAGTTATTTCATTATTATATATAGTCTATTTTCCCTAAAATTGCAAGCTTTATTTTAAAAAAGTAAGTAGAACTTTTCCTACTTACTATTACTATTTTTATTTTATCTGTAACTCTACAATGGTTTGACCATCATTTAAACCATCAATATAATATTTATTAACCCTTTTATTTCTTTTTAACAATTCATGGGTTTTGCTTCTTAAAGCTCCACTACCTTTACCATGAATAATGACTACTTTAGCGTTTTTTAATTTAACATTATCTCTAATGAATGATTCAACCAAATACACAATGGTAGCTGTAGTCTCCCCATGTAAATCAAGATGGGGAAGATAATCAGTAAAAGGATCAATTATTTTTCTCATAAATTTTGTTTACCTCATCAAGTTTAGGAATAGATAATCTACCACCAATAGTTCTTGTGGCAAGACCCGCTGCAATATTGCCGTACTTTATAGCTTTTTCTAAAGCAAAACTACTGGCAATTCCGTAACTAAATGCACCTGTAAATATGTCCCCGCAACCCGATGTATCAACAACATCAATCTTTAAAGCAGGTGAAATTTTTATTTGATTATCCACCATATACATAGCGCCATTATTTCCTAGTGTAATAATAATATTTTGATGTTCATAGCGGTCTCTAAGTTCCGTATAAGCATTAACTAAACTTTGAACATTAGCACTATCAATTGGCATTTTTAAGTGTCCACTGACAAAATCCATGGAACAAACTAAGTAATTTACTTTTAAAGCCAAATTAGCGATATCTTGGTTAAAGCGCGTTGCTCGAAGAATGGTAACAGCTTTAGGAAATCTTTCTACCGTTGATTTAGAAGCATAAGTATCATTACCATCTAAAATAATTAAATCTGGTTGAAAATCAAAATCGAATTTTTTTAGCTTCACAAACTCATCAGCAACATCAAAAGAAGTTGGTATCTTGTTTTTACTATCTACTAATACAAATGATAATACCGTATCTTTTTCATAGGAAGTCTCAATATATCTTGTATCAACACCCGCGGTTTCTAATTCTTTACGAACTCTGGTTCCATAAACATCATTACCAACAACGCCAGCAAAAGTTGATGAAACACCCCACTTTGCTAACATATAAGAAACATTGCAAGCCGTTCCGCCCCCACAACCTATCTTATTAATAAATCTATCCTTAGTTCCTTCTTTAGGATACTCAGAAACATTTACATATATATCATAATTTGCTTGACCTAATGACAAAGTCTTAATCATATTTTCTCCACCTTACTAATCTCTATACTAGAAATTATACTATATTTTTAATTAGAAAAAAAGTACCAGTGCATTTTATTTTTACCCATGATACTTTTTTCTAAAAATTTATTATTACTTAATATTATTAGGATTTTTAACATACTTAAAATAATTTAAACTAGTCTAATTCTTTTTTATTTATTAAAGCTGCTTTTGCTGCTGCTAACTTAGCAACAGGTATGCGGTATGCTGAGGCTGAAATATAAGATAAACCAATTTTATCAAAGAAATTAATTGAAGCCTCATCAGCAGCGTGTTCACCGCATACACCTAAAGATATATTATTCTTAACCTTTCTTGCCATTTGTGCTGAAATTTTCACTAAAGTTCCAACACCATTAGTATCTAAACTCATAAAAGGATCATGACTTAAAATATCTTTAGCATAATAATCTTTTAAAAATTTAGCTGCATCATCTCTTGAAAAGCCAAAAGTTAACTGGGTTAAATCATTAGTACCATAAGAGAAGAAATCACAAACACTAGCTAATTCATCAGTTAATATAGCGGCTCTTGGTACTTCAATCATCGCCCCAATCTGATAATTTATCTGCATGTTTTTCTTTTTTAACACGCGTTTAATTTCTTTTTCTACAATATCTTTAATATAAATAAATTCTTTTTTATCCATGATAAGTGGTAACATAATTTCTACTACTGGTTCAATTCCTTCTTTTTTAACATTACAAGCAGCGGATATTACGGCATTAGTTTGCATAACAGCAATTTCTGGATAAGTAATATCAAGGCGGGAACCACGATGTCCCATCATCGGATTAAACTCTTTTAAAGATTCGATTTTTAATTTTAATGCTGCCACGGTGGTATTTAAAGCAGCAGCAAGTTCGTCAATTTCTTTCTCTTCTTTAGGTAAGAATTCATGTAAAGGTGGATCTAAATAACGAATAACAACTGGCAAACCGGAATTTAGACGATATAATTCTTCAAAATCTTTTTCTTGATAAGGTAGTAAGGAAACTAAAGCTTGTAAACGCGTTTTCTTATCATCAGCCAAAATCATCTGGCGGAATTTGAATATTCTTATCTTTTCAAAGAACATATGTTCGGTTCTAACAAGTCCAATTCCTTCAGCGCCAAAATTTTTAGCAATCTCCATATCTTTTTTGGTATCAGCATTAGCTCTGACGCCTAAATTCTTAATAGCGTCGCACATTGTTAAAAGTTCATTAATAGCAGTATTATTACTAATACTTTCTAATTCTAAACTGCCTTCATAAACATTTCCGGTCGAACCATCAATAGAAATAATATCCCCCGCATGTAGAGTTTTACCATCACTAGTTATTAAAGCATCGCTTGCAATATCCATATTACTACAACCACTAACACAGCATATACCCATACCACGAGCAACTACAGCGGCATGAGAGGTCATTCCTCCCCGAATGGTTAATACCCCTTCGGCATAATGCATACCTTCAATATCTTCTGGACTTGTCTCATGACGAACTAAAATAGTTTTAACTCCATCTTTAGCTTTTTTTATCGCAACACTGGCTTCAAAAACAATTTCACCAATGGCAGCCCCTGGGCTTGCTGCGAGGCCTTGACCAATTAATTTAGCCTTCTTTAAGCTATCCTCTTTAAAAATTGGATGCAAGGCTTGGGTTATATCATCAGTACTTACTCTTCTAACAGCCTCTTCCATGCTAATTTTACCTTCTCGCACTAACGAAGTAGCAATATTTACAGAAGCTAGACCAGTTCTTTTACCATTTCTCGTCTGCAACATATAAAGTTTACCATCTTCAATTGTAAATTCCATATCTTGCATATCTTTATAATAATCTTCTAACTTTTTAGCAATACTTACAAATTCATTATAAACATCTGGCATAATATCTTTTAAAGTTTCAATGCTTTGGGGAGTTCTAACTCCGGCAACGACATCTTCTCCTTGGGCATTTATTAAATATTCTCCAAATAATTTAGATTCACCATTTACTGGACTTCTACTAAAGGCAACACCAGTTCCAGAATTATTATTCTTATTACCATAAACCATTGTTTGAATATTAACAGCTGTCCCCCAGTCATCAGGAATATTATTTATCTTTCGATAATATATAGCTCGCTTATTATTCCATGATCTAAATACGGCTCCAATAGCCATAATTAATTGACGATTAGCATCTTGAGGGAATGCTTCATTTGTTAATTCTTGATACATTTCTTTATATTTTTCGCTAACATTATACCAATCATCACCTGTTAAATCGGTATCATTTATATAACCATGTTCTTTTTTATAATTAGTTAAATACTTTTCAAAAAGACTTTTATCTTTACCCATAACGACATCAGCAAACATCATAATCAAACGACGATAAGAATCATAAACGAAACGCTTATTGTTTGTAATTTCCGTAAATGATAAGGCGATATCATCATTAAGTCCTAAATTTAGGATTGTATCCATCATTCCCGGCATACTGCTTCTAGCTCCACTTCTAACTGAAACTAGTAAGGGGTTATTAACATCTCCTAAAATTTTGCCGGTTCTTTTCTCTAAATCAGCTAAATGTTGATAAATTTCTTCTTCAATATCAGTAGAAATCTTCTCACCCTCCAAATAATATTTATTGCAAGCCTCGGTCGTTACAATAAAACCATCAGGAACTGGCATTCCTAAATTTTTCATACTAGCTAAGTTGGAACCCTTACCCCCAAGTAATTCCTTCATATCTTTTGTGCCTTCGCTAAAATCGTACACAAATTTTTTCATTTCTTACTCTCCTTCTATTCTAATTAAATATAGCATTTTTTAACTTAATTTACTACTAATTTTTTTGTCATTTTTTATATGCTTATTTTTTTAATTACTTTTATCTTATTTTTCATTATATTTTATAAGCCTCAGCGTTTAAACGCTTTTAAATACTCTGTTCTTACAACTTCATTAGTAACATGGGTGTAAATACCTGTCGTAGACAAGGACTTATGACCAAGTAATTCTTGAACGCTTCTAATATCACAACCATTATTAAGCATTTCCGTAGCAAAAGTATGTCTTAATGTATGGGGAGTAACTTTTTGTTTTAATAAAGCTTGTTTCGTTACTGAGTTTAGCAAATATTCAGCGCCCCTTCTCGTTAATTTAGTATAATTCTTATTTAAAAACAAATAATTTTTGTCTGGGCTATTAATACCCGCTCTTATAGCCATATAATCATTCAAATAATTAAGTGCATACTCTCCAAAATAAACTATGCGCTCTCTGCTTCCTTTACCCAAAACTTTAATACTACATTCACTTTTATTTATATCACTAAATTTAATATTAACTGCTTCACTAACACGCAAGCCTGTATCAAATAAAATTTCTAGAAAAAGTAAATTTCTTGCCCTTAAAAATTCATTTTCTTCTTTTTCTGCTTGCTTAATTAAAGTCATATACTCTTCATAATTAATAAAATTAGGTAGTTTCTTTTCTCTTCTGGGACGGTTAATATCCTCAAAATAGTTATACTTAACATACTTCATTTTTACTAGGTAATTATAATAATCATTAAGACTACTTAAAAGACGATTAATACTACTACTTTTATATTTAGCCGTATCTAAATATTTAAGATAAGTCCTAATGACATCACGATTAACATCTTTATAATTTATTTTACTTTCCTTTAAATATTCTAAAAAAATATTAATATCACTAAGATAACTATTTACAGTATTAATGCTATATTTCCGCACATTTTTCAAATAATTTTCAAATTCTTTTAACATAACTTATCCTAAAAAAATAGGCCTTAAGACCTATATTTCCAAGTTGGTGCAACGCCAACATTCCCTTTTTATTTTATTATGGCATCAAGCGCTAAAGTAATCATGTCATCAAGTGATTTTTCACGGTCTTCAATTGGTAAAACTACATCACTAAACTTAGAATCGACAGCGGTTACGATAGCACTAGCCTCTTTCTTAAATGAATTTGCAACATGAACAAGAGCATAAGCTTCCATTTCTTCAGCAATTGGATCTACATCTTCTGGAATTCTTTTTAAAACATTATCCATATTGATATAAGGGCCAAAAGCATCGCATGTAAGCATTGTTCCAACATGTAGCTTTTTATCTTGTTCTCTAGCTGTAGCAATTATATTTTCATTTAATTTTTTACTTGGATAAACCATATTTTTATCATAGCCATCATAATTATAAGCAAAATTAGATAAACTAAAGACATTATCCGCAAGTATTAATTCAGGAACATTTATATCTTTTGTTACAACACCGCAAGTTCCAATGCGAATTATTTTTTCAACATTAAAATAATAGAATAATTCAAAAGCATAAATGCTCATACTAGGCATCCCCATGCCACTACCCATAATAGTTACTTTATGTCCTTTATAAGTTCCTGTAAAACCAAACATATTACGAACGCTGGTAACTAGTCTAGCATTTTCTAAAAACTTTTCAGCAATATATTTTGCTCGCAAAGGGTCCCCCGGCATTAAAACTAAAGGCGCTATATCTTTTTTATCATTTACTTTAATATGAATAGGCTCTTCTTGTGGTTTCATTTTTCTATCCTCCTATGATTACATTATAGCCTAAATTTACTAATAATAAAACCAAAAATTTACAAAAACTTCATTTTTTTAAGAAAGAGGCCTTTACAACAGCTTAAATTTCTAGTAATCTAGGAAACTATAAAACTATTTTATAGATAAGTTGTAGATAAAAAGCAAAAAATTTTTCCAAAAATATAAAAGAAAGGATTAATTAGGTTGTTAAGAATATTTAACAATTAAATAATTTTCATTATGAAAGACCAATTAGATTGTATTGAAATTAGTATTAATAAGAATTTTTATACCATTAGATATAATGGATTTTCTAAAAAAACGACGGATAGTACCATTATTACCAACATTTTAAACAAGGATTATGGTTCCTTAATATCCTATTCTAAAAAAGGCAACGATTTAAATCTTAAATTTCAAAAAATGATTATCTCTATTAAAAGTATCAGAAATATCAATAAGCGAGGAAACGACTTAGCTCTCTTTAATTATCTCGTTTCAATAGACAATCCTAATATTTTAAAATTAATTAAAAAGAAGGCCTAACTTAGGTTTTAATAATACTTTTATTTTAATCCTTATTATTGCTCCTTATCATTATCCTTTATTTTTCTTAATAAATTCTCTTAATATTTTACTAATAGCGCGCTTTTCAATTCGGGAAACATAACTTCTAGAAATCCGCATTTCCTTAGCTATTTCTTTTTGAGTCATCGCTTTTTTATTATTAAGACCATATCTTTTAATAATAATATCCTGTTCTCTTTTACTTAATTTAGTTATAAATTGTTTTAATAAATTAATATTATCTTTTAAATAGAGTTCATCTTCAATAGGTTTACTTTTATCTTTAATAACATCTTTTAAGTTAATTTTATTACCTTCTTTATCAGTTCCAATATAATCATCTAAAGAAACCGTATTTTGAAATTTACGAGCTGAACGGTAATACATTAATATTTCATTTTCAATACAACGGGCCGCATAAGTAGTAATTTTTATATTTTTACCACTTTGATAAGAATCAACGCCTTTAATTAAGCCAATGGTCCCAATGCTAATTAAATCATCGGTTAACCCAATTGGGGGATTAAATTTTTTTACAATATGAGCTACTAATCGCAAGTTATGTTCAATTAAAATATTTCGAGCCTCTTTGTTACCTTGCTGCATTAATTTTATATATTTCTCTTCTTCTTCACTACTTAGGGGATCCTTAAAAACCGTATTGGAATAACTCCCCGTAAAAAAAATTATACTTTTCACAAGATTAATCAGTAAATTTAACATCATATCACCTACTAAATTATATTTTTAGGCCGAAAAAAAAGAACTAAGTAACAATAAGACTAAGTTTAATATTCTATATCATCATACTTGTCTAACAGTTCTTTTTGTTCTTTAATAATGTTCATAACACGGTTGCGATAAACAATTGTATCTCTTTTTATATTATCCGCATCATCCTGAATTTTTTGGGCTTTTAATAAAGCGTCATTAATAATTCTTGAGGCGTTTTTCTTAGCATCTTCTAATATCACTTGAGATTCATCATTGGCTGATTTCCTTATGGTCTGGTTTGATTCCTCCGCAAGAACCAAAGTTCTCCTTAAAGTTCCTTCAATATTTTTATATTGCTCTAATTCGCTTTGAAGCTTACTATTATCTTCACGAAGTTTTTTCATTTCTTCATTAGTTTTCTTTAATTTATCCAACATACTTTCATATTCATTAGTAACATTGTTCATAAATTCATTAACTTCATTTTTATTGTAACCATAAAAAGATATCCCAAATGCTTTAGGCATAATACCCCCACCTCAATTTTTATTAAATTACCACTTCACTTCCTCATCTGCTTCTTCATCAGCAACTGATGAGTCTTCCGTGATTTTCCCTTGTACATTTACATTTTTAGGTGCACATAAATAAATACCAACACCAACTTTTTGCATGGTACCACCTATGGCATAAATACAGCCACTTAAAAAATCGATAATTCTTTTAGCTTGGTCTGAAGTTACTCTTTTTAAGTTAACTACAACACTATTTCTCTTTTTTAAGTGGTCAGCAATCTGTTGAGATTCTGAGTAAGCGCGTGGTTCAAGTAATATCATTTTGGAACCACCATTTTTACTGCCTGTTGCTTCTTCTTCTGTTGCTGTATAAAATTCATCTTCGGTTTGAAGAGAATTATCATCACCATCTAACCCCATCATTTTCTTTAAATTCAAAGCCATAACTAAATCTCCTTACTTTATCTAACAACAATTATACATAAAATAAGCACTTTTTGCAATTCTTTTATGACTTTCGTGCTTATTTATAATATCAAATTGTTTTTAATTTAGCAACCACAAATTAATTTTTTTTAAAATTTAATAGCACGATTAATATATTCTTTCAAATCGCTTACTTTAACTTTTTCTTGTTCCATTGTATCTCTATTACGAACGGTTACAATATCATTGTTTATAGTTTCATCATCAACAGTTATACAGAATGGTACCCCGATAGCATCACATCTTCGGTAACGCTTGCCAATACTTCCTGCCTCATCATAAGATACATAAAAATCTTTTAAAAGTTCAGAATAAATCTCATTTGCTTTCTTGCCATGAACTTTTTTAACAAGAGGCAAAATAGTTGCTTTAAATGGCGCTAAAGCAGGAATTAAATGTAATACTTCTCTTTCGGCTCCGTCTTCTAATACTTGGCGTTCGTAAGCATCACACAAAACAGCTAAGAATAATCTTTCAACTCCAACACTTGGTTCAATAACATAAGGTAAATATCTTTCATTAGTCTCAGGATCTATATATCTTAAATCTTTCTTGGAATGTTCCATATGGGTTGATAAATCATAATCAGTTCTATCAGCAATTCCCCATAATTCACCCCAGCCGAATGGATAATGATATTCAATATCAGTTGTCGCCTTAGAATAAAATGATAATTCTTGTTTCTCATGATCACGATTTCTTAAATTTTCAGGCTTAATACCTAAATCTTTTAAGAAACTATTACAATATGATTTATAGAAACCAAACCATTCTAAATCAGTATCTGGTTTACAGAAAAATTCTAATTCCATTTGTTCAAATTCGCGTACACGGAAAATAAAGTTACCCGGAGTTATTTCATTGCGGAAACTCTTTCCAATTTGGCCAATACCAAATGGTACTTTTGCTCGCATTGTTCTTTGAACATTCAAGAAATTAACAAATATACCTTGAGCTGTCTCCCCACGCAAATAAATCTTATTTTTCGTATCTTCTGTTACACCTTGACTTGTTTCAAACAATAAATTAAATTGGCGAATATCGGTAAAATCACAAGCTCCACACTTTGGACATACAATATGATGTTCTTTAATGTAGCTCATTAGCTCTTCATTACTCCAGCCATCAGCACTACCACTAATGCCATTTTTAGCAAAATATTCTTCAATTAATTTATCCGCGCGACTTCTAGCCTTACATTTACGGCAATCAATTAAAGGATCAGCAAAAGAAGCAACATGACCTGAGGCTACCCATACATTAGGATTCATTAAAATTGCGGCATCAAGTCCATAATTATATTTATTTTCAACAATAAATTTCTTCCACCAACATTTTTTAATATTTTCTTTTAATTCTCTTCCTAAAGGTCCAAAATCCCATGTATTAGCAAGACCACCATAAATCTCACTTCCAGGGAATATATACCCATATTGTTTACAAAAATTTACTATATCTTCCATATTATTTTTCATATTTAAAATCCTTTCATTTTCAATTGATGATAATTAGTATTCTTTAAATTTTCTTTATAATCAGCACATATTTTAATTATTGGCATCATTATCTCATCGGTACCATTAAATTTAATATAAGTTCCAAACACCATCATACTAACATTAACTGGTTTATCAAAACTATAATTAATTTTTATATCCGTATGTTTTAAAGTATTATCAAGTAAATAATTTACCATAGCTAACATATCTAAATCAGCTAAATGCCACGCTTTTAAAACAGTTTCCCCAGTGGTTATATCTATTATTGTAATTTTGTCATTACTAAGATTAACCTCTAAGGCAGAATCACTAGTTTTGATAATATTAATAATACTTCTTTTGATTGCTAAATTTAAAAGCTCAATATATTTATTATTAAGACTACTTAATAAATTCCTTGCTATTCTTAAGGTTTTCCCATCTTTTCTAACAACAACATCAAAATCACTGCTACTAAAATATGGTTGCCACAAAACAATATCGTTTCTTAAAAAATCAGCTACTATATCAATATTTAATTTATCTTTTGAAATATAACCAATATCTAAAACTTGTTTTAAATCATAACCATAACTGTGATAACCATAACACTTAATATTATCTTTCTTCATAATGATATGACTATAATCTCCAGTTAAAGCTCTTACTGCTTCTATATCCAAAATATCACCATTAAACCCTTAACAACATTTAGTATAATAAAAGTTGCTCTTTTTTTCAAGATTACATCGTTAGTTTATTTAACAAATTCGAATGAAATTGTAAATTGACCACAGTAATTAATGCTGGAGTATTTAGTCTTTCACTTACCACACTTGATATTT